>NZ_CP189852.1:6343181-6977500 GCF_050235535.1 Aliinostoc sp. HNIBRCY26
ATCCCAACTAAATTGGGTGTAGTCTCAAAGATTTTCACTAATGAATCATGACCAGAACCTACTGGTAAATCTCGATATAAATCTAGACCAATGGCACTGGGTTGTTGTTGTTTGATATTTCCTAAAATCTGGGAAAGTAAGCCATCCGGTAAAGGCCAATTACCATTTTTACCGAGCTTCTGTACATCCGATTCATTAATTTCCACAATGACAATGCGCGAGTCTAGAGATTCTGGAGGACGTAACAGAAACATTTGATCCAGTGCGGCTAATTCTAACATCTGCAATAGTCCACTCAAGCGCAGAATGAACACAAATATACCTACGCTGGGAGCAGTAATTAAGATACCGCGCCATTGCCAAATTTGTTTTTTAATTTGACTCCACATGAGATTACATCAATTCGCAATTCGCAATTCGCAATTCGCAATTTGCAATTTGCAATTCGCATTTTTCGCATTGTAACGAGGATTTAGACCCCTACATTTTGTTAATTCAAAATTCAAAAAAGAGCATTTAACGCGTACTCTCACATTCATATCTGTGGTTTTATTGTACAATCTGGGCATTTTCTAAATTATTGATTGAGCAAAGGTTGAGAAACTAAGTTTTTTAAGCCGACTGACTCTAAAAAGGCTTGCCAATTTGCTGTGACTTGGCGATCGCTAGGATGCGCTAGACGTTGTTGTACTAAGGTATGCAATGCTTCATGCCAAATGCCAGCATTGGCGTACACTTGGGATAGTTGCTGGGGATTTGTCCTGGCTAGCTGCTGGGATAAAGCTGGGGTGGCTGGGATACGTTCTACCCAACCATCTACGGTAATTTCTTTTTCTTCTTCAGGATTGCAGGCGATCGCAAAATACCAGTGATACTTTTTACCAACTTTCAGGCTAGATGCGCTAGATGGCAGAGTAAAACCCATAATTCCCGTTTCTTTAGGAAGTTTAACAGTTGTTTCGTAGACTACACCTTGATCATCTAGTAATGAAAAGTGTGCCGTTTGTACGCTAACCTGCGGCACAAACCAGTAAAAACTAGGACGTTCAGCCAAAGTTAAACCGAATTTATTTTGCGGTATTAAGGGCTGTATAGTTTCTTTACTTGCTAACTCACAGAAATCTCCACGGCTTCCCCCACCAGCAGTTGTGCGGGGTGCTTGGCGATTTGGAGGGATAAATTTCTGGCTGATTTGCCCGTTTTGCCATCTTCGTGGTGATTCAGCTATGCCTTTGGGCAAACTAGAAATGCTTAATAATCCTAGAGAGAGGGAAACTGCTGTCAGATTTATAAATTTTCTTATCAAATTCATATTAAGTTAGGTTAATTTTCCAGCCTCTAAAAACAACAACTATATTTGCTAATGCCAAAGGTGATATTAATTTAAATTAATTACCTATATTAAAACTAATACTACCTGATTGTCCAAAAATAAATTTTAACTTAACTATTATGCCAACTTTACAAGCTGACATTTGATTGCAATAGATAACTTAATTTCACTCATCATCAATTTTAGACAATATGGTCAGACAAATACTAGCTAATTTTCCTCATTTCCTAGCTTTGGGAGATAGAGATATTGATTGGATGCTTAGTGTAAGTAGATTCATAGAATATCATACGGATGAAGTTCTGATTCAAGAAGGTCAAGCAGTTATCAATACGATAGAAATTTTATTAGCAGGTGCATTAAGTGTTCGTGTTTCTCCCACTGGAAATATAGAAGATGCGGTGGAAATTGATCGGGTAGCGGCGGGAGAAATTGCCGAATCTCTATCTTTTATAGATCATCGTCCCCCTTCTATTAGTTGCATAGCCTTAGAAAACTCACGCGTGTTATCGCTACCTCGACTGGCATTAATTCAAAAGTTAGAGCAAGATAAAGCATTTGCTGCTCGTTTTTATCAAATGCTGTCTATGTCACTATCAAAGCAATTGCGAAGATTAACTGATTTTCTTGCTAAAAATAACGTTGTTCCTGGTGAACCATTACGCAAAGTTTTATTTGTATTTGCCATCTTGAATGATAGCGATATTGATTGGATGATTTCCCAAGGAATCAGACAGCAAGTTAATCCGGGAACGATCCTGATTGAGGAAGGTAAACCTGTTGAGGCATTATATATATTATTAGATGGTAAATTAGGAATTTTTGTTAGCACACCACAGAATGAACTGACTCAAAAGGAAATTGCTAAATCAGTCAAAGGTGAAATTCTAGGAGAAATGTCTTTTGTAGAAATGACAAATGCTTCTGCCACAGTTAAAGCCGGAGAATCTTCAGTGTTATTGGCACTACCACAGGCAATATTAGCAGCAAAATTAAAGCAGGATACAGGATTTACAGCCCGTTTTTATCGAGCGATCGCGGTGGTTTTAACAGATAGAATCCGTGATCGATTATTCCGGCGAGGATTTGGCAAATTAGCTTACCAATTAGATGAACTTTTATCTGAAAATATCGAAGTTGAAGATGAAATCGACTTAGATACATTAGACAATACTGCCCTAGCAGGTGCTAGATTTGACTGGATGATTAAACGACTCAATAGGCAATCTTGAACAACAAAAGGTCAACTATACCCAATTCCAAGCTCCAAATAAATGGCTGATAAAGAAAGTATATTTCGCAAAGAATCACTGGAGCGGTTATCTTCTCCAGAAAGATTGGATCAATTAATGCAAATAGTTAACCCTTTAGATTGGCTACCTTTGGCCACTTTGGGTGGTTTTATCGTTTTGGGGTTAGTTTGGAGTATCTTTGGCCGGATTCCCATTACAGTGTCAGGTAAGGGAATACTGATTAAACCTAATCAAGTTGTAACTTTTGAGTCTCCCATCTCTGGACAATTGAAAAGTCTGAATGTGAAAACCGGACAATGTATCGAAAAAGGACATATTATTGCCACAATTGATCCTACTGATCTCAAACAACAATTGCGGCTCCAACGCTCCAAATTGGCGCAATTACAAACACAAGAACGGGATTCTATTTTACTTCAGCGACAACGTACCGCCAAGGAAAAAGAAGCGATCGCATCTGCTAGAGCCAGTTACATTCAACGGTTGCGAGATACCCAAACTCTCACGCCTGCGTTTTATGAAAAAGGCTTAAATGCGATTCGTCAACAGCGTATTAGTTTACAGCAACGCCTCAAGGATGCTACGGAACTTGTACCTGTCCTGCAAGATAGATTTCAGAAACGTCAGCAGCTTTTAGATGCAGGCGCAATTGCTAAAGATACCGTGTTACAAGCAGAGCAAGAATATAAACAAGGGTTACAAACCGTCTATGATATCCAAGCACAACTCAAGCAGTTAGATGTGCAAGAAACAGAAGCACAGCAGAGATACTTAGGAAATCTCAGTTCTGTCGGTGAATTGCAAGCACAATTAAAAGACTTAGAAACGAGGAGTAAACGTATTGATCAAGAAAACGCAGAAAATATTAATACTAAAGTTAATCAAATTCAGGATACCAATCGAGCGATCGCCCAACTAGAAAAACAAATATTAGATAATAGTCAAATTATTAGCCTCAGTAGTGGTTGTGTATTAGAAGTTTCAACTTTTGTTGGTCAAGTTGCTAGTCCCGGAACTCCGCTTGTATCTGTCAACACCAGCAACAACAACACTCCCCTCATTGCCATCTCCTACTTTAACGTCAAAGATGGCAAACTGATTCAACCAGGAATGACCCTACAAATTACCCCCGACTCCGTCAAAAGAGAACGCTTCGGTGGTATTGTGGCTCAAGTCACCTCTGTTTCCTCTTTACCTGTAACTAAAGAAGGTGCAAATTCGCTGATTGGCAATCCTGACTTAGTGTCAAAAATCTTACCAACTGGCGGCGGAGATATGGAAGTGCGAGCAGAAATGGTCATTGACTCATCTACCTTTAGCGGTTATCGTTGGTCTTCCTCCCAGGGGCCAAAATTAAACATTTCTGCGGGAACAACTACCACTGTGCGGGTAAAAGTAGCAGAGCAGGCCCCCATTACTTTTGTTTTGCCCATTCTCCGCGAATTTACTGGAATTAACTAAACAAATCTAGCGATTCTGTTCCCTCCCTTGAGCAATGAATTTAATCGTCTCACTCTCCCAACTCAATCCCCTTCGCAAACAAACACCACCGCCAGAATTAGGAACAGCACAAAGTCAAATCCCCTCCCGTGTCAAAACTCCTACCCTCTTGCAAATGGAAGCCGTGGAGTGTGGAGCGGCGGCTTTAGGAATTATTTTGGCGTACTACCGTAAAATTGTCCCCTTAGCCGAACTGCGCCAAAGTTGCGGCATTTCCCGTGATGGTAGCAAAGCTTCTAATATGATTAAAGCTGCCAGAAACTATGGAATGCAGGCTAAAGGTTTTAAAAAGCAGTTGGAGCAATTAAAAACACTCCGTCCGCCATATATTGTCTTTTGGAATTTCAATCATTTTTTAGTAGTTGAGGGATTTAAAAAAAATTGGGTTTACCTGAATGACCCAGCCACAGGGCCAAGACGAGTTTCCTATCAAGAATTTGATGAAGCTTATACAGGGGTTGTCCTGGTCATGGAACCAGGAACAGAATTTCAACGCGGCGGTCGTAAACCTAGCTTAATTGGCTCTTTGGTAGATAGATTACAGAGTTCTTGGGGGGCTATTCTCTATTGTTTACTTGCGGGATTTTTCCTAGTTATTCCGGGTTTAGTTTTACCAGTATTTAACCAGATTTTTGTTGATCAAGTTCTTGTAGAAAACCGTACAGATTGGTTGCGTCCACTCATTTTGGGCATGGGCATCACTGTATTTATTCAGGGATGGCTAACATTTTTGCAAAGACGGTTTTTAAGAAAATTAAATATTAAGTTATCAGTGGAAATGTCCAGCCAATTTATCCACCATATTTTGCGCTTGCCAGTAGGATTTTATGCTCAAAGATTTGCCGGAGAAATCAGCAGTCGGATTAATATTAATACCAAAGTTGCAGAAGTGCTATCAGGTCAATTAGCGAGGACTGTAATTGATACGGTCATGGTAGTATTTTATGCCATAGTGATGTTTGCTTATGATGGGGTATTAACGGCTATTAGTGTGTGTTTTGTGGCAATTAATATCCTGGCATTACAGTGGGTTTCACGGCAACGCACAGATATGTATATGCGAACTATACAAGACCGGGGTAAAGTCGCAGGGACAGAAATTGCTGCACTCCAAAGTATGGAAACCCTCAAAGCCTCAGCTTTGGAGTCAGATTTCTTCTCACGCTGGTCTGGTTACTATACAAAATTGATTAATGGTCAGCAGGAACTAGGGATTACCAATCAAGTATTAGGGGTTTTACCGCCATTTTTGACTAGTTTAAGTTCACTATCAATTTTAGCGATCGGTGGACTGCGGGTCATGGATGGATATCTCAGCATTGGGATGTTAGTTGCTTTCCAAAGTTTAATGACTAGCTTTTTAACTCCGGTCAACTCTCTAGTTAATTTTGGCAGTACCCTACAAGAATTAGAGGGTGATTTGACTCGTTTGGATGATGTGTTGCGAAACCCGACTGATCCAGAATTGGACAGTCAAGATACAGATATTCAGCCAGTACAGTATGCTTCACCCTGTCAACTCCGGGGATACGTAGAATTTAAAAATGTCACATTTGGCTATTCGCGCACAGATGAGCCACTAATTAAAGACCTGAGTTTTCAGCTAAAACCAGGAGAAAGAGTTGCTTTAGTTGGTGGTAGCGGTTCAGGTAAATCAACAGTTGCTAAATTGTTAGCCGGACTTTACCAACCTTGGTCGGGGGTAATTCTGTTTGATGGTATTCCCAGAGAGAAAATCCCCAGGTCAGTCATGTCTAATTCTCTGGCGATCGTAGAACAGGAGATTTTTTTATATGCTGGTACTGTCAGGGAAAATTTAACATTATGGGACGATACTGTACCCAATTCGCAATTAATCCGGGCTTGTAAAGATGCTGCCATTCACGAAGCCATTTTAGCTTTACCTGGGGGCTATGATAGCCACTTGCTTGAGGGTGCAGCTAATTTAAGCGGAGGACAACGTCAGCGTTTGGAAATTGCTCGTGCATTAGTCAATGATCCGACAATTTTAGTCATGGATGAAGCGACCAGTGCTTTAGATGCAGAGACAGAAAAAATTATTGACCGAAATCTACGCTATCGGGGATGTTCTTGCATTATTGTGGCTCACCGTTTAAGTACCATCCGCGACTGTAATGAAATCATTGTTCTAGAAAAAGGTCAGGTAATACAGCGAGGTAATCATCAACAGATGTCACAGATAGATAGCCCTTATGCAAAATTAATTCAATTGGAGCAAACTAGTAGTTCACCAACCCAAAATTGCTAGGCTAAGGCAAGCAGGGGGAGCAGGGGGAGAAAGAGATTTTTTTTGCTGCTATTAACCTTACAAAGTTCTCTTGGCAGACTACTAGTGGGTAATTTGGCACGTTTATAGCCACAGAAAAAATTTAAGTAGAACGACTTGAAAAACCAAACTATGTAAAGTAATGTAAAAAGATTGGAATCTAGTTCGTAGTAAGGACTTCAGTCCTTATCAGAGGACTAAAGTCCTCTCTACGAGACGCTGCGCGTAGCTTGCTTCCCCGGAGGGGTACACTACAAACCTTGGATTATTTACACCGTTCTACTTAATAGCAAAGTAAAAGTATAAATTAGCTATTAATAAAGCCAACTCTTAATACAATATCGTTATAGTCAAAGTCACTAGCAGAGCCAAGTAAATCTTCAAACCCAAACAAATTATTACCTAAATTAACAATGTGAGACTGTCCATCTTGGTTTGCTGTGCCGAAAGAGAAAAACACGTGCGATGCACCACTTAACCCTTCGCCTAAATTGCCATTTGCTACAATAAATGGTGCAAAAAAAGCACCCCCAGTTAAACTACTGGACACCACATTACTAGAGCGATCGCTTACAGTCAAATCAACACCAACACGGCGCGAATTTAACGCATCTTTGATGTATTGTTGGCGATTAAAATTACTCGCGCCTGGTGTATTATCGTTAATTGTGCCATCAGCATCATCTACCAAATAGAAACCGACTAAGTTATCATATAAAGCTTCTCGATGCAGAGTGCATTGAACGTCAACTGTCCCTGTAGCTGAACGTAGGTCTAAAAGAGCATTGTTATTTTCTGTATTGATACCAAATTTGAGTGCGTCGGTAGTAGCTTCAACTTCTAAGATGCTTTGATCAGACCATTGCAAGCCAAATAATGCAGAGAAGATAGATTCAGGGTTTTGAAAATCAGTAATTGTCAAATCTGAATTTGTGTTATTACCCCATAATATTAATTGACTAGATTTCCCAAAATTCTTGATTTGGTAAAACAGGTATTTAGCACCGCCATTTAAAATCAATTCGCGGTCAGAATCACCACCCAAAGCATCTGGTAAAGTGGAGAAAATAATTTGTTTACGCGACATGACGGCTGCTTCATAACCTGCATCACCGGGCTGTAAGTCACCTATATGGCCTGCACTATCATCTACCTCAATGCAGCCATACTCGTACACACTATTTTGAGCATTAGCACGAGACTTTAACTTAAACCGGAAAGTTTGTTGGAATCCTGTGTTTGCATGAATTGATAAGACATTATTTTCAATTGATAAGACATTGTTTTCAATTGGTAAGACATTATTGTCGTTGGGGCTAGCAGTTACAGGAATGGTGAGAATTAATTGACCACCTTCAGCGTGTCTACCATTGAGAACATCCGTCGAATTTGCTGGATTGACAACTGTATGGGCTTGGACATTAAATAGATATGTACCAAAACCAGAAACAAGGCTTTTACCAACTTCAATAATCCCAGAAGATTCCCATTGACCCTTAATATCTGGATTGTTGAACTGGCTACCAGCAGCATTTTCATCGAGGTAAAATAACGGGACAATTTCTTTAGTTTTGGGATTAAAAGACCAAATTGCCGCCTCTCGGTTTTCAGCCTTGAGCAAGTCGCCACCAAAAGCGGTTTCGTCCTCCATGATGAGAACGTTACCATATCTGTCTACAACAATGTTGTCATAACTGGTTCCCTTTCCAGGCCCCCCAGTCAGCAACAATTCAAAATTATTGATTGTGCCTGTGGGGTCGTCAGGATTTAAGGTAAAGCTATAGAGTCTACCATAGGGGTTTTCTGCTAAGTCGGGAGTGGCTACATCAGAGCCAGTAGGATTTCCTGGTGGTTTCTTGGTTCCGGTGGTGACAAAGTAAAAAGTTCCTGGGTTGTTGGGGTCTTCTGCGAAATCTTCAATACGCTGGAAGTTAGTTGAATTACCTCCTGCATTCACAAAAGCAGTCAAATCTGTACCAGTAGTTTTTGGTGTACTATCAGAATTAAAGACTGCTGATTTATCAATCTTTGTCCATTGGGCTGTGGTTTTGCCAGTTACTTGTCCTTCATAGTCTACATTATCAACCTTCAGGACGTACAAATCACCATTTTGGAAGCCATTGGGGTCATCTGGAGTCTGGTTCCCCACCCACATATAAAGTTCACCGTCAGCATTATCTTCTGTGGCAAACAGTACAGTTTTATCAGAGTTGGTAGCCCGATATTGGGAAGCAGCAACTACATTTTCTTTAGCATAGCGACCTAAACCATCTAGTGCTGTGGCTGTACCGTCTGGTGTAACAGCCCAACCCCGACTGGTGTTATTACTTTCTTCTGGTGCAAAATAAATAGGAACTTCTTGACCGTTGCTGTCCACAAAACCTTTATCAGCCAGAAAAGCAGAACAAAAGCGACCGAAAGCAGCAAGAGGATTACCCTCGTTAATGTATGCACCCGTAAAAGTATTTAGCGTGTAAGAGCCTGTAGTATCTACTGCTTGGTCAATAAGATTTTTACCGCCCAGAACGTTCCAGTTTTCGTCAAATACAAACAGGGAAACTCTCGCACCGACGATTTGATTTGTACCAGCCGTTGTGGAAATACTTGTGGTAGTGCCACTTCCTAGTTCATGGTTTACCCAGACGTAATTATATGTTTTGCCTGCGATCTCTACTTGTGTCGAGCCTAATCCATCTGGGATGCCGGTAAAGGCAAATTTTTGAGCAGCATCAAAAGTTGGGGCAGAAGAACTACTAAAGGTACTTATTAATAAAGGTACTTCATCGCCTACTGTCAACAAAGGAACAATTTTGTAAGGTGATTTGTCAGCAAGGCTCACGTAAGCAGAAGCAGTGGTTTTGCCGTTTTCAATAGCCATATTTCAAAATGCTTATACTTAGTTAGAAATTTCACCACTATTAAAGCAACATAAAATTTTATCTGCCTAAGTAATTTCACGATATATTCGATTTTGTGAATTGAAAGAAAAGATGTCTGAAAATTCAAGTAAAAGCTTACCGAATCCATTCATCTACCACTACAAAGATTTTTGTAATTAGTGTTGATAATTATTGGCAACCGAAATAAACAGTCAACTGTCAAAAATCAACTATCAACATCCCTACTACCAAAAAAAATCGTAACAATAGAAGGCGATCGCTATAAACTCTAACTCAGATGACAGTTACTCATAACTTACCCGACGGGCCAAAACTCCCTTATTTCATACGGTTGTTTAAATTCATTACTCAACCAACTGGGTATTTAGAAGATTTTACCCGTGTTTATGGTGATAATTTCACCATTTGGAGACAGAATAAAGAAAATCAAATAGTCTATTTCAGTCACCCCCAAGCTTTAGAGCAGATTTTCACGGCTGATGGTAAATACTTTCAGAGTGGGGGAGGGGGCGGTATTTTAAAAGTTTTGTTGGGTGATAATTCTCTGATTTTACTAGATGGCGATCGCCACCAGCGTCAACGGCAATTACTCACCCCGCCTTTTCATGGCGAAAGAATGCGGGCTTACGGTCAAGCCATCCAAGAAATCACGCAACAAGTGAGCAGTGAATGGGAAATTGGCAAACCCTTCAATATTCGCCACTCCATGCAGGAAATTACCATGCGCGTGATTTTGCGGGTAGTTTTTGGCGTGGATGAGGGAGAAATGTACCAAAAATTGCGGGAGTTGCTCACTTCTGTTTTAGATTTAATGGGTTCTGCTGTGTTTTCTACAGCCCTGTTTTTCAACTTCATGCAAAAAGATTTAGGCGCGTGGAGTCCTTGGGGGCGAGTGCTGCGCCTCATTCAACAAATTGACCAGTTAATTTATGCGTTAATTGCCCAGCGTCGGACGGAATTAGGGGAAAATCGCCAAGATATCCTGAGTTTATTAATCTCGGCTCGTTATGAAGATGGTCAGCCGATGTCAGATGCTGAATTACGTGATGAATTAATGACAATGCTAGTTGCAGGACATGAAACCACTGCGTCTGCATTAACTTGGGCATTTTATTGGCTTGACCAATTACCGGATGTGCGTAAAAAATTATTACAGGAATTAGCTACCCTTGATGTTAACTCAGAACCGAGTCACATTGCCCGTCTACCTTACTTAACAGCCGTTAGCCAAGAAACTTTAAGAATATATCCCATTGTTTTGGCAGGGTTTTTAAGAATAGTCAAATCGCCAATAGAGATTATGGGTTATCAACTACCCAAAGGAACATTAGTAGTCCCCAGTATTTATTTAGCCCATCACCGCGAATCAGTATATCCGCAGTCTCAAAAATTCCAACCAGAAAGATTTTTACAAAGGCAATTTTCCCCTTACGAGTATCTACCGTTTGGGGGCGGGAATCGTCGGTGTATAGGTTTGGCTTTTGCTCAGTATGAAATGAAAATTGTTTTGGCGACAGTTTTAGCTCAATATCAAGTTTCTCTAGTGAATAAACGTCCTGTGCGTCCTGTGCGCCGTGGTTTAACATTAGCCGCACCAGCCGGAATGCGAATGGTTGCAACACCGCAATTAATTTCCGTAAATACATCTGTAATAGTGTAAACACCGTAGTTTGACGATCGCTCTAGGCGAATGATGGCAATTGCTTCTACCCTTAAAATAAGAGCCTGTTTGATGGCGAGCATGAACTGCGTAAACCAGCACAGATGAAAAATTCCTCACCTCACCGCCCCCGATTTTTCCGCTTCTCCATCAGCAGAAGCAGAAAATCTCTGTTACTAACTTTGAGTTGGATATTGCTGTCAATTGGTACGTCAATTCTGATTATTCTCACACAACCAATAGCACCAGCCCCCGCCCAAACGCCAAATACTGAAAATACCACCCCAGCCAACTCAGAGACATCATCGGACGAAACACTCCGGGATACACTCAGGCGATCGCGTCAATCTCCAGATACTCCCCCACCTGATCCAGCAGAAATCGCTCGGTTACTCAAACTCCAAGAAGCAGACAAACTATATTTAGCAGGTAAAGTTGCCGAGGCGCAAAAGCTTTACCGCGAAGCCAAAGCACCGTTTAATAAAGACAGTGAAGCCTCTGTTGAACTCAAACCAGCCATCACCGACCCCGCCCTACTTTCACCCGCAGGTAGGGTATACTGGCGTGAGGCACAAGACGGTATCGCTAAAAAGCTGCAAACCAAAGCTCTAGTACCTCTACAATTATTAGTTGAGCAGAATCCCGAATTTATTCCTGGTCATATCAGCTACGCTGAGGTTTTAACTCAATACGATCGCACCAAGGAAGCATTAGATGTTTTAGAACGAGGTTCTTCTCTGTACCCTGACCAACCAGAATTAATTAAAGCTAGGGTGACAGCCTTAGCCAATGCAAAGAAATGGATGGAAGCATCCATCGCCGCCCGTCAATTTGCCATTCTTTACCCCCAAAATCCCCAAGCGTCGGAATTTAACGAACTAGCGGAAACCAATCTCAAACGTTACAAATCTCACATTCGCTCAGAAATTCGAGGTAATGTGATTAGTAATGTGATTACTGGTGCATTAGGTTACGCCGTTACGGGTAGTTTATTGGGGCCATTTTCCGCCCTTGATTCGACGATTTTGCTGTTACAGGGGGAAGGCTCTGTGGGGGAATCGGTGGCGAAACAGGCGAAAAAGCAGCTACCTTTAGTCATCGATGAGCCGACATTAGCATATGTCAATGATATTGGGCAGAAATTAGCCAAAATTGCGGGTAGAAAAGAATTTAAATATGAGTTTTTCGTCATTCCTGAAGAAGACCTCAACGCCTTTGCGCTCCCTGGAGGGAAAGTATTTATTAATGCAGGTGCGATCGCTAAAACTAACTCCGAAGCTGAACTAGCCGGATTAATCGGACATGAATTATCTCACGTAGTTTTATCCCACGGCTTTCAACTAGTTACCCAAGGTAATCTCATTTCCAACGTTACCCAATATTTACCTTTTGGCGGCACCATCGGACAACTATTTGCCTTAACTTACAGTCGTGACATGGAACGACAAGCCGATATTCTCGGTACACGCTTAATAGTTGCTAGCGGTTATGCGGCTGATGGCTTGCGTAACCTAATGGTGACATTAGACAAACAAAAGAAATTCAGCGTTCCTACTTGGTTATCCTCCCACCCAGGCGGAAACGAACGAGTTAGTTATCTAGAAAACATGATTACTCGCAATAGCTACAACCGCTACGCTTTTGAAGGTGTAGAACGTCACACAGAAATTAAAGCCAGGGTGAAGAAACTGCTCAAAGAGAGAAAAGAACAAGCAGAAAAAAAGCAACCAACTGATGAATCAAAAGACAAAATTTTGCGTCAATAAAGATATTAGACCAATTCGCAATTCGCAATGGACTAGCGTCCCGCTACGCTAACGCAATTCGCAATTCGCAATTTTTAACAGTGAATAGTGATAACTGTTATTAGTTTCCTATTCTGTGTCCACTGGAGGAGCATTTTATGTTGTCAAAAAGCTGGAAGTTAGCCTGTTTGGGTGGTTTGGGTTTGTCTTTGTTGTTAGGTAACGGTGTGGCATTAGCTCAGTATGATACATCTAGTGATGTAACCGTACCAACTGTACCTTCAGGTTCATCCACACCCACAACCACCCCTAATACAAACACTCCTTATCCCACAGATACCACCGCCACCAATACACCTAATGCTGTCGGTGGCGCAAGATTTTTCTGCCAACAATATAACGGTCAATACACCGTCATGTACCAGCCAGAAAGTCAACCAGGACAATACTTTCCTTGGGCTGCGCCTGGTACTTTAGGGGGTGGTTGGAATCCCCAAGCACGTTGTCAAACTATTGCTACCCGCCTAGAATCATACCGCCCAGATGGACTGCAAGAACTCCAGATTAGTAGGGAAAATAACGAAAATATCGTTTGTGTCACCACCGAAGCCAATTCTAGATGTCGAATTGTGCTAACAGTACCTCGCAACAAAGACCCCTACACAGTCCGCAATAGTATTTTCCAAAACCTCACTTCTGCTGATAGCGGTCAACAAACCACAGCAGTTAACACCTATACTAGTCGTGGTGGAGATGAACTATATAATATAGGTCGTACCTTACTAGGTAGCGGAAATCAAGTCACTTCCTTAAGAAGTGGAATTAATCTCAAACCTTACCTCGATGTGAAAGACGGCGGAACAGGTACAAACCTAAGAAACGGCGTAGCCATTCGTCGTCCATCTCAAACAGGCGTTCGCTTAAATCCCAACAAATTCCGTTAAGGATAAAACAGGGTAAAGGTAAAAAGTCAAAAGGCAAAAGAAAAAGCAACTATTGATAGGTGAAGACTGTTCACATCAGATAAAAATAGTCATGAAACTATGTATTGAAAGCATTTTTTCATGACTTTTTAATTTTTGCCTAAATGTTGTTTCAAATCGCGGATAGCTGCGCTGGTGTTACGTTCATAAGCCATCTGTACACAACGAGCAATCACACTCTCTAAGTCAAAATCGGGAAAATAGCGGCTGTAAGTTTGCAATTGATATTCTGTACCTTGTAATTGATAAATTAATAGTTGCTGTTTTTTGAAAAACCAAACTTCAGGAACTTTAAAAGGAAGATAATCCTGTATATCAGAATAACTGGTGACATCAATTTCAATCACTAAATCGGGTGGTGGATCTTGTCCCCAGTCAATGCGTTTTTTACCTGATACCGCTTCCCAGTTGTCAATATAAAAGCAATAATCTGGCTCAATTCCGCTTTCTTGGGGTAAGCTCATAGTGACAGGGGTAAACGCATCATATTCTTGTCCACCGTGGTCTAAAAGTGTTTTAACAATATCAGCTAGTAGATTAGCATCTCGGCCATGCACTGGTAATGGCGACATCAGCAATACTTCTCCATTGCGATATTTGAGGCGCGGGATTGAACCATCTCCCCGTTGTTCACACAAACGCTGATATTCTTCCCAAGTCGCAGGTAAGCGCACCACAGAACCAGGAGGTAATTGAGTTTTTTCTGGGGAAACGAGAGCAAACATGACTGATATTTCCTTTGACAGTCGCTTCCCTTCATGATATCGGCTAAAGTCTGGCGAAAAAATGAGCGCGTCGGGACTATTTACAAATGAATAACTTTAACCATTTGCTAGCAATTTCTTAATCTAGTTGGGATAGGTTGAAATTTAGCAATCCGAATAAATACTGAATTAAGGTATATCGCTGTTTTTTGGCGATCGCCTTAATTTTCTGTGAGGGTTGAGCGATCGCCTTTTATGTAAACATACACCTTTAATTACCTAAAAGCATGACACTTACACTTCAAACCCTCTTCACTTCGGATGTTAGAGGTGGTATTTGTGCTGTCGTTAGTAGCCCAGATTCTTCGCCATCCCATGAATTAATGCAGATATCTCACGTTCCTGTACTCATCATGAATTCTGTCAAATCAAGCCCTAGATGAAAAATTAAACGCTGTCGTAAATCTTCCTAAATTTGGCAATTATTGATACTATGACTAACCCAACAATTCGCTTTTCTCAATTTAATGCGTCTCTCAACCGTAATGCTGAAGGTCAGTTAGTGAGTGATTTATCTACTCCTAATAATGCTCAAGCCAAGGCTGTAGCGGAAATTATTCAGCGCAATAATCCAGATGTGCTGTTGATTAATGAATTCGACTATGTAGCAGCAAATCCTTTACAACCAGCCCAATTATTTCAGCAGAATTATCTCAGCGTCAGTCAAAACGGTGCAACTCCAGTTGAGTATCCCTACGTTTATATTGCACCTTCTAATACAGGAATCGCTTCAGGCTTTGACTTAGATAATAGTGGCTCAGTTGGTGGTGGAAATGATGCCTTTGGTTTTGGCAATTTCCCCGGACAGTTTGGAATGCTGCTGTTATCAAAATATCCCATTGATACTGCAAATATACGCACCTTCCAAAATTTTTTGTGGAAGGATATGCCAGGAAATCTGTTAACTAATGACCCGACTGTAGATAATCCTAATACTGCCGTAAACGAAAATCTCAACGGCTTCTATTCACCAGAAGAAATTAATATACTTCGTCTTTCTTCTAAGAGTCATTGGGACGTACCGATTCAGGTGAATGGTGAAACAATTCATGTATTGGTGAGTCATCCCACACCCCCAGTTTTCGATACTACAGAAGACCGCAACGGTAAGCGCAACCACGATGAAATTCGCTTTTGGGCAGATTATATAACTCCAGGTCAAGGTAATTATATTTACGATGATGCGGGGAATACAGGCGGTTTAGCGGCTGGTTCAAGTTTTGTGATTATGGGTGATCAAAATGCTGACCCTTACGACGGGGACAGCTACGATAACGCCGTTCTCCAACTGTTGCAAAATCCCAATATCAATACTAATTCCATTCCCACTAGTCTCGGCGCACCCCAGCAAGCGGCTTTACAAGGTGGTGCAAATGCAAATCATCAAGGAAATCCGTATTTTGACACAGCTGATTTTCCTGATGGGAGTCCTGGTAACTTGCGCGCAGATTATGTTCTACCCTCTACAGATTTGCAGATTAGCAACTCAGGGGTGTTTTGGCCTTTGAATAGCGACCCAACATTTGCACCTGTAGGTACTTTCCCCTTTCCCAGTTCTGACCACCGTTTGGTGTATGTGGATGTAGAATTAGGCGCGACACCAGCAGGTAACACTGTCCCTGAAGCGGAGTTTGTAGAACAAGCAACCTTTCCTACAGGTTTTATTCCCGCAGGTACGGCTGGGATAGTTAATGGTGTACCAACTCAGGTAGGTGGTTTGTCTGGTGTTACTTACGATGCGGTCAATAATGTTTATTATGCAATTTCAGACGATCGCTCGCAAATTGCCCCAGCCCGTTTTTATACTTTTACTAACGACGGTGAAATTGAGTTTACCAATGTCACCACTCTTAAAGACATTAACGGTAATACCTTCCCCTTAAATAGCCTCGACCCTGAAGGAATCGCCTTAACGAAAAATGGGACTGTATTTATCTCCTCTGAAGGGGAAGCAAATCCTAATGCTGGTCGTGTGAGTAACCCCTGGATTAAAGAATTTGACTTAACGACAGGTCAGGAATTACGCTCATTATCCGTACCTGTGAAGTTTTTACCAGTCGTCCAAGATACTAACAGTGATGGGATTGTCAATACAGGTGATACGCAGACATTAGGGGTAAGAAATAACCTAGCTTTTGAAAGTCTCACCATCTCCCCAGACCAGAAAACCTTATACACAGCCACCGAAAACGCTCTATTTCAAGATGGTGCGAGGGCTTCTCTAGCTAGTGGTAGCCGTTCTCGCATTCTGCAATATAACTTAGTCAGTGGTCAACCAGAAAAAGAATATCTCTATATTACAGATGCGATCGCAGATGTTCCTAACCCCTCCACAGGATTTGCAGATAACGGTTTAGTAGATTTATTAGCCATTGATAATCGCGGTACGCTTTTGGCTGTAGAACGTTCCTTTGCTCAAGGTGTCGGTAATACCATCAAAATCTATGAGGTATCTTTGCAAGGGGCGACGGATATCAGCACTCTTGACTCTTTAGCTAATCTCACAGAAGCAGAATTAACAGCCCTGAGACCCGCTAGCAAGCGTTTGGTGTTGAATTTGAACGACCTTGATTTACCGACAGGTACAGATAACATCGAAGGGATTACTTTCGGCCCCAAATTAGCTGATGGTCGTCAATCAATTGTGTTGGTGAGTGATAACAACTTTAACTCAACTCAATTTACCCAAATTCTTACCTTGAGTGCAGAGGTAATTCCCACAGTTACCCCGACTGTAGAAACTCGCCCCGACTTATTTGATGATGATGATGGCAGTATCCCAGAAGTTGACCAGAACGCGGATGCTGATGACCCTGCAATTTACGTTAATGCTAACGACCCCTCAGCCAGTCTAGTGTTAACCGTGGTGAAAAACGCAGGTTTGCGGGTTTATGACTTGTCGGGAAATCTCCTGCAAACCTTTAACCCTGGGGATATCCGCTACAACAACATAGATTTGCAGTATGGGTTTAACTTGGGTGGTGAATCTATCGATATCGCCGTAGCGAGCGATCGCAATAACGACAAGCTGGTAATCTTTAAAATTAACCCCAACCCCAGCACCCCTGGCGAATATCTCGAAGACATCACCGATAGCAGTATTGGGACTCTCTTCCAAGGCGCGCCTTTTGAGCCTCCCTACTCTTCAGATGAACGCAGTGCTTACGGTGTAGCTTTATATCGCAGTCCTGTAACTAACGATTACTACGCCTTTGTCAACCGTCGGGAAACTGGCGATGTCGCCCAATTTAAACTCATCGACCAAGGTAACGGTAAAATTGGCGCGGAACTAGTGCGAGAGTTCACCATCCCCACCGAGTCAGGAATTGACCCCCAAACCGAGGGAATGGTTGCTGACCAGGAAATGGGTTATCTCTACATCGGTCAAGAAAATGTGGGGATTTGGAAATTTGACGCTGAACCCAACGGCCGCAATACCGGTAAACTCATCGATAAAGTCAAAGATTTGGGCGGTTCTTACCTCACCGACGATGTGGAAGGCTTGACTATTTACTACGGACAGAATGGTCAAGGTTACTTGCTGGTATCTAGTCAAGGTGACAATACTTTTGCAGTCTACAACCGTGGCGGTGATAACGAATATTTGGGTAGGTTCGCTGTCGGAAATAATGGCTCAATTGACAGCGTACAAGAATCTGACGGTGCAGATGTGGTCAACGTCCCACTAGGGCCGAATTTCCCCTATGGTTTATTCGTCACTCAAGACGGTTCTAACGACCCCGCAAGACTGGTAGAAGATGACGGCGAACTCGAAAACGTCAACACCAACTTTAAATTTGTTCCTTGGGAAAATATCGCCCAAGCCTTTACCAACTCCTTAATTATTGACACCGAAAGTTACAATCCCCGTAATCCTCAAGCCATGATTCCCCCAAAATTAACACTCAAAGGTTTTGCTGTCCTTCCTGCTGATAGCTTTGCAGAAGGGCCACCATCCGGTAATTTCATCACAGGTAATACCAACGGTAGACCTATTCCATTTGCTAGCCAACCCATCCAAGGCTTTAGCGCAGTCCAAGTAGCTGATGATAATTCCTACTGGTTCTTATCTGACAATGGTTTTGGGAGTAAAGCCAATAGTGCAGATTACCTGCTGCGGATTCATCGCTTAGACCCCAGTTTCCAAGGTACAGAAAACGGTGACAAATCCGTCAATGTCTTAAGTTTCATTCAACTATCTGACCCAGATCAGAAAATACCCTTCCAGATTGTTAATGAAAATACTAGCGATCGTCTCCTCACTGGTGCAGACTTCGATATTGAATCATTAACGATCGCCGCCGATGGTACACTCTGGGTTGGTGATGAGTTTGGCCCCTACCTACTGCACTTCGATGCTACAGGTAAATTATTAGATGCACCCATCCCCACACCCAACATTACCAATCTCAAGACTCTGACTGGCGAAGCACCGTTAGTAATTGGACACCGAGGCGCAAGCGGTGAACGCCCAGAACATACCTTAGAATCCTACAAGTTAGCAATTGAACGCGGTGCGGATTTCATCGAACCCGACATAGTGACCACCAAAGATGGCGTATTAATCGCCCGTCACGAACCGAATTTAATTAACACTACCAACGTTGCAGACTTACCACAGTTTGCAGACCGCCGCAAAACAAAAGTTGTCGATGGGTTTGCGGAAGAAGGTTTCTTTGCAGAAGACTTCACCCTAGCGGAAATCAAGACTCTGCGCGCCAGAATTCAGCCAAGTTTCCGTGACCAATCTTTTAACGATTTGTATGAAATTCCAACTCTCGATGAAATTATCGCGTTGGTAAAACAGGTAGAAGCTGATACAGGTAAAAAAATCGGCATCTATCCCGAAACTAAACACCCGACCTACTTTTTACAGCAAGGCTACGACATCAGCCAGACATTAATTGATACTCTGGTAGCTAATAATTTCACTGACCCATCCCGGATATTTATCCAATCCTTTGAGGTGGGTAATCTCAAAGCCTTGAATAATGTCATTATGCCTGCGGCTGGGGTTGACATACCTTTAGTGCAGTTATTGGACGCATCTGATGTTAATTTAGATGGTTCATTGCAAGAGGTTCGCCCTTATGATTTTGTAGTTAGTGGTGATACCCGCACCTACGGCGATTTACGGTCAGCCGTAGGTTTAGCGGAAATTGCTACCTACGCCGATGGGATTGGCCCTTGGAAGCGGATGATTAGATCCGTCAAGGGTGTTGATGCTAATGGTGATGATAAAGCAGATGATGTTAACGGGGATGGTACAGTTAACGACGCAGATAAAACCCTGACTGCACCTACAACCTTGATTCAAGATGCACACGCAGCAGGCTTATTTGTCCATGCTTACACCTTCCGTAATGAAGGCCGTTATTTAGCAGCAGACTACAACAACAACCCCGAAGCCGAGTACAGAGATTTCATTCAGTTGGGTGTTGATGGCTACTTCACAGACTTTCCAGGTACAGGCGATCGCATCCGTGATTTGTTAGCAGGTGATTTTGTGCGATCGCCTGATCACCCCGATTTCCTCACTGAACCCTCTAATCCTAACCTGTCTCGCTCCCGTGGCTTTGAAGGGATGGCTATCAGCTTAGATAAACAAACCCTATATCCCATGTTGGAAGGAACGGTGACTGGTGATCCTGCTAATTCCTTGCGGATTTACGAATTTGACGTTGCATCCAAGCAATATCAAGGTTTAGTCGGCTACTACTACCTAGAAAACCCCAGCCACGCCATTGGGGATATTACCGTTATCAACGAGAATGAGTTTCTAGTCATTGAGCGTGATAACGGTCAAGGTGCGACGGCACAATTTAAGAAGTTATTCAAAGTTGACTTCTCGAAGAAAGACGCGAATGGTTTTGTCAGCAAGGAAGAAATTGGTGATTTACTCAATATTGCCGACCCCAATGATTTAAACGGCGATGGTAACACCAAATTTACCTTTCCCTTCCAAACTATCGAGTCTGTAGTGGTGCTGGATGAAAAAACCATACTCCTGGCTAACGATAATAACTATCCCTTCTCTATCGGTCGTCCACCAGGGATTGATAATAACGAATTCATCATTCTGGAACTAGACCAACCCCTCAATATACCCACCCCTGTAATTAGTACCACTGCTACTTCAGCAACCGTTACTGAAGGTAATTCGACACCAGGAGTTTTCCGCATCTCGCGTGTAGGTAATACCAGCCAATCGCTGACAGTGGAATACACTGTAGAAGGTACTGCTAGCAATGGTAGTGATTACAACAACCTCACAGGCACAGCCACCATCGCCGCCGGACAAACCTACGTTGATATTGCCATTACCCCTGTTGATGATGCTTTAGTGGAAACAACAGAAACCCTAATTCTCAATATCACTGATGGCAGTAATTATGATTTAGGTGCTAACGCCTCTGCAACCGTCACCATCTTTGATAACGATTTCAATAACATCAACGGTAACGGTAAACGTGACCCCATCATTGGAACTGATGCCAATGACCGAATTGTTGGTGGTATTGGTCGCAAAACTATTACTACAGGCGGAGGTTACGACGAGTTAGTTTACACCAGCCTCCGACAAATGGGTCATACCATCACCGATTTTGAAGTAGGTAAAGACAAGATTGTGCTGACACAATTACTAGATAGCATCATCCGTGGTGGTTATCAGGGAACTAATGCGATCGCAGATGGTTATGTGCGTCTAGTCCAAGGTAGCACTCCTAACACCACTTTCCTGCAAGTAGATAACGGCGGACTTCCCGGACGTGGTGTTCTCAGTCCATTCCTAGTATTGGAAAACGTCACCCCAGCAGCGATGGCTAATCCTGATAACTTTGTGTTTTAGGGATTGGGGGAGAAGGCAGGGGGGCAGGGTGCAGGGTGCAGGGGGGAGAAGAATTCCCCATTTCTCCCTGCTCCCTGCCCCAATTCCTCTTCTATGCTTTTCTCAAAAGCCAATTTCAATGGTTAAACTGCGAATTTGACCGGTGTCGGCTTGGGCTTTGTCTGCTACTTCTAAAGTCCAGTTACCTTGGGGAATTTTGCCCTTGAGTGCTGCTAGTTCGGGGACGTTGATTTCGTCATAGGTTGTTTTGATGTTATCTGCTGCACCACCCAGGCGATTATGCAGAATTATCGGTAATACTCCTGTTTCTGTGGGTGGGATGAGGGTAACAATTAAATCTCCTATGTATGTATGCTCAATGTCTACCGTGACTTTGATAGATTTAATGGAGTTGGTGTTAGCGATCGCTAAACTGAGTGTAGATGTCTGCAAATCTTGAATGGGAACATCCTGCACGGCTGTGAAAATTCCCACTGGGTCGATTTGGGGTGGGGAAGCTAATTCTACAGCTTTCAGGGCATTGACGCGACCGTAACCGTAAAAAGGGCTGCGTCCATCAGCATCATAATTCCCGCCGGTTTCATCAATGCGATCGCAAGAACGTTTAATGATATCTTTGACTTCATCCCAACGTAAATTCGGGTTTCGGGAAAGAATCAAAGCCGCAACTCCAGCTACCCCAGGACAAGCACTAGAAGTACCACCAAAACTATTGGTATAGTTGCCTGCTTGGTCGCCCTGGCTAACAGTGCCATTATTGTAACCAGATCGTCCGGTGCGATCTGTTGTCCAAATGCCGGGAGTTTGGGAACTGTAGCCGTTATTGCTGGGGAAAGCACACCAGACGGCTTTTCCAAAATCGCTGAAAGCACTTCTTCTGTTAAAGTCATTACAAGCTGCCACCGCAATTACCTTGGGGTAGCTAGCGTAACCGTCATTATCAACACTCTCATTACCATTTCCCGCCGCAAATAAAATTACACAGCCTTTGCCATTACGTCCTTTTGTGAAGGCGTATTCCATCGCTAACCGTGTAGAGTCTGGGAGAGGAACTTTTTGCAGGTGGCCGGGATCGGTGGGTTCCCACCAAATCCCATCCGGTGGCCCCCAACTACAGGAAATTACATCTGCACCATTTTGCGCCGCCCAGACGAAAGCATCAGCCTCATCTACGGAACCCAAGGCTGATACAAAGCGAATTGGCATTAATTTGGCTTTTGGTGCCACACCCGACGCACCAAAGTTCCCATCTCCACAGGCTACCCCTGCACAAGCTGTCCCGTGATTGTCTGAGTTACCTGGCCTGGGGTTGTTGTTTCTGCGTGTTACATCCCTGGGGGCGACAATCTTACCAGAGGAACGAAATTCCTCATGGTCAATATCTACACCATCATCAATAATGGCAATAGTTGTGCCTGCACCTTCACTGAATTTCCAAGCAGCTTCCACATAGGCATGAGCATTGATATTCTTACCATTAATCGTGGTTTCTTTGAGATGCCATTGCTGCGGGAAAGCTTGACGTTGACGAAATTCTCTGACTAACTCAGGATGACAAAGTTCTACTGTTTCTTCGTTGAGTAGTGTTTCAGCTAGGTCAAATATCGCTAAACCCGTATTGGCTGGCGCACTGACAAAATAAGCATTACGGGCATATTCTAGTTGACGTTTAATCGTCAAATTGTAACGTCCTAAAACTGCCTCACAGGTGCTAGCTTCTTCTTCATCATCAAACTTGACAAAGAGGTTTTCCGTGTAGACTACTGGTTGTCGCGACTGCGGGTCAATCAATACCCGTCCGGCAAATTGAATTTCCGGTTCTTGATTTAAAATTTCCTTGGCTTGGTCACGTAAAGCACCGTCTTGATGTGGTGCTTTTAATTGCAAAACTTCTACCCCTGCTTGCCGGAATCGCGTTACTAAGTCAAACTGATTGAGGATACTACGGGCTTCCGGCGATACAGATGCTACTTCAAACGGGCGATCGCCTACAAGCACACTGCGGTTTTGAGTACGAACTACAATATGATCATCACTGATGACCAGTTCATACTGTTCACCATTCTGTCCGCCATAGCGAACCTGAACCATAAATTCATCTCCTGAGATTTAGTTAAATCTAAGCCTCTGGCTAGCGTGTGATATCCGAAAAGCATCACCCGCAAGCCGCAGCTTAGAAAGCATTTAGTATTAACCACTAAATACAAACTAGCCCCCGATTTTTCCAGAATATCGCCCAAAAAAGTTACAAAATGTAAGTCTACAGTAACTTCAGTCCACTTTCTGCTGTCTACACAAACAGTCCCTGTTCCCTGTTAGTAGAATTGAAGCAAGATGATCGAATTTTTTCTCCAGGCTTATTCTCTACCCCTAATTGCTGAAGTGAGATTTTCATCCGACTACTTTAGTGAATATCCCCAACAAATTGCTGTTGGCAAAGATGCAGTGAGTTTATTTAGCCAACAGCCTGGATATTATGCCATACACTACAAACAGCCAAACACAGCCAATTCCACAGCAATTTTATTGTTGAATGAAGGTAAAATTGCCGTCTTCGCAGGTGAACCACAATCAACCATTACAGATACACTCAGTCCCGTTTATACCTTACCAGGGGGTTTACTAGCCGTCCCCACAGGTTTAGTTTTTATTCGCTTTCCAGAAAATATTGCCGTTGAGTCACAGCAAGCAGCTATTCAGCAATCAGGTTATGAAATTACTCAAATTTTAGCTTACGCACCTCATGCAGCTTGGTTAACTGCTAAATCAGGTAAAATCAGCGATGCTTTGCAAGGCATTACACAATTAAAAGCAATACCAAATATAGAAAATGTCGAACCTCAATTACTGATGGAAAGAAGACAGCGTTAAGAAATACCCTTGTGAGGCAGGGGGCAGGGGGCAGGAGGCAGGGGGAGACAAGGGAGACAAGGGAGACAAGGAAGAAAAACTAATGACTATTGACTATTGACTAATGACTAATGACTATTGACTAATGACTATTGACTATCAAGCAATAAGAATAGGATTATCAATTAGCTGGTGCTGGGGGAAATCAAAACGAATAGTGTTGGCTGACCAATTTTTTAAATCAGGTGCTAACCACACTAATTTATTGAGGATTTCATCATTGAGCCATAACACCACGGGAAAATGAAAAGATTTACGAAACTCATCCCGCATGATGTTGGTACTAGCAATGAGTTGGTTAATAGCCACTACAGATTCTAAACCCGTAATCATCAATACTTCTGGGTGAAGATTGCCAATTTGATCTTGAATGGTTGTGTATAGCGTTTCATCAGTTGCTTGCAGCACAATCTCTTGTATGTTTAGTGCTGAAGACGGAGTTAATAAATTTAAAATCTGCTGTTGCTTTTGAGGCGAGTTACAACAAGCTAATATCAACGCAAAATCACCCGCAGCAAGCATAATTGCCCTCTCTAATCTCTGAGTGGCTGCTGTTGTTTGTGCAAGATGATCTGGTGAATTAATCAAGGTTTTCATTACTAAATTTGGGATTTTAGGTGAAAAGCTGTCAGCATAACCGTGAAATTACTACTTACAAGCTATTTAATGTTTAAGTATCACTCAGTAGGTAAATGGAGATTTATTCATTAATACATAGCATAATCATAAATATACATTAATAGTCAAGTATAAGTTGTATTATTCACATTGTCGAAACAAATATGTAGAGGATGTATCGGTATTAACAGATCAGCGATATGAAATCTTTAAATAACAATGTAAAAACAAGATAAAGATTTCTCTTGATTCCTCCATCCCCAGAATATTACCCTTGTCTATAAATCTTCGCCAGAGCAACTTTTAGCTATTGAACGCGTCCATCTAATTTAAGTTATTCCCTGCTCATGTAAAATTTTATGGAATACTTAGAAAGTGGTGTATGAGGTTTTTGTTACATAATTTTACCCAAAGAAATAAGCCCGTATTTTTAGCAGTGATGTGGTTTTTAACTGCGGTGGCTACAGTAATTTTATCGTTACCTTTAAACGCCCAAATCAGTCCTAACTCATCATCAGCTATAGAATTGAGAGGGGTGTGGCTAACAAATATTGATAGTGATGTGCTGTTTGAGCGCGATCGCCTGCGTCAAGCTGTGCAAAAATTAGATGAACTGAACTTTAACACCGTCTACCCAGCCGTGTGGAATTGGGGATACACTCTATATCCTAGTCGGGTTGCAGCCCAGGTGATTGGCCGTTCCCTTGACCCCACCCCAGGATTACAAGGGCGAGATATCCTCAAAGAAATCGTCTCTGAAGGACATAAGCAAGGTTTAACCGTCATTCCCTGGTTTGAATTCGGTTTTATGGCTCCTGCTGATTCCCTCTTAGCCAAAAATCGTCCCCAATGGCTCACCAATCGCAGTGATGGTACACGCATTGTCAAAGAAGGTACACATGACAGGGTGTGGTTAAGTCCCTTTCGCCCTGATGTGCAGCAATTTATCCAAGATTTAATCGTCGAAATCGTCAGAAACTATGATATCGATGGTATTCAATTTGACGACCATTTTGGCTTACCTTCAGAACTCGGCTATGATGCCTACACCGTAGCTTTATACAAAAAAGAACATCGTGGGCAAGCCCCTTCTCAGAATCCCAAAGATCCAGAGTGGGTGCGTTGGCGAGCCAGCAAAATCACCGATTTCATGAAGCGAGTATTTACAGCCATCAAAGCCGCGAAAAAAGATTGTTTAGTTTCCGTCGCACCCAACCCACAGCGTTTTTCTTACGAATTTTTCCTTGCAGACTGGCAAAAATGGGAACGGATGGGACTAATTGAAGAATTGGTATTGCAGATTTACCGTGATGATCTCAACGTCTTCGTCAAAGAATTAGAGTATCCAGAAGTCAAAGCCGCCCAAAAACATATACCTGTGAGTGTGGGGATTTTAACCGGCTTAAAAAATAAACCCATTACCATGCAGCAAATACAAACCCAAGTCCAAAAAACACGCGATCGCAATTTTGCCGGAGTTTCCTTCTTCTTCTATGAAACCCTGTGGAACTTAGCGAAAGAACAACCCCTAGAACGTCAGACAGCCTTACAAAAAATCTTCCCCAAACCAGCTAAGTATCCTAACTTGTTGACAGGGTGGAAAGCGTAAATTGGGGACTGGGGGCTGGGGACTGGGGACTGGGGACTGGGGACTGGGGACTGGGCGACAAGGTGGACAAGGTGGACAAGGTGGACAAGGTAGATTTTACCTCAATGCCCAATGCCCAATGCCCCATGCCCAATGCCCCATGCCCCATGCCCTATTACCCAATTCCTAACTTACCTGCTAAACCAGGAGTTAAGGGTAAAAGGGTGGTAATCATTAAGAACAATACTAATAAACCAATTGCGGCTCTAGCGTCGTCGGGTTCGCTCACTTCGTTTAAACTGGGGCGTTCTAAGTCTCGTTGTAGGAAGACAATTACGATGAGCCAATACAATGCTAGAGGATTAGCCAAGCCTACCAAACCTAAGACAATTAAAGTAGCGATGGTGGCTCGATTGGCGGTTTTGCGTCCGTAAATGGCTTGGACAATGCGTCCTCCGTCTAATTGTCCGGCTGGCATTAAGTTTAAAGCAGTGATGACCAAACCTAACCAACCAATCACTACGAGGGGGTGAATATTGACTAAGGGTGATTGCAAAGCTGAACCTAAAACCACTCTTGCTAGGCTACCGACTAAAATTGAACCTTGGAAAAATTGATTGGGTAACTGAAATAAACTGCCAGGATGAGACAGCAACAAACCGGCAATTAACATCAGTAAAGATACAATACCACCAGCGATCGGCCCGGCTACGGCAATGTCGAATAAAGCTGTGCGATTAGGTAACAAAGACTCAAAGCGTGTAATTGCCCCAAAAGAGCCGATTTGCACCGCAGGTAAGAAGAAAGGCCAGCTAAGACGCACTTGATAACGACGCGCCAGTAACCAATGCCCAATTTCATGGGCGATTAAAATGGCAAATATGCCTAAACCGATGGGTAAAGTCTCTTGTAACCTTTCTGGATGCGCCAAGAAATCAAAATTGAGCAATAATCCGCCTGTTTCTAGGCTAGTGCCAACAGTGGCGATTCCCAAAATAGCAGCAAAGACCTTTTGCGCTAACATGGCAGGACGTGGGTCATTGCTGCTAGGGAGAACAATCACTACAGGTTTACCATCGTTGTTTTCTACTAAGAACAAACGATATTTATCACCCAGCCTGTCTTTTAAACTCGCAGTTAAACGGGTGTGAACTTCTTGGGGTTCGCCGCGCAGATTCCCTTTGAAGATAGCACCTTCTTGGTAGGCGATCGTTTCTGTAGCAAAAAATGTATCAATGCCAAAAATACTTCTAATCACACTCAAGTCTTCTTCTGGAATTGGCATGATTTCCACTACCACTGCTGCTGGTTGTGGAGGATTTTCTGTTGCAGAGGAGGATTCTGCCGCCGTTAGTCTTTCTGTGGCGCGTTGCTTGAGGATAGCATCTTGACCAGCAGCACGTAATTGTCTACCTAAGTAGATGTACAATCCAGCCGAACCGACCACCAAGAATAAAATTCCGACTATGTTGATGTAAATTCCGGCTGCAAACAAACCGAAGAATAACAGCCAGGGAGTCATTAACACCACCGACTGCAACCAGGCCAAGATTCCCAGTTTTCCAAAAGGTCTGGCGCGATAAAAGCCCCAACCTAAAATGGCAAAAGCCACCAATACAATTGTCCCAATAATAGGAGTCTCTGACGAGGTAAACATTTCCAAACCCTTCGCTGTAAACTACTCACACTGTACCCGCTTCGGGTCAGTGTGGGCTTTTAGTAGCCCTGAACTGTCTTTGCTGAGATTACAACACAAACAGTTCGAGCCTCTGGGCGAGTTTACAAGATTCACCCCAATAGCAGCGATATTTTTTGCTCCATTAAAATCAGCATCACCACTCCAAGAACAAGCCTCATTAGTACATTTGAAAAGCTTGTCAGAACGCAGTCCAATATGTAGACATTGATGGCAAGTTTGGCTTGTCCAAGCTGGAGGAACAGCAGTTACTTTTACTCCGAATTGGATGCCTTTGTATTCCAAAAAAGACCTTAACTGATAGAAAGACCAAGAGTTAGAACGTCTACGTTCTGTTTTATTTCTTGGTTTTTGATTAGTTCTTTCACGAATACCTGTTAAGTCTTCAATTGCTACTACTGCATTATTTTTTAACGCGTCCTGAATTATAGACTTGCTAATGTTGTGGTTTAGCCATTGTTGAAATCGTCTCTCCTGGCCCGACAACCGTTGCAAAATCTGCCTTGCCCTGCGGCGAGTAGACCTTGTGCCTTTCGTGGCAATATGCTGGAGAGATGTTCTTACCCTAGAGAACTTGTCTCTAACATCATTGATTTGTTTTCCATCCCACGTATCACCATTGCTAGTTACAGCAATATCACGACGACCAAAATCAACACCAATTACATTACTTGACTTAATTGGTTCTGGTGCTTCGTTCTTAATTTGAATGTGGATGTAATATTTGCCATCACGATGTTTACATAACTGTGCTGATGTTGGTTTTTTGCCTTTTAACTTACCTCTTTGGTAATTACCCGCATCAATTTTGATATGTTCCCTGCCATTCATTAAGGTTAAGCTAACAGTCCAGTCTTTTTCTCTAAATGAGAAAATTCTGGCATCATAATCAGCCGATGTTGGCTTAAATATCTTAACTGGCTTATCTTTAAGCTTTGCACTTTTGCGATTAGCCCCAACTCTGGCGCAAGCACGAACAGCTAAATTTGCACTTAACCCAAACAAAGCACGAATCTCGTTATAGTCCATATTCTGAATAGATATCTTGCTGGTTATCTGAGGCTTAACTTTTTGGTTGGCGTAATTACACGCATCAGCAAATGCTGCAAGTACCAGTTCAATTTCTTCTGCCTGTTTTTGAGAGGGGTTGAGTTTGCAAACTAGCGTCAATACTTGTTCCATGACTTCGACCTAATCACTCATGAATAGAATATAATACCTCAAAACATTCGTGTTGTATCAAAGATTTATTTGGGAAAAGTGAGGGCTACCCTCTCCCTAACTTCGTTTACGCTCAGTATCGGTCATAGGTACTGGGGAATTGGGCATTGGGAATTGGGAATGGGTTTCGGCGTGGTTGTAGATACTTAGTGATTAATCTCGGTTTATGGCTGGATGTTGCGCCAAAGTTAGAGATTGATACAAAAGCTTAATGTCTTCGTCTCTACCTGAGACACCTAGACTAGACTTATAACCACAGGATACTAAATTGAAGGAAAACTATGATGAGCGATCGCGACTATACATTAATCATCGACAAAAGCGGCAGTATGTCTACCCCTGACCAAGCCGGTGGTAGAAGCAGATGGGAAATCGCCCAAGAATCAACTATTGCTTTAGCTAGAAAGTGTGAACAGTTTGACCCCGATGGCATCACTGTATATGTTTTCTCTGGTAGATTTAAACGCTATGAAGGCGTTACCACCGCTAAAGTCTCCCAAATATTTCTCGAAAATGACCCAGCCGGAACAACCAATTTAGCAGGTGTCCTCCTGGATGCGACCAATAATTACTTTCAACGCAAAGCCGCCGGCAAAACTAAACCCAATGGCGAAACCATCTTAGTGATCACCGATGGCGAACCGGACGATCGCAAAGCCGTATTTGAAGTTATTATTAATGCTACACGCCAGATGGAACGTGATGAAGAATTAGCCATTTCCATGATTCAAGTCGGTTCAGACCCCCAAGCGACAAAGTTTCTCAAAGCATTAGATGACCAATTACAAGGCGTAGGGGCTAAATTCGATATTTGCGATACTATCACTCTAGATGATTTAGAAGAGATGAGTCTTGCAGATGTCTTAATGAATGCAATTACTGATTAGTCTTTGGTCATTAGTCATTAGTCATTAGTCATTAGTTGTTAATTATGAGTTGAAATAAAGATTATGCTAGACAATCGCGATTACACTCTCATCATTGACAAAAGTGGTAGCATGGCTACTCCCGATCAAAAGGGTGGTAGAAATAGGTGGGTCACAGCTCAAGAATCTACTTTAGCTTTAGCCAGTAAGTGCGAACAATTTGATCCAGATGGCATTACATTATATGTCTTCTCTGGCAGATTTAAGCGATATGAAAACGTTACTGCTGCTAGAGTAGCGCAAATATTTATGGAAAATGATCCTGCGGGAACAACTGATTTAGCCGCAGTCTTAAAACACGCCACAGATGATTATTTTCAACGTAAAGCATCTGGTCAAACCAAAGCCAATGGTGAAACAATTTTAGTTGTGACTGACGGTGAACCAGACGATCGCAAAGCAGTAATGAGGGTCATTATTGAAGCTTCTCGACGGATGGATAGAGATGAAGAACTAGCTATTTCCTTCATTCAAGTCGGTCAAGACCCCCAAGCAGCTCGCTTCCTTAAAATTTTGGATGATGAATTACAAAGTGCTGGCGCAAAATTTGATATTTGTGACACCATTACAATGGAAGATATGGAAGATATGAGCTTGTCAGAAGTGCTATTAAATGCAATTACTGACTAATAAGTAAGGGTTTAGGGGTGTAAGGGTGTAATGGTGTAGGGGTTAAAAGTTTTACGGGAAGAGATTTTGACTGTTGACTAATGACTAATAACTAATGACTAATAATTATGGACTCTATTGATAAATTGTTGGAGCAAATTAAAGCAGAATACAATGGTGATAAATCACAACAGACAGAACCACCACAACCCAATTTCGATCAACCATCGACAAATTTACCGATAAATTTACCTGTAAATTTGTCTATAAATTCAGCAAATGCTCTTATAGATGATATTTTAGGAGATACCAATCAACCACATTCTTTTATAGATAATATTTTAGAAGAAGTTAAAGCTGATATTGAAGCCCAAGCACAAGCTGAGGAACTGAAAAAGCAACAAGAACTAGAACAAGAAAGAATTGAACAAGAAAAAATTAAAGCAAAACAAAAAGCCGCTTTGAAAAAGCAGGCACAAGATTGGCTAGCAAAATTAGATCCTCTATCGGTTGAAGGACTTTGGTTTGAAAGATTCGCTGAAAGTTATCCTTCCAAGCTAGAAGCCGCAATCGAGTATCTAAAATCTAACTAAATTAATTAATATTTCCAATGCCCAATGCCCAATGCCCAATGCCCTATTCCCCATTACCCATTCCCTTATTTTGATAAAAATGCTTAACAGCCCACTCGTGCATAGCATAGAGAATTGGTTGTAAACTTAAACCTAAAGGTGTTAAAGAATATTCTACCTTTGGGGGGATTTGTGCATATACTTCTCGATGTATGATTCCGTCCTCTTCTAATTCCCGTAATTGTTGAGTGAGCATTTTTTGTGTAATTCCAGGTAGAGAACGCTGCAATTCACCGAACCGTTTCATACCCGATAGAAGTTCTCTAATAATCAAAACCTTCCAGCGTCCGCCAATGACTTTTAAAGTAGTTTCTACTTCACAAGTGAGCCTTTCATAGTTTTCTGCTTCAGCTTTCATAGTTAATTTTTTAGTAAGTACATAGCCTTTTATTGCGTACTTGTCCCTGTCAAATTATTTTATCAATAAGGCATCTGCATATCTGCTCTGTCAACGACTCAATTTAGTACCCTTGGTGGGATTTGAACCCACAAAATCTGGTTTCTAAGACCAGCACGTTTACCAGTTTCGTCACAAGGGCAAAGCTTCTAGACCACTGAATTACATCCCGATATTTGTACTCCTCATGGGATTTGTAGCTTGCTTTTGCCTCTTGCAATTGAGCTACAGGAGTATAATTTAGCTGCCCTGCCAGGGTTTGAACCTGGAATCTTCTACTTCAAAGGTAGGGATGTTACCAGTTACACCACAGGGCAATATGCCAGTCCCCCAGGTCAGAATCGAACTGACGACCTTCTGTTTTTCAAACAGACGCTACTACCAACTGAGCTACCAGGGGATAAGGCGAGAACGGAGGGACTTGTTCACCGAAGGGTACCTCCACTCTCGGCTACACCAAGTTCTTAAAGGCGGAGAGCAGTGGACTCGAAACACAGATACAATCCCATCTGTTTAGCAAACAGTGCCGATCGCCTGATCGATTTACTCTCCATTATTGGTAGGTCGGGCAGGAGTCGCACCTGCAACGCAAGAAGCGGCTGTTTTACAGACAGTTGCCCACGCTGATAGGCGAGCCGACCTATGAAAGATTTGGCAGTGGTGGGATTTTAGTTTGGGAGGCTTGATTGCTGCACTACATTTATACTACAAAATAATACAAAAGTGTCAAGAGCGTACTACAAACTTTTTTTAGAAGATAGGAGGCAAGCGTAAACAAGTTCGCGTAGCATTTCCTAGAGAAGCAGCTGGTTGTCATACCAATTCGCAATGGACTTCTCTCCGAGACGCTATGCGTAGCTTGCTTCCCCTCCAGGTACGTCCCGCTTCTCTACGAGACGCTACCGCGTAGCTTGCTTCCCCGGAGGGGTACGCTAACATTAGATGATCTAAAATGTTTTATTCTTGATTTGCTATTCCCCAATCCCCAGCGAAGCACTGAGCGTTCGACTGAGCTCACGCCGAAGTCTTGTCGAAGTGTCCCCAATACTTCGACAAGCTCAGTACAAGTCCCCAATCCCCAATCCCCAATCCCCAGTCCCCAATCCCTATTAATGACGTTGACAGACTTGGCACAGTTCTATAACTTTAGTTTGCAGCACAGTGATATCTCCAGAGCCTCTTTTAAACATAAACTCCAACTCTAACAGTAGGGGTAAACAAGAGATGAGTTGACGTAAAGATAGAGATTGCACCTCTTTCTGTAAAAAGTAGATACGGTTAGGATTACCGACTTCAGCCGCTTTAGCGATCGCTTGGGGATTGCGTTCACCACTTTCCATCATCAACTTTACCCATAGCCAAGTACGGAATTGACCCACCAAAGTAGCGATAATTCGTAATTCTGGCTCGGCTGCATTCACCAAATCAGCAACAACAGTTAACGCTTTTACCGTATCACCTGTTCTAATGGCTGCGGCTAGTTGCAAACTATTTTGAGTAGTATTTCTCACTAACAGCGTCACAGTATCCATATCTACTGGTTGATTACTACCTCCTGCATACAAACGTAATTTCTCCATTTCGTTGTAAAGGAGGCGTGTATCATTGCCTACAGCTTCCGCTAAAACTTCCGCCGCCTTAGCCGTAAGTTTCACTCCCACGGTTTGCGCCGCTTGATTAACAGCTTGGATGATTAACTCTGTTTTCCACGGAGGAATTAAGGGAAACTCACGAAAATCAGCGTATTGCTTGAGTAACTTTGTAGATTTGAGGCGTTCATCTGGTTTATTCGAGGAAGTCAATAATAAATGGGAATTATCAGGGATTACTGATAAAGTCCGCGTTAATTCTGTCAATACATTTTCCGGACACTGCTGACAAAGATTAGTATTCACTAACCAAACTAAACGTCCCCCAGCCCCGAAAGGCGGAGTCATCACTTGATTAAGAGCCGCAATTACCGCATCACTTTGATCTGGGAGGAAAACAGTATAGTTAAAACTAGTCCACATAGAATCGAGGACGCGATCGCGCAAAGTCGCCACCGCCCTTTCCGTCGCAAAATCATCCTCGCCCCAATAAAAGTAAATAGGCATTAGTCAATAGTCATTAGGGAACAGGGAACAGGGAACAGAATCTTTAATTTTGAATTTTGAATTTTGAATTTTGAATTTTGAATTGATTAGCCCCAATCCCCTACCCCCTACTATTTAATTCAAATTTTCCCTAAAATCAATCAAGTTAGAGCGTGAGGCAAAGAAGATTGGACGACAACTACCAAACTTATCTGAATCGGGTAGCAAGGCTGACACTACCGGAAGCTTATAAATCTCAGGTGCAAAATATTCAGGAATCTTATAAATTTCAGCCATCTGAGGGAACTAGAGTAGCAGTACCTTTTCCTGGTTATACTTTGATTACTCCTCCGGCGGCGGAAGATGCGGAAAACTCTGATTTCTACGCTACTTTACAAGGGTATCAACAGGAAATTTTACAATTACCCAGCAATCAAAATCTGATTGTCCCCTTACCTGCTGAGAGTTTCCACTTAACTTTAGCAGATTTGATTTGGGACAGTGCCTATCGTCATGCTTGTGAGAAAAATCCTGAGTTTGAATCACAATTACAAGCTTGTATTACCGAAACATTTCAACAATATCAAGAACTCCTGACACAAGTCAGTCAGGCGATCGCGTGGCAAGTGTTAGGAATAGTCCTAATGCCTAGAGCTATAGGCGTATGTCTAGTACCCAAAGATGAAAGTTGCTACGAACAGATTGTGATGTTTCGCCGCACCATTTATCAAAATCCCAAATTAATCGCCTTGGGAATTGAACAACACTATCACTTTACAGCCCATGTCACCTTGGGTTATTTCGGGGATATCTCACCAGATTTAGACCGGATAAAACTTGCTGATGAACTAACTGAGTTAAATAAAAAGTGGATGTTTAACCTTCCACAAATTTCTGTGCGTCGACTAGAACTGAGAAAATTTGACGATATGACCCGTTATTATCGGGAATCACATTGGCCTAGTTTAGAGTTTTAATTAGGGACTGGGGACTGGGGACTGGGGACTGGGGACTGGGGATTGGGGACTGGGGACTGGGGACTGGGGAATAAATAAGAAACTTGATTTATGTATTTTGTCTACCTTGTCTACCTTGTCTACCTTGTCTACCTTGTCTCCCTGCCCTCTGCCCCCTGCCCCCTGCACCCCTGCCCCCTGCACCCCTGCCTCAAATCCGATTCTGATACGCCAAGTAAACGGCTTCTAAAACAATATCGGGGTGAATTGCTGCTGGTAATTCGTCTATATGCAAAATTTCTTTGACCTGCTGGGATAATTTTAGAGCTAACGCGCTTCTAGCTTTTGGGGACATAGCTTTACGTCGCTGTAAATATTCTCGAATGACAGCAAAATCATCAGGTAATAATACCGATAAATCCGCAATCTGCATTAATTCCTGATGCCAAACTTGAGCTTGTTCGGAAATCATAATTGTTGCTGATGTAGTTGCGGCTTCAGCTTGAATTACAATTGTCCCGGCGGCTAAATCGCCAAGACGTTTTTCTTGGCGAGTAAATATAATTAAAAAGGCTCCAATAAACATGAACTCATCAAATGGTCGCAGTAGTGCGCGTAGGGCTGCTTGCGGCATTCCTATGGGTCTTCCATCATCACGAACCACACGAATTTTTGCGGCTTGTTTACCTGGGGTTTGTCCTCGCCATAGAGTTTCAAAAAAAACAAAATAACCGGCGTAAATGACAAAACTGACAATTAATGTAATGGCTACTAACCATACTCCAACGGCAGAACCAAAAATTTGCGACCAAAAATCAGATAGTTGACCAACAATGACTGCCCACACAATTAAAAAAGCGGTCAATATTGCTGCTAACACCAAGTAGTCAATTAATAAAGCCCAAGCACGATTTCCAATACCTGCAAGGGTAAATTCTAACTCTACACTTTCTGGTGTGCGGTACTTAACACGGTTAAACAGGTGCATAATTTCAATTCATGCTTGGGGTTAAATTTCGCGATCGCGTAGTTTTAAGCCTAACCCTTCTCGGCGACTCCGCAGATCGTAGTAAATAACTGCCTTGGTGGTGTGGATAAATGGCACAATCAACGCCCCACTACCGAAGCTGACAGCCATGATCAACGCAAAATAAATCAGGCTAAATACAGCAGATCCATCTTGAATTAGGGGTGTAAAAATAATTTGCAAAATAGTGGTGAGAATCTGCACCACAATCTGCACTGGTGTGGTGACTAAGACACTCACAAAGGAAATTAATAAAATGCGCCAAACGTTGCCTTGGCTTAGTTCCCAACTCCGACTAATTGCTGTTGCGCCATCAACGTTGTCTTCTACCGCCAAAGGTAAATTGACTAGGTAGAATCTGGTTGAGAGCCATAATATTGCTACTATAGCCACAATTATGATCACAAAGGCAATTAAACCCAAAAATATGTAAATGGCAGGATTGTTTTGCGAACCTGTGCCATTAACTATGAGTGCAGCTATTAATCCCAATATACCGAATACTATAATTACACCTATTACCATTCCTATACTAATCAGAAACAGTAACAGCATGGCCAATAAAAACTGCCACAAACGCGAATTCACAAAACGTTGTCCAGAGGAGATGCTTTCTGGTTGATTAACTAAGTCACCAAAAGCTAAACGGGAAATCAGGGATGTGAGAGCATAAAATTTAGCCCACCCATAAACAGGAACAAACAGCCACACATAAGCTTTGAGTGCCAGTAAATAATAGTCCTTAAGGTGAGCGCGATACAAGCGCATTCCGGCACTGACAACATTGCCCACATCTAATGGTTGTATAGGAGATGAACCAAGATTTCCTGCCATAAAATCAAATTTTCCTGAAAATTACGGGTATGAATTTGAGGCTATCTTAAGGTACGTTAAAAGCTAATATGCCCAAAATTTATGAATATTCAACGTTGGATTGCACGGCGAGAATCAAATTGGCAGCGTTTAGATGCTTTACTCAGACAATTAGAACGCAAAGGGTTAAAATCCCTCAAATCTGCGGAAATCAGAGAATTAGCGAGTTTATACCGTTCTGTAGCAGCTGATTTAGCACGCGCCCGTACTCAGCAAGTCAGTAATGTTTTGGTTCATAATTTACAATCTTTAACAACCCGTGGTTATTCCCAAATTTATCAAGGTTCTCGACGACAGGAATGGCAAGCCGTATGGGATTTTTACCTTTGGGGGTTTCCTGCGATTGTGCGGACGACGTTTTCCTATACGCTCACAGCGACAGCTTTGTTTTTTTTAGGCTTAATCGTGGGTTGGTGGTACGCTTGGCAAGACCCGACTTTTTTGTCCTTAATTGTGCCAGAAAGCTTAATTTCCCAAGTACGAGATAAAGGTGAATTGTGGATGGGGTCAATTGTCGGCGTTGAACCTTTAGCATCTAGCGGCATCATGATTAACAATATCAAGGTGTCCTTTGGGGCAGTAGCTGGCGGGATTACAGCCGGGGCTTTCACGACCTACATAATGGTATTTAATGGATTATTAATTGGTGCGATCGCCACTTTAGTCGGTCAAAACAATCTAGCCTACCCTTTTTGGGCATTTGTCTTTCCCCACGGTGCTTTAGAATTACCCGCCATCTTCTTTGCTGGTGGGGCAGGGTTATTAATAGCAAAAGCAATTTTATTTCCAGGTCAATATCGTCGGGGTGATGCTTTAAAAGTTTACGGTTATCAAGCAGTACAGTTAGTATTTGGCATTGTGCCGATGTTAGTAATTGCCGGCATTATTGAAGGCTTTTTCTCCCCTAATCCTATAATTCCCGACCCGTTTAAGTATCTATTCGGTTTAGGATTATTTATAATTTTAGTTATGTATTGTAACCGCAAACGTACATCAGCCAATAGTTAGATTTATGAATTTTGAATTTTGAATTTTCAATGTACGGTTATTGCTATCTATAACGTTCATTAAACCGAACCTCCAGCTATTTTACCTGATCTAGTGTGGTAGTGAGGAAGCTTAAACAAAAGCTTTAAAACACACAACACTGAACTATAAATCTATTGCTGTGTATCCAGTAAACAAGCTTAAAATTATACCAATTCAACCAAATTCAAACTCCATAATCTTACTTTCTTAATTTTGAATTTTGCGTAAAGTTGCGTGCGGGGGTTCCCCCCGTTGAGCAAACTTTCCAAGACGAATTTTGAGTTTTGAATTGGTATGAGGCTTCCTAATATTAGGTAGTGCGTTTTCAGAGGTGATATTATGGCACTTATTCGTTGGGAACCTTTCAGAGATATTGAACGCTTAGAACCATTCCGTGAAATCGACACATTGCAACGGCAAATGAACCGTCTGTTTGAAAGATTAATGCCAACAGACGGTGCAGAAAGAATGGGATTTGCATTCATACCTGCGGCTGAAATCGAAGAAAAAGAAGATGCAATTCACCTGAAATTAGAAGTACCTGGCTTAGAATCCAAAGATATTACTGTAGAAGCCACACCAGATGCAATTGTGATTAGCGGTGAACGCAAATCCGAAACCACAACGGAAGAAGGCGGCGTTACCCGTTCTGAATTCCGTTACGGCAGATTCCAAAGAGAAATACCTTTACCTTGTCAAATTCAAAACGAAAAAGTACAAGCCGAATATAAAAATGGCATCCTACGCTTAACGCTACCAAAAGCAGAATCAGAAAGACAAAAAGTGGTGAAAGTTAATGTTGGATGAGTTGTGAGTGCTGTTAGCGGAAGCGGGGCGTTTAGCCCGTGCTGAGTGCTGAGTATTGAGTTAGTACATATACTCAGCACTCATCCATCATTATTATTACCCCTACACCAATTCATAAAGAATTTGATACATATGTAAACCCTAAAAGTGATGCTGAGTCTCAATTTCTTAATTTTGAATTTTGCGGAAAGTTGCGTGCGGGGGTTCCCCCCGTTGAGCAAACTTTCCAAGACGAATTTTGAATTGGTCTTACACCCCTAAAAAGAGGAAATTCTTATGGCAAAAGTAGTTGGTATTGATTTAGGGACGACGAACTCTTGTGTTGCTGTTATGGAAGGGGGACAACCTACGGTTATTGCTAATGCAGAGGGACAACGTGTCACGCCTTCTGTGGTTGCATACACCAAAACTGGTGAACGTTTGGTAGGTCAAATTGCCAGACGGCAAGCAGTGATGAACCCAGAAAACACCTTTTATTCTGTCAAACGCTTCATTGGACGTAAATTTGATGAAGTTACCCACGAGTCTACAGAAGTGTCTTATCAAGTTGTGCGTGACAGTAATGGCAATGTGAAACTGAACTGTCCCGCAGCTAGTAAACAATTTGCCCCTGAAGAAGTTTCTGCTCAAGTGCTGCGGAAATTGGTAGATGATGCTAGCAAATATTTAGGTGAAAAAGTGACTCAAGCCGTGATTACAGTTCCGGCTTACTTTAACGACTCCCAACGGCAGGCTACTAAAGACGCTGGGAAGATTGCTGGTATAGAAGTTCTCCGCATTATTAACGAACCCACCGCCGCCGCTCTCGCCTATGGTTTGGATAAGAAGCAAAACGAAACTATCTTAGTGTTTGACTTGGGTGGTGGTACTTTTGATGTTTCCGTTCTAGAGGTAGGTGAGGGTGTATTTGAAGTTAAATCTACCAGTGGTGACACCCATTTAGGTGGTGACGACTTTGATAAAAAAATAGTTGATTGGCTGGCTAGTGAATTTCAAAATAACGAAGGTATAGATTTACGCAAAGATAAACAAGCACTGCAACGATTAACAGAAGCAGCCGAAAAAGCCAAAATTGAACTTTCTAGCGCGACTCAAACTAATATTAATCTGCCTTTTGTCACAGCTACCCAAACAGGGCCGAAACATCTAGATATGATCCTGACACGGGCGAAATTTGAGGAGATGTGTGCAGATTTGTTTGACCGTTGCCGGAAACCAGTGCAACAAGCCTTACAAGATGCGAAAATTTCCCACACCCAACTTGATGAAGTTGTACTTGTGGGTGGTTCAACTCGTATTCCGGCGGTGCAAGCATTAGTTCATCAAATAACTGGGAAAGAACCCTGTCAAGGCGTAAACCCAGATGAAGTGGTAGCAGTTGGTGCAGCCATTCAAGCTGGTGTATTGTCAGGAGAAGTCAAAGACATATTACTGTTGGATGTGACACCGTTATCTTTGGGTGTAGAAACTCTTGGCGGTGTCATGACGAAGATTATTGAACGGAACACTACGATTCCTGTCAAGAAATCAGAAACTTTTTCCACAGCCGCCGATGGACAAAGTAATGTAGAAATTCATGTGTTGCAAGGAGAAAGAGAATTAGCTCAAGATAACAAGAGTTTGGGTAATTTCCGTTTAGATGGTATTCCCCCAGCACCTAGAGGTGTACCGCAAATAGAAGTGACTTTTGATATTGATGCCAATGGGATTCTCTCGGTGACAGCAAAAGACCGGGCGACCAATAAACAGCAGTCAATTTCGATTACTGGGGCTTCTACTTTGGATAAACGCGATGTGGAACGGATGGTGAGGGATGCAGAAGCCCACGCCGCCGAAGACCACAAACGCCGTGAACAAATAGACACCAAGAATTTAGCCGATTCTTTGGTTTATCAAGCAGAAAAACAACTACGAGATTTAGGTGATAAGGTTAGTGCTAGCGATAGGAGTCGAGTAGAAGGGTTAGTTAATGATTTACGCGAGGCTATTAACCAAGATCATAGCGATCGCATTAAATCTTTAAGCAATGAGTTACAGCAAGCCCTCATGCAAGTTGGTAGTGCTGTGTACGCCCAAGCCGCAGGTGAACAAAGAAGTGGTGGCGATGATGTCATTGATGCTGATTTTGTTGAAAGTAAATAATTAGTGGTGAGTGCTGTTAGCGGTAGCGCGGCGTTTAGCCGGTGCTGAGTGCTGAGTAAAAATGTTTTACTCGGCACTTTAATATATAGGAATCCGATTTGATTACTGAAGTTATTTGTGTAGTTAGGAAAGGTCTCAAGCTGGAATAGGAAACAGTAGGCTGTGGTAATTTTTGTTTAAAAATTAAATCTGAATCGCATAAATACTTATATCTGCTTTTCACAGGACAAAATTCACTAAAACTTTCCCCTAAAGAAACTTACTCCCAGAGTAGCAAGACAACTTTGGTTTAGATGGTTTAGGTACTTCCCTGGCATCTTGCTATGAGCATAAAACTTGATAACTAAAAGTACAATGTTTACAATCGTGGAAGTTTGTCATAAATCTTTGTGAAGAAAGTTTTCAGCTAGCTGATTTCTAAATTTTTGGTGTTTAATACGCCAAAAATATGGCATTCAATAGTACCTAAATGTCGATAATGAACTATATGCTAATAAAACAACTGATTGATTGCTCCTGGTTTCTACTATGCCTACTTTACATCTATCCTTCTGCACAAGATTGCTGATGAGAATCAAGTAGATGACGAAACACACACGGATCTCAATTTGTTTGCTTGAATAGCTATATTGATAGGATTGCAACTTCACTTTTTTGATTATGCCCAGTAAGTTAATTGATGTTAGAGAATATACAGTCAAAGCTCATCAAAGACTGATTCACACTCGCGTGTTTAATTTTGTCTGTAAAGAGTGCAACGAAGCTACAAAACGTGAGACTTTCGGCCCTCGTCCTTTATATTGTGAAAGATGTCGTCCGCCACAACCACCGAAAAAATCTCAACAGCCATCTCGTAAGGCTAAACCTCGACCCATGTCTTATAAAAGTGATACTGATTTAGGTTGATTGAGAACTACACAATGAATAATCAATTAAATTTAGAACCCCCCCCGCAGGACTTCATCTCACCATTATTAGAACTCAGGGACTACTACAGTCGTCTTGTAGAAGAGTATGAAACTCTGTACACACAGGCGCGATCGCAACTTGATCATGTACAAGCTTTGTTAGCTCAATGGTCTGTGGTTACAGACACTAAAAGCCAAGTTGCTACCCTCGAAGTCGGTCAAGATGTATCTAATCATCATCAAGATGAGCCTTTGTTGTCTTCGTCTGATCAAGTTTCTCAGGTAGCCGTGAATTCAGTAGAATCCAGCGCTGATAGTGAAGAAGACGAAGACGCAGCGACCTTTGGAGAAACGGAAGCTGCATTTAGTCCACAAGTGACAGCAGAAAGCATTAAGGGAATTGATTTCCCTATGCTACCTGAGTATAAAGCGATGAGTCGGATGGAAGCTATTCAAAAGTTACTACAGGAACACTTGGGTGCTGTCTGTCATATAGATTTCATCGTGCGATCGCTCTATGGTGAGTTAGATCCACATATTTTTAAAGTAGTTAAAGGTAGAGTTCAATCTTCCCTCACCCAAGGTAGAGAAAGAAAGGTATGGTTTGGAATACCTGACGAACCTGGTTGTTACACCATAGATTTAACTTTGGTTAATTCTAATCGCACTCATACTTACTCTCGCAATGGCAAAAGTAAGAGGAAGCCACCTTTAATAGTTCCGAAAGCTAAAGTTGTGCCGATGCTCAAACCCTATGAAGGTCAATTTTTAATTGATGCTCTCACTGTTTTCTTTCGACACCATCCAGGAAAAGTATTTAGTGTGGCGGAAGTCGTCACAGGTTTATATGGAGACATCAATGATGAAGATTACCGTGAGGTTAAAGGCAAAGTCTTAAACGAACTATCACGCGGTTATCGCATCGGCAGATTCGACAGAATGCCGGAAAAGGTTGGTTTCTACACTTTGGATGTAGATTTGGCGAATTAGGGATTAGGGATTGGGGATTGGGGATTGGGGATTGGGGATTGGGGATTGGGGATTGGGGATTGGGGATTGGGGAGACAAGGGAGACAAGGTAGACAAGGGAGATTTGACTTCAATGCCCTATGCCCTATGCCCTATCCCTATGCCCAATCTAAGGTGCGTTTGACGGCTTGTTGCCAAGTGGCAAAGTTATGTGTGATGGGGTTTGGTTCAAATATGCGGTCAATTTGTCGTTGGTTGACTAATGCTGTGTAACTGTCCCAAAATCCTACGGCTAAACCGGCGGCAAAGGCTGCACCTTGGACGGTGGTGTCGCGCATGGTGGGACGTTCTACTGGTATTCCTAATACATCGGCTTGGAATTGCATCAGGAAATTATTTTCGCAAGCACCACCATCAACTATTAAACGCTGCATGGGATGACTACATGAGGTGTTAATGGCTTGTACTACTTCTACCACTTGATAGGCGATCGCTTCTAATACGGCTCTGACTAAATGCTGGGGTTGGACGCTGGCGGTAATGCCTAAGAATGCACCTCTAGCGGTCATATCCCAGTAGGGCGCGCCTAATCCACTAAACGCTGGGACAAAATAAACTCCGCCGTTGTCTGATACCTGCGTCGCCATTGTCTCTGTTTCCGCCGCCGTTTTAATGAACTTGAGACTGTCTCGCAACCATTGAATACAAGCCCCACTAGTAAACATACTGCCTTCTAGGGCATAGCCGACATTTAAAGTTTGACTGGCATTGGTTTGTGTCCAAGCAACTGTAGAGATTAATTTATTTGGCGATCGCACAATTTCTTTTCCAGTATGAGCCACCAAAAAGCTACCAGTGCCGTAAGTACATTTCATCAAACCAGGGCGATCGCAGCCGTGACCAAATAAAGCGGCTTGCTGATCACCTAAAATAGCTGTAATGGGAATTGCTGCACCGAGTAAATCAGCATCGGTAACGCCAAATTCGCCTAAGCTGGGTTGGATTTGCGGCAATATCTGCGTCGGAATTTGGAAAATCTCTAATAATCTCTCATCCCATTCGCAGGTTGTGAGATTCATTAACATGGTGCGGCTAGCGTTGCTGTGGTCGGTGGCGTGGACTTTCCCACCTGTTAATTGCCACAATATCCAGGTATCAATTGTACCTGCCAAGACATGACTTAAATCAACGCCGCTCATCTGGTCTAATAGCCATCTGAGCTTAGTTGCCGAGAAATAAGCATCGATAACTAAACCAGTGCGATCGTATATTTCTTCAGCATAGCCTTTTTCTTGTAATTGATTACACAAAGGAGCAGTCCGCCTATCTTGCCAAACAATGGCCTTGTGTAATGGTTTCCCTGTGGTTTTATCCCAGAGTAAACAAGTTTCTCGTTGTACAGTCAAACCAATAGCAGCAATTTCCGATGGGGTAATTTGAGCGTGCGAGATAGCATTTTTAATTACCCAGCAAGCATCATCCCAAATTTCTTGCGGGTCATGTTCCAACCATCCCGGCTGGGGATAATATTGTGTGAGTTCTTTATATGCTTGTCCGACAATCTTACCATCTGCGTTGAAGATAAAAGCGCGGTTGCCTGTCGTACCTAAATCCAACGCTAAGATATACCGTGATGATGTGCTGCTCAATGTCTGCATTCTCTCTTCAAGGAATTCAAAATTTTTAGAATTAATATAAATCGTTGGTGTGTAGGTGAAACCCGTCACACGTCACAGGCATCGTTGTTAATTATAATGTGATTGTATGCAATTTTTATTTATAGATAACTAATTATGCAATACCAGATTTTTGTTCAAAATCAACAGGATAACTTTATCGCCTCAGTGGTTGGTATGCCAAATGTCATAGCAGAGGCTAATACAGAAGCAGAAGTAATTGCCAAAATTAAATCTGTCTTAGAAGCACAATTAGCTACAGGTAAGTTCATGACTATTGAAGTCAACCCAAAAACAGATCCTCATCAGGAAACAACTCAGATGAAGTATGCTGGCATATTTGCTGATGATCCATCATTTGATGATTTTATGGAGAAGCTAGCAATGATCCGTGCAGAATCAAATATAAAGACAGATGAGTGATGACAAATTACGTTTTAGATACAGATCACTTAAGTCTTTATGGCAGAAATCACCCTAATATTATATCCAGACTCCTGGCAGCAAAAATACAATTAACAACAACTGCAATTAATGTTGAGGAACAGTTAAGAGGTCGTTTAGCTCAAGTTGCCGAGGCAAAAAATGGACAATTAAAATCTCATGCTTACTATTGGCTAGTAGAAACAGTGATGCTTTTGTCTGAATTTAATATTCTTCAGTATGACGAAAAATCTCAAGATATATACCAGAGCTTGAGAAATCAACGTATTCGTATTGGCACTCAAGATTTACGCATTGCATCGATAGTTATAGGTCATCAAGGTATTCTCTTAACTAGAAATCGTCGAGATTTTGAGAAAATTCCAGGCTTGATTATTCAAGATTGGTCAATATAGATGTTATTTGTTGTCGATATTAATATCTTTAATGAAAGATTACGAATTACTATAGAAATCATACAAGACTCATATTTGATTTCTGAAATACACGTAGTGGCGTGGCAAGGCTAAAATCGTGTATTAGATGTAGATGTAGGTTGGGTTGAGGCTTTGCGAAACCCAACGCCATAACCAATGTTGGGTTCCCTAACGTCAGACCAAAAGGTAGTAAGAATAAAACCAAAACCGAAGTGATATTAACATCTGAACTATTACTAATTAAAAAGATGATTAACTCACTATTTAAGCTAATGACTGTTGGGTTAGGCGATGTAAGTCGGTACGAAACTGAAATTTATAGACAAAACTTGGAAATTAAAGCCCTCTAAGCATTTGGGTGATTGCATTCTCCTACTCTGACAAAAGAGGGATAGTATGGTTTTTAACTAAAAACGTCTCAATTAGTCGTATTCGGCTGTACGAAACGTTTAATTTCCCCACAGGCAATATAAGACTTGCCATCAGGGCCAGTTTTCACCTCGTCTACAACGTACAGCATTCCCTCCTCACGCACTGAGCGAGGGAAACGCATATTCCAATCGGGTTCATACCCATCAGAAACCACTCTAGCCCGTAACTTGCTGCCGTCTTTGACACACTGCACCAAAATGCCATCATTTACAGTGTCAGTGGTAGGCAAGTCCGCCGCACTTGCAGGGCCTTTAGAGGCTTTACCTGTACTCACAGACCTTGATTGTCTGGGTGCAACGAAAATATCAGCTTCACCGGGTTTAGTTAAACGGTTAATTTGACCAGTTACACGATAAAAACTACCATCAGTTGACAGTTCCACCCCTTGCACAACGTAGCGCGCTCCCTCTGCACGAATAGCACGGGGAAATTGGACATTTTTGGTAGTATCATAACCATCAGACAGGACTTTGACCCGCAGCTTACCACCTTCCCGCACACACTGTAATTCCACACCTGAACCCACATCGTTGACGGTGGGCATGGCGTATATTTCATCACCCGCAGTCACGCCACGACCCACCAAATCGGTACGGGTGCGGTTCATCGCCTGATAGGTTTGATCTAATAGTTCTTTACGTCCTGCATTACCTAAAGTTCTTTGGGCAATGCGGCTAGCAAAATACTCTAGTTGGTCTATCTCCTCAGCAATTTCAAAGTTCTCATTCAAACCTTTGTTTCGCAATTCCTCAATCAGAGAACGTAAGATTTTTTCTGCTTCTTGATGCTTACCATGTTCCGCTAAATCAAGGGCAGTTTCTTTCGCCTTGGCAATAGTCAAACGGCTCAAGTCCAGGAGAATATCACTAGAAGCCGCAAAAGCAGATTCCTCAACTGTACCGACTTTAGCGATGACATCGGTTATACCTGAAACACGTTGAATGACATTATTCTGCACCACATCGGCACTGTAATGCAGTTTCATCAAAGGTAATTCACCAACTTTAGCCGCCGAGACTTCTAGGCTTAACCCTAAAAGTTTATCTTCACCCTCGTAGAGTTCCCCTAGAGTAATTACCGATTGACCTTGTTGATTTTGGCTGACTTTAGCCAGACTTAAAATATCAACCAGATTTACACCATTAGCTAGTTCTAAGGTGACTTTGAGATTCTGCCCGACTACGGCTCTAAGACTATCTAATTCAATGCTAAATACTTCCGAAGCTTCATCAACACTTTGAATAAAGTAGAAGTTACCACTAGCAGCCCTTGCCATTCCAATCAGTAAATCTTCATTAAAACCCTGGGCAAACCCTAATGTAGTTGTGATTACACCTTCCTCAGCTTTTTGACCGGCTGTCGCTGTGAGGATTTTGGGGTCTTGAATCCCCATATTAGCGTGACCATCGGTAAGCAGCAGTACACGGTTGATTTTTTGTGGGTCAAGTTTCTGCTTCACATATTCACAACCCTTAAGCCATCCCCCAGATAGATTAGTAATACCACCTGCGTGAACCCGACGCAGAGCATTTTTCAACGCAGATTTATTTGTGACTGGTTGGGGTGGAACTACTGTATCTACAGCATCATCGTATACAACTACTGAGAGGATATCATTAGCCTCTAGTTGGTCTACCACAGATTCCGCCGCCCTGAGTGCATGAAATAAAGGCGCACCAGCCATAGAGCCAGAACGGTCAATTACCAGGGACAAGTTAAGATCCCGTCGGGGAGATTCTGGTATATCAGCCCGAAATCGCAGCAACGCGTTTGTTTTTAATGAAGAACCGACAGTTAAGATAGCTGGGTCAAATGCGTAACTTGTTTTAATCATATTTTCCACCTTGAAATGATTGTTAAACAGTAGTTAGCTTGATCATATGCTCTGTATTTCAGTGTACCCAGTAAAAAAAGTGTTTTTAGGGCATTAGGGAACAGGAAACAGGGAACAGAATCTTTTATTTTGAATTTTGAATTTTGAATTTTGAATTGATTAGTCCCCAATTCCTCTATTGCTCATAGGTAAGCATTGCACTATAAAGGAGTATTGGATTTTACTGCAAGAAAATGCCTATGCTCATTGCGATCGCCAGAATATTTCGCCTATGTATCAATAGTTTTAGGCGATTAGTCACTCCTACTACTCGAAAAGGTAGGCGTTCATTAATACCACCTATTAGTCTGGGGTTGGGAAGTTTCATACTAGTTTTGTTTTTGGTAATACATCCAGGTTTGACTCAGACACCAACACCGACACCTACAGCAACACCAACACCCACAGAAACACCAACACCTACAGCTACAGCTACAGATAAGATGTTGGTGGCTACACGAGTTATCCCACCTTTTGTGATTGCAGATAAAGATAAAGGTAAACTATCAGGATTTAGTATTGACCTTTGGCAAAGTATTGCTAAGGAAATAGGTTTAAATTATCAGTTTGTGGAATATCCCAATGTGGCAAATTTACTTTCTGCTGTGAAAGATGGTAAAGCCAATGTCGGGATTGCAGCTATCTCAATTACCGCCGAACGCCAACAGCAATTTGATTTCTCTTTACCCATGTTTGCTGGGGGTTTACAAATCATGGTGAGAAATTCTGAGACTGGCGGTGGTGGTGTTCCCAATATTTTCCAACTGTTTTTCTCTGCTTCTTTGTTGCAGGTTATTGGTTTGGCGTTGGTGTTAATTGTTTTTGCGGCTCATGTAATTTGGTTATCAGAACGGAATCATGAAGAAGGGATGATATCTAAATCATACATTCCTGGGATTTTCAAAGCTTCTTGGTGGGCGGCTGCAACATTAGCGACTCAAGCCGATGAAATGCCCAAAGGTGCTATTGGTAGGTTTATCGCTATTATCTGGATGTTTATCGGTGTTTTATTTGTCGCTTACTTTACAGCCAGTGCTACTACTTCCTTAACTGTACAGCAGCTACAGGGAGAGATTAGTAGTGTCAGTGATTTACCTGGTCATGTCGTCGCTACTACCGCCGGTAGTACGGCTGCAACTTACCTGAAAGAACACAGAATTCCTGTGCAGGAAGTTGCCAAAATTGAGCAGGCTTATGAGGCTTTACTGAGTAAAAAAGCAGATGCTGTGGTGTTTGACTCGCCAGTGCTGCTGTTTTATGCGGCGAATGAAGGTAAAGGAAAGGTTGAAGTGGTGGGTAGTATCTTCCGTGAGGAAAATTACGGCATTGTTTTGCCTAATGATAGTCCCTACCGTAAACAAATCAATCGAGTTTTACTGAGTTTAAAGGAAAATGGCACTTATCAAGCACTCTATGATAAGTGGTTTGAGGTTGATAAATCTTGATGGTGAGCCAACATTAGCTTTAGTGGCTAATGTTGCTCATTTACGCGCCTGGTTGGAAATAATCAAGGAGGCGATCGCCTGAATCAGCGCGAATCAGTGCCACAATGACATCAGGTAAAGCAGTTAAACTGGGATAAATCAGATAACGTCCTTCCCACTGGGGATGAAATTTGTCTTTGTAGGCGTGTAGTCCCTGAAAATTATAAAAATTGTTTAAATGTTCATATAAATAACGCAATCCCTTCTCTAATCGTCGCGATTCTGGTTTTTCCCCTACTCCCGCTAATGCAGATAACCCAAAGTTAAAACTGTCGTAACCCTGATTTTGCAGATGTTGTAATAGGGATGTAAATAAAAAATCCATTGTGCCATTTTCCATTGATTGGCGATGGCGCATCAAATCAATAGCTCCTTGGTTACGTTGGTATTTAGGCATAATATTGACAAAAGCATCGATTCCCCCGTCGGGATTGTGTACGATCGCTATTTCACAGCCTCGTAAATAAGCTTCATCAAACCATCCCACAGAAAAGCGTTTTTCTGAACCTTGCACCATTTTTAACCATTCATCACTCACTGATTTGAGTTGCTGCAATAATTTGTCTGTAATTGGTGGTGGATAAAAACTGACTCGATAGCCTGATTTTGTTAAACGGTTGATGGATGAGCGAAAGTTTTTACCGGCTTTACCTTGTAAGCTAAAAGTTTTCAGATCCACTATCGCCTCTTCGCCAATTTTGAGAACTCTAAACCCCAATGAGGTATATAGTTCCAGATGATCAGGTAAAGTCTGGTAAAAAGCTGGATACCAATCATTACGTTGACAGAATTCTTGGAAACTCACAATTACTTCTTTTCTGTCTGCAATGGGGCCAATGGGATCACCTAAAGCGATCGCACCCCTACCCTTGGGGACATAAGCAATGATACTCTGACCAGAAGGACTGAAATAATAGCTTTTGTCATTTAAAAGTGCGATCGCTGCTAAAGAAGAATGTCCATATTGCTGTACGATATCTTCAGCTTTTCTGTGTTCCTTTACGGTGGCTGGATTGCGTAAAAATACTGGTTGTAACAACATCACCACAGCAAATGTGATTGTACTAGCGGCAATAACATAAATAGAATCAGCAAAAAATCCCCCAAACTGACTTTTGGGTTTTAACCCCCAATTATCTTCTGTAAAAAACATGGCAAAGGTTTGCAAAATTGCTTCACCCCAATTAAAATTTTCGGTGAATTTGCCATCTAATAAATAAAATCCCACTGTGCCGTAAGCGAGGGTAAACAGTAATGCACCCATCAGTAGCCGCACACCACGCGCCACTGAAGGACGGTCAGATTGTGCTGTAAACAGATGGCGCATCCAAATTAACTGCACTAATAAAACACCAGATAAAATACTCTCTTCATAATCCCATCCTTTAATTAAATGACTCATTATGGAAATAATTAATAGACAGATAGTTAGTATCCAAGCTACTTTTTTTCGTCGCCATAAATTAGTAGCTAATGTTAATAAAATGAATCCCGTCAAGGCGGCAAAGATATGACCAGTCGCCCGAACTTCAAAAGGCAGAAATTCTTTTAACCAATGATTTCTCTCCGCTAAACTAGGAGTAACTGCTGATAACAAATTGACGATTCCTACTATCCCCGTCAAGATAGCAATACTCCACAAGCTGAGTTGAGTTTTTAATTTACTGTTCATAATTTCAGAGATTGTTTTCCAGTAGATGTCATGTAATTTTAATTACATTTTTACCATGATATTGATGTGACCGAAAATCAGCGCAATACTATAAATGTAATTTTGGTGACTCAGTATTTTAATTAAGATATGTTGCAGTACGACTGGCAAAATTGATCTACTTAGGGATGATAGTGATGAGTTAAAGTTATTGCCTTGAGGGAGCGGTAGGCAATTTGAAAAGTAGTGCAGAAAAAATTTTGGTGGTAGACGACGAAGCAAGTATTCGCCGCATTTTGGAGACTCGTCTTGCAATGATTGGCTACGATGTCGTAACGGCTAGCAATGGTGAAGAAGCATTGACAGTTTTTCGCTCTTGCTCGCCAGACTTGGTAGTTCTGGATGTGATGATGCCAAAGTTAGATGGTTATGGTGTTTGTCAAGAACTACGCAAAGAATCTGATATTCCCATTATTCTCCTGACGGCATTGTCAGATGTTGCAGACCGCATTACTGGTTTAGAATTGGGGGCTGATGACTACATAGTTAAACCATTCTCTCCCAAGGAACTAGAAGCGCGAATCCGTTCAATATTACGTCGGCGAGTCAGTAAAACAAATAGTAGAGGTTTTCCCAGTTCGGGGGTAATTCAGGCAGATACGTTGAAAATAGATACAAATAAGCGACAAGTTTACAGAGGTAATGACAAGATTCGCCTCACAGGCGTAGAGTATAGCTTGTTAGAGTTACTGATTAGCAACAGTGGCAAATCCTTCTCTCGGAAAGAAATCTTACAACAGGTGTGGGGTTACAGTGCAGAACAAAATGCAGATACTCGTGTAGTCGATGTGCATATTTCCAGATTGCGTTCCAAGCTAGAAAAAGACCCAGACAATCCAGAATATATACTGACATCTAGGGGTAGTGGGTATCTGTTTCAACGAATTTCTACAACAGATCATGAGTAAAGTAACCCCAATTCTGGCTTAGTGCCATTACCTGTGAATATTACTGAAATATCACAACAAATTGCTACAGGTTGTGCTGATACCAGTGGGAGTAGTTTTATTGCCACGGGACGGGGTGGTGTGCCACAAAATCCTCTTCAACAAGTGAGGAGCGATCGCACTTGGTCTGATATCCGCAATTTGGCTGCATACCGCAAAACTGAGGCAGTAAAAGCACAAATTCCCTCATCGCCTAAAGTTCCGCTACAAGCAACATCTTGGTATCGTAATTCCCAAGGTAAAATTGAGCTGGTAGCAGTTAAATCTTCTATGAGTTGGCAACCATCATTTACCTGTGGATTTATTCCTAAAAGTTAATTTTAACACTAAAAGTAAAGTGCTAAAATTTGCGTTGTTTAACCAAGTAAATTTGCACAAATGAATAATTTATACAAGAAAAACGTTGTGATTATCGGAGGAGGCCCTGCGGGATTAGGTGCAGCTTTAATGTTAGCTAAAAAAGGCTGGAAAGAGATTACGGTTATTGAAAAAAGACCATCAGCAGATTATTATGAACCAGATAAATCATTTAGTTATCAAATTGATGGTCGAGGTCAGAAATTCACCGATTTATTAGAGATAACTACTAAACTCGCTGAGTTGAGCGTCCCTAACACTGACTTTTACTTAACCATTATCCAAAAAGACGGCACACGCAAAACAAGTAAACTACCCATTGCCGATTCTCAACGCAAAACAGTCTACTGGCTACCAAGAGCATCATTTGTACAATTACTTTATCAAGAAATTCAACAGCGTTGGTCAGATAATGTTCAGGTTCTATTTAATACTGAATGTGTAGAGATTAAACAAAATCTAGAGCGTTTAGAAGTTGTTACCCAATCTTCCACAGGTGAAAAACAGACTTTCATGCCAACCTTGATAGTAGGTTGTGATGGATTAAACTCTATTGTCCGCCAAACTCTTAATCAAATGGCAGGTCAATCAGATTTATTTGAGATGCAAAAATTTTCCTCTCCTAGTGCTGGTTTAAAATATAAAGTCCTTACCTTACCTCCTCAATTCCCTTTATCAGAAAGCTCAGGGGATGTGTCACAATCTACAATGGCTTATGCTATTAGATCCGCTTTTAAGGAGCGTAAAAAAGCAATTTCTTTGGGATTATTACCCTTGAAGAATCAGGATCAGCCAAGAACTGCCAATATTATTACCTATGAAGATCATCACATCTGGCAATTAAAAACTAAGGAAGAAGTAGAAGATTTTTTCAAACGAGCTTTTCCCCAGTTACCCATAGAAAAGATAATTCTTCCTGAAGAAATAGCTAGGTTCACATCCAGTGAAGGGGGTAAATTTCCTATGCCTCAATACTGTTCAGGCTTGTATAAAATCTGGGGTAAACCGGAAATCGACCAAGGAACAGCCGTAATTTTATTAGGAGATGCAGTTCATTGTTTTCCCCCCGACATCGGACAAGGTGTGAATTCTGCCTTAGAAGATATCTATATTTTATGGGATTTATTAAACGCCAATCAAGATAATATTTCTCAAGCACTACCGCGCTATCAAGACCTAAGATATCCAGATATAAAAGCCTTAATCCGTTTAGTACAAATTAGTTATCCTTGGCAATATAATCAAGATGCTTTGCGAAAACGACTGTGGAGTATTAATTTTTTCGCACGCTTAATTTTGAATCGTTTATTACCTTTTATATTCAGTAATCATTCCTTTTTATTAATTCAGAATCATGAACTTTCTTATTCAGAAATTCTCGCTAAAAGTGAGCGTACTACTCAATTGTTATGGCTGTTGGGAGGAGTGATTATATTGATTTTATTTTTGGGGTTGATGAATTCAAATAACTTTATATAGGATTCATATAGGACTAATATTTGATTTTTGAAATGTATGTAGTAGCGTGACAAGCCTTAAATGATGAATGAGGAGTAGGTTGGGTTGAGGCTTTGCGAAACCCAACGCTATAAACCAATACGGTTCAGATAAGAAAAATAAATTTCAACCAAGCCAGCAAATGATCACTCAACAAAAAACGAAAAAATGATTTTGGAGGGGGTTTGGGGGACGCAACCGTCCCCCAATCGGGGGCTTGGGGGAGAATACCCCAAATCTTGCTCATTGTCTAATAGGCAGAGCAAAAATTGAGAAATTAACTCTCACCACCTTAACTGAACCGTATTGCGCTATAACCAATGTTGGGTTTCCTAACGTCAACCCAACCTACAATTTTTTGCACTATTTATATAATACCAACTTGGGATTTTGAGTTTTTATGATTGATTATCGATACCACAACCGTAGCTTCTTTTCATATTACGAGGAATGGAAGGACGGCACCAAATTCGATTATTGCCAACCACATGATTAATTACTAAATCTTGCGGATTGATATCTACTTCCTCCAGCTTGTTTTGGTTATATTTTTCTGGAACTAAGAAGTAATTATCTTTGCCGCCACCATCAATAAATAAGCCTAAAGTGAGTATAATTTGGCGCAAACCGGATGCACCCTCAACAAAAGATTGTCCATAGGCGGGTTCGGCAAAAGTTAGATAAGTATCATCACCTTTTTTATCCCAGAAAACGCCAATGCCATTAATATCGGCACTACCTAATATTCCGTGATGTCCTAAGTAATAATCGTTGCCTGCACTGTCTTCAAACCAACCTATACTCCAATCACGACCTTGACCTAGACTCTGAGAAATTCTCACATTATAGCGATCGCTGCCATTATCATCTTGATAAATACCGATAGCAAAGTGGGGTGAACCTCCCAAGCTATAGACTCCGCTACGGTGGTAATCATCTCCAGTTTTGTCTACTAATACGCCTAAGCTATACCAATAACCTGTTCCTTGGCAGTAAATATCACATTCGTAGCGGTCATTGCCTGTAGCATCTATTAACATCCCGATACCACCAGCCCAGCTATGACCATCATTGTAATCTGCGCGTCTACCATAGGCAGCACCTTGAGCAAAATGAATGTGTTTTTCTGAACCGAAGGGGCCACCATTAGGATATTTATCTTCCATACCGACGTAATGATCATCACCATCACTGTCTAAAAGTAACCCTACCCCTTTAGTAAAGCCGTAGCCTTGGCCGTATCTATATAAAGAATAGCGATCGCTGCCTTGATTATCTACTAACACTCCTGTGCCGAAACTACCACTACCTTGCAAGTTAGCCAAGCCGCGATAGATGTCTTCACCCTGCGCGTCATTCAGAATGCCTGTACCGAAAATCCCTACACCTTGGCTGGTATACTCTGCCTCGTAGGTATCATTACCTTGCATATCCATCAGCACCCCATAGCCGAAGATACCTGCGCCAAAACTGGGAACTTTTCCCTGGGGACTGGAATAATGATCATTACCTGCTAAATCAATGGTGACACTGACACCGTGGCTGATATTTCGATTTGCAGCACCACCAGAGTAAGTATCGTTACCCGCCAAATCGACTATGAGTAAATAATCGTCAGCAGGATAGACATGATCACCTTGACCACTGATGATGATTCTACCTTGGGGTGTATCTACAGTGTAATCGTCATCACCCAACCAGGAACGGAGATTTAGTTGACTCAATTGAGTCTGCAATCGTTGAGTGGCACTAATAGCTAAGATAGCTCCTGTATTGAGGAATTTAAAATCAACGTTATCAAGTAGCGATTCTATTAAAATTACCTGTTCTGGAGTCTCATCCTGTGCTTGAGCAGTGCTTTGGTTGACAGTTTGAAGTACGTAGTCAAGCACATTAGTATAAGTCGCGTCTGCATCCAATTGTAATTTTTTGAGCGATCGCAAAATTCCCAATTCTCTGTAGTGCAGGACATCGGGGATTGTGAATAAAAACTGGGCTATCTCAGAACGTAGTTGTGATGGTAAGGCTTGATATTGTTTAGTTTTGAAGCTCTCAACAGATTGACCAGTTAATTGACTTAAACTCACAGCCAAAGCATCATCGCCCAGTGTTTTAACTTGTTTTTGGTATTTGCTTAATAAGTCTCGATTTAACGCCGGATTCATCCCAGCATCAATTCTTCTGTGGACACTAGCAGCCAGTAACGCTAAATCTGATTTAGCCGCTAATAAGTCGTTACTCATGGTGCGGGTGTAACTACTAATTTTCCAAGGATTGTCAAAAAACAGATCCAGCATTTTAACTCGATATTGATCGCCACCCCATAAAGCCATATCTTTTTGATCTCGTTTGAGATCATCAGGCGTTAATTTAGCAGATGCTAGTGCTTGCCGAAACAATGTTCCTTGTTCGGTTAAATATTCCGTAGTTATAGCATTAGCACTGTATCCAAAAATTACAAACCAGCATACCAGTAAGCTAGTGAGGATTAATTGGGTAATTGGTTGTGGCAGCGATCGCCTGAGTTGGCGGAAAATCATTGATTATATAAAATTGTTCGAGGTTTCGTCGGTTATATGCCACACATGGGGATAACCGCAATGAGATGTTGTATTTTATTCGTATTTGCAGGCGTGCAGGGCGCAAGGGAGAGAGTTTACAGCTTTTATAGACTAATGAAATTATGTCTAATATTGCGCTAACGGTATCCGTATTTTGGCGGATAGCCTACTGACGTTAGTTGTTTCTTCGTTTACAGTTGTGTTAGCAACAGAAGACTTTATTAACGCTGGAAGCAACGGCAGATAATTGGCACTAGAAACGAAAAATAAGGACACAATGGATACTCCACCTCTTTTGCGTGATTTACCATCTCAGTTTGAGCCACTGCGACCTTTTCTAGAATCCGACTTGCAACCCTATATCAAAATCCATGTGGGAGAAGAGGTTGAATGGCTAAATGCGGCTTGGGATGGAGATCCCCTAGAACCCTGGCAGAGTAAAATTGGAGGCTACCCTTACCTACCGAAAGAAACAGACTATCCCCGCGATCGCGAAACGGGTGAGATGATGATGTTTCTGATGCAGGTAAACTGTGCTGAATTGCCAATCATCGACGGGTTGAGCTTACCCCGAAAGGGGATTTTACAGTTTTACTCTGGCTTAGATGTGCCGATGGTTCAGCTAAGTCCTGAACAACATCGTATTCTCTATTTCTCTGAAATTATTCAGGACAGAAATAACTTAATCACTGACTTCAGCTTTTTAGGAGAGTTTGCCTACCAGCGAGAGTGGTATGAGGGAATTTACTCATTAACCTTTTCTGCACAACAAGATGTATTTTGTGTTACTCGTGATGGGTATGGTAAGACCTTTGATATTCCTGAAGAACTGAAAACGCTCTGTCGGGAATTTAATGGTTGGTTGAATGAGCAAGATGATCAGGAAACGATTGATCGGCGCATCAACAAACTCGGTGGAGAAGTAGAGTTTCACTCCTATGTCAGCGAAACGGTAGGGGACGCAAAGGGACAATTGCTCTTGGAACTTAACCACCCATATGATATTTGTGATTATTTTTACTTTTTTATTGAGGATAGTGATCTAGCCAATTTAGACTTTAGCAAGGTCGAATCTTATTTTATGCGTACATAAGAAGGCAACAGGCGTGATTAAACCATGCAAGATTACCTACTGCTAGTTTTCATTGTCAGTCCCTTGATTGTCGCTGGAGTCGTGGCTTTTATATCTAGTCAATCTCTGGTATCGGTGGTGCTGGTACTGTTAGGAGCGATCGCCGGAGCAATTTTGACTATGCTATCGGGGATTGTCTGGTTGCAAATGCTTCACTCTGAATGGATACAATCCCAAGCTGCGGGGTTTATTTTTTTGCCTGTTGTACTACCTTTTTTTGCTTATACAGGGGCGATCGCTGGAGCTTGCCTAGTAGCTATTTTAGCTATTTACAGCAGGCATAATTCTTCATCTTGTTTATTTCAGGCGATCACCATTGGTTTGACCATTGTACTGGCTGGATTGATACCATCTGCGATCGTAAAGCTGCCATCATTTTTGGGAACAACAATAGATGTGAATGGCACCGCTAGTAATTTTTTGATTGTACCTGTTTCTGCAATAGTTACTGGGGTAGCCAGCTCCTGGCTTGCAAGTAAATTGGCGAATTTATTTGTAGGCACTCCTTAAGGGTTTCACTCAATTGGTGGCTATTAGACTGATGTGAATTATGAATTATTCATATAACTATAACTGCTGACGCAAGGTATTAATAAATTCGGTAACTTCTTTTTCTCCCTCTTTTTCTCCTCCGGCTTTCAGCATTTTTAAAGCTTCTTCGGCTGTGCGTAATGCTTCCCGAATTTTGCCGCGTTTTTGTTGTGTAGTGGCGATAAGATAAAGACTTTAGCCCAACTACAAACTTTAAAATTAATGCGATAGACCGATAGCTTCTATTTTTATTGATCCCAAGGCATTCAATTCAAGTTTAGTTAAGTAATTTAACTCTCAAGATGATTTCACGCTACAAAATAGAAATATTGTTGGGTATGGCAATTTATGAATCAGCCTTTGCGGATGTTGGGAGTTGCGCCGAATGCGTGGATGGTGAATCAAGCGATCGCAGATATCACCCGTCCCCCAAAAACCCCATATCCCGTCATCCTTTCCACAGAAACTAAAACCCTGCGCTTAGACTTAGCAAAAACCGCCATCCTCGTCATTGATATGCAAAACGATTTTTGCCATCCTGATGGGTGGTTAGCGCATATCGGTGTGGATGTAACTCCTGCACGTCAGGCGATCGCCCCTTTAAAAAATTTACTCCCAGAACTACGCGCAGTCAATGTACCCGTAATTTGGATTAATTGGGGAAATCGTCCCGATTTACTCAATATCAGCGCAGCTTCCCGCCATGTCTACAACCCCACTGGTGATGGTGTAGGTTTGGGTGATCCATTGCCAACCAATGGTGCTAAGGTACTAGCAGCAGGGAGTTGGGCTGCGGCTGTCGTCGAGGAACTTACCCAATTACCAGAAGACATTTGTGTTGATAAATACCGCATGAGTGGCTTTTGGGATACGCCTTTGGATAGCATCCTCCGCAATTTAGGAATAACAACATTATTGTTTGCTGGTGTGAATGCGGATCAATGTGTATTAACAACATTGTGTGATGCAAATTTTTTGGGCTACGACTGCATTTTAATTAAAGATTGTACAGCTACAACCTCCCCCGATTATTGTTGGTTAGCGACGTTATACAACGTCAAACAATGTTTTGGTTTTGTCAGTGATTCACAAGCAATTTTCACAGCTATAAATCATCTTGAAAGCACAGGAGGGGAATGATCAATGCGCGCTACTCGTTGTGTAATTCCGATTATTAAATCTCCCCAAGATTATCAAGTATATCGCATTAGTCCCCACGATACGAATCGGTTAGCAATTATCTTTGATTCCACAAATGCTAACACTTCTTTGACTTGCTGTTTAGAGATTTTTGATGTGGGTGGACAAACACCGCCAAACCGCCATCAATGGGCGATAGAAATGTTTTTTGTATTAAAGGGCGAAGGGATGGCGATTTGCGACGGTAAGAGAGTTCCGATTCAAGCCGGCGATAGTTTATTAGTACCGCCAACTGGAACTCATTTAATTAGAAATACAGGTAATAGTCGATTGTACACATTAACAATTATGGTTCCTAATGAAGATTTCTCGGAACTAATTCGTAGTGGGATACCCTTAGAATTAGATGCAGAAGATTTGGCAGTATTGGGAAGATTAGATGCTTTAGTTTCTTGTTAATGTAGCTGGACTTTTCCCCCGCCCTTGCGCGCTCAATGGCTGATGATTAGGCTTCAATTAAGGGCTGATAATCATCGGGGTGATCAAATCCAGCAATCCAAGCTGCTGCTTGATGACAAGTCTGCATATAGGGGGGAACACGTAATACATGAATGTGTCCAGTAGATGGGCAAATGACCTTTAATACCATGAGGGGTTCGTCATCCTCGAAAGGAATATAGATGAGTTGGCGTTCTCCTCCTGCATCGCGATCGCGGTGACGGATTAATCCTCCCACTTGCTGGATAAATCTTTCGTATCCCACACGCTCAATCAGCACACGGCGTAATTCCACATTCTCTGTGTTGAGGATATCTTGCCCAGTGATACTATCTCCGGCAAAGGCGATTTTGTCACTAACTTGTACACCCCGCCACCGCAAAACAAAACCATGTCCAGGTTCTAAACTAGTAATCCCACTTCCGGCTAACTCAATCCAATGGGTGACATGAAGACCTATCGGAAGTTGAGTTAAGTTGACACAATCGCTAATATCTAAACTTTCACAGGTGAGATTTTCCGGTAGATGGTAAAGCTGTGGCGCATCACTGACATCCAAATGACCTAAAACCCGCATCCCAGGGATGGCGCGATGCTCAAGAATTAGTCGGCGTGCAAGTCCCGGTGATACAGGCTCATTACTGACTTGTGGTTGTTGTTTCGTTACTTTTTTGGGTATACGCCCATTTGACATGAATCTGAGCATTAATCTTCCACCTCTACATAAGCATCAGGACGATATTCCCGTTGTTTCCAAACACGGTAAATACCTGGGGGTAATTCAATTGCCCGATGCTCTTCATGAATCAACGTCGCGCCTGTTTGTTTCACCTCCAAAAACATCTCATTTCCATGCGCCCATAACTGTACAGCATCAGATGGCTGGACACGGTGGCTGTGTCCTGTAACTTCACCATGAGCCAGAACAGTACCTAAACGCTTTTGGGCATGATTGGGTATAGTTCCTATCCGCCTCAATAAAACGTCACCATGTCTATAAAGGGCATTCGCTGAATTAACTGGAGAGTTTTGACGATGATTCAGCATATTTACGCAATATTTTGGGTAATTGGGAGGAATAACTTATTATAGTACATTAATACTAAAAATGTCTGGTAATTTTTTGTTATTCTCTCCCCATCTCCACAAATTTTTCAAAAACCAGGGTTATAAACCAATACGGTTCAGTTAAGAAAACAAATTAACTGCTACACATAAAACGGATCTATTTTTTGGAGGGGGTTTGGGGGACGCAACCGTCCCCCAATCGGGGGTTTGGGGGAGAATCCCCCAAGTCTTGGTTCTTCTAAAATCGATAAGCTGACAACGTTAACTGAACCGTATTGGGTTATAAACACCCGCAACCCATCAAAATTAATGGGATCTTTCTCCCTGCCCCCTACCAGAAGTCCCTAAAAAACTTCTGGTGGGGCGATATCGTTACCGACACGAATACCAGTTGGGGTAGTTGTAATTCCTGGTTTATTAGTGACTCCTGGCTGAGATTTTGGCGAATCGGATACTGACGGAACAGGAGGATTTACCGGATGCGGATTTAATAGATTGGTAGTTGCTGGTGGTTGAGATAGATGGAATAATCCCCCTACTGCTCCAGCAACCAAGGCTGTATAACCTAGATATAAATGTAGTGGGCGAATTTCCCACCTCAAATCTAAAGATGGTTTCTGAGGCTGACACCATAGGGGTAACATTGATTTGACTCTATCCAGTGGAGGTAGAGAAGCCGCTAAAATTATCCCATTCATTCCCAGTGCATTACCCATGAGGCGGATGCAATCACGCAAATATACATCCTCTGATAATATTTCTAAGTCAGCATTTTCCACTGCTGCCATCTGGGGAATCGGAATATGAGTATATATATGTAGTTGCGCTAAAGTTTTATTTTGCAGTTCACGGGCTTGTTTGAGTTGTGAACCGATTTGGCGCACAGCCTCTAGACGCTGTTGTTGTGCTAGTTGCTTAACTAATTCAGTTTTGGTAGGTTTACTATTGGAAGTTAAATGTTGAATAAATTTACTGATAGAGTTATCAGTAGTATTATTTGTAACTTCTGTGATTGTAGTAATACTAGCATTTGTATTTAAACTTACTTGCTGTGTAGTTGATAATGCCTGCGTTGGCAAATCAGATAAGTTATGCTCATCAACCGTTGCAACATTAGTTGAAGTATCAAGATGATCTTGCTGAGGAAATTCTTGAGAAAACTGTTGAAATGTTAAACCAATGGCTTCTCTACCTAAAGCTTTACATAACACCTTAGCTTGTTCACCAGCATCACCAAGTAATGTTTGTAATCTGGTTACTATGCGGCGATAAACTTGACTACGATGAAGTTGAGCTTCAATTTGACCTAATAGCGATCGCAATTCATCTTGAGAAAGTGTAGCTACCGACTTTCCCGGCATATCTAATAAATATACAGATGCAGTAGACATAATTAAAGTAAATTTAAGTACGCAAACCAGATGAGCCTGTATATTTTCTCCCCTCGTCCTCAAATAGATCCGGAAGTTTCAGTATTAATTTGCAGAATTTCTCAACACCCGATACAGGTTATGGGGACTGGGGATTGGGGACTGGGGATTGGGGACTGGGGATTGGGGACTGGGAGACAAGGTAGAAGTAATGACTAATGACTAATGACTAATGACTAATGACTAATGACTATTGACTAATGACTAATGACTATTGACTAATGACTATTGACTATTGACTATTGACTATTGACTACTAACCTTTGACTTCTCCACAAACTCTTCTATCCATTGAAAATATTGCTTTCCTGCTAATTGTGCTACGTTGTTATGTCCTGCACCTTCAAATAAAATTATTTTTTTGGGTTCTGGTGCAACAGCATATAATTTCTGACTCATAAAGGATGGTACTGTTTCATCAGCAGTACCATGAATGAATAAAACTGGCATTTTCAATTGTGGTATTTTCTTAATAGATTCAAATCGCTGATTCAAAATTAAATCTATCGGGAAAGCACGAAACGTATTACGATAATCGATCATTTCTCGGATAGATGTAAATGAGCCTTGAACAATTAAACCTGCGGCTTGGGGTTGTTTTACTGCTAAATCAATTGCTACTGCGCCCCCTAAAGAATGTCCATAGATAAAAATATTTTTAGGGTCGATTTTTCTTTGATTTACTAAGTAATTCCAAGCAGTTGCAGCATCTTGATAGACGCTCATTTCGTCAGGAAATGCGCCTTCGCTGCGACCATATCCGCGATAATCAATTAACAGTACCGAAAATCCTAGTTGGTGGAATCTATTGGCATGAGTAACGTTAGCACCAATATTTTCACCATTACCATGCAAATATAATAAGACTTGATCATTTTTAGATTTAGCTGGTATCCACCAAGCATGGATACGTTCTGTCCTTCCTGAATTAGCTGTTACAGGTAGCCACACATCATCATAGGACAGGCTAAACTCTTTTGGTGTAACTTCGATAACACTGGAGGGAAAGAAAATAAACCGAGTTTGTTGGCGTGCGAGAAATATACAAATTGTCAAATAAGCGATCGCTACTACTGCTGTAACTAAAGGTAGCAATTTGAAACACATTTGTAATATAGGCGGCATTTTTTTAATGATTGTGGCCATAGTGTGGTAGTTTCACAAAACTTGATGCAAAAATTATTCTGGAATAACTAAAAAAGGTTAATATTTCCCGATTAGAATTTCTCATTAAAATTAAAATCAGTTAAACCCCTTACTATTTTAGTCAAAAGTAATATTATTTACTTTGGTTCAGTAGTCTCACTGGTGAATAGTCAACATTAGCTAAAACTAGGAGCATACCATGACGCTATTAAGTCAAGCACAACAAGAGAAGCTACTTGAAATAAGTAGAGATTTACGAAAAATCAGAGAGGAGAAATCTATACGTATAGAAGAAGTAGCTATAAAAACCAATATTCGATTAGCATTTCTCAAAGCTTTAGATGCAGGCTATTTTGAAGAATTACCAGAACCCATATACATCCAAGGTTTTATCCGTCGTTATGCAGATATTCTGGGGTTGGATGGTAGTGCGATCGCCAATTCGTTTAATGTTAATGCTTCGTCATCTCCAGAGTCGCCTAAAGATGTAAACTTAAAACACGAAGATACCACTGTAGACAAAAAGCCTAAAATTCGCATACCTCTTTTTGTTCCTTATATTGTGTTGATAGGTGTTGCTTGTACTGGGTTAATTTACATACTTAATCCTAAACTCATAGCTGAATCATCAGCAAGCAAAAAAGGCTCATCATCTACTCAGGTAGAACAAGTCTCCCCATCATCTCAAGAATCTCCATCATCAGATCAAACTGTCGCTGACACACCCGCACCTATAACTACAGCTTCACCGCTTTTACCTGAAATTACCAATAATTCCAATCTGAAAATTACTTTAGAACTCCAAGGCGAATCATGGTTACAAGTCAAAGCAGACGGTAAAACGGAGTTTGTCGGTAATTTAAGCAAAGGAGAACGCCGGACTTGGGTAGCGCAAAAAGAGTTGACTGTGCGTTCTGGTAACGCTGGTGCTGTATTAGTCGCTGTAGATAACCAACCCGCACAACCCCTGGGAGGACAAGGAGAAGTTAAACAGGTAACATATAGTGCGGAGAATAATAGTGAACAGTCAACTGTCAATAGTCAATAGTCAATAGGGAACAGGGAACAGGGAACAGGGAACAGGCTTCCTCCGTGAGCGTCAGCCGAACGGGAACAGGGAACAGAATCTTGTCTTTTGAATTTTGAATTGATTACTCATTACTCATTACTCATGAGTTATTGAATATGGGGTTTTTCTTCTTATGCTTTCTACTCCTGCTTCCGTTTTTTCAACGGAATAGGAAAATGAGTTTTTAGTCTCTTTTCGATTTTTCCCACATTCTCTAATACAGGAGGAAACTGTCAACAATCGCCGACTGTAATGCAAACCGGCACTCTTTTATAAGCAGGCGTGCCACTTTGTGGGTCAATTTTTGCTGTAAATAAGACATTAGCTTCAGGATAAAACATGAAAGCTACACCTTCACGAATTGCTCCACAAATAATCTCAATATTGTCTAATTTTCCCTTATCACCTTTGACTGTAACTCTTTGATGTTCCTGAAATCCTGCTTTTTTTACATCCAAGGGATTCATTAAAATACAGTGCCGATGGGGCATTCCTCGATACTTATCTTCACTACGATAAACTACAGTATTATGTTGACCGTAACTGCGCCCTGTACCCAAAATAACCACAATTCCTGGCTGATTTTCTCTGAGTCCAAAGGCTGCTTTAGTTGGTATAGATAATTGTGGTAAAGGTGTCACAAACATCTGTGCTTTACCATCCGATGTCGGAAAATTTGGTTGTTCTAAAATTCGCCCTTCAATCAGAAATTCTTGTTTTGTTTGGTCAATTGTGCCAATTTTTTGATAACCAGGGATGGTTTTAGCAATCAACTCTCTGACATAAACTGTATCTTGGAGTCTCCGCCAATTTATAGGGGTTTCACCATGTAACCGATGAGCAATTTCTGTGATTAATTCTATTTCTGAAATCAAGTCAGCATTCGGTGGTTGCAAATGACTTTTACCTTCATCATTTAACCTCACAAAGTTATTACCTGATTCCGTTGTGGTTTTGTGAGGATTTTCAAAGCGATTAAATACAGGTAAGATTAAAGTGTGTTTTTTACCTAATCCGTGAAAATGTCCTAAATTTGGCTTAGTAGATATATAAAAAATAGTTTCTATTTGCGATAAGGCCTGTTTTGCTTGCTGCAAATCGGGGTTAGCTGCATAGAGATTTCCACCTAAACATAATAGTGTATCTATCTTGCCTAATTCTGCGGCTGTGATTAAGTCACGGGTATGATAACCAGGAGTTTCATTGAGGGGTTTTCCTAATAGTTGAGATAGTGCTTGTTTGATTTCTTCCCGCAAATTGACGGTGACACCCATTGAACCAAATCCCTGCACGTTAGAATGACCCCGAATAGGCATTGTCCCGGCACCAACTTTACCCGCGTTACCTGTGATTAAGGCTGTATTAGCAATACTAAAAATATTGTCTACACCGTTAGCTTGTTGAGTTATGCCCATTGCCCAAGCAAAAACTACACGGTCTGATTTACCAATTATATAAGCTGTGGCTGTAATTTCTTCTTGAGATATACCGCAGGTGTTAGTTATGTCATCCCAAGATAAATTATTGGCGTAGTCGATAATTTTTTGCCAATCATTTGTATAAGCTTGTAAATATTCTGTTTTGATTAAATTGTGTTCAATTAAAGACTTTTGCAACCCCACAAATAATGCTACATCACTACCAGGAATTGGTTGCAAATATAGAGAAGATATATCAGAACCACCTGTGAGCAAAGACTTGATGGGGAATGCAGGAGAGGCGAATTTAACTAAACCGATTTCAACTTGAGGATTAATAATAATCACTTTCCCGCCTCTTTCCCGTAATTGAATTAATTCATTCATGAGTCGGGGATGGTTGGCGGGTGCGTTAGAGCCGATTAAAACAATACAATCACTGTGTTTGAGGTTTTCTAGGCTCACCATTGATGTACCTGAACCAAAAACCTTTTTCAAACCCACAGTTGAAGGTGCGTGACACAAATCGGAACAGTCTGCTAGGTGATTACTACCGAGCGATCGCATGAATAATTGTAATAAATAAGCCGCCTCATTAGATGAGCGTCCAGAACTATAACTGGCAATGCGGGCTGGTGGTAAATTAAAAGCTTGCGTAGCGATATGATAAACTTCTTCCCAGCTAAGGCGTTGATAATGAGACGAACCTGATTTGAGAATCACAGGATAAGTTAATCTACCCAAGCGATCGCACTCTTGAGAAGTCAGTTGTTGTAGTTCACTAATACTATATTCTGTGAAAAAATCTGGTTTAATTCCGGGCTGTAATTCGGCGGCGATCGCCTCTACACTTTTAGCACAGCGTTGTAAATATTCTCCCGCTTCATTAACAAATCCCCCCTTCTGTCCACCCGTACCCCAAGCACAAGATAAACACGCACTTTTATGATTCAGAGTTTGCCATAATTTTAAGCCCTGGGGTGAGAGAGTTTGTTCAACCCAATACTGAATCACAGGAAAACCACCGCCAGCCAGAGAGTCAGAACTGCTTTGAGATAAGTTATCCATAGTTAGCTCCATCTCAACTCACTTTATTCACTATATTTACATAGTCCCACCTTGAGAACATGGGGGAGTCTATGGTGACATCGCTTTGCTCTGAATTCAAATCACCTTACTGTTTCGTAAGAAAAAACACTAGACAAATAATTTCCTTGTGATATAATTAGAAATCGGTGAGTGACTTAAACAAAGTCTCTAGCCTGCCAGCATAGCACAGTGGTAGTGCATCCGACTTGTAATCGGAAGGTCGCAGGTTCAAATCCAGCTGCTGGCTTTATTGATCGCGCGTAAAACCCCATCCCCTTGTGGGTGGGGCGGTTGACGGTGAGCCAGTACGTTGGGTGGGTTTCCCGACTTGTTCGCAGAGCGTTCCCGTAGGGTAGCAACTGGCTAACCCGCAAGGGTTAGAGATAGTCAAGCCATCAGAACACACATATTTTGTTCACTTCAAGCATTTGTTAGGTTAGAAAAAATGCGCTCCCTCAACATAATTTCTAATGAGTATGAAGTACAGAAAAACCTATTTACTTTAGTTGTGCGCGACTACTTTATGGGCAATTTTACTAATGCCTCTGCTGCTTAAACCACATAGATTAGTTTTTTTTGTCAATGCGTAACTCCTATATAAAAATCATATAGGATTCCTATTTGATTTTTGAAATGATTTGCGTAGGTAGGGAACAGGGAACAGGGAACAGGGAACAGGAAAAGAAGTAACAGAGGTGTACCGAGTTTTTTCAGGAATCAAAGCGGATTCCTATATTTGATTTGCAAAAAACTCAGTACATCTTCGTTCCCTCTTTTCCTATTCTCTGTTCCTCCGAAGTTCTGAACGGAGGAAACCTCCGCTCAGACTTCTCTCCGTTCCCCGTTACCTAAGATTAATATGGGAGTAAGTACAGTTTTGTGGAACTTATTGCCCCTCAAATAATTCAAAGTTACTTAAATCATCATGCCGTGGTTCTGTGTCAGGTCTTATGGAGTCTATTAATAATTGGTTTTTCCCAAAAATTCTGCACAAGAGAATAACTCATAGCTTATTCTTGGGATTGATAACTGCTACTAGTTTGTTCGTCAGTACATGGAATACAAAAGCTCTGGCACAAAATCTCTCAGTTAGTAACAATGAGATTGTGAGCTATGCTCAGGCTTTATTGGCGATAGAACCTGTGCGTCAACAAGCTTTTAGAGAAATTAAAAGAATCATTGGTAGTGGAAATATTCCGCAAATAGTTTGTAATGAACCTGATAGTATAAATAGCTTGCCTAAACAAGAAGCTAGAGATGTCGCCAGAAATTACTGTACAAATTCTCAAGAAATTGTTGAAGATAAAGGTCTGACTATTGAGCGATTCAATAGAATTACCGTGGAAATTTCTAGGAATAATGGCTTGAAAAAACGGGTTTATGATCAATTACTCCAACTTCAGCAAAGAAAATCTCTCTCTTAAGATTAAAGATGAGACTTTGCTAACAATTTATCTAATACCAATTCAAAACAGTTGGAGATTTAAACCCCAAATCAACTGATATTGCGTGCGGACAAGGGGTCTTAAACCCTTGAATTTAGGATAAAGGGTTCAGAATCCAAAATCCAAAACTTGTACTGAGCTTGCCGTTCGCGGAGCGTCTCGAAGAGAAGTATCCAAAATCCACAATTGTTTTATCTACCTACTTTTCTGTTCCCTATTCCCTGACTATATCTCAATCAAAATTTATATTTTGTATTAAAACTTAATCTGACTTAGGAACCACTACTGATATCTTTTTGAGTACCATTCCTATCACGTTTTAGACTTTCTTCTAGGGCTTGAATTTGTTCGCGACGCGCTTCTAATTCTAGTGTGCGGCGGGCTAAATCTTGATTTTGTAAAGTTAGAGATTGTCGCCATTCTTCGGCTCTTTCTGTCTCTTGTTGTAAAAATTCTGGAGTGATACCTGAAGAAAGATAAGTTTGCACTAAATTTAGCACCCAGTCACAAGCATCTTCTAAACGTTCAATTTCACCTGTGGGTGAAAGCTCGACTAACACAAGCAATCTTTCACTCATGGTATGACTTTTACCCATTAAAATCAAAGCTTCTTCTGGGATAATTGTCCAGAGATAATCTTCTTCTTGGCGTGCTAATAGACGTAGATGATACTGGTCTAAAAATTCGTTTTTATGTACTTGGGCAAGATATCGCATAGCATTTTGGGTTTTAAGGGTGTAATACCAATTAAAAATTCAAAATTCGTCTTGGAAAGTTTGCTCAACGGGGGGAACCCCCGCACGCAACTTTCCGCAAAATTCAAAATTAAGCAAGTGAGAATCAGCCTACTTTTTAGCTTTTGCACCTGTATCAAGTTTTTGTGAATTGGGGTGAGGGTGTAAGGGATGATTAATACCAAATTGGAATAAGTAGTATTGTGATGAGTTTCTGGAACAGCCTCTGAATCTCGGTTTTCAATCCAAAATCCAAAATCCAAAATCCCAAATTGGGATTTTGGTATTTTTCATTACCCCTATACCCTTATACCCTTAAATTTATGCTAAACCACGCAGGCGATCGCGTAAAATTTCCGCTTGTTTTTCGGCTTCGGCTAAAGCGTCTCTGGCTGCTTGGACAACATCGGGTCTAGCTTTATCAACAAAGTTGGCGTTGCTTAACCTACCTTTGAGAGATTGGGCTTCAGCTTCCACTTTACTCAAGCTTTTCTCTAGCTTGGCGCGCATGGCTTCTATATCCACAACGCCATCTAAAGGTATAACTACCTGGACTGTACCAATTACACCCGCAATGGCTTTTTCTGGTTCTTGGGCTGATGGTGGTTCTTGTGCTACAGCAGTCTTTGCTGTGGTGGGTGGGAAGAACTGCGCCCAGAATTTTTGTCTGGCTTTAGCTGACAATAAAGTGGTGACAACAAACCAGGCGGTATAGCCTAAACCAACCATTTCAAAGAAAATACCCAGGACGGGAACATCATCTATGGTATCGCCTACGGCTATGGCAAGACGGAAGAATATGAAACCAACGACAAGCCAAACAATTGTTCGCCAGTTACTTTTGGTTTGTGGCTGGATGGTGGTTTGGGGTTGGGTTTCTCCACTGATGGTCAAATTCTCTACCTTAGCTAAATCTTGGATGTAAGATTGTCCAGCCGTGAGAATTTCTCGCTCTTGGGGATTTTCTGACTGTAAATTGGCGGTGACTTTCACCCCTGGCTTGACTTCCGCCTCGGCGCGTAAATTGCGGATAGTGCGGATAGTCCCAATTAATAGTTCAAACTGTGCTTCTAAGCTGGGGTTAATTAAGCTTGTATCGGCTTTGGGATATGCCTGTAAAGCTAAAGTTTGCTGAGAACCTTCTGGTTGTTGGGTGAGAGTTTGCCAAATCTCTTCGGTGATGTGGGGCATAAAGGGATGTAGTAGCTTTAATATCCCTTCAAGTACATAGGCGAGAGTTTGTTGGGCAACTCGACGCGAGGCTGGGTCGGCATTTTTTTGCAGTCGGGATTTGACTAACTCAATATACCAGTCGCAAAAATCACCCCAAATGAATTCATAAATTCCCTTAGCTGCTTCCCCTAAACCGTAGTTATCGATGTAGTGAGTGGTTTGTTGGATAACTTGATGATAGCGGGAAAGAATCCAGCGATCGCTCAATTCTAGGGATTGGGGATTGGGGATTGGGGATTGGGAATTCCCAGTACCTAGTCCCAGTTCCCCAGTTCCCAGTCCGTCGAGATTCATCATTACAAATCTGGCGGCGTTCCACAATTTGTTAGCAAAGTTGCGGGAAGCTTCTACTGATGATGATTCATCTTTTTTGCGATCGTATTCTAACCGGATATCTTGACCAGCACCGGCGACTTCCTTAACTAAGGTGTAACGTAGGGCATCTGTGCCATATTTATCAATCAGTAACAATGGATCAATTCCATTGTTAGCTGACTTCGACATCTTTTTATTATTTTCATCCCTCACCAAACCGTGAATGTAAACAGTTTGGAAGGGCATTGTCTCAGTAAAATGACCAGCCATCATAGTCATTCTGGCTACCCAGAAAAAGATGATATCAAACCCTGTAACTAGGGTTGTTGTGGGGTAGTAAGTGGCTAAATCTTGGGTTTTTTCCGGCCAGCCTAAAGTTGAAAATGGCCATAATCCTGAAGAAAACCAAGTATCTAATACATCTGGGTCTTGTTCCAGTTGCACATTCTCCCCAAATTGGGCTTTAGCTTTCTCCCAGGCTTCCTCTGTTGATTTAGCGACAATAAAGGGGGTAGTATCGGTGATTTGTCCGTCGGTTTCACTCACCGCATACCAAGCCGGGATTTGATGACCCCACCATAATTGACGAGAAATACACCAATCTCTCAAGCTTACCAACCAATCACGGTAAACCTTTGTCCAACGTTGGGGGACAAATTCGGGGGTGTTTTTCTGGTCGAGAAAATCTAAAGCTTTATCCGCCATTGGGCGAATTTTCACAAACCACTGAGTAGACAGTAAAGGCTCAATGGGAACTTTACCGCGATCGCTATAAGGAACGGTATGCTTATAATCTTCTACTTTTACTAATACACCGTCAGCTTCTAAGCGTGCAATTACATTTTTTCTGGCTACAAAGCGGTCTTGTCCTTGAAACTCCCCAGCATTGGCGTTGAGTGTGCCATCTTTATTCAAAATGTTAATAAACGGCAGATTGTGACGTTTACCCATTTCAAAGTCGTTGGGGTCATGGGCGGGAGTCACCTTCACACAGCCCGTTCCGAAACTGGGGTCTACTAACTCATCACCAATGATGGGAATTTCCCGTTGCATAATGGGCAGAGTCAAAGTTTTCCCAATTAGGTGTTGATATCTTTCATCATTAGGATTTACAGCTACACCCGTATCACCCAGCATAGTTTCCGGTCGAGTCGTCGCCACTTCTACATAACCAGAACCATCACTCAGGGGGTAACGGAAATGCCAAAGATTACCCTCAACCTCTTTATTTTCTACCTCAACATCAGACACCGCCGACTGAGAAGCCGGACACCAGTTAACTAAATATTCACCGCGATAAATTAACCCCTCATTGTAGAGACTGACAAAGGCTTCTACCACAGCTTTAGATAAACCTTCATCCAGGGTAAATCTCTCCCGTGACCAGTCTACCGACACACCCAAACGGCGTAGCTGATTAACAATTGTTCCTCCTGACTCCGCCTTCCATTTCCAAGCACGTTCTAGAAATTGGTCGCGTCCCAACTCATAGCGAGTTTTCCCCTCAGCTTTGAGTTGTTTTTCTAGAATCGTGTGAACAGCAATACTGGCGTGGTCAGTTCCAGGTAGCCACAGGGTATTTCTTCCCTGCATTCGGTGGTAACGTACTAGCGCATCAATCAACGCACTCTCAAAGGCGTGACCCATATGCAAACTACCAGTAACGTTAGGCGGCGGAATTACCACACAATAAGGTTCACCACCATGATTGGGGTCAGCTTTGTAGACTTGGTTGTCTTCCCAGAATTTTTGCCACTTCGCTTCAGTAGAAAAAGGGTCATACAAACTGGGAAGATTCGGTATAGTTGCGGTCATTCTGGGAAATTTACGTTTGAAGGACTATTAAATTTTGCCACAGGAATGAGGAATGAGGACTGGGGATTGGGGATTGGGGACTGGGGACTGGGGACTGGGGATTGGGGATTGGGGATTGGGAACTGGGGAGATCGCTGTTTTCATACTCATCCCAGTTTTATTATCTAATACCAAATTGGGAGAGGTAGTATTGTTTCGAGATTCTGGAACAGTCTAAGAATCTAGGCTTTTAATCCAAAATCCAAAACTTGTACTGAGCTTGTCGTTCGCGGAGCGTCTCGAAGAGAAGTATCCAAAATCCAAAATTGGTATAAGCGATACATCCAATGGGCTATACCTACGTATCTATTCAGCGTAAAATAAATGTCCGCACCAAAGTAAATCGATAAATAATGCCAAAACCCGCAGATACCAGCACTAAAAAACTCATTAGTCTTGCACCTGATAATTGGGTGCGATGGGTGACAAATATACCCAATATTCAAGCAGGGGAAATTTTATCTGGGGAATTTCAATGGATTAGTCGGGAAAGTGATGTTTTAATCCGGGCGAGAAGTCCAGAATTAGGAGAATTTCTCGTATTAAATGAATTACAGTTACGTTACACAAACAAAATGCCTCGGCGAGTGCGTGCTTACACAGCATTAGCAGAAGAAAAATATGAATTACCAACCTATCCGGTTTTAATTAATATCTTACCAACGGGTGATGTGGAAATACCCACAAGTTTTACATCAAATATTTATGGTTTAAGAGCAATTCAGGATTACCGGGTAATTAACTTGTGGGAAGTAGATGTTAACATTCCGTTTCAACAACCCTTACCATCATTATTACCGTTTGTGCCGATTCTACAAGGGGGCAATGATGAATCTATAATTAGGGAAGCATTACAAATTTTGCGTCGGGATGAAGACTTAAACCAGTTGGAAACGGTTTTAGCCTTTTTTGCTACCTTTGTATTAGAGAGTGCCGTTGTTCAAGAGATTATGAGGTGGGATATGGGAGTTCTACGGGAGTCACCTTGGTATCAAGAAATATTACGAGAGGGTGAAGCACGCGGTGAAGCACGCGGTGAAGCACGCGGTGAGATCAAGGGAATCATTCGCAGTATCGAAATGAGTTTAGAAGCAAAATTTGGGAGTCAAGGACTAGAGTTAATGTCCCGAATTTCCCCAATTAAAGATTTGGAACAATTGCAGCAAATTTTTCGGACTGTGCTTTTAGCAAATTCTGTTGATGAAATACAACAAATTTTATAGCACTGGAACAACTGGCATATTTTTTCTGTAGAGTGTATGTTGACTCTTCACTTTTGATTTCTGGCATCTATAAATTTTAACTGGTGGTAGAGACAGCTGATTTTTGCTAAATCTAATCCCAGGGATTGGGCTGTTCTTAGTGGATTCCCGATAATTGCTTCTATTTCTAAGGGACGGCGTTCATCATGGTCGATTTTCATGCTGGTGCGGTATGGGGTCATCTTGACGGTGTAATCTAGCATGGTTTGAATAAAGCTATCAAGAATGTTTCGCCCCATACTCTTCGCCCCTGCTGTCACTTCATACATGATTTCTTCTACTAATGTGCTGGTGTGGGGATTTGCCATTAATTCGTTTGTGCTGGCGTTGAGAATGACGGATAATCCGTTGTAGGGAATATTCCACACGAGTTTTTTCCACCTGGCTAGTAATAAATCTTCAGCCAATTCCATTCCAATTCCAGCGTTTTGAAAGTCGTCAGCGATTTGCTGCATTCTCTGGGTGATTCCTGCTTGAGAATATGCGGGGAGATATTCCCCTAAAGTGATGTGTCCGTAGTCTAAATGTCGGATATGTCCTAAACCTACTTTATTGGAACACAGGAAGCATAAACCGCCGATTACATGAACGTTTGGCAGAATTTGGGTGATTTCTTCTTCTACACCCAAACCATTCTGTAATACTAAAACTACACCATCATCTTTAACTACCGGCGGTAATAATTGGGGTAGTAGATGGTTTTGCGTGGTTTTCAGTGCGACTACTACCACATCGCATGGTGGCATTTTGTTGACATCGTTGTAGGCGTTGACTTGGGGAAGGGTAAAGTCGCCGTCTTTAGACTCGATGATTAAACCATGCTGGCTAACGTGTTCATAGTCACTCTTAACTAAAAAGTGAACATCTAAACCCGCTTTTTGCAGTTTTGCGCCGTAAAATCCACCTAATGCACCAGTGCCTATGATGGCATACTTGCGATCGCCTAGCATAGTTTGCTGTCCACTCATAATTTTTCACCTCAGATTTGCTGATGATTATCATAGGGCAGTGTCTCAAAACTCACTGCACTGGAACTGTAATTAACTGTCAGTTAATAATATTTCTTTTAATAAAAATTCAATTTGTTTCACTTTAATTTAAAATTCTTTGCAGGAGATAAGGTGAAAAACATGGCTGATATTGTTGATATTGCTGTAAGTGCTGGTGCTTTTAACACTCTAGTAACTGCTGTACAAGCGGCAGGTTTAGTAGAAACATTAAAAAGTCCAGGGCCTTTTACTGTTTTTGCCCCTAATGATGATGCTTTTGCCAAATTACCACCAGGAACTATCCAAACTTTGGTGCAGAATATCCCTCAATTAACTAGAATTCTCACGTTTCATGTCGTACCAGGAAAGCTGAAACAGGCTGATTTAGCCAAACTGGGGACAGTCACATCTGTTGAAGGTTCACCTATCAAGATTGACTGTTCTGATGGTTTTGAGGTCAAAAATGCCACAGTGTTAGCAGCAGATATCGAAGCTGATAACGGAGTAATTCACGTCATTGATACGGTGATTTTGATGGGCTAATCATTGTCTAGGTGGGCATTACCCACCTCCAAAATATTGCTCAACTATTGGTGAATACTTATTACAAGCATAGTTAAACACTTATGTATTTTAATTTATGTTAAATATATGCAGCAGTATTTACTTTAGATATATGCTGAATTAAGTTGATATATCTAAAAATAGATTAAGTTTTTAGATGCCAACATTATCCCAACAAAATTAATGCTTGATTTTCATCACTTAGCTGAGTTCTCTCGTCATAACTGTATTGGTATTTGCGCGTTTCTCATTCCAGCCAATTTACTAGCTACATTGTTAACAATTATTTTGGCTGTCATCGGTCGCTCCAATTTTCAAGTTTTCCTAGCTGCTATTGTTGCCAGTATTTTCGCCGCCTTCATGATGCTACACGTACATAGTTGGTCTATCGTTGGTGTAGTGATGTCTCCTACTTATATTTTGTCAGGGTTAGCAATTACCTGCTTACTCGCTAACGTAACAGCAATCATTTGGCCTAAGCGTCAACTTCCAACTTCCACCGTTTCCCACAATGTCTAAATAAAAGGGAGGCAGAGGCAAGTTTTTAGATATAATCAGTCTCTACCTTTACTTTGTATTGGTCGCAGTCAAAAATTAGAGGAGTAAGGAACAAGGGAGAAAAACCAGGATTAATGCAATGGCAAGAGGTTAACTATAGTTATTTGATGCGTGAACTAGATGTAGTTCGCAGCATACTAGAAAAAAATGCAGAGCATCAGGGAAATTCACCTGTAAAAACGGGTGATGGGAGTGTTTTTCCTGACCATGATTTGCGTGTATCATCCCTCAACAATCTTGCCCATATCTTTGGTTTGACAGATTTTGAACGAAGCGTTTTGCTCTTGTGCATGGGGATGGAATTAGACCCTAATTGGGGCTTGTTATGTGCTAATGCACAAGGTGGTTTGGGAAAACCATACCCAACTTTTATGTTAGCTACTGTAGCGTTGCCGCAACCAAATTGGCAGGCTTTGACACCTAATGCACCGTTGCGACGTTGGCAGTTAATCCAAATTGCTGAAGGTTCTGCCCTTAACTTGAGTCCATTACGAATTGATGAACGGATTTTGCATTACTTGTTGGGTTGGAACCATTTAGATCAACGGTTAGGCAGTGTGGTTAAGCCCTTGGCAGTGCAAAGTGTCTATAATGTTACCTCTCATCAGCAATTAGCAGAACAAGTAGCTACGGTTTGGGCAAATACCAAGAAAGAAACAGTTCTACCAATCATCCAATTATGTGGAAGTGAAGTAATTAGTAAGAAAGCGATCGCATCTACAGTTTGTCAGTTACTTAAACTCAATTTACACTGCATATCATCCAGCGCGATTGTTAACCTCCGCAACCACGAGATTAATGACTTATTGCGGTTGTGGGAGAGAGAATCCATGTTAACCAATAGCGCACTACTATTAGATTGTGATGAATTTAATAGTTCAGAGACAGCACAAGAAAATGCGATCGCTCGTTTAATTACTGATATCTCTAGTCCCTTAATTATCACTAGTCACGAACGCAGGCGAATTCCCCAGCATCCCCTAATTACCATAGAAGTACCTAAACCTAGTGCCGCCGAACAACGCGCCATCTGGCAAAATGCTTTAGGAGCAATAGCCACAACCCTAAATGGACAAGTAGAAACCCTAGTTTCCCACTTCAGTCTCAGTGCTACCACCATTCATACAGTTTGTGCCGAAGCGATCGCCAAGTCAACCATCAACCATCAACCATCAACCATCAACACCATCTTATGGGATACTTGCCGTTCCCAAGCGCGCACCCGTCTAGATGAATTAGCTCAACCTATTGAACCTGGTGCAAGCTGGGATGATTTAGTTTTACCAGAAGCACAACGCCAAGTTTTACGAGATATATCAGCTCATGTCCGACAACGAGCCAAAGTCTATGAACAATGGGGATTTGGTAACAAAGGCGGTAGAGGTTTAGGGATTAGTTCCTTATTTGCTGGTGCTAGTGGTACTGGTAAGACAATGGCAGCAGAAGTGATTGCTAATGAACTACGTTTAGATTTATATCGCATAGATTTAAGTCAGGTAGTCAGTAAATACATTGGCGAAACCGAGAAAAACTTGCGCCGAGTATTTGACGCAGCCGAAGCAGGGGGAGCAATTTTACTGTTTGATGAAGCAGATGCGATTTTTGGTAAGCGTAGCGAAGTCAAAGACAGTCACGATCGCCATGCCAATATTGAAGTAGGTTATCTACTGCAACGTATGGAATCTTATCGAGGTTTAGCAATTCTCACCACCAATTTAAAAACCTCATTAGATCAGGCATTTCTGCGCCGGATTCGGTTTATTGTCCAGTTCCCCTTCCCAGATGTCAACCAACGTGCTGAAATTTGGCAACGCATTTTTCCTTCGCAAACACCTACTCAGGGTCTAGAACCGGATAAACTAGCAAAATTAAATGTATCTGGTGGTAATATTCGCAACATTGCCCTTAATGCCGCCTTTTTGGCAGCCGATGCTGGGGAAACAGTGCAGATGAAACATATTTTACAAGCAGCTAAGAGTGAGTATGCTAAATTGGAACGCCAGTTAACAGATGCCGAGGTAAAAGGCTGGATTTAAGTAGAAAGAGTTGAAAAAACCCTTAATTTACTGAAAGATATTGTAGATAAACTTAGAGCTACTTTAATTAAATACATCATTTTTTATATAAAAACTAGGTTCAAGAGTGGTTTTTGCTAGCAATATCCTGGTAATATAAAGCAAAATTTCTCACTAGTACAAATAGGCTGTAGATAAAGCAACCATCTCAAAAAATAGCCTGAACGCTTATTTTGTCGGCGTTATTTTTACCTCTACCTTCTCGTACTAGCGTTGAAAACAATGGGAAATTTCTACGCTGGCATCAAGATATCTGGAGGCTTGGGTAAATGCAACGCAGACAACACAAAACAACCACAACTGCTAATTACTCTGACACACCAGCACCGAATCAGTTCGCACCACGCCCCTTTATTGTCCAGACTCAAGCCGACACAGTTACCGCACAACAAAAAGACGCATCAGATATACAGGTAACTGAAGCACCAAAACTACAGATGAAACTGTCTTTTGGTGAATCTCAAGTAGTTCAGCGTCATCAGGAAGAAGATGAAGTACAGATGAAACCTGATGTCCAGCGTCATCAGGAAGAAGACGAAGTACAGATGAAACCTGATATTCAGCGTCATCAGGAAGAAGATGAAGCCATTCAAAGGCAAACAAATAATAGCGGTAGTTTCCAAGCAGATGGCAATCTAGAAAGCCGGATTCGCGGCAATCAAAGCGGTGGTCAACCTCTAGATGCAGGGGTACGCGCTTTTATGGAACCGCGCTTTGGTCATAGCTTTGCAGGTGTGCGTGTGCATACCAATAGCGAATCTGTACAGATGAACCAAGAATTACACGCCCAAGCCTTTACCAATGGTCAACACATTTACTTTAACGAAGGCAAATACAATCCAGGTTCGGATAGTGGCAAACAGTTGCTTGCCCATGAATTGACCCATACAATTCAGCAAACAGGCGGGAATGAGTTACAACGTCAACCACAGAGTAATTGTGGTGCTGCTTGTCAATGTCCTACTTGTGTACCTGTGAATCCCTTAATTCAAAGGCAGATTTCATTGATACATCCAGGCACACAGGATTTATTGAACCGCAAATTAACAGATGTGGTGCAAGCACATGGGATGAGTTGTCCATGTCCCAATTGCTGCACACCAGGGGTTCAAATTCAACGGCAAACAGAAGCAAAACACGGTGCAGGTTGCAGTTGTTCAATGTGCGCTAGCAAGATTCAGACAAAACTAACTGTAGGCGCACCAGGGGACAGATATGAGCAAGAAGCAGATAAAATTGCCGCCCAAGTCATACGAATGCCTGAATCTCAACCCACAGATTCAATTCAACGCCATGAAGAGGAAGAACTAGCACAGACAAAACCGTTGGGTACTAAAATTACTCCTGTCGCGGTGCAACGGCATAATCAAGAAGAAGAACTGGCACAAACCAAAGCTGAATCTTCTACCATTACACCAACAATCCAAGCAACAACTATCTCAGGTATTATTCAGCGTCACGCTTCCTGGGAACATAAAATGTTGGGCGATGTTACCCCAGATGCCTTAGAAATTATGGGGGCAGGACGTAATGATTATAACGGTTTAGGTACGGCAACAGATGAGCAAGGAAATGCCATCCGTATTACCGAAGGTCTACATCAAGGACAGTACATTACCAGAGAAATGGTACTGCACACGATTGGACAAGAAATCAGACGATTAGAATACTTTAGAAATAGACCTCCGCAAGAGGCTTCTCCAGAAGAGGTAAATCGATTAAAAGACCAAGATGCAAATGATCGCGCTGAAGAAGCGTATCAACAAACAAGAAGTTATGCGGCCAGCTTGGCGGAATTTCAGGATGATAAAGCATGGCAAGTGCGACTGGTCAATGTACCTCTGCAAAACGGTCGATCAGAAGTAGTCACTTACGGTGAAATGAACACCTTAGCAGATATCTACGGTTCTGTAGATGAGCTACAACATACGAATCATGCTAATTTACACGGGGTCATACAAGGAATACGTCAAGAAAGTTTATTTAAATTCATGAAGCTGTATGAAGAGATATCTGGAACTACAAAATATCAAGACTTAGCAGCAGAAAAGAGAAAACAACAGTCAAAAGAAAAAGGCTCACATAACATCAGAAATACTGCACGTAAAGCATTAGATTACGATCCTAGTTATGAAGGCTTAGAATTTGAAGGTGCGATCGGGAATACGGGTAAAGGCAATGATTATGGCGAATTGAGTTTCATGGGTAAAATACCCGAAGAACAAGGGAAAGAAGCTTTAGCTCAAAAACCAGAGACATCTTATTTATCTGGTTTAGCCAGAAATGCTTGCCACTTTGCACCAGAAAGCTGGATTGCTTGGAGAGATTATCATGAAAAAGCAACAAACTTCGCTCAAAAAGCTTATTATTATCAAGAAATAGGTAAAGGATTGGGAGAGGTACTTAGACGTCTCTACCCAGATGACAGAGATTCTAAATCAGGTGAGCTTTTCCTCAAATCTAATGCACAGACAAATTTAGAGCAAAATCTTTATCCAAAAATAAAACAAGCAAAGTCTCAAGCAGCTAATTCAGCTAATCTGGCTTACTTAAATAATGGTTTTGGCGATCATTATTTGCAAGATTCTTATGCTGCGGGGCATTTGATTAATAAGACTCAGATTATGCAGTGGTATGTCAAATATATTGATCAAAAAGGTGAATGGGATTACCACAAAGATAAAAATTGGAGAAAATTACAAGACATGGCTTATAGCCAGCCAGGACTAGCTGATCGAGGACAATACGATAAAGCAGGCATCATCAGTGGTAATGTACAGGCCAGAAACCCCCAACACGTAGCAGATATGGAGGGAGATTGGAAAGCTAAACATGATGCTTTAGGTTTACAAGTGCCACAATCAATACAACGAGGCAGTAACTCTTATAAATTGCTTACTGAGTGGCAAGAAGCAATAGCTGAGAGAAACCTTGGTGCATCAATAAGGATTGATGAGTTAACCTATATATTCCACGGCGATTTATACAATACGAAGGCAGCACTAAGGCCTTTGTTGAAGGACGGAATAGTCAGATTTGCTAATTATAACACTAAGCAACGTGGCAAAGAAATTACACTTAATAGAGGTGAGTCTGCTAATGTACCAAAAGACAACAGGATAAGGCTTTATAAAACTACAGAAGTAGAGCTGCGAGAGAATTATAGACCAAGCACAAGTAAAGAGAAAAATTCAAACTTTTATTCTGCAATATCTGCAATAGACGAAGACAATCCACAACCAAATGAGTACCAAGATATGGTTAAAGGCGTTAACTATCAAGAATATCAAGAATTTATGAGAAGCGGCTTTATCCAAAAGAGTACGAATGCTTTACACGACTATTTCTGTAGGGAAGGCTTGGATGTGTATTCAGGAGACTCTCAGAAGGTATTCAAGGTATATGGCGATAATGCTATGTTGCAAAAAGGTAGTTCACAAGGCGTAAAACACTCTGCCCAAACTAGTAGAATGTCCGTAGAATCAATTGATGACATCATTGCTAACGGCGTAACTAATAAAACAACTGATGTAATTTTACGGCGATTCCCAGAGGGAGTGCGATGGCAAGGAGCAGAAATTTCTTTAGCTCAATGGCATAATGGCGGTGAGTTACAGAATTTCTGTAATGAGACGATATTCCCCAGTATGGCATGGGATGTCAAACAGAAGTTTGCACCAGGTGTGGTAGGCCATGATTTAGGAGTCATTTTTAGTGAAAATGATCAACCACATGGTGGTGAAGTTTTCTAGAAAAATGTAAAACAAGTATGGAATTGAAAAGCCACTAATGTCTTTTTGTTTTCTACAAGAAGACATGAATAATTGCTGCTAACTTAGTAAGGCGCAGCCTATCCATACTTCATTAATTTATTTATGTCGAGAGACTGTAATGATTGAGCTAACTAATACTTTAAACATGGAAGCTAAAGCCCAAAACTCCATACTTGAGGATGTAATTAGCTTTTTGACAACAAATAACTGGTCGTTTTCTCAACATAAAACAGAACATCTTCTAAAAATTGGTTATCAGGGTGAAAATGGCGAATGGTTATGTACTGTAAAAACACGAGAACAACATCGCCAAGTTATTTTTTACTCATCTTTTCCTGTAAACGTACCAGAAAACAAACGTGTGGCTGTAGCTGAGTTTTTAACTAGAGCTAATTACAATTTAATTGTTGGTAACTTTGAAATGGATTGGCATGATGGAGAAGTGCGTTATAAAACTTATGGTATTGATGCTGAAGGCAGTGGTCTGAGTCATGATTTGATTGGGCAGTTAATTTTTGCCAATATCATGATTATGGATAGATATTTGCCGGGAATTATGTCTGTCATTTATGCCAATGTTTCACCGGAAGCAGCTTTAATGCAAGTTGAAGGATTAGAGATTTCTGAAGACTCGTAGAGATGACAATGTCGGGCAATGGTTTGAGGAAGTGGGAATTCAAAAAACCCCTTCCCGCTTCCTCTAAATATCTCTACGCGTTATATTCCCCGCATCAATGACGCTGCTTTTACGCTTCACTACTGCGTAAACTTTTCCGTAATGCGTTTCATTGCTTCCACAACATTTTCACGGCTGTTAAATGCCGAAATGCGGAAATAACCTTCACCCGCAGCACCAAAACCAGAACCAGGTGTACCGACAACATTGCAGGTATTGAGTAATTTATCAAAGAAATCCCAGCTAGAAAGGCCATTGGGAGTTTTCACCCAAACGTAAGGCGCGTTGACACCGCCGTAGACAGCTATACCTGCGGCTGTGAGTTGTTCGCGGATGATTTTGGCGTTTTCTAGATAAAAACTGATTAAAGCTTTAATTTGCGCTTGTCCAGCTTCCGAGTAGACTGCTTCCGCGCCCTGTTGCACAATGTAGGATACGCCGTTAAACTTGGTAGACTGACGACGATTCCATAGTTTCCACAGTTCGACATCGGAACCATCGGCGGCTTTAGCTGTCAAGGTTTTGGGAACAACAGTCAAGGCGCAACGTGTACCGGTAAAGCCTGCGTTTTTGGAGAAGGAACGAAACTCAATGGCGCAATCTCTCGCACCTTCAATTTCGTAGATAGAATGGGGCAGAGATGGATCTGTAATATAAGCTTCGTAAGCTGCATCAAAGAAAATAATTGAGTTATTGGCTTTGGCGTAGTTTACCCAAGCTTGGAGATGTTCTTTAGTGGCGGTTGCACCTGTGGGATTATTGGGGAAGCAAAGATAAATTAAATCGACTTTTTGGGAGGGAATTTCGGCTGTAAAGTTGTTGTCGGCGGTAATGGGCAGGTAAACTAAACCCTCAAACTCGCCTTTTTCATTAGCATTTCCCGTATGTCCCGCCATGACGTTAGTATCTACATATACGGGATAAACTGGGTCTGTAACAGCAATAGTATTATTATCACCGAAGATATCGAGAATATTACCTGTGTCACATTTAGAACCATCAGAAATAAAGATTTCTGACGCATCAATATCACATCCCCGTGCTTGGAAATCTTGAGCCGCGATTTTTTCCCTTAACCAAGCATACCCTTGTTCCGGCCCATAACCTTGGAAAGTAGCGCGATCGCCCATTTCTTCCACAGCTTTAATCATGGCAGTGCGGCAAGCTTCTGGTAAAGGTTCGGTTACATCACCAATACCCAGACGGATAATTTTAGCATCGGGATTGGCTTGAGCAAAAGCATTTACCCGCCGCGCAATTTCTGGGAACAAGTAACCAGCTTTGAGTTTTAGGTAGTTGTCGTTAATGGTTGCCATAGTCAAGTTGAAAATAAAGCCTAGATAAAACAGCTTACCAGTCTTTGTAAATGGGTATAGGGGTGTAGGGGGATGAAATCTGATTAGGGAAGACCAAAAAATAAATTATCCCAAATCAACAGCTTAGTAGGGTGCGTCAGTATGAATAACCTCTTGGTATAGTTAGGTTTTATCACACTGACGCACCCTACAGTTTGGATATTTTTATCTGGAAGTCCCTTATGCTGTATATTTACTTAATCTATCATCAGGAATACCTGTGCTTGTAGTTGATTCTACTAATGGAATAGACCATAATGATTTGTATCTACCTATCTAAGCACAGTTATGACCTGCTGTCTTAATCCATCTTGCTACAACCCATTCCATCCTGATGGAACAAAGTTTTGTTCTAACTGTGGTGTTCTATTGGTAGTGCTAAGAAATCGCTATCGCCCAATTAAATCATTAGGTGGTGGGGGATTTGGAAAAACCTATCTGGCAGAAGATATAGACAGATTAAATCAACAATGTGTCATCAAGCAATTCGCACCACAAATTCAAGGAACTCACGCACTAAAAAAGGCTACAGAATTATTTGAACAAGAAGCCAGACGACTGGAACAATTAGGCGAACATCCCCAAATCCCTAGACTGTTAGCATACTTTCAAGAAGATAGTCGTCTGTATTTAGTACAGGAATTTATCGATGGGCAGAATTTATTAACGGAGTTAGAGCAGCAAGGTAATTTTAGTGAGCAGAAGATTCGAGAATTACTGAATGATTTATTAGAAATATTAAAAATTGTTCATCAACAAAAGGTGATTCACAGGGATATAAAGCCTGAAAATATTATTCGTCGTGAGAGTGATAGGAAATTAGTATTAATTGATTTTGGGGCATCCAAACAAGTTACAAAAACAGTTGTTTCGCAACAAGGTACAAGCATCGGTTCTTTTGGTTATGTACCAATGGAACAGATGAAAGCAGGGGAGGCATATCCAGCCAGTGATTTATATAGTTTGGGTGCTACCTGTTTTCATTTATTAAGTGGTAGTCATCCTTGGGAACTGTGGCAAAGTGAAGCTTATGGTTGGGTTACTAATTGGCGACAACATTTAAAGACACCAGTCAGTCAAGAATTGGGGCGAATTTTAGATAAGTTACTGCAACAAGATTACAGAGAACGTTATCAGTCAGTAGCGGAGGTATTACAAGATTTAAATTCTCCACCACCAGCAACAAAACCTCCTGAAATACATCAAATCAATACTTCTGCTATCCCTCCTAAAAAACCTATTCCCATAAAATTGCTTTTGCCGTTAATTTTAATACCACTGGGTGTGGGTGCAACTTATTTCAATGGAGTGACGCAAAATAGTACAACAGATAACAGTGGAACAATAGAAAATTCTGACACAAGATCCAGCAGTTCTACACAAGAGGCTGAAACTTACAAGCGTCAAGGATTAGAAAAGTACGAAAAACAAGATTTTCGGGGTGCGATCGCAGATTATACACAAGCGATTACAATTAGTCCTAACGATGGAGAAGCCTACTACGAAAGGGGGATTAATTACAGTAATTCAGGAGAGAATCAAAAGGCTATTGAGGATTTCCGTCAAGCAGCCAACTTATTTACAGCACAACAGAAGCCAGGTGATGCTAAACGTAGCCAGGGATTAGTTCTGGAGTTATCTGAAGATTATCAAGGGGCGATCGCCGCGTATACTGAAGCTATACGTCTCAATCTCAACGATTTTAGAGCTTACAATAACCGTGGTAATGCTCATTCTGCTTCAGGAGATAGGCAAGCTGCAATTAGAGATTACACCCAAGCCATTACCATTAATCCTAATTTCGCACCTGCTTACAATAACAGAGGTACTGTTCACGCTGATTTAGGAGATAGGCAAGCTGCAATTAGAGATTACGCCCAAGCCATTACTGTTAATCCTAATTATGCACCTGCCTACAATAACCGTGGTAATGCTCACAATGCTTTAGGAGATCAGCAAGCTGCAATTAATGATTACACACAAGCTATTAGAATTAATCCTCAATATGCAGATGCTTACTATAACCGTGGTATTGTTCATTCTGATTTAGGAGATAAGCAAGCTGCAATTAGAGATTACACCCAAGCCATTAGAATTAATCCTCAATATGCAGATGCTTACTACAGTCGGGGCAACATCCACTATCAATCTCAGGATAACCAAGCTGCATTTACAGATTATAATCAAGCTATCACCATCAATTCTAAATATGTATTAGCCTACATTGGTAGAGGTAACGCTCGCACTAATTTAGGAGATAAGCAAGCTGCGATTAAAGATTACACTCAAGCTATCAATATCGATGGTAAAAATGCACTGGCTTACAATAACCGAGGTATTGCTCACAGTAATTTAGGAGATAAGCAAGCTGCAATTTCTGATTTTCGTCAAGCGGCTGATTTGTATAGACAAGAAGGGAAAGAAAATGAATATCAAAAGGTAATAAATCTCATTCAAAAACTTGAATAATAATTGAGCATGGTAATAATTATACTGGTTGCTGGCAGCTACTCTCTACCTACCAACAAAGATTAAATACTAGAATTAAGAGATGATTTATAAAGTAAAGCTGAAATTGTAGGGTGCGTTACGCGTTGCTTTAACGCACCGTGTGATGATGGTGCGTTACGGCAATTTATACTGTCGCTCATACTCAAATCCTCACATTGCCGTAACACACCCTACATCCAAAATATGTTAGTTGCCTAAGTCCTAAAATCTACCGTATACACACAAGTTGCTGCATCAGCATTGTTAATGTATCTTCTGACAATGCCAATGTATTCCCTGACAATGTCAATGTATCGCCTAACAACGCCAATGTATTCCCTGACAATGCCAATGTATCGCCTGACAACGCCAATGTATACTATAAACCGTTAATCTCTAGACTTTACAGAATGAAAAACAAAAGCGCAAGAACTAACTTATTTGTAGCGACTAATGTATTGACCGTGAATATTCACTAAGTAAGGTACTATGTAAGTTAAAGTAGCAGCAATCCAGCGATCGCGAGTCATTTTTCCTGTAATCACTGCTGCCCCATGATTAATGGTAAATAAAATAGAACCAACGACGACTGCCACCTTCAAAGCCGTTGGCATCATATTTTTATCACCAAGACACAAGCAATATTCTCTAATAGCTTTCATATTTTACCCGTAAATAGAATAATGACCCTGGGAAACAAAAATTTCTGCATAATGTAATCATGGGTCAAAATTTTGACAGTTCTAAGATTTCCATTATTATTCCCACACTCAACGAAGCAGGGGATATCAAACAAACCATAGCCACGACTCAGCCTAGCACCAATATAGAAATCATCGTGGTAGATGCAGGCTCTCAAGATGACACCGTAGCCATAGCTGAGTCATTGGGTGTCAAAGTCATCTTATCTACTCCTGGACGTGCTGTGCAAATGAATACAGGCGCATCTGTGGCCAGTGGGGAGATTTTGCTGTTTCTCCATGCAGATACGCGCTTACCCCCAAGGTTTGACAAGATGATTCGCACCAGTCTACAGCAGGTAGGAGTTATAGCCGGGGCATTTACTTTACGAATAGATGCGTCTCCTTTAGCGTTAAGATTAGTAGAGTGGGGAGTAAAATGGCGATCGCACTTTTGGCAAATGCCCTACGGTGATCAAGCAATTTTTATTACCAAAGCTGTATTTCAAGAAATTGGCTGCTTTCCAGAACTTCCCATCATGGAAGATTTTGAACTGATGCGACGCTTAAAACACCAAGGCAAAATAGTTATTTTAGCTACACCTGTAATTACTTCGGCTCGAAGATGGCTGCAAAAAGGTATCTTCCAAACTACACTAATCAATCAAATTATGATTATTGCCTATCTCCTCGGTGTAGCACCAGCACGACTGCGTAATTGGTATCGCCAAATCAAAATTATGTGACTAAGTGATTTTGTTAACTACTGATATCAGACTCCTATTTGATTTTTGAAAAAATAAGTATAATCGTACTACTTTCCCCAATCTCCAATCCCATTACCTTCAATAATCAAATCGGATTACTATGTCAATTATTATTGCCGAAAATTTAAGTAAATCCTATCCTGTGGCAGTCAAAGAGCCGGGAATTAAAGGTACAATCAACCACTTTTTCCGTCGTGTTTATCGTTCTATTCATGCAGTTCAGAATGTTTCTTTTGAAATTGCGCCAGGGGAAGTTGTGGGTTTTTTAGGGCCAAATGGCGCAGGAAAAACCACCACACTTAAAATGCTCACCGGACTCATTCACCCCTCTAGTGGTACAGTCAAAGTCGCTGGTTATGTTCCTTTTTTGCGCCAAGAAGCATTTCTACAAAAAATTACCTTGGTAATGGGACAAAAACAACAACTACTTTGGGACTTACCAGCTATAGATTCCTTGAAAATTAATGCTGCTGTCTACAACATTTCTGATAAAGAATTCCAGCGACGGCTAGGAGAATTAACAGAAATGCTCGCCTTAGAAGATAAACTTAAACAGCCAGTGCGGAAACTGTCTTTAGGCGAACGCATGAAGGCAGAATTATTAGCAGCATTATTACACCGTCCCCATGTTTTATTTTTAGATGAACCCACCTTGGGGTTAGATGTCAATGCTCAAGTAGCAGTACGAGATTTTTTGCGAGAATACAATCAGCGTTATCAAGCGACTGTATTATTAACTAGCCACTACATGGCAGATATTACAGCTTTATGTCAACGTGTGCTGCTCATCCATCAAGGTAAACTCATGTATGACGGCAGCTTAGATGGACTCTTAGAACGTTTTGCCCCCTATCGAGAAGTTTATGTAGAATTAGCCCAACCGTTACCGTTAGAAAAACTTCAACTTTATGGTGATGTGCAACATTTAGAAGGTCGTTCTGCGTGTTTTATGGTAGAACAAGAGGCACTGACCCTGACAGTATCTAAGATACTCACAGAATTAGAAGTGATAGATTTAACAGTTACAGAACCGCCGATAGAAGAAGTTATTGGACGTGTTTTTCAGGCTGGAGTCGTGTGAATACTTCAAAATACTTTACGGTAAGCTAAAGCTACAAAATTCAAAGTTATATGAAAAGCATTATTAGAAAAGCACTGACTTTACTGACAGTTTATTACGCTTATATGGTGGAGTACCGAGCAGAACTGATTTTATGGGTTTTGTCTGGCTCTTTGCCGATTATTTTAATGGGGGTTTGGATTAAAGCTTCCCAAAGTGGACAGTTTGGTTTATCTTCTGTTGATTTTGCGCGTTATTTTTTGACAGTTTTTGTGGTGAGACAAATTTCCGTTGTTTGGGTAATTTGGGAGTTTGAAAGAGAAGTGGTAGAAGGTAAATTATCTCCCAAATTATTACAACCTCTAGACCCAGTATGGCATCATGTCGCCTCTCATCTTTCAGAAAGAGTAGCTCGCATACCCTTTGCAATTATATTAATATTCCTATTTTTATTTCTATATCCTCAAGCATTTTGGCTGCCTAATTTGGGTCAGGTGTTGTTATTTACCTTAGCTGTGAGTTTAGCTTTTATTTTAAGGTTTGTGATTCAATACACCTTTGCTATGTTTGCTTTTTGGACAGAAAGAGCTAATGCAATAGAGAATTTTTGGTTTTTATTTTATCTGTTCTTATCAGGTTTAATTGCTCCTTTAGAAGTTTTTCCTGCACATGTTCGAGAGGTGGTTTTATTTACACCCTTTCCATACCTCATTGATTTTCCCGCCAGTATTTTAGTAGGTCTGCCTGTAGATATGACAAGGGGATTTCTCTCACTAATTGCCTGGATATTAATATTTTTAGGTGCAAATCGCTGGTTATGGCGTGCGGGATTAAAACGCTATTCTGGTATGGGAGCGTAATTAATAAACTCCATACAGTTTTGGCTGAGAAAAATAATCAAAAACAGGGAACACTAAAAAAAGTACAGAGTTTTACTCAAAAATACCGGATGAATTCAGATGAATTTCTCAGCCTGTTATTCGGGGATTTCAAACTTATAACCGTAACCCCGCACAGTTTTGATAAACTCCGGCACACTAGTATCAGCTTCTAATTTTTTCCGCAACTGACCAATGTGAACATCAACTACTCTGCCATCTCCCACATAGTCGCAACCCCAAATTTTTTGGATGAGTTGGGGACGACTCCAGGCTTGACCAGGATGACTAGCTAAAAAGTGTAAGATATTAAACTCTAAAGCTGTTAAATTTAGGGGTTTATCATTCAGGGTGACTTCCCTACCATCTGGGTTAATTGCTAGTTGTTTGAAAATTAAACGTTGCGATGGAGATGGTTTAATAGAACGAATGCGTCTTAAGAGTGCTTGGACTCTCACTTCAATTTCAGCGAGGCTGAAGGGTTTAGTAATAAAATCATCAGCACCAGCAGCCATGATTTTGATTCTGTCGTTTTCTTCTGTCCTCCCACTGAGAATCATCACTAAGACGTTATTCCGACTCTGCATTTCTTGGCACAGTTTATAACCACTTGTATCTGGTAAGTTCCAATCCAGAATTACTAAAGCAGGCTCAAACTGCTCAAATAACGCCAAAGCTGTTTTACCATCAGCAGCTGACTCGATTTGATACTTGCGACCTAGAAAGCGATATATCAGGTTACGAACACCAAAATCATCGTCTACAACAAGAATTTTAGGATTTGAAGCGGTCAGCGTCACCATATTGTTTTAGCCTTATGTTAACTTGGCAAGTTAATTAACTGTATAGAAAACAACGAATTGGGAATAAGTATTTTTAAATCTTAGATTTTGGATTCTAGATAACAAGCTAATCCAAAATCTAAAATCCAAAATTTTCTTGCCCAACGTCTATTTGTTTGTTCTGGTGTACACGGTTCATGATCGCCTACTTCTGCAATTACTTAAACTTACAGCTAGTTGTCGCTATGCACTGCCTCTGTACTACTGAACTACACTTAATTTTCCATTAAATTTCTCAAAACTTCAGCTATCATACTGCATACCAAATGTATGACTTTTGTATGAGTTTGGTATGTTTTTATGCTTTGATGCTATAATTGATAATCTTCACAGTTAAGAGAAACTTTAAATTTCAGTGTGTTCCTCTACCCATCAATCATTCTCTAACTGCTAGTGGATGGCTGAAAAATTCCAGCCATTGAATCGTTTCAACTCAAAATCCATCTACCATACCCTACTCTGAAATATCCCAGGAGAAATCTTTCTCAGGATATATACGAGTCTTTGTCCGGAGTGCATCTACGTACAAAGCCATATCTTTACTATTTCATTACATATTTTCTGGGAGTATGACAAGCCGAGGACTTAAAGCATCACCAGAAGGGATTAAAGCTGCAAAAACAGCTTTAACCGATAAAACCTTGAGTCAGCAAAAGTTAGCCACAGCATTAGGAATCACACGCCAACCTGTATCTAAGTTTTTTGCGGGTGAGTCTGTGTCTCGTAGTTGTTTTGTGCAAATTTGCCACCAACTAGGACTGTCTTGGCAAGAGGTTGCTGGCTTTGACTACTTTGCGGTATCAAAAATTACATCTTCATTTAAAGAGGCGAATCCTGATATCAATGATCTGGTTAAGGAAATCCGCCAAAAATGTCAAGACAAAATACAAAATCAGTGCAGCACTATACAAATGTTAGATGTAGCACGAGCAATACCGTTAGATGAAATTTATACTCCGGTTGAAGTTTTACCAGAAATAACTAGCCAGAAATGGCATGATATTGCTGATTTTAGGAAAAATTTGGCTTTGGGGGACAATCAGAACTGCAATAGTTTGTCAGGGTTAGAGGTGATATTGCGATCGCCTAAGTTGATGTTACTGGGAAAATCTGGTTCTGGTAAGACTACATTTTTACAGTATTTGGCGATCGCTTGCAATCAAGGTAAATTTCAGCCACATCTAGTTCCCGTGTTTGTGCGGTTAAAAGAATTTACCGAAGATGCTCGATATGAAGGTGAATTAAATCTATTGCAGTATATCAGCCAAAGCTTGAAGTGCTGTGATATAGATGAGAAAGCTACTTTATCCGTACTGAATCACGGTAATGCTCTCATTATCTTAGATGGACTCGATGAAGTCCCCTTAAAATATACAGATGTAGCCATCAGAGAAATACGTAAATTTACCCAAATTTATTACAAAAATCAATTTGTAATTAGCTGCCGCATTTCTGCTTGTAAATATCGCTTTCCTGGATTTACTGAAGTAGAGTTAGCGGATTTTAATGACAAACAAATAGAAATTTATATTAAGAATTGGTTGGTTGTAGTTGCTCATCAATCTCTCAGTTATGCGGAGACTAATAGTAAATTATTTATTCAAAATCTCAATTTACCGGAAAATCAGCGCATTCGAGAATTAGCCAGAGTCCCTTTATTGCTACATTTGATATGTTTATCATTTCAGTTCAAAGGACAATTTACACATAATCCAGTGAACTTATATGAACAAGTTTTGAATGTTTTACTGTCTCGCTGGGATGAAATTAGAGGAATTAAAAGAGACGATTTTTATCCGAACTTAAATTTAGGTTGTAAGAAAAAGTTAATTGCTCATATTGCTACTATCACCTTTAAAAATGGAGAATATTTTTTTGAACAGGAAAAAATTCCACAATTGCTAGCTGAGGCTTTACCGACTATCACTAACCCTAATTTATATCAATCATTAACACCCTTAGAACAAAAATCAGCATTAGAAGGAATGATTTTTCAAGATAGCTTACTCATAGAAAGAGCAAGAGGTATATACTCTTTTGCTCATTTAGGTATATTAGAGTATTTAGCTCCTAGCAAAATTCTAGAAAAATCAGGTAATTTAGCTAATGATTAATTATGAATAATTAAGCAATTACATCACAAGCTAAACTCAGATATGATGTTAAATCTATCTTGAGAATTTACCGTTATTCATACCGTAGCCAGAGAACTGAAATCGAGATAATTAGGTAAATTGCAGATAATGCAATTGGCAAGTAATAGTTAAGGTATGAATAACAATTTATTCGGTGGTGTAATTCCTCCACAACCCCCTGTAGAAGCAAAAACTGACGTTCATGTAGTTAAATCCCGTCTCGAATGGGGTGAGCCAGCTTTTACAATTTTGGATGTCCGCGATCGCCCCGTCTATAATGAAGGTCATATCATGGGTGCAATGACAATGCCAATAGATGAATTGGTAGATCGTGCTGTACCATCTTTAGATAAAAGCCGTGATATCTATGTCTACGGTGCAACAGAACAACAAACCGCAGAAGCAGCAAGAAAGCTTCGTTCTGCCGGTTTTGAACACATATCAGAACTCCAAGGCGGTTTAGCCGCATGGAAAGCAATTGGTGGCCCGACAGAAGGTATTATCGAATCCCAAACCCCCTCCGGCGCAGACGACTATAATGTTGTTGATCGCCTCAAGAATCATGTAGAAGCACAACAGAAGGATGTGTGATTAGTCAATAGTCATTAGTCATTAGTCATTAGTCATTAGTCGTTAGTCATTAGTTATTAGAATTATCCAGGAATTAAAGTGTAAATCTTGGCTGATATTGCCTTTAGTTAATTTTCTGGATATATTCTATCAATCGTGTATCGTTGACCATTGACCATTGACTATTGACTATTGACTATTTGACTAATGCTCAAACAAATCTTTGAATTGTAATAAATCCAGAGCAACAATAGTGGGTAGAACCTGAAAGCATTGTTGAGCAAGTTCCCATCTTTCTTCCCTCTTTAACATGGCGGTTAACTTTTGTTGCACACCAATTAAATAGCGGACATCATTAGCAGCGTAACTCAGTTGAGCCTCAGATAAATTGCTGGCGTTACCCCAATCAGAACTTTGAGCAGTTTTATCGAGTTCTACATTTTCTAACTCTTGCACTACATCCTTAAGTCCATGTCGATTGGTGTAAGTACGAGCTAATTTACTAGCAATCTTAGTACAGAAAACTGGTTGCACATGAATGCCTAAATGGTAACGTAACGTGGCAACATCAAACCGTGCAAAATGAAATATTTTAAGGATATTATCAGCTTCTAGCAGCGTCTTTAAATTGGGTGCTGCTGTTTGTCCTTTGGCTATGCGAATAGCTGTGACTTGGCCTTGGGAATTACACAACTGGACTAGACACAAGCGATCGCGCTGTGGTAACAATCCCATAGTTTCCGTATCAACAGCCAATACTTCCGATTGTAAATATTGGGATAACGCAGCGTCACTCAAATCGCGATCGCTTACTTGAAAATCTTGTAATGTCATGAATTACGTAAAATAATCTATGCAGTTAGACAATACATCATTATTGTGCAGAAAAGCCCCAATGCCGTCTAGTACAGCACTGCATAAATTCAGCAATCCCTGAGAATAGGCTAAAAACCAGCAAAATCAAGCGTTACTTCTTTCTTTTGCCTTTTACCTTTTGCCTTTTACCTTTTAACTTTCCCCACTACGGAGTACGCAGAAAAATTTGTGTGAGATAAACTTCTCCTTTTTGGTTCGTAGCGACACCAATTCCTGTAAGATTGTAATTACCTTGGATATTCTTCAAATGTCCTGGACTTTCTAACCAGCCAACCACAGCTTGATTAGCAGGATCATTATATCCTCGATTAAAAGCGAGATTTTCCGCAGCACTCTTGTAACTCAAGGGAAGAGCGTAAACTCTCCTCTCAAATCCTTCATGACTAAATGGTGCCTTACCTCTAGCCATGTTGCGGCTGTGAATTCTAGCTTGGCGAGTGATGCTAGCATTTAAGGTTAGCTTTGGCAACTTTCTTGATACCCGATAACGATTAATTTGCTCAAACACTGATTTCTCTAAAGCAGTAGTTTGATAGCTGTTGGATGTAGCCACTTGACGAGAGACAGCCGACAACGATTGCTCATCATTAGGTGACTGTGTAGACGTATGGCCTGGTATCGAAGGAGCAAGTAATACTCCAGAAAGGACAAGCGTACTTAAAGCGATGCCAAAAGCAGGTTGTCGGGACATGCGAAATTACTTTGTGTACATACTATAAGACCTATACTCTAACTTCTATATCCTGGAATATATAACAGGATACTTTTGAATATTTATCAGTGGCGGGAGATAAAGGAATTTTAGATTTTGAATTATTCAATAGCAAAATCTAAAATTCCTAGTTTAGTCTATGAGCGCATGAAAATTTGTGTGAGATAAACTACACCTCGGCCATTGACTGCAACACCAATACCAGTCAAATTAGTATTGCTTTTGATGTTAGCCAGGTGTTCTGGACTGTTTAACCATCCTTTTACAGCACTGGTTGCTGCATCTCTATCTTGGTTGTAAGCAACATTTTCACCGGCGGTTTTATAAGCAATACCAGTTGCTTGAAATCTCTGTGTAGAACCCTGATGACTAAATGGAACTTTACCGCTAGCCATATTTTGGCTATGAATTCTAGCCTGTTCATCGATAGCAGAATTGCGTGTAAGTGCCGGTAGATTTATGGAAGCTCTATATTGGTTGATTTGGTTGAAAACTGACTCTTCGATAGCAGCAGCATTCGAGTTAGATTTTCCACCAGAAGAACTGGGACTTGATGGTTCACTAGGAAAACCTTGATTTGGTTGTCCACCAGAAGAACCAGGATTTGATGGTTCACCAGGAGAACCTTGATTTGGTTGTCCACCAAAAGAGCCAGGATTTGCTGTTCCTGGATTATATGGTCTTTGGGGAAAAGACTGTACAGGACGATTATACGGTCTAGGAGGACGATTATATTGTCCTGGGAAAAATTGTCCCAGAAGATAGGTAGTAGTTGTAGACTTTGACTGAACAGGTTGAGTTTTTAGGGAAACAGCACTTGCTCCACTGGCGAGAACAAAACTGCCTAAAGCAAGACTATAAATTGTCGTTCGGAGCATTTTTCAAGCCATGTAGTTGTTGCAACCATATAACCAGACCGTTATGGATTGCACAAACTCGCTATGTGTCCATATATTTTTGGTTACAGTTACCTAACTCCGAATATTCTCTGCTCACGTTTAAATTCTTAGTTTTTCATAAAAGAAAAGGCGATCGCTCAGGATCGCCCTCTATCATTAGGATGATATTTCCTAATTTTTGGTGGAAAATTGAATTTATTGTGTCATTTTCCATCTCAATTTTTTGAGACAAATTTATGTCTTGAGATAGATTTAGTTTTAGGTTAAAAACTTAGCTACAGTTTGCACATCCTTGTCACCACGGCCAGAGCAGTTAATGACAATGCGGGGACTACCACTAAGTTGAGGACATAGGGTTTCTAGATAGGCGATCGCATGGGATGTTTCCAAAGCTGGTATGATTCCTTCTAGGCGAGATAATCTTTGGAATGCCTCCAAAGCCTCAGCATCAGTCACACTGTAGTATTCAGCACGACCAATATCTTTTAAATAGCTGTGTTCTGGGCCGACACCAGGATAATCTAACCCTGCGCTAATAGAGTGCGCTTCCGTTACTTGTCCGTCTTCATCTTGCAACAGGTAACTCATCGCCCCATGTAACACACCAACTCGTCCTTTTGTCAAGGTAGCAGCGTGTTTTTCTGTATTTACACCTTCCCCAGCCGCTTCTACCCCTATCAACCTGATAGAAGGCTCATTGACGAACTCGTGAAATAGTCCCATTGCGTTAGAACCACCACCCACACAAGCCATGAGGATATCAGGTAAAACGCCCCATTTTTCCATAGCTTGAGCGCGGGTTTCTTCACCAATGACCGCATGAAAATCACGTACCATCATTGGGTAAGGATGGGGGCCAGCTACCGAACCTAAGATGTAATGTGTAGTTTCTACATTTGTCACCCAATCTCGGATAGCTTCAGAGGTAGCATCCTTGAGAGTCCCAGTCCCAGCAGCAACCGGACGGACTTCAGCACCCATCAGCCGCATTCTAAATACATTCAAAGCTTGGCGTTCCATATCGTGAACACCCATATAAATCACACACTCCAAGCCAAAACGAGCGCACACTGTAGCCGTTGCCACACCGTGTTGTCCTGCGCCTGTTTCCGCAATGATGCGCTGTTTACCCATGCGCTTGGCTAACAAAACTTGACCGAGAGCATTATTAATTTTGTGCGCGCCTGTATGATTTAAATCTTCACGCTTCAAATAAATTTGTGGGCCTGTACCGTCTGGTCTAGCATAATGAGCAGTTAGACGTTCTGCAAAATATAACGGTGTGGCACGTCCTACATAGTCTTTTAAGAGTTGTTGGAGTTCGGCTTGAAAACTGGGATCATGACGGTATTGCTGATAAGCTGCTTCTAACTCCGCTAAAGCAGGCATTAAAGTTTCCGGGACGTACTTACCGCCAAAGCGTCCAAAGCGTCCTTGAGTGTCGGGAACTTGAGTGGTAGAGGGAGAACTTGGAGAAAGGGGAGTGGTAGTCACGGAAATTACTTTTGTGATGAGATAGCTTCATTATTATATTGAAAGTCTGAATGAGAGAGAAATAGTAATTAGCTTTTGCTATGAGCGATCGCACTCGCGGATAGGTAGTGTTAGTCTAGAATCTGATTCCTGTGAGCATCTGCGATCGCATCTCAAGTATTTTCCCACTAAAATTTTTATGTCTTCTTCCAATTCCAACTCTGCCAAAAAACAATACGCCTACCGCGAATTTGGTAACGACAACCCCGCCGCCACAGAACGACCCACCCCAGAACTACCACCAAATCAACAAAACGTCAGAGTCCAAGCCACCCGCGCCGGACGCAAAGGTAAAACAGTCACAGTCATCACTGGGTTTCAAACTAAACCAGAAACCTTAGCTGATTTAGTCAAAAAGCTCAAAACCCAGTGTGGTACAGGTGGCACAGTCAAAGATAACGAAATTGAAATTCAAGGCGACCACAAACAGAAAATTTTAGAAATTTTGCTTAGTCTAGGTTATAAAGCCAAAATTAGCGGCGGCTAGTTGGGGACTGGGGACTGGGGAGAAGGTAGACAAGGTAGACAAGGTAAATTTTATTTCTTAACTCACAACTCAGCACTCATTACTCAGCACGGGCTAAACGCCCCGCTTCCGCTAACAGCACTCAGCACTCAGCACTCAGCACTCAGCACTCTCAAGCCAAAATCTACTAAAACAACTCACAGAAAAACAGGTAAATAAAATTCAGGAATCGTAACCTTTTCTAGAGTAGTTAAAACCAAGAGCAAAAGACATCTTGATTAGCGTATCTTCACAGGGAGATTGATATGGATTTAGTGCGAATTCTGTGCGCGATTTTCTTCCCACCCTTGGGAGTATTTCTACAGGTAGGTATTGGTAAGGATTTTTGGATTAATATCTTACTGACTATCTTTGGTTATATTCCAGGAATCGTTCATGCAGTGTGGGTAATTGCTAAGAAATAATTAGGTGTTAGGAGTAGGCGGCTTTAGGTTTGATAATAAACATATAGATAAAAAACTAAAGCCGCAAAATTAGATTATTTCAACTTAAATTCATCAAACTTGACTACTTCAGAATCAGGCTTGCGGGTATCAAAACGGTAGCTACTAATTGTACCTGTTGCCGTTTCAAATATACTAAACACCGTAATATCATTGCTGGCGACATAAGGCAGAGACTGACCGTTTTGATCCACTAAAGGGATGATTGTCGGTAACACAGGTTCTAAGCCGTTAGGGTCGTCTATAGCTGTATATTCTTCCTGATAACCAAATGGAACTTCTCGTTTCTTATCACCCCAAGCAGCACCATAAGAGTTACCAACATTCGAGGTTTCTAAAAAGTGCATTCCACTAGGACTAATAAAGCGATTCCATAAATGAGAATGACCATAAAATACTAATTGCACTTGAGCAGATTCTAATAAAGGAATGACATCACGAATAATATAATCTGACTGCTTGGGATATTCATAACGCACAGCTTTGATTTTACCTTCAGCGTCCCTTTCAATAATTTGCACAGGATCAGTGTAGGCAGGAACGATGTTATCACCCAAAGTATGGGGTGGGTGATGGAACATGACAATTTTATATTTTGCTTGTTGAAACTCTAGGCTATTGAGTTCTGTTTCTAACCAATTGTATTGCTGACTACCTTGAGCAATTGGCTCATAAATTATTTGCCCATAACCCCAATTCTCCGGCTGATTGAGATTGCTTTCAGCTTCTTTATATCTCCCATTATATACAGCGTCTAACTTGGGAGTTCGCCACATATTAGTAATATATAAGACTACTAAACGCACATCACCAAAAGTCACTGCATAATATTTTTTACCTCCCTCTTGACTTTGAGGTAAAGTCAAAATCTCCTCATAGGTATATGTATTAAATGAGTGATCAATTAAAGATTTACCGCTATATAATCTTTGGGCAACATCACGGGGAATAGTATCATTAAATTCTCCATCTAAGCTGTCGGTTCTAGCTAACCTACCCATGACCTCATGATTGCCAATGCAAGTATACATAGGTGCGTGTTGAATAATGTTTGCACCTGTGTAGGTTGTCTTTACGCCTTTATATTCCATTTCATAGCTAGCACGACCTTGTAAGCCTGGAAAAAACGCTTTCCCTCGCAGATCATCAAACCATTCAGAAGCACGGTCAGGAACATTAACTAAATCACCAGCAAACAAAACCGCATCTACTCTTCCCACCGTTTCCACCACTTTTTGCAGATTTGCGGCGGTCATGGGTTTGAGTTGATGGTCTGAGGTGAGGAGAATTTTTAACGGTGTGTTGGGTTGGGGTTTGGATGTCAGGGTAAAAACATCGCTGCTGATGCTTTGTCCATCTTCTCTAATGCTGGTCACACGGTAGTTAACCCGCACACCTGGAGTTAAACCAGTTACCTCTGCTTCATGTCGCCAGATATCACGGTTAACTGGTTTTTGGGGTGGGTTGGGGATGTATGAGTTTTGGTCTTCCCTGGTGCGACTAAGTTTTGTGGTAGTTGCAACTACTCTCTGCTGTAAATTGTCTCCATAGTTAACTTGATGTTGCTGACCTGCAAACTCAGTAAACCAAACTACTCTGACAGAATTAGCCGTTGGTAATTGCAAAAATGGGTCGGTTAGTAGTTGCGGTGCTGAGGTCATAGTTGTGTACCCAAATAAACGCACATTAATCAGGGTAAGCCCAAGAAAACCTAAAAGTATAGATATGAAAAGTTTAATTACTAATTTAAGCGGATTTAACCGTACTTGTTGTTAACTTCTAATCTTGCTCTTTTTATTTTTATTATGCTTAAAGTTAATTATTTATTTAAGCGAATTTAACCGTGCTTGTTGTTAACCTATAATCTTGCTCTTTTTATTATTCTTATGCTTAATTTAATTACTAATTTAAGCGAATTTAACCGTGTTTGTTGTTAACTTATAATCTTGCTTTTTTTATTATTCTTATGCTTAAAATTATTTTCAAACTAATTAAATACCACTTGTAAATATATCTGTTTACAATCCTTAACAATTGCAAAACCTTATCTATCAAGCACTACGGCAGTGATTTTTATTTTTTAGAATAAATTGAGGAATTTTTTGCATAAACTTCATCATTCAAGATGTATTTACAGATAACAAGCTTTGCTGATAGGCAAGATGAACTGAAGTTTATACTGAATGTCAATAAGCTAAATGCGGCTTCAATTGATTGCATTCAGCATAAAGATTCACAAGTATATAGTCTTTGGATAGTTCATTTATTGACGTTAGTGAAATATATTTGTCCCTAATTACTAACCTAAAATGATGACGTTTTTAAGCGGACTATATAGATTTTACAACCTGATTCAGCAATACAAAATTACCAGCTTGAGTAAATGCTAATGAATACAGAACTAGTAGATGTCGAGTCAATTTTAACTGACAATACAAAGCGGAAAAAAGTGGTTGATAACCCTTTTCTGCACAGTCTACAAAAGAGGCATTTTATTCTATTTCAAGTCCTCCCATTTGTAGGAACTTTAATCGCCCTACCGTTAATACCTTATTTGCCATTCGGCGCATTTGAGCTATTCCTGTTTGTTTTATTTTGGCTCATTACAGGATTTGGGGTATCGTCTGGCTACCATCGTTTATTTACCCATCGTTCCTACAAGACCCATGAAGCCGTGCAAGCTATGTTGGCTATTTGGGGTGCAATGGCGGGTCAAGGAGGCGTGATTTCATGGTCTGCGTTACATCGCCGCCACCATGAATTGAGTGATAAACCTGGTGATCCACACTCACCCAATCTTCATGGTAGTGATTGGCGCGATCGCATTCGCGGTTTAGTTCATTCCCACTTGACTTGGATGTACAAACATCCATATCCCAGCGTTGTCCACTACGTACCAGATTTAATTAAAAACAAAACTCTCATCAGAGTTGATCGCTACTACTATCTATGGGCTTCTTTAGGCTTAGTATTACCTGCTGTTTTAGGAGGCTTATACCACTGGAGTTTAGCAGGTGCGTTAGCTGGATTTATTTGGGGAGGAGTCTTCAGAATCCTCTGGGGAGGACACACCATTTGGGCAATCAATTCCTTCTTGCATTGCTTTGGTGCAAAGCGTTTTGAAACCGAAGAACACAGCCATAATTTTGGACTGATCGCCCTATTGACCTTCGGTGAGTCATGGCACAACAATCACCATGCGTTTCCAGCTTCAGCTTCCTTTGGTTTGGAGTGGTATCGCCTAGATCCAGGCTACTGGTTCATTCAACTACTACAAGTTCTACATCTGGCTTGGGATGTGAAAGTTCCTACCCCAGAAAAAATTCAAGCACGAGAAATCAACGCCTAATTCATCAACACTATTTGCACTGTAAATCAAGGAGTATGTCATGAAAACTCAACAACAAATCAGCCAATGGATCAAAGCCTACTTAGCAGATATTCTCGAAGTCGAGTCAGATGAGATTGATGAGAACTATGAATTTGAAAGATTTGGACTTAATTCTTCAGCCGCAGTATCCCTCGTGGGAGATTTAGAAGAATGGTTAGGCTTTGAACTCAGTCCGGCTTTGTTTTTTGAGTTCAATACAATTGCTCAAGTGTCTGCTCATCTAGCCGAAATGACACAAACAGAAAACTCTCTAGAAAATGCTGCTTAGGAGTGTGGAACAAAATGGTAGCAAGTATCAGCAACCGTGGCGGTAGTGCCGCAGCCATCCAGCACCACTACGATGTCAGCAACGAATTTTACAAGCTTTGGCTAGATTCTAGTTTGACCTACTCTTCTGGTTTATGGGATAGCCCTACGTTGGATGATGACCTAGAAGCAGCCCAAAATAGAAAAATTGATTGGCATCTGCAAGCTTCAGGCGCAACGACCGGCAAAAGACTACTAGATATTGGCTGTGGATGGGGTGCATTAATGCAACGTCATATCCACTCAAATCCCCAGAATCAAGCTACAGGTTTGACCTTAAGCCACAATCAATATCTACACATCCGCACTCTCAATAGCCCTCAGATCCAAGTCTGCGAAGAAAGTTGGATTGTCCATCAGCCAACAGCCCCCTATGATGCGATCGTCTCTATTGGTGCTTTTGAACATTTTGCCCAACCAGAAGCCTCATCAGACGAAAAAATCAGCGTTTATCGAGAGTTTTTCAGCCGTTGTCAACAGTGGTTAAAACCCAAAGGTAAACTATCCTTGCAAACGATCGCCTACGGTTCATTAAACGCTGAAGATAAAAACGTCTTCACCCAAACAGAGATTTTCCCTGACTCCGAATTACCTCGTCCTGGTGAGATTTTCATAGCCTCCGATGGTTTATTTGAAGTCAAAACCTACCGCAACGATCGCCTCCATTATGGCAAGACTTGCGATTTGTGGTTGAAGAACCTCCGCCGTCAAAAACCACTAGTTATAGAGCAATTTGGCGAAGAACTCTATCTGAAATACGAACAATATTTGAAGTTAGCGGTAGCAGGTTTTTACTTCGGACAAATCCTACTCCTGCGGTTTGAAATGCAATCCCTAGCTAAATAAAAATCTGACATCTGCTAATAAGGAGTCATGTCTGTGATTACTACCGCCCAATCGCCTGTTAAATTTAACCCTTTTGCACCAGGCTTCCGAGAAGATCCTTACACTACCTATAAACAACTGCGCCAACACAATCCGATTCACAATACCTTAGATATGTGGGTGATTACCAAATATCAAGATATTATCCAAGTGTTGAACTCCGATGCAGTAAGTGTTAACTACATTCCTCAATACGTAGTGCAACAAAAGGTTGGTGATATTCCTGGTTTAGTGGAATTAGGCAAAAAAGCGATCGTCTTTACTGACCCGCCAGATCATGGTCGCTTACGTCGCTTGGCAGGACAAGCTTTTAGTAACACTAACATTAATGCTCATACTGCCCATGTGCAACAGCTAATTACGGAATTAGTTACACCACAAATTCATTCAGAAAGTTTTGACTTTGCCCAGATTGCCCATCAAATACCCTTATATACTCTTTCCCATTTGTTGGGCGTTCCCCAGGAATATATCCAGCCTATCGATGAATATATTCATCGCGTGCGTTCTATCTTAGAACCGAGTTTGTTAACTAAAATGCGTATCCGACGCATTGAACAAGATTTACAATCATGCCTAGCTATTTTTCAAGAAATCATTGATTACCGTAAAACCCATCTCGGAGGAGATTTACTTAGTAAATTAATTCAGGCCAGAGTCGGAGAAGACCAACTCTCAGACAGTGAGTTAGGGATAGCCTGTGTGATGACTTATGTAGCTGGTCATGAAACTTCTAAAGGATTACTGACTAACGGGGTTCTAGCTTTTATTCAACATCCCGAACAGTGGCAGATTTTCCGCCAAGGTAAAGCTACCGCCAAACAAGTCATTAATGAAATTCTGCGCTTTGATCCACCCTTACAACAAACTGTACGTCTAGCAGTCAGCGACTTACAAATAGGCTCTGAAACTATTCACAAAGGTGAGAAAATGCTTCTGTGTTTGGCTTCCGCCAACCGAGATGAGGCGCAATTTGCAAATGCTGATACCTTTGATATCACGCGAGATGCAGCGACACAGATAGCTTTTGGGCATGGTATCCACAATTGTCTAGGACAGATGATTGCCCGACTAGAAGGACAGCTTTTATTTACTTACCTCTGTGAACAGGTACAGGAAATGAGATTGGCGACTGATAATTATCGTTGGCATCCAGAGGGTTTTATCACTCGTACCTTAACCAATTTACCGGTGACTTTTACCCCTGCTGATTCAACAATCTAGAGTCTAGAGTCATTCCTACTCAGATAAAAATTTCAATGGTTTTAGCCCTTTCACCTCTATCTATTTTGACAGCATAAGGGCTTTAACTACACACTATTTCCTTTCCCTGATTGTCAGGAAGAAAACCAATGAGTTCTCGTCATTTAAATAGTTTGATTGACAAATTGCTCTTGAGAGCAGAGAGCCAACCCCATCAACCCCTATACTACTTTCTCGATACTAGAGGTAGGGAATACGCTCATCTCACTTACGGTAGTTTATTAACAGCAGTTCAACAGCTAGGGACATGGTTGAGCGAAAAAACCACAAGCGGCGATCGCGTCGCCATTCAGTTACCCACTAGCCCTGAATTTGTCATTACGTTTTTCGCTTGTCTTTACACCAATCGCATTCCCGTTCCCCTGAGTTCACCCAACCGCAAACATAACTGCGAACACTATCAACGGATTTTTGCTGATTGTGGTGCTAGTTTAATCGTCACAGATACCAGCATCCGAGATTTATTTGAAAAAGAAGGTTTAAGCGCATCCCTTCCCCTCCAGATTTTTCCCTCTTTGGCAGATATAGAACCTCTGACTACCCCAGTCGACCGACAAAATAACGAAATTGGCTTTTTGCAATATACCTCTGGCTCTACCTCTTTTCCCAAAGGCGTGATAGTTAGTCATGAGAATATCATTGCTAACCAAAAAATGATTCAGCGCACCTTTGGTCACAGCAGTAACAGTGTCGGGTTGGCTTGGGTGCCTTTATTTCACGATATGGGACTAATTGGTAGTATCTTTCAGCCCTTATATGTGGGATTTCCCTGTTATTTCATGTCTCCAGTGACTTTCTTGCAACGTCCGAAACTTTGGTTGAAAACCATCTCAGATAAGCGAGTGACAACTACAGGGGGGCCAAATTTTGCCTATGATCTTTGTATTCAACGTGTCGATCCCTCATCGCTGGAAGGATTGTCTTTAACCTCTTGGGATGTAGCCTACAACGGGGCTGAACATATCAAACTGCAAACCCTAGAAGAGTTTACTCATACCTTTGCTCCCTACGGCTTTAAAAAATCTGCCTTTTTACCTTGTTATGGTTTGGCAGAAGCTACCTTAATTGTGAGTGGCACGAATAAATTTGCAGAACCTTTGGCTTTGACTATCCCTTGTAGCGGCGATGAAGTCTTAGATGCCGATGCGTCCCCGCAACAGGGTAATACCCGCACTGTAGTCAGTAATGGTGAGGTGATGCCAGAACTATGCTTACGCATCATCAATCCGCAAACTCTCAAAGAATGTCCTTCTCATCACATCGGAGAAATTTGGATTGCTGGGCCGAGTATTACACGCGGTTATTGGCAACAACCTGAGAAAAACCAAGAAACATTCGTTTATCGGGATGGCTTGAACTTTTTACGGACAGGAGATTTAGGTTTTCTGGATTCTCAACAGCGACTTTATATTACGGGGCGACTTAAAGATTTGATTGTCATTGACGGGAAAAACTATTATCCCCAAGATATTGAGGAAACTGTGAAACTGTCTCACCCCGCTTTTACGGAAGTCAATTGTGCAGCCTTCTCGATTGCTGGAACTTACTCCCAAAAACTGGTGGTGGTGAGTGAAGTTGTCCGCCAATTCGCACAGCAAGTTGATTGCTATGCAGAGGAGATAAAACAAGCTGTTCGGACTGCTGTTTATAACCATTATCAACTAACGGTACATGATACCGTCCTATTAGCGTCAAATACTATACCCAGAACAACCAGTGGCAAAATTCAACGACAGCGTACTAAGTTGCTGTATCTGTTGCAACAACTGGAAACTCTCGAAACAGTCAAGGAAAGTATCTAAAGAGTAATCGGTAAAATATATGACCATGCAGCAAATAAGCTATTTAAGTGACATCCCAGAGCAGTATTCTGTTACAGAAGTCACAGAAGTTTCCCCAGCTACAGAAATAGACGATCGCTATCCTCAATATCAAGCCCTGTCTGGGGTGAGAAAATGGATCAGATATGCGTGGTATCCCATTATCGATATGATCAGTGTCATGGGAACAATAGCTGCGATCGCTTCTTTTGAGCGTCAAGGCATCAGTTGGATTGATTTGGGAATTTTGCTATTCATGTTTAACTTTGTGGGTTTAGCCGGAGAAGCGGGAATGCACCGACTCTTCGCCCACAAAAGCTATAAAGTCATCAAACCATTACGGATTCTCTTGGCCGTTGCTGGTTCCATGACGGGTGAATCACCCATTCTTGAGTATGTAGCCTATCATCGTCGGCATCACATCTATGCAGACCAACAAGGTGATCCCCACACTCCCTATCACATTGATGCAGAACAGCCTTTATCTAGGATGAGAAATATTTGGCATTCCTTTTTTGGCTGGAAATATAACTCTAAAACCAACCAAATGGCTGCACCCGAAAAATATGCCAAGGATTTACTTGCTGAACCAGCAATGGTCATCATCAATAACTCTTTCTATGGCATTGTTTTAGCATCTTTTGTTTTACCAGCTTTGCTAGGGTTTTTCTTGACTGGGACTGCTGCTGGCGCGTGGACTGCTTTTCTGTGGGGGGGATGTTTTCGATTCTTAGTGATGACTCTCATGGGAGATTTAATTATTCGCGCCGGGTGTCATCTCTTTGGAACTCGCCCCTTTATTGATCAAGCTAATAGTCACAGTGGTAACATTTGGTTTCTAGCGATTCCTTCTTTGGGACTAGCATGGCATAACAATCATCATGCTTTTCCTGGTTCAGCCCTCCTCAACATTGATTGGTGGCAAATAGATCCTAGTGGTTCATTTATTAGCCTGTTGGAAAAACTTGGTTGGGCTACAAATGTCAAGCGACCAACTCCCGAACAGGTAAAGGCGAAACGGTTGAATTAATCCCGAAATCTTTCAGATAAAAAGTATACAACGGTGCGTCAAGCTACATCAGGAAACTATTCATACTGACGCACTCTACAGAAAAAACAAGCGGGAATCATTGATTTTTTGGTGTTCCCAAAATAAGCGATCGCACAACATCAGGACTTTCTTACATTATGGATACTACAGTCAAAACCGAAAAACTGACCAAACCTGTGGCGAAAATCAGGACTCCTGCTAACATCATCTCACTAAGAGAAGCCATTAAAACCTCTCCCTTTACAGTCTGGATGAACACAGAAATTACTGCTTGTGAAGATGGCTTTGCTGAATTAATTGTCTCGATGCGAGAGGAATTAAAACAACATAATGGTTTTACCCACGGAGCTGTAATTGGCTTTTTAATTGATAGTGCCTGTTGTTGGGCAGCAGCATCTAAGGTTGGTGATGTGGTCACTGCTGAATACAAACTAAACTTTATCGCTCCTGCGGTTGGGGAAAAATTGATTGCTAGAGGTTATGTAATTAAATCGACTTTTAGCCAAGTAATCACCAGGGCTGATGTCTTTTCTGTGAAAGGAACTAAAGAAAATCTAGTGGCTACAGGTTTAGCTACTGTCACTCCCTACGGCTGATTTGAGAAATTCATTGTGGGAAGAAGGGAACAGGGAACAGTGAAAAAGTTGTGTAATTAATTCTGCTTGGTTACTGAAATTCAATTTCTTTGCTGCTCCCTTGCTTCTTTCCTAACTGTTGATGAGACTCACATTATCTACTCAAAAACAACTTGATTGAATATGTTTGCAGCCTTATTGGATACGGTGTTACCTACTTTCAGAAGTTCCTCGATTATTCACAGTCCTGCTAGTCGTTCTCGGCCTAATATTCAATTTATGGATATGGGTACAACGTGGATACGCTATTGCATTACTGGCGAGAATAAACCCCCTATTGTACTCAACACAGACCCACCCTTAACCATCGAATCTTATGATCAGACAATAGCTGAACTTTCTCGCCATTTCACAGTGATTGTCTTTGAAATCCCAGGGTTTGGATTTTCTTTTCCTAAGAAATTCGGTTTTCGGTATGATTTTGACTTTATTACAACTGTCTTGGTGGAATTTCTCAACCGCCTCAATTTAGCACCATACATATTAAGTTTTCCTTGTCTTTTGGGATTTTGTGCCATCAAAATCGCTAATTTGCACCCTGAATTAGTTTCTCACATGGTTCTCAACCAAATTCCCACTTGGCAAGGTGCTTTGGAGTGGAAGAAAGGAAGAGATCCTCAAGGTATTCTCTCTACGCCTTTTGTGGGTCAAATAGCTTTACATTTATTAAAAGAAAAGCGTTGTAGTGGATGGTTTGACCTGGTAATTGCAGAATCTCAAACAGCACAAAAATTAACAAAAATTGCACTGGAGTCTTACAAGTTGGGAGCGCGCTTTTCTTTGGCTTCATGCTTTCAATTTTACTTGCAAGAACAGCAACCGGATTTAGAACCAGTTAAACAACCCAGCTTGATTATTTGGGGAGAATGTGATGGTTCTCATGCACACACTGATAAAAGTCTGACGCGTCAGTTAACTCTTGATTCTCAAGAAGTCTATATTCAAAAAGCGGGTCACTCTCCTGAAGTGGAAGCCCCGCAAATTTTCGCTGCATCAGTTAAGAGTTTGATTAGTTAAAGCTGGTTGCTTTACGAGGGTTTTGCACCCATTCGCTAAAATCAAAATTATCAAATTACTCAGAGCAATGTGATGAGATTTATGAACAGAAAACCAAAAGTGTGTTTCGACGATTTTGGGTTGCTATATACTCATTAAATCTAGCAAAATTATCACTTCTCAAGCAAAAAATTAATTCAAGTAATAGGTTAATATGTCCGCCAGAAAAACTATTTGCTGTCTTGCTTCAGTAACTTTAGTATTTGCTGTACTGTCTAAATCTGCGTCAGCCGCTACTATTAAACAGACTTTTTCTGATTTTCATGGCACTTTTGATTCAGTTAATTTACCAATTGGTGGAAGAGAAATCCCTACAGGGGTAATTTCTGCCAGCCAAAATCCAAATTTACCCAGTGTAGTTACCTTTGACACTGACACTAAACAAACTACTTTTAATCTCAACTTTTTACTTGATTTTCCACTTTTGAAGGCTTTGGGACTACCATCTGTTCCTATTGCTCCTTTTGAGACAGGTTCATATAGGGTTGATGGAAAAGATTTAATAGCTGATGTGACAGGTCAAGGAATAGTCAGTGGTTCTTCTCCTTTTGCGGGAATACAGACGTTTTTTCAAGTGCGATGGAGAGTTACAAGTCCTCTAAATACCTCTATTTTTCTGGGACAAATTGAATCAGAAGTTGTGAGAATTTGTCCACCGTCGAGTCAGTGTGTTCAAACTACTGGTACAGGTAAAGCCACTATTGGTTCGGCTTCTATTCCTGAACCTGGAACAATAGCAGGAATTATTGCTGTTGGTGCAACGGGTTTCTGGATGAAACGTAGATGGCAACTATCTTATTAAACCAATTCGCAATGGATAACTTCCATTGTGAATTAGTATCAATTTTTTGATTTGTTGGGATTGTTATATGTCACCTTTAGTTAGTCTGATCACTGCTTTAGCACTGCTGTTGTACTTGGGTTTAACAATTAATGTCAGTAGATATAGAGTCAAGTACAATGTACCTGCTCCTCAAATGACGGGAAATCCAAACTTTGAAAGAGTGCTGCGAGTCCAACAAAACACCCTAGAACAGTTAGTGTTATTTTTACCTGGGTTATGGTTATTTTCTGTTTACGTTAGTCCATCTTGGGGAACAGGAATTGGTGTAGTTTGGTTGATAGGAAGAATCGCATACGCTTGGGGATATTATCAAGCTCCTAAGAAGCGGGTTATTGGTTTTGGTGTCAGTTCTATCAGCAGCTTAGTCTTACTCTTAGGTTCGCTGATTGGCATTCTGCTTTCTTCTTTTCAGTCATAAGCTTGCGCTCTTGCGGCTTGCAGACTGTAGCATCTGGCGTGGGATTGAGGAAGGTAAGGGACTTCTAAGTAAAAAATATACAATCGCTTTGGGAATCAGGGGAAGCATGGGGGAAAGGTTCTTCTGATTTCCAACTTTTACTGATTGATACATCTAACTACAGAAAATATTCATTGTAATTAGTTAAGCTGACAACAGCAGTTTTACCCCTCAGAACCATGACAGCAAGCAGTCCAAAAATTTTAGCTTTAGACTTTGATGGTGTGATTTGTGATGGACTTATTGAATATTTTGAGGTAGCGTGGCGCGCTTACTGTCAAATTTGGTCGCCTGCTAACGATACACCGCCGGATGATTTAGCTTTGAGATTCTATCGTCTCCGACCTGTGATTGAAACGGGTTGGGAAATGCCAGTTTTAATCAAAGCGTTGATTGATGATGTGTCCGAAGACAAGATTCTTCAGGAATGGACAAACATCACTCCACAGATTTTGTTAGCTGACAAGCTACTGGCAAAAGAAGTTGCAATTAAATTAGATAGCCTGCGGGATGAATGGATAGCTACAGACTTAGATGGCTGGCTGAGTCTACATAGATTTTATCCTGGGGTGATAGAAAGACTGAAATTAGCGATCGCCACTCAGGTGAATGTATATATTGTTTCTACCAAAGAAGGACGATTTATACAGCAGTTATTGCAACGGGAAGGTGTAGAGTTACCACCCAGCGCGATTTTCGGCAAAGAAGTGAAGCGTCCCAAATACGAAACTTTACGCGAATTAATGACAGCAGTTGATATACAACCTGATAACTTATGGTTTATTGAAGATAGACTCAAAACCTTAGAGTTAGTTCAACAACAAACAGACTTAAAACAGGTCAAGCTTTTCCTCGCCGATTGGGGTTATAATACCCAACCAGAAAGAAAAGCTGCCCAAAACAATCAAGGAATTAAACTACTATCCCTGTCTCAATTTGCTAAGGATTTTGCTGGGTGGATCTAGATTGGGGACTGGGGACTGGGGATTGGGTACAAGGTAGATAAGGTAGACAAGGTAGACAAGGTAGAATTTATTTCCCAACTCACTACTCAGCACCGGCTAAACGCCGCGCTACCGCCAACACAACTCAGCACTCATCACTCACAACTCCTATGCTTGATTTAACGAAATTAGCGCGACAAATGCAGGGTTTAAGTCAGCATCTTTCCCAAGAGGCTGTGGCTAGTCGTCAACGGTTAGAGTTGGCACAACAGCATTTTCAAAAAGCGATTGAGTCTCAACAAGAGGTGATTGCACTCCAGGAAAAATGGCGCGATCGCATTCTCTTTGCTAGTGCTACACCCCTTGAGCCGTTAAATACTTGCATAGATATTCCCACCCCTCCCAAGGTACACACTGTTATTGCTACTGATGGTTCACAAATCGCCCCTAACCATCACGAAATAGCTTACTGTTATCTCTTAAATATCGGTCGGGTAGTCCTTCACTACGGACAAAATCGCTATCCGATTATGGATAGTTTACCAGAGGTATTTTACCGCCCAGAAGATTTATATATGTCCCGACAATGGGGAATTAAAACTGAGGATTGGATGAGTTATCGCCGCACTGCATCGGAAGCGATGGTGTTGGCGGAGTTGGCGAAGGGACTGGGGAGTGCGTGGGGGGCAAGAGGCAGGGGGGCAGGGGGCAGGGGAGCAGGGGAAGCAGGCATGGCAGGGGAAGAAAAATCTAATTCTCAATTTCCCAATCCCCAATCCTCAATCCCCAATCCCCAATACCCAGTCCCCAGTCCCCAATCCCCAATCCCTACCCTCGCAATGGTAGATGGTTCATTAATTTACTGGTTTTTGGAACAATTACCGACTGATGCACGCGATCGCATCTTACCTCCGATTCTGGAAGCTTGGCAGCAAATGCGGGATGTACAGATTCCTTTGATGGGTTATTTGAGTGCTTCTCGGAATGTGGAAGGGGTGAATTTTTTACGGTTGTTGGCTTGTCCCCATCCTGCACCAGATTGTGTCAGTTACTGTCCTAATCAGTTAGAAAAAGTCCCTTGTAAAGTTTTTGAACCTCTGCGCGACACTGCTTTATGGACAACGCAACTAAAACCAGGGCAACGGGGGCCTTTGTGGCGTAGCAATAACCGTATTCTAGAATTGTACGGGGATCAAACTATCTATTTTTGTTATGTTCATGTCGGGACAGAAATAGCGAGGATAGAAATTCCGTCATGGGTAGCAGAAAATACAGATATGCTTAACCAAGCTTTGGGGTTGATGCTAGCACAAGTACAAAAAGGCTATGGTTATCCAGTAGCGATCGCAGAAGCCCATAATCAAGCTGTAGTTAGAGGTGGCGATCGTAGTCGTTTCTTTGCGTTGTTAGAGAAACAAATGATTAAAGCTGGCTTGAAAAATGTCGGTACTTCTTACAAAGAAGCGAGAAAACGCGGGAGCATTGCTTAGTAATGAGTGTTGAGTGCTGAGTAATGAGTGCTGAGTTGTGAGTTGTGAGTAATGAGTAATGAGTAATGAGTAATGAGTATGGACTGTTGACTAATGACTGTTGACTAATGACTAAGGGAACACCAAAAAATAAATTATCCCAAATAAACAGCTTAGTAGGGTGCGTCAGTGCGAGAAAACCTAACTATACCAAGAGATTATTCATACTGACGCACCCTACAGTTTGGATATTTTTTTATCTGGAAGTCCCTAATGACTAATGACTAATGACTAATGACTTTGAACCTAATTCAACCGCCGACGCAAAAAATTAACAGCGAAATTTTTACTCGTGCTGGAGTGGAACTATCTGTACTACGCCTGGATTTAATGCACCCGTTGGTAAATGGTAATAAGTGGTTCAAATTAAAATACAACCTGTTAACAGCTAACGCACAAAATTACACCACAATTCTGACTTTTGGTGGGGCTTATTCTAACCACATCTACGCCACTGCTGCTGCTGGAAATCTGTTAGGTTTTCGCACTATCGGCGTGATTCGTGGTGAAGAAAGACTACCCCTCAACCCCACTTTAAGTTTTGCTGTTGAACAAGGAATGCAGTTAGTGTACATTGACCGAGAAACTTACCGCCAACGCCATACCCCAGAACTACAACAACGCTTACGTCAGCGTTTTGGCGAAGTATTCATCATTCCTGAAGGCGGCTGTAACCTTGATGGTGTGCGCGGATGTACAGAAATACTTTCTGAAGTTACTGCAAGATTTGATACGGTTTGTGTAGCTTGTGGAACAGCGACAACCTTGGCGGGATTAACTTTAGCTTTAAAACCAAAACAGCGATCGCTTGGTTTTCCTGTATTAAAAAATGGTGACTTTCTTAGACAAGACATCACCAACTTACTAACACAATACCACGTCTCTGGTCTTCCCATCCCATCCACCACCCCCGCATCATGGGAATTAGTCTGCGATTACCATTTTGGAGGTTATGCCAAGGTTAATGATGAGCTGTTCTCATTCAGTGACGAGTTTACCCGCACCCACGGTATACCCATAGATTACGTATATACCGCGAAAATGTTTTATGGCGTGATAGATATGATACAAAAAGGGTGTTTTGTAGGCGATCGCCTGCTTTTAATCCATACAGGCGGCTTACAGGGAAATACAGGTATGACAGCACGGTTAAATAAGTCAGGTCAATTGGGGTAGATAATTTGCTTAAGACTAGATTCATTTACTATTAAATTCTACGCAAAAATAAAATGAATCAATTCAATTTAGTCTTGGTGAAACATTTCATCAAGTAACAGCTAGATATCATTTGCTCACAAAACCAAGTCCTGACAAAGACATAACATTGCCTAATTAATCTCGGCTTTATAACTAGATTCTAATGTCTACATGGTTAATTCATTTTGTCGCATATCTTGAACTATAAGTTAATTTTATTATTAAAGTCTCACTCATCTGAGTATAAGCAATGATAAACTCTTAAAAAGTAAATATTTCTACTTCATTCCACTTACTGACGTTGCTGTAAGATATCTCATAATGCAAACCAATAAAATATTTGCTAACAATTACTATATTTACCTTAAGCAAGAAGAAGAATTAATTTCCTGGGATATTTATGATCCTAATCCGGATAATTGCGGCTTTGTTGCTTATTTTGGTAAAGTCCTTCAGGTAGTAGAAAAAAACTTACAAAAAACAGGTATTACATTTTACGTAACAATGACAGAAATCCATGATTTACCATCATATGGAGACAATGTTGTTGTTTTCATAATAGGAGATGAGTCGTGCCATATTCCACGTTATACACATAAGGTAGGTGCTATTTTTAAATGCTACGGTATAAAGCCAATACTTGGATGTAATCCCTTACTTAATCCTTCTTATCTCAACATATTAACTACAATTAAATTCCTGAAAAACTTTGCTATTCGTTTACCTCAAATAATAAATTATGAGTTTTATAAGTTGACGAAATTGATATCTAAGAATGGAAAGATTAGTCCAATTTTTGACATTCCTTTGGGTTACTATAATTCAGAAGAACTACCACTAAAAAATATACAAGATCGTCTTTATGATATTTATTTTGCAGGGAGTGTATTACACACTAAGTATCCAATATGGTCAATGCAATTTTGGTTGAGAACTCCAAAAACTATTTCTCGACAAAATATGCTAGAAGCTTTAAGTAAATTTAAGGGTAAAAAACCAAATTGCACAGTAGAAGTTTCAGTTACAGAAGCTTTCGGTAGTAGCAATGGCAGTGCAGAGTCTATTAGCTATAATCAGAAAATGATGAATACAAAAATATGTCTTGCCCCTAGAGGAACTTCCTTTGAGACATATCGATTTTTTGAAGCTATCAAATATGGTTGTATAGTTATCACAGAAGCCTTACCTCCACGGTGGTTTTACGACGGTTCTCCTGCTATTCAAATAAAAGATTGGCGACATCTAGACAAAATACTAGAAAATTTGCTCTCTGACCCAAAATATATGGAAGAAATGCACCAAAAATCTTTGAATTGGTGGCAGACAAAATGCTCAGAAGCCGTGGTTGGTGAATATATATCCCAACAATTAAACCATTGTTTAGCAAAATCGGCGTAAGCCCCCAACTATAAAACTTTCCTTCGTTGGGGATATAAGCTCAAGCGTGTAGGTTAGCTTGTTCTTGTAACCAAGGATCTACAGGTTGTCCATCCTTGCGGCGTAACTCAATTTCCACCACCATCACTTCCTTTGAACCAGGAGGAGCAGGTTTTTGATGGAATAGAATATCGTAATCTAAAGGATTTTGATTACGTTCCTTCAACCATTCTTGGACTTTAGTAATTGCAAAGAATGATTGTCCTTGCTCAAACATCCGCGTAATCTGCATTTGCAGTGTATAAGGATTAATTCGGCTCATAATTTAGTACCTTTTGGTCAATAGTCAATAGTCAATAGTCAATAGTCAATAGTCAACAGTCATGACTCATGACTCATTACTTCTACCTTGTCTCCTTTTTCCCAATGCCCAATTCCCCATTCCCTACACCCATAGTTTAACAATCTCACTTAGCCCTTCTGCTAAACTAGGGGGTGCATCACGCAGTTGGCGGTGCATTCGTAAGATTACTTCTTCTGGAACTTGGCGAAGACGTTTTTTGTTACGTGCTAAACATAGCCAAACTGGAGTTTGCACCCATATTCCTCTAATGTAGGTAAAGCCCATATCATGAGCAAGAGTAATGATTTCCCGACGATGGGATCTTTGGGCATTAGTGGCATCAAATATAACATCTCTTTCTTTCGCGATCGCCTGTTGTAATTGTTGTTCAATTTCCCGCCATATTAGCAACCAAGACCCTTGAATTGATTCTGCGCCAAATAATTGCCCCCTGATGGCATCTGTAGAAATCAGTTGCATCTGGGGGCATTCTGTGATTAATTTTTGTGCCAAAGTTGACTTACCACTACCAGGAAGACCAATTAGCAACTGTAGTTTAGTCATTTAGTCAAGAGTCCATAGTTAACAGTCAACGGTTCATAGTCAAAATCTTAACTAATGACTAATGTACGGGCGGGTTTAACCAAAATATCTGTTTGATAACGTCAATCTCTCACAGAACCCGCCCCTACTGACTAATGACTAAATAATCATGCCATCGGGAATTACGGCATTTTTCAAGACAACTACAATTCCGCTACGGATGTAAAAACCTTGACTTTCGCGGTTAGCTTCCTGCACGTTGTCTTTATTGATGATTTTGACATCGTGACCGATGCGGGCGTTTTTGTCGATGATGGCGCGGCGAATGATGGTATCTGGGCCAATACCAACGGGGATATCGCCTTTATCTATGCTGCATTGACGTTCTACAGAAGGTTGATAGAAGTCAGCACCCATCAGTAGAGATTCTTCGATGATACAGCCAGATTCTACCCGCGATCGCACTCCTAAAACTGAGTGTTGAATGCGGCAGTTTTTCAAAATGCAGCCTTCACCAATAATTGATTCTGTTACTTGACAATCTAACAATTTTGTGGGTGGCAAGTAACGAGGACGGGTGTAAATGGGGGCTTCTTCGTCGTAGAAACTAAAGGGTGGTAATGGCTGCTGTGTGAGGGCTAAATTGGCATTATAAAAGGCTTCTATCGTTCCGATGTCTTCCCAGTAGCCATCGAATAAATAAGCTTGAACATTGTGATCTTTGGCAGCATCAGGAATAATTTCCTTACCAAAATCAGTCCGTTCTAAAGATTCTTTCAAAAGTTTGATCAAAACATCTTTTTTAAATACGTAAATCCCCATTGAGGCGATGTAGGGCTGTAGGGCTGCTTGTTCGGGAGTCAAGCCCAAAACAGTGGTATCAACCTGCATCTGCGCTAAAGCGTCGCCTTTGGGTTTCTCGCTAAAATCAACTACCCGCCCAGATTGGTCAATTTTCATTAAACCAAAATCTGAGGCACGGCGATCGTCTATGGGGATTACCGAAAGGGTAATATCCGCGTTGGTTTCCCGATGGCGTTGGACAAATAGACGGTAGTCCATGCGGTAGAGGTGATCCCCTGATAAGATCAGGTACTCATCCACATCCCATTCTTCCAACAACCATATATACTGGCGCACAGCATCGGCTGTTCCCTGAAACCAGTTCGGGTTTTCTGGTGTTTGCTGGGCAGCCAACACTTCCACAAAACCCTCACTAAAGCCGCTAAAATTATAAGTGCGGGCAATGTGACGGTTAAGAGACGCTGAGTTAAATTGCGTGAGTACGTAGATTTTAAAAATTTCTGAATTAATGCAGTTACTAACAGGGATATCTATCAGGCGGTATTTCCCTGCTACTGGTACTGCGGGTTTAGCACGTAGTTTGGTGAGGGGGTACAGGCGAGTACCCGCACCACCTCCAAGGATAATTGCTAATACTTTTTTCACAAGATGTCTCCCGACTGCCTTTTGATTCCCACCTACAGTTTAGGACTGTATGTAGCCTCTGGTAAGGGGGGGATCAAAGATTATCGGAAAAGAATTTTGGCAAAACTGAATTTTGGGGATGGGGCAGGGGGCAGGGGGCAGGGGAGACAAGGAGTAATGAGTAATGAATAATGAGTGCTGTTAGCGGTAGCGCGGCGTTTAGCCGGTGCTGAGTAATGACTATTGACTGTTGACTATTGACTATTGACTACTAAAATTTTTCTATCAGAAGTGAGAACCACAAATATTTAGTTTAAAGTCAAAATGACTACTGAACTACCACTCAACAATCATGCAAATTCAAACACCAGATTGGGTAAAGCACGCGGTTTTCTACCAAATTTTCCCCGATAGATTCGCCAGAAGTAAACAAACTCGCAAACGCTTACTGCAAAATGCTTCTTGGGAAGATTGGGAGGCTATGCCCACACTGCAAGGTTACAAGGGTGGTGATTTATGGGGCATTATGGAACAATTGGATTACATTGAGGATTTAGGCATTAATGCCATTTATTTCACTCCTATATTTCAATCAGCTAGTAATCACCGCTATCACACCCATGATTACTATCAAGTAGACCCCATGTTAGGGGGGAATTCGGCTTTTAAAGAATTACTAGATGCAGCCCACCAAAGAAATATTAAAGTTGTTCTCGATGGAGTATTTAATCACGCTAGTCGAGGATTTTTCTTTTTTCATGACATTTTGGAAAATGGCCCTTATTCACCTTGGTTAAATTGGTTCAAAATTGAAGGCTGGCCACTTGCGCCGTACACTGGTGAATTACCCGCTAATTATGTGGGTTGGGCAAATAACCGCGCTTTACCGGTACTTAACCACGATAACCCAGAAGTACGGGAATATATCATGGAGATTGCTGAATACTGGATTAAATTCGGTATTGACGGCTGGCGGTTGGATGTTCCCTTTGAAATTAAGACTCCTGGTTTTTGGCAAGAATTTCGCGATCGCGTTAAAGCCATTAACCCCGAAGCTTATATTGTGGGGGAAGTGTGGGGAGATTCCCGCGAGTGGCTAGATGGGACACAATTTGACGGCGTAATGAACTATTTATTTGCCGGGCCGACCATTGCTTTTACGGCAGGCGATCGCGTAGTCTTAGAACAAGTCCAAGGTCGTGACTATCAACCGCACCCGCCGCTATTTGCAGCTGAGTACGCCGCTAAAATTGAAGAACTATTGCAACTTTACCCTTGGGAAATTCACCTTACTCAACTCAATTTACTCGCTAGCCACGACACAGCCAGATTAATTAGTATCGCCGGTGGAGATAAAGACAGCGTAGAGTTAGCCACCCTCCTACTACTAACCTTTCCCGGCGCGCCGAGTATCTATTATGGGGATGAAGTAGGTTTACCAGGAAAACTAGATCCCGACTCTCGCCGTGGTTTTCCCTTAGAAGCTAGCTGGGATAGAGAAATTTACCAAACTCATCGCCAATTAATTGCTTTACGTCACAGTTACCCAGCCTTACGTACAGGTGAATATCAAGTCATTTCCGCCCAAGGAACATTGTATATTTTCGCCCGTAAGTTAGGACAAGAGGAACTAATTATTGCGGTGAATGTCGGTACAGCAGCAGTGCAAGCTGATGTAGATGTCACCAATTTACAGACTCAACCCCAAAAATTGTTATACGGCAAACCTGAGTTTAACTGGCATAATGAAAACCTGTCATTAACACTTCCCCCACGTAGCGGTTGTATTTTGGGTAGTCAATAGTCATTAGTCAACAGTCAATAGTCATTAGTCAATAGTCATTAGTCACTACTCATTACTCATTACTCATTACTCATTACTCAGCACCGGCTAAACGCCGCGCTACCGCTAACAGCACTCAGCACTCATTACTTCCCCCCTTAGCTATATTTGATCAAGCGTAAGCCTTCTAGCCGCACGGCTTCAGGATATAACGCTTTGTAAATATTGCAATTAGGGGATTGAATATCATAACGACCTGTAGCTTTAAATGTTGCTAAAGGACAACCACCTGTACACCAATATTTCCATTCACAGGTACGACAACCTTCTTTTTCTTCAACAGATAAATTCTGAATACCGGCTTTATCTTGTCGGATGACATTTAAAGGGTCTGGATTGTCAATTGAAGATACAGTTTTATGTAGTTGCATTTGGCATTTGGCAATCTGTCCTTTGTCATTAAATACGAGATAGCTTTGTCCTACTCCACAAGTACGTTTATGTGGTGATGATAAGTTGGCGCGGTCAATTAATGAACCTAGTAAACTCCGATGGGGTAATTGCGATTCAATCACTTTGAATGCTGCTAACATTCCCTCAATAATTTGAGACTCTTCTAAGTGCAAGTCTTGGTAATTAGCTGAGAGTTCGTTTTCCCGATAAAAATTTAAACTAAAGGGTAAATTATATTCTAATATCCATGCCATTAAAGCTGGTAATCCGGCTGCATTTCTGCCACTAACTGTGACGGAAATATCTGGAGTTAAACCATTTTGCAACGCAGTTTTAATCCCTCGTTCAACATCTGAAAATGAACCTTTACCACTTGCATAACAGCGTTGACTGTCGTGGAAGTGGGATAATCCATCTAGTGAAATCATCAGCCGCAGATTTAATTTTTGCAGCATTTCAACAATTTCAGGTGTAATTAATGTGCCGTTGCTGAGGACAATCCCATCTAAGGCAATATCTGTTTCTTGGCTGAGATATTGAGCGTATAAGTGGAGATGTTGAATCAAAGTAGGACATAGTAATGCTTCTCCGCCTGCATATTTGAGTCTGACGCGACGGTAATTATTTAAAGTGGCAGAGCGAAATGTAGACTCTATGGCGGCTTTGCCTATATCGGGTGACATATCTGTTGGTAAATGAGGCAGATAACAGTAGTCACACCTTAAGTTACAACGGTCAGTGATATGTAACCATGCTGTTAAAGTATCAGGGATTTCGTTGAGTTGCCATGAGTAATTTTCAGGGATAATTAAACGGGCTTGAGATAATTTTTGGATAGCTTGCTGTAAGGTTATAAATTCAATGTCAGGATAATCTAGAGCGATGTCTTTTAGGTTATGAGGATTTGTAAAATTTGCTAATAAATTTAAGGCTGATTTATTTAGAACTGCTAATTGATGATGACTACCGTAACAGATAGAATAACTATCATCTAAATTCATGATTTGTGAGTTGGGAACTCTCACGAATTTATCAAACATTGCTGGAGATGATTTGATTTCAGATGGCAATGCTACTACAGGGGATAAATCACAAGCACAGTCTCCGCCATCACAGTCGCATTGTCCAGTTGCTGTGTTGTTAGTATCAAGAGAAACTAAAATTTTGGGTGGTTCGAGTGTTTGACTAAGCATGAGAAGATGGCTGTTTTGTTGCACGGATTCTAGTGAGAAACATTTGTTGATCGCACCATTCTTTAAGTGCTTTAATATCTTGCCATTGGGATTTAAGTTGCTGGATGAGAGTTTTAGCAAGTTCAATGGGTAGGCTTGCGATTTTATTTTGAAGTAGATTTAATTCATGTTGAATTGAATAGGGGCCGAAGCCTCCATCCGCAAAGATTTTAGGTATACCTTGAGCATATTTACTAAAAGCAATGTCGTAGTTTGTTTGTTGAAAGGCGACATCACCTTCTATGCGTAATATTCGACCAAAATATAGTCCATGAATATTTTCATAGGATGGGAAGCGATCGCCTAATTCTTGGGCATAATCAGCAATCTTCTCATAGGTTGTGGCATAATAATCGAATTCTGCTTTACCAACTAGACTATCGATGGCGTAGCGAATATCATTGTATTCTAAACTGGTGTTGTAGGAGCGATCGTTGAGTTTGAGAGCTTGTGCTTGTAGGGTGCGATCGCTGTTTTGAAACCCTAGATGCCAATAGACACTAGCAGTTTGATGTAAAATTCCTGGTAATTCTTCTTCAATACCGTATTTCTCGGCTAGTTTGAGGCTTTTTTCTAAAGCATCTTGAGCTAAAATCAGCAAGTTTATATCCCACTTTACCTGAGTTACATCCCAAATTGCTGGGTTTTCTACCTCAGCACTAAACCATTGATTTAAACCTAATTGAAAGTATCCTCTACACAAAAGCCGATTATCGTTTTCTTCGCTGTCACAACGACTTAAGGCGCGTTCTAGTAGGTGTTGAGCTTTTAAATAATTCCCCTCATTCCGCCAAATAGTAGCAGAGGCGATTTCAGCATTAGCAATTTCTCGTTCCGTCTCTACACTCGTCCACATATCAATAGCAGCTTTAAAACACTGTTCTGCTTTGATGTAATTTTTTTGGATTCCGTAGAGATATCCCAAGTTATTTTGAATACTAGCCATGACTTGAGTTAAACCTTTATTGGGAGATTCAATTTCCATTGCTGCATCCCAACCGAGTTTGTAAAATTCCTCGGCGGCTTGATAATTATTCAGTTGACGATGTAGATAACCAACTTGGTTAGCCACATTGGGAACTACGGCTGATAATTTTCTATCTATAACCAGAGATAAACACTTTTCCTGATATTTCAAAGCATCATTATAGAGATGTAATTTAGCATTTAACATCCCCAAAACATTACAAATATCTGCTTGATGCACAGAATTATCAGGTTGTTGAGCTAGCATCAACTCTAACTTTTTTACTTCATTTTTTGTGGCATTTTTATCTTGCAACGCATGAACAATGCGTGACTCAAAAATCATCAATTTAATTCTGTGTTCGGGATGTAATTCCGCTTCAAATTCTTTGGCGATCGCTAATAACTGATTCACCAAACTAAACTTCTTAGATTGACTGCGTATCCTATCAGTTACTGTATACCAAGTGTCAAATCCTGTTTGGGGATTGGCGTATAAAGCATTCCACAACCATTGTCTAGTCTTAACTTCTCGCAGTTGTTTAATTTCTTCAATTAAGAAATCCAGATTAGCTGTTTGCTGAGAATGATCAGAGATTCGTTGCATCTCTAATGTTCTTTTTTGGGGGCCTAATTCATAATCTTGCTGCTCAAAATATTTAGCCGCAAGCCGACTATCGCGTTTTCTCCACTCTCTATCAGGGTCAATATCCGGCCAGACATATTTATTTACTAAATCTCGGACAATATCATGTAATGATATTTGAGAACCACCCATGACTGGTTTAATAAAAAAATAACTTTGGGCATCAATAAATAATCTTTCAGCTTCTTCTTGAGATAATTCTAATAAGTTAGCAATGTCATAACTATTTAATGGGTGAATCCTGGATAGCATGAGAGTCAGTCTATCCATTGATGTCCGCAATTGTGTAATATGTCGCACCATTTCGGCTTCAAATCCACCAGTTTTTTGCAACCTACTGGGGATAGTTTCCACATCTTCCGTTTCTAACCAATCTGGAATAACTTGGCGATAAGCATACTCTACGCCAAATTCAATCATAATGGGACTGCCACCCGAAAGCATAACAATCTTTTTTACCAAGTCTTCTTCAAGCGTAAAATGTAACTGTTCTTCTTTAGAAACAATGTATGTTTGCACATCCTCATGGGTAAATTCATTTAATTCTAAATAGGTGAAATTATCTGTAGGTGAATTAATTGCTAAAATTTGATGGGCAATACTAGGACGACCAGCTAAAATAAATACGGCGTTGTCTAATTGCTGACACAAATCACTAATATATTTCCAAGCATCTTCTCTAGTTTCTGGTTGTCCTAATTTTTCAATTGTATCAACGAGAAATACAATTTTCTGTTGTTGGGATTTGCGGTTAATAGCATCGACTAAGAATTTTTCTAGGTGTTGGCGTTCCTGTTCATAGGCGATTTTACTCAGACGGTTTTCATCTTCCCGTAGTTGTCTTAACCGGAGTAACCATTCTTGATAGGTGTTATCGTATAATTGTTTGGCAATTTGCGTGCATAAATCTCCTGCATCCTTAAAAACAGGAATATCGCAATCTATGATTTCACTTGTGCCAATGTCACATTGATGTAGGCGAGATTTTAATTCATGGAGTAACCAAGTTTTCCCAATACCGCCCCTACCTTCCACTAAAATTATATGTTGTTTCTCAACAGCTTGTACCAGGGAAATAATGCGCCTGAGTTGTTCTTCACGACCAACAAATTCTAATTTATCTAGTCCAGACATGATCAACTCCTTAATTAGTTATTTTCAATCGCTTCATCTATTTTTTGAATTAAATTTTTATAGGGTATGTCGTTATATTCATCTTTGTGCAGATAGTAATTGACGATAAATTGAAATTCCCAATCCTGTTCAATTTCAGACTTCAGGGTTGACAGAAACTCATGATTTTGCTCTCTGTCTGTGTTGTGAAATATGCTAATAGTTTCCTCAACAGTTTCTGCAAAGAAATTTGTGTGCAGTTCTTGTCTATAAGCCAGACTATTATTTCCATAGTTAATAAAGCCGGCGTGTTGCTGAAGCTTTTGAAAAAAATATTGCATCGACCAAATACCCGCATTTGCAGAATCATTTTTAGCTTTTAACTGATGGATATATTCCCAGCAGATATCAGCACCTTGACAACACATCTGCTGAAACTGTTCAGGAGAGCTTTCTTTTAGCAGTCCAATTACTAGTAATCGTCGTGTCATCCCATCTTTGATGACTGTTTTATCACGAGTAAAAATAGATGTTTTAGTTAATTCTGTATTTAATTTAAAACTATCATCAATAAAAGGTAGCTGAAATCTATTAATAGCCTCCTTTAATATCCAGGTGCTATTGAGAATAGGAAATATACTTAATTTTTCAATTGATTCATATAAATGACTATTTTCTCTGGTCAAACTTTCTCTAATCTGGTCTCTACATTTTTTGAGAATTTTTTCCCATAATTGATGACCATAACTATTTAAAAACCAATTAACTGTGTAACCACCACTGCGATAAACTTTTAATGCTTCAGCAATTCCGCCTGGATGACCACCAGTTAAATATAGTAAGTGACTGGCTAACAGTGCAATACTTTCTGAGGTCATTTCAATTGGTTTGAGATATTTTGTGGCTGTATCTTGAATGACTTCCCAGTTAAAAGGAGAAAGTGGTAATTTAGCAAAAATTCGCTCTAAAGGAATATCAGTCAAACAACGAGCCGCAATCACAACTCGCAGCCTGCGAGAATTATCTTTAAAGAACTGTAATTCTTTGAGAGATTCTTGAATTCTCCAAGCAAATTCTTTTAAATCATGAAAGATTTCGTTTAAACGTTGTTTACTAGGAGGGCTACCATCTAAATCAATTAACAGTACAATACCTTTTTTATCTTTATCTTGTAATTGCCATTTAGACCAGGCTTTACGTAATAATAAATCTAACCGATCGCCAGAATTCAATTCATGTCCAGATGGAGAAGTCAATTGGAGTGCGATCGCTAATCTTTTTTCTAACTCTGTAATACTGTCATAACTAGATATAGCAGCATAAGCACAACACCATTGTAGTTCTTGAAATCGCTTTTGAATTTGTTTGAGAAATTCTGTCTTTCCGTAGCCTTCAGGGGCGATAACTAAGCGGTAGGGAGGAGAATTCAGGGCGGTAATTTCCCTAATTGCGGCATCACGATTAGTAAAGGGAATTTTATCTAGGTCAACTTCTTCACCGGATTCTGGATTTAGTTGTTTTAACTCAGATTCTGCTGTTTCTAGTTCTTGAAATTTATCATCTAGTTGTCTTTGCAATTTATTTTTTGCAACATCATCTAGAGTTTGCAATATTTGTTGACTGATGATTTCAATTTCCGTTATTAAATGGGCTATTAGTTGCTGTAGATGCTTCCTACGTAAATCGGCAGAATTTGTCATAGCATTGAGGTAGTAAATTAAAGACTGATCGCATCAAGTTCGCTTTGCACTTGCTCCAAGTCTAGTAAGATAGTGTTAATTTGACGTTGGATGAGATTGCGATCGCCTGCGCTGAGTGTATAGTTAAGTTGGTTATAAGCTGCTTCATAGTCACTGCTAAGAGCCTCAAAACGTTGTTGCAAAGTTTTGATTTTCAGTTGTTGTACTCGGCTGGTATGAGTCTGGATACCTGCATTTGACAATACAGATGGGGTAATTTCATCCCAAGCTTGCATTAAGATATCCGTGGGAATCATAAAAGCCGTTTTGATATCTACGCGCTTTTTCTCTGCTGCTACCACCATTCCCACCACCCTACCCAGGTTTTCATCCCATATCGGCGCACCACTAAAGCCAAGTTCTACTCTGTAACCAGTCACCTTACTATCTTCGATTTGTACCCATCCTTTTCCTTGGCTGTCTCGCAACAAACCCGTCCCCCAAACGCCATCATTGTGTCCTTGAGGAAAACCGAAAGTACGGAAACTGTGTCCCCACATATTATCTGTGGGGATGAGTTTAATGGCTTGGCTTCCTGGCGGTAACTGCGCTTTTATTCGTAGTCCCGCAACATCTTCACAGGCGGATACATTACCGACTTCTCTCCAGAAAATAACTTGAGCCGGGAATTTTTCTCCTGGTGCAATCAGAGGAAAATCTAAATAGATATCGTCACTAGGAACTGCAATTGTATCCTCTGATAGAGACAAAGCCGCAGCCACAACATGAGCGCAAGTCATCATATAATTGCCACTACGTCCAGAGACTAAAAAACCTGCCCCAACCACCGCACCGTGAGTATGAAAAATGCGGGCGATCGCTGACCTCAAAGATTGAATATAATTTTCTGTACTCACCACCATCTCTTACACCATTTCACAAAAATCCTGATACAGATGTAAATCCTAAAAGCTTTGCTGCATCTAAGTTTTTTAATTGCGTTAGCGTAGCGGGACGTTAGTCCATTGCGAATTGCGAATTGCGAATTGCGAATTGGTATTACCCAACCTTGTCTTGCTTCCATTTCAAGGTGATTTCGTAGTTAGCTTCACCACCTACAGAAGTAAAAATCGCACCCGCAGCAGCATTTAACTTAATCCCAAACTTCACCTCCACCTCATCAGCCGGTGTATTTAGCTGACTCAGTTTAGTGATAATTGCTGAGGCTATAGGTTGTATTTGCTCTAGTACATCATCAAATTTCTTTTTCGCCTCAATAACCATTTGTCCTGTATCTGCTCTAGCAACACGCACCAAGGAGTTGCTATCTTCTGGTTCATCGACCTCCGCCAAAAATTTTGTCCCGTCTTGCAGAGAAAATTCCGTAATTTGTTTTGTATTCATAGTCAAATTTCATGTATACAATAAATGTTTTAAGCTCTAATTATCAAAAAACTAGTAAAAATTTTTACATTATTTTATAATTCCAGAAGTACAGAGGCTACTGGGGTGGAAAGGCTAAAATAGTGCATTGGGATAGAGGAGAGTTCTAGGCGTAAACCGTAACGCGCCAGAAGCCTTGGTGGTAGGTGCTGTACTCTCGCTGCTAATACACCCTATTGGCGTGGCAAGGCTAAAATAGTGCAAATATATAGTTCTTGTGGTGTATTAGATTAAAAAAAATAATCGTAGATGAACGCTGATAAAATCGATACTACATATACTTCGATTTTTTTATACATCGAATCAAATTCCGATATGCAGATAACTCACACAACTAGGTTGGTTAATTGATAGAAAATAATGCCAAGTTTTTATTTATAATCTGTTCTTCAAGTTGAGATATATGTTAACTTTTATTTCCATCCTAAACGGTACTTGACATCTGCAACATTTATAACTGCTGCAACTAACTTATAGCAAAATTTTTTTTCTTGCCCAGAAGGTATGAATGGTTCACTTAAGCTAATAGTTAGCCTGAATTGATCCCGCTCAAAGTTGCACAATTCTAAGTTTTCTATAACCTCTTCACAAGAATATATTCCTTCTTCCAAAGAACTCAGCTTATTTACCCATATAGGATCTGTAATTGGTAAGTCATAAGAAGTTCCACATAAAAAGAAAAGACATCTGAATTTTTTTTCATTATATAAATTTATCTTCACTTGCCACAGAATCGATTCTGGTTTGATTAATGCTAATGAGGATTGAGCAGATGATCTCTCTAAGTTTTCATAGCAAATTTCTTTATCCAAACTGCCTAGAAGTTCTGGGGAATGCGAATGTCTTTGAATTTCTGGATTTAGCAAACTTCGAGCATGATCTAAAGTCAAATTCTCTAGTATTTCCCAATCTTTACTAGTATCTATCAACCAATTTTCAGGTTGGTGGCATTTAGGATATGCTCTAAGACATGGAATCCTAATAATATCAAAAAGTTCAGGTTCTCTACCATCTTCTAAAGTGTAATGCTCTGGATAAAGAGTACCATCTTGTCTATTAGAAACTGGACGTAGCCACCCTGAACCATCAGTTTTAATACCAGCTATACAAATTCCACCATACTTAATAGATTTTGCAAGGCATACTATCTCAAAGCTAAACATTTTGAACCTATGTTCTATAGTTTTGACTGATATTTGTTTTAGAGGTGATTAATGTTGATAGCCGTGTCTAGTTTACTTTGCAGATATTCAGCCACTAATCGACGATGACAATTATGTGGCTTTGCTTCACTACACAACAAACAAGCTTCACTTAGAAGGGCTGGAGACACTTTCCTCTCGATCTGTCTCTTGGTAATGAGTTCCTTAAACCTCTCTTCGTATGTTACCCAGTTTATGCGTTTTTTTTTGTATTCTTCTAAAATATCTTTAGTCGGAGCTAAATCTAGATTGTGGATGTACTCAATTTCTCCAATCTTCTTAAGAAAATACTCTAAATCTTGTTTTTTGGTAAAACCAGCAAGTTGTGAAGCATTATTAAGCCTAGTATCAATAACGCGCTTAACCCCAGCTTGCAGGAGTATTTCAAAGAACTGTTCTGCTTTTTTTTGTGTAAATCCAATAGTGAATAAATTAACTTGCTTGTTCATGAATTTGATCTTTCTCTGTGTATTTATCTTCTACATATGCTATTTTTTCTGCTTGTAGTTGATATGCTTTATCTAGTAATCCCTCAAGCGGAATGGATGGAGAAATTTGATTAATCTGTTGAGAATTACTTTCATAAAGATTCATATCAAAGAGAGAAAGTTGTTTACTACAGTTTCTTTCATGATCTGATTCTATAGAAAGAGGTAGTAATTTATCCAAATTATGTAGTCTTAGTAATCTTTCTTCTAAAATTTGGTGTGTTTCTAGTTCTCCATTTTTCCGAATATGCTGAATTTTTAACCCAATTTTTTGTAAATGTGGGCAAATTAAAATAGCTCTATGACAAATAATGGGATCTTGTTCAGCACACATTAAACTAATTTGATATTTTTTAGCCCCTTGGATAATACGATTCAACCCCTCAGCAAAAGATGCTGTAGCGGCAATTAAATCATAGCGTGCCATACCTTGTGCATAACAACTTTGGTCTTTAGGGCGCGCACCGAGATTATCACCAAGGTAAACATATGCAATATTGGCAGTTCTAAGTGCTTCTTTTAAAGGAACTTGGTTAAATTGCGGAAACCTACGACTATAGGGACTAGAACGCACATCTGCTATAGCAGTAACTCCATATTGTTGCAAAAGATTAATAAAAGTTTCAATTGAATGGTTCGAGTGGCCAATAGTAAACACTGTCATAATTGATGATCATAACTCTGCTGCTGTCATATTAATCAAGTTCAAGCCAATTTAGCAAAAACATAAGCTGGGAATTCACCCAACCCCATAAAAAAGCGGGCTAACCGCTATAACTTGGTTAACCCGTGCAGCTTTGGGAACGCGCAGAGAAATTGTTATTGCAATACTAATTTCACATTTGCGTTTTGCAAACCGCGCTGTTTTACTTCTGCCAAGGTTTTGTTAACAGCGTATTTTTGGTTGATAGAGTTGATTAACTCGGTTTGGTTGTGCTTCTTAGCAACACCCCACAGGTCAGCGATGAGGTCAAAAGAACCATCGCTGTTGCGAGACCAACCTAAGTCATATTCGCCTTCCAATACTGCAACGATGTCGGAACGAACGCGCTGACCGTTATAACCGCGTACATCAGCTTCTGTTTTTACGCTGATACCCAGGTCGCGCAAGGAAGCTTTCAAAATTTCGGCATCGGTGATTTTGGTGCGAAGAGTGCTAAAATGAGACATTTGGGTTTCCTCCAATGAGAAGATTGAGAAATTAGGACAACGGTTTTTTTCGGGAAGCCGCGATGATTAGGGTGCGGCTGTTGTTCGTAACTGCTAGCGGGTTTGGCTAGCCTTTCCCCCTGGGTTAGCAAGGGAAAGCTTTTAAAACTCCATTCGCTGATATTCAGCAACGGAGGATGCGGCGGGTCTAGCGCGCTGTCTTGCCCAGTCTCTTAAGGCTGTGACCTGTTCTTGCATCGTGCGAGACAGTGGCAAGGTGGCTTTAAGTGCCGCAATAATATCTAATTGGGTGAACTCGCGGTCTTGGGCAAAGGCTTCATACATTGCCGCAATTAGTGCTTGTTCAATTTCTGCCCCGGAGAAGCCATCAGACATCTTGGCTAGTTGTTCTAAATCGAAGCGGGTGATGTCTTCACGGCGTTTATTGAGGTGGATCTTGAAGATATCACATCTTTCTTCGGGTGTGGGCAGATCCACAAAGAAAATTTCATCAAAACGACCTTTCCTCAAGAATTCCCCAGGTAGGCGTTCTACGCGGTTGGCTGTAGCCATGACGAATACTGGAGATTTCTTCTCTTGCATCCAGGTGAGGAAAGACCCAAATATCCTACTTGATGTACCCCCATCGGAATCACCAGAACCGGAACTTCCTGCAAAGGATTTATCTAACTCATCGATAAACAGAATTGCTGGGGAAATTGATTCTGCTGTTTTGAGGGCGTTACGCAGATTAGCTTCACTTCGTCCCACCATCGAGCCGTCGTAAACTCGACCCATATCTAAACGCAGTAGTGGTAAACCCCACAACCGGGACGTTGTTTTTGCTATCAGTGACTTACCGCAACCAGGAACACCTAGAATTAACATCCCTTTAGGTTGGGGCAGTCCATACTCTCTGGCTCTTTCTGTAAAGGCGTTAGAGCGTTGTTTGAGCCATTTTTTCAGTTCTTCTAAGCCACCTACTGCATCAATGGTCTCATCTTCTTCAATGTATTCGAGGATGCCATTGCGGCGAATGAGTTGCTTTTTCTCCGATAGAACTATATCTACTTCTTCCTCAGTCAACCGCCCTGTGGTGACTTGCGCTTTACGATACACTTTCTCAGATTCGTCTTTGGTTAAACCTAAAGCGGCTCTGAGGAGTTTTTCCCGCGCTTCTGTGGTCAACCGCCGCCCCCGATACTGATCGAGATGTTGAGTTAATACCTTATTCAACTCAGACATATCGGGGAGTTGGAAGTCTAAAACAACCACTTCCTTTTCCAGTTCGATGGGTACTTGCTGCATGGGAGACATCAAAATGATGTTCTTTTGCATACCCTTAAAGCTAGCGATCGCATCACGTAATGACCTTGTGGTCGCGGGAGCATCAATAAATGGATGTAAATCTTTAAGAATAAATATACCAGGTTCTTTTTGCCGGATGATCCAGTCGATCGCCGCCTCTGGGGAAACGGTGTTGTGTTGACTTACACTCCGGGGTTGACCATACTCCACGATGCCATGAGTTACTGTCCACACAAACACACGGCGTTGGGGTCTTAACACTTGGGCGATTGTGGAAATTGCTTGCTCTGCCCTCTCTTCCTCGGAGGTCACAAGGTAGATTAGTGGGTATTGAGCTTGAATGAGAATATTGAGCTCTTCTTTCATAAATCGACCTTCTTGAGACCCTAGTACAGTAAAGACATCGTTTTGTTGGTTACAACAACCGAAAAATAAGAGTTACCTATTTAATTCCTACCTAGCAGGGGACTAATTCTTCCTCACCCTTGGGATGGGTTTCTGCTTCAACCATTTCATCTAGGGAAGGATGATCTTGGCCTATTACGCCTGGTTGATTACCTAAGTTAACTAATTCCCCGTCTCTTAGCACCAATGAACTTTCACAAGTAGGACATGAGTAAACTTTGTGAGTCCTACCATAAGCTGATGCTTCAACCTCCTCTACTATTTCTGAGTTAGTCAGGTAGAAGAAAATTGCACGTTCAGCAAGGTCTGACATATGCTCAGAATCGATTGCTGATCGAATCTTCAGCTTTTTGTGCAGTTCTGGCGACAAATACAACGTAACCTTTTGCTTAGTTTGCATATCACTCTTTAGTGGCCTTACCCGGGTATGTATATTACGTTATCGACTAGCTTCTTTGTTGTCAAGCCAGTAAACCGTTTTGACAGCAGTTTTGTTACTTTTATTCACAATTGCCATTTGTTTGTTACAAAGATTGTCACGCAACAAAGTTATCTAAACGACTAACCGATAAATTAACCCACAGCAGCAACAAATGACAAATTTATCTCTAAAACGCTTTTAAAAAGCAAGCTTACAGTTCTTACAACCAACATAATAATCTCTAATTTCGACGTAGAAACACTATGTCATAGTCAACTTTTTTATACTTTTAAATGTGAAGGCTATAAAGACAGAGGCGTGTAATACCAATTCTCAATTCCCTATGCCCAATTCCCCATACCCCACATCCCATATTCTGCTGTATTTTAAAAAAGGCTATTCCATGCAAACTAAATTATGACTGCTGCTGTAAAAACTGCTCCTGGCCTAGCTTCTCGCTTGGTGAATGGCGTACTAGGAATTAAGCCTTTAGCTAGTCTTGCTAAACACCAAGCGCGCCAAATGATGATTAAACGGGCTGAAAAAATTGGCGTACCTTGGACAAATGAAGTTAAAACTCTCCAGGCGCGTGATTGGACAAAGGATTTAGCTCAAGTGCAGAATCCCCAGCTTGCTTATCCAGACTATTATCTGACTTCATTTCATGCTTATGAAACAGGGAATCTGAGTTGGCAAGCGGCTTTTGAAGTAGAACCAGCAGCTTACGCAGTTCACGCTAAGATTTGGCAGGGGACTGAGGCGCAAGGTGATGCCAAATTACGCCAAAGTTACCATGATCTTCTCAAAGCTCAAATTTCTCACGCGCCACAAACTATTCTGGATATGGGATGTAGTGTGGGTTTAAGTTCATTTACTCTACAAGCACTCTATCCCCAAGCCAAAGTCACAGGCTTAGATTTGTCTCCCTATTTCTTAGCGGTTGCTAACTATCGCGCTCAACAGCGTCAAGCTAAGATTAACTGGGTTCATGCTCCAGCTGAATCTACAGGTTTACCAGATGCTAGTTTTGATTTAGTCTCCATTTGTCTTGTCTGTCATGAATTACCCCAGTCAGCAACTCGGCAAATTTTAGCCGAGGCGCGACGTGTATTGCGTCCTGGTGGTTACATTGGGATTATGGATATGAATCCACAATCGGAAATCTACAAAAAAATGCCGCCGTATATTTTAACTTTGCTCAAAAGTACAGAGCCGTATTTGGACGAATATTTTAGTTTAGATATTGAGCAAGCTTTAGTAACAGCAGGTTTCAAAAAACCAACTATTACTAGTAATACTCCTCGTCATCGCGCTATTATTGCTCAAGTGAGTGGCTGCTAGTGATTTTGTCTTACTGCTGTGGGCAGTTATACCACCACTGCTATTTTTAGGTTATTACTATTACCGCGTCAGCATTGCCCCACCTGTGCGACTTCTGTTGTGGTTATTTTTGGTTGGGGCAGTATCTGGTTTTCTAGCTTTGGGTTTACAATTAGGTTTTGAAACTGTCACTCACAGATGGTTGCATTGGCGACAAATTCAGCGTGGGATTTTTGGTGCTACTGTCAGACAGTTGATTGCGATCGCTCCCATTGAGGAAGGGTGTAAATTAATTGCAGTTATTATCCCCACATTATATTTACAGCGTCGGTATCAATTGCGATCGCCTAGTGTTTTCTTCTTTACTATTTCAGCTGCTTTAGGATTCACCGCCGAAGAAAATTGGATTTATTTATATCACGGTACAGCCACGATTTTTGAGCGCAGCATTGGTACACCAGTCCATGCAATGTTCTCTGCGCCTTGGGGATATGCTTTAGGAAGATATTTATCAGCGACGGTGCAGATAAATCGTTATAAACATTTATTTGTGTTGGCTTGGATTAATTCTCTATTTCTTCATGCTTTAGTCAATATTTTTTCTATTGCTGGACGTTATGCTTCTACTTTACAGTTGCTTAGTTATGGTTTATTTCCGTTGCTGTTGTGGATGTTTTGGCGTATGGAACAGCTACTACGCCGAGTTCAAAATCAACCACCCATCATATTAATATCTGGGCGTACACGCCAACATCGTTACTGGCAAAGAGGACTATTATTTTTGGCGATGATGTTGGGTGGAAATGCAATTTTGGGGCTATTTTTATTAGTAAGAGTTCTCAGTCCTTTAAGTCCAGCACAGCTTTTATATTCTGATATTTTGTGGTTTATATTCAGTAGATTTTTACTAAATTTATTTTTTGGGATTTTAGCTTGGTTAATTTATTGGTATTTACGATATGGAAATCGAATGTGATACTGGATTGGGATAGGTAGTATTGTTTCAAGATTCGGGAATAGCCTAAGAATCTAGGTTTTCAATCCAAAATCCAAAATCCAAAATACTATAAGAACCCCGCATTCTAGAAGAAAGCGAGGCTCTTAATGTAAGGTTACGTGAAGCTGATGCGACTATTTTGCTAATAGATGCTTGTCTATAAAGATATGCAGCTTACCTGTAGCGAGAACGGTTTCGATGATTTTGCTTATGTCTAGCAACTGCTTTCCGCTTTTCTTTTTCTAACGGTGTCTCGAAGTGACGTTTCTTTCTCATGTCTTGGAAAATTCCCGCTTTGGAAACTTCCCGTTTAAATCTCCGTAATGCTGAATCAATGCCTTCGTTCTCCCCTAAAACTACTTGTGTCATTCTCATTCCTCCTTTATGTGGATGAATAGTTGAAGACTGGAGACAAAAAAAATATTCCAGCAGGTCGAGCCTTTGGCTTTATCTGCTGGAGACTCTAAAGTTAATTTTGTGAAAAAATCTTTAGTAGCGGCGACCACCGCGATTGTTATTACCCCAACCGCCACCGCCGCCGCGAGGGCTTCTTTCTTCACGGGGTTTAGCTTTGTTAACTTTAAGATCGCGCCCCATCCATTCAGCACCATCAAGGGCTTCAATGGCAGCACTTTCTTCCGCCTCTGTTGCCATTTCAACAAAGGCAAACCCGCGAGGACGACCTGTTTCACGATCAGTTGGTAGCTGAACGCGATTAACCTTGCCATATTCTGCGAAGGCAAGCTTCAGGTCTTCCTCTGTAACTTGATAGGACAAGTTACCGATATAAATTGACATACAATGTCTCCGAATTGAACAAGTGTAGAGAGTTAAATTCGGAGAGACGCTTTTTATAAATCAAAAGGAGTTACTCAACCGAAGATAATTCTGATATTCACAAGCATAACACAGCGATAGAGGATTCGCTGTAACAAGTGGGTAATATAAATGAAAATTTGAGGGCAGTGCATCACCAGGAAAGTTTTCCTAATGGGAGGTGTTTGCTAGCTGCTCTAATATTTCTGCTGCTGCTTGACACAGGGTATTGTGATACTGGGTATTACTTGCGAGCAATCCACCCCATTGATTGACATCGCCAGTATTGTATTGTAGCAGATTTCCATTGAAATGAGTAAACTGTCCACCAGCTTCCGTCAAAATCAGTTCCGGTGCGGCTATGTCCCAATCTTTAGGGGCTGATTTCCCAGACAGAGAAATGTAAATGTCTGCTTGTTGTTCCAGAATGGTAGCGATTTTACAGCCGACACTACCCACGGCTTTTTGATGGTGTAGGGGTAAGTTTTGCAATAAATATTCTAAGGTTGGGTGGCGATGAGAACGACTCACAACTAGGGTTAAATCTTCTATAGGCTTGGGGTTGGGACTAGCTAGCAGGTTGATGGGAAGAATACCATCGCGGGTTTCGACGAATGTACCGCCGCCTTTTGTGGCGTAGTATAGTTTCCCTTTTTCTGGTAATACTACTACAGATAACACTGGTCTGTGTGCTTGCACTAGGGCGATGTGAACTGCGTAATCTCCAGTTTTGTCGATAAAATCACGGGTACCATCGAGAGGATCGATAATCCATACCCAATCATGTGTATGGTGTTGATTAAGTTGAGATTTATAGGTTTCTTCACTAATGTAGGCAAAATCTGCGTTACCCAAAGCAGCTTGTAGCTTTTGTAAGATATATTGACTGACAGTGACATCTGCAACGGTAACAGGTTCGTTTTGTTGATATTGGATATTGAGGTTAGAGTCTGTGGCAGTGCCGTGATAGTAGGATTGTAATATTTCTGCTGCACCCCAACCAACGGCACGAGCGATCGCTAGTATTTCTTGTAAGTCCTTCATGTATTCTCACTCCTTAATTCCATCCAGCGACGCGTACCAAAATGTTGACAAGCTGTGGCTGCAATTTTCGCTGTTTGTTCAAGAGCCTGAGTAAAATCAGCTTGTAAAATATAGTGGCAAAAAGCACCATGAAAAATATCTCCAGCCCCTAGTGTATCAACTGGCTGGATGGCAGGTACAGTAATATTCCCAAATTGACCTTGACTGGTGTAGGTAATTGGTTGTTCTCCGTGGGTAATGGCGATGTGGGGAATTCCCACAGCTTGGAGATAGGCGAAAACTTCTGCTTCGGAATGACAATTGGGGGGATGAAAGTTAGCCGAGCAAATGGCGTAATCTGTTAATGGTAAGACTTGCTCAAAGCCGGCTTTCCAACTACCACCGTCTATGACTACAGGGATATTGAGAGATTTAGCCATTTTAGCGATCGCATATCCCACTTGCATTTGATGTCCATCAATGAGGACAATATCTATATCATTTAAGATATCTGGTGGGATTGAGGTAACATCAGCCGGAGTTTTCACCGCGTTGATAGAAATTACTGCTCGTTCGCCTGTAGATTGGGTGACAATAATTGAGGATACAGGTGGTGCTGTCTTTATGCTAGATGCAAGATCAGCGATCGCTACATGATATTTACTTAAATCTCCCCTAATTAATTGTGTCATCGGGTGCGAACCCAAGACACCTAAAACTGTAGCTTGATTTTCTAAATAACTAAAAGTTACAGCCGCGTTGGTAGCTGGGCCACCTGCTGCTACAGTGTAGTCAGACGAAACTAACTTTTGATTATTTTGAGGAGCAGATTCAGCTAAGTAAATTAAGTCTAAGGTAATTAAACCTATAAATAAGGCGTTATTAGTCATTAGTCAACAGTCATTAGTCATTAGGAAACAGGTAAAAGTGATCAAGTGGCTGATAACTGATAACCCCAGTTCCAGGCTTTCTTTCTTTAATTTTGAATTTTGAATTTTGAATTTTGAATTGTCAATGCAGACAGATCCCAAACCAGGAACACTATATATAGTTGGTACACCCATCGGTAACTTAGAAGATATTACCTTGCGGGCGGTGCGGATTTTGCAGAATGTGGATTTGATTGCGGCTGAGGATACGCGCCACACGGGGAAACTCTTACAACATTTACAGGTGAAAACACCCCAGACAAGTTACCACGAACATAATCGCAGTAGTCGCATCCCAGAATTATTAGAGCATTTACACAATGGGAAAGCGATCGCTTTAGTCAGTGATGCGGGTATGCCAGGAATTTCTGATCCTGGGTATGAATTGGTGAAGGCTTGCGTTGAAGCGAAAATCCCCGTAGTACCTATTCCTGGTGCAAGTGCAGCGATTACAGCGTTGAGTGCGGCGGGATTACCTACAGATAAATTTGTGTTTGAGGGGTTTTTACCTGCGAAAAGTCAGCAACGGCGGGAACACTTGGAGACTTTACAGACAGAATCTCGCACTATAATTTTCTACGAATCGCCGCACCGATTGCGAGATACTTTACAAGACTTAGCAGATATTTGGGGAAGCGATCGCCAAATTGTACTGGCGAGGGAGTTAACTAAGTTGTATGAAGAATTTTGGCGGGGAAGCATTGAGGAAGCGATCGCCCATTATCAACAAAAAGAACCCCAAGGGGAATACACTCTAGTAGTAGCAGGAAATCCCCCCAGTCAAACCCTACTGACAGAAGCACAACTCAAAACGGAACTAGAACAATTAATTCGTCAAGGCGTATCGCGATCGCAAGCTAGCCGACAATTGACTAAATATACTTCCCTAAATCGGAGTCAAGTTTATCAAATTGCTTTAGGGATTGATATTAATGAGAATGGGGGATAGGGAATGGGGAATGGGGAGACAAGGTAGACAAGGTAGATTTTATCCCAATGCCCAATGCCCAATGCCCTATTCCCTACACAGATTTTTGCTAGGCTAAACTTATAGGACTGAGAGATTTGCTGCCATGTCTGTAGCTGAAGATTTAACAAACCCAGAATATGTTATCTTTCCTCCAGGGGATTTATACAGTGATGAGCCGCCTTTGGAAAGTTATTTACATTTACAGCAATTAATCCTGTTATTAAACACCTTAGAATGGTTGTGGCAAGACCGCAATGATTTTTTTGCGGCTGGTAATCTCACTATTTTTTACAGTCCAAGACAGTTAAAATCAGAACATTTTCGCGGCCCTGATTTCTTCGTGGTATTGGGAACAGAACGCAAACCCCGTAAAAGTTGGGTTGTTTGGGAAGAAGATGGAAAGTATCCCAATGTGATTATAGAACTACTATCAGATTCTACTTCGTCTACTGATAGAGGCTTGAAAAAACAAATCTACCAAGACATATTCCGCACGCCGGAATACTTTTGGTTTGATCCCAATAATTTAGAATTTGCTGGGTTTGTTTTACTGGCTGGTAAATATGAACCAATAACACCCAACCCCCAAGGTAGGTTATGGAGTCAGCAGTTAGAGTTATATTTGGGGGTAGAACAGCAGAGTTTACGGTTCTACACATCTGACGGTGAACTCGTGCTGACACCAGCCGAAGTCGCACACCTGGAAATGCAGCGTTTTGAGCAAGAAAAACAGCGTGCTGAACAGGAAACGCAGCGTGCTGAACAAGAAAAACAACGTGCCGAACAAGAAAAACAACGCAGCGATCGCTTGGAGGCGAAGCTGCGAGAATTAGGTATAGATCCAAATACTATTTAATTTTTCAGGGTTATCTACTGTTCGTCAGGAAAAACCCATTTTGGTGGTTCTGTCATCTTTCGCTTGAGACGTTCTTCCGCAATTTGTAGCATTCTATCCAAAGAAGTCTCAGCGATAAATTTTGATGCGGCTTCTCTATACTCAATGTTTGGGCATTGATCCCCTAAAACACAACCGTTAATGCAGGCTTGCGCGCAGTTAATTTTCTGCTCCACTGTCAATTCCTCTCTGACTCTAAAATAGGGACTGGTAATTGGGGACTGGGGACTAGGAATTTTAGATTTTGGATTTTGGATTTTAAATTGAATTCAATCCAAAAGACGCTCCTGCATCGCTAAAGCTACGCTATCGTCAATCCCAAATCCAAAATTGAAAGGCTGGGGACTAGGAAAAGTAGATTTTGATTTTTCTGTTGTGATTTTCTACTTTACAGATAGATTTTACCTTGCTGTATGATCTCAAATTAGTCTAAATACTTACCATTTGCGAATAAAGGCTAGTCAATAGTTTTCCCTTGACTTCCCATACACCCTTATACCCCCACACCCTTACACCCCTCCCCCTATGTCTCAACAATTCGCCACGACTGGAACTATTGCTGCGATCGCTACTGCTGTTGTCCCCCAACAGGGTAGTGTGGGTATTGTGCGGGTATCTGGTGTTGAAGCGATGACTATTGCTCGAACTCTGTTTTATGCGCCAGGGCGACAAGTTTGGGAAAGTCACCGCATTCTCTACGGTTACATTCGCCATCCCCAAACACTACAGCTTGTCGATGAGGCTTTGTTGCTCATCATGAAAGCACCTCGTTCTTACACTCGTGAGGATGTGGTGGAATTCCATTGTCATGGCGGAATTATGGCTGTGCAGCAGGTGTTGCAATTGTGTTTAGAAAATGGTGCAAGATTGGCACAGCCAGGAGAATTCACCCTGCGTGCCTTTTTGAATGGCAGATTAGATTTAACCCAAGCAGAAAGTATTGCTGATTTAGTCGGTGCGAAATCACCCCAAGCTGCTCAAACTGCTCTAGCTGGGTTACAGGGAAAATTAGCTCATCCCATCCGGCAGTTACGCGCTAACTGTCTGGATATATTAGCAGAGATTGAGGCTCGGATCGATTTTGAGGAAGACTTACCTCCGTTGGAGGATAAACAGATAATAGCAGATATTGATCACATTGCCGCAGAGATTACTAAATTATTAGCCACAAAAGATAAAGGTGAACTGCTGCGTACAGGGTTAAAAGTAGCAATTGTGGGTCGTCCGAATGTGGGCAAATCCAGCTTGTTGAATGCTTGGAGTCAGAGCGATCGCGCCATTGTTACTGACTTACCCGGCACAACCCGCGATGTTGTAGAGTCACAGCTTGTGGTGGGGGGAATTCCCATACAGGTGCTAGATACAGCCGGTATTCGGGAAACAGCCGACCGAGTAGAGAAAATCGGGGTCGAGCGATCGCGCCAAGCCGCCAACACAGCAGATTTAGTCTTGTTCACCATCGACGCTGCTACAGGGTGGACAGATGAAGATCAAGAAATTTACGCACAAGTACAACACCGTCCATTAATTCTGGTAATTAATAAAATCGACTTAGTAGAACAGCCATTAATTAACTCTTTAGAATATGCCCACAATATTACTCATATTGTCCACACAGCCGCAGCCCAAAAACAGGGTATTGATGCTCTAGAAACCGCAATTTTAGATATAGTTCAAGCAGGTAAAGTACAAGCGGCTGATATGGATTTAGCTATTAATCAAAGACAAGCTGCTGCACTCACCCAAGCTAAAGTTGCTCTGGCGCAAGTACAAGCCACAATTACCCAACAGCTACCTTTAGACTTTTGGACAATTGATTTAAGAGGCGCAATTCAAGCACTAGGAGAAATCACAGGCGAAGAAGTAACTGAATCTGTCCTTGATAGAATTTTTAGTAAATTTTGTATTGGCAAGTAAAATATCTAATTGTTTATTTTTGATGCAGTATCACTTTAATATAAAGAGGCAAATATTATGATTCATATTTAATTATTCTGCAAAACTCTTTACATTTCTCCCTTCCCAATTCCCGATTCCCAATTTCCAATTACCCATATCATGTTTGATCATATTCCAGTAAAAGTTCTTGGTTGTTTAAAACCAGGAGAGATTACAGTCATTGCATTAACTGGTGTTGGTATGGTAGACGGAGGTATTTTATGGGAAATACCAACGGAAATGATTCCCGTGTCCCTCAGAATGCCCAATAGTGAATTCATAGTGGTTTATGATAGACAAAATGGTAATTTTATAGAGATACTACCCAAATCATAAATTAATACTAATATGTCTTATTTTGCTGAAATTAATCATGGTAATGCCCTAATTGTAGGAGCGAGTCAAGGTATTGGATTAGGTTTCGTCAAGCAATTACTGCAAGATGAAAGAATCACCAATATTTATGCAACTTATCGCCAACCAGAATCTGCTGCTGAATTACTAGCCTTAGCAGATAAATATGCTCATCGTCTAACTTGTTTGGTGTTAGATATTACTGATGAATCACAAATTGCTGAAGCTATACAAAAAATCCGCACTCAAACTGATAAATTAAACTTAGTAATTAACTGTGTGGGATTATTACACGATGGAGATTTACAACCAGAAAAAAGCCTAAGACAAATTAATGCAGATAATTTATTACGTTACTTCCAAGTAAATAGTATTGGTGCTGTACTTCTAGCTAAACATCTTTTGCCCCTATTTCGTAATAATGAGCCTGCTATTTTTGCTACCATATCAGCTAAACTAGCCAGCATAGGTGATAATCAGCTTGGTGGCTGGTATGGTTATCGCGCCTCAAAAACAGCACTCAATATGTTTATGAAAAATGTGGCGATTGAGTATGGTAGGAGTTGTCCTAATACTGTGGTTGTAACTTTACATCCTGGTACAACTGATACACAACTTTCTCGACCATTCCAACGGAATGTAGCAGCAGAAAAACTGTTCTCAGTTGAACGTACTGTTACTCAATTACTAGCAGTTATTGATAAATTACAAAAAAGTGATAGTGGGCAATTTTTTTCATGGGACGGCAATAGATTACCTTGGTAAAATTTACCACGACACAAATTAGTTTTTAAATTGGATAAGTATTTTTTAAAGTACAAGAAAAACTAAATTGACCAGTAAATTCATCAAAATGGGAGGTACAGTTGCCAAATTGATTACTAAAAGTTTGATTTGGTGTTACTTTTCCCAGTTCAACGCGAATTTTAGCATTAGTTTCTGCAATGCTTATGTTAGTATAATTTCTACCACCTTCATTAGTGGAAGATAGTTTAACACCACCGATAATATTAGCCTCTACTTCTGGGGTGAGTGGAATCAATAGTTCTTCGTGAGAAGTGGACATTGTTTTATTAGACATTCCAGTAATTACAACAATATTCTCTATTTTCAATCTAAGCATTATTTCAGGTAAATTAATAAACCAAAAGACATAATATAAATCAAGTCTCTTGATAGAGGAATCATTTTTAAAACCTCTACTTGATTGATACTATTCCCAATATGACTCCCAATTATTTTGGAAACATTGTTGTAATTTTTGCATATAGGCATATGTTTTAATTTTCACCATCCATAGCTGATTTGTATTACTCACTCCTTTACAAATAACACCCTCAGTTACACCATATTTACCAGCGCGAACATCATCAATAAATTGACCTGTTAGCTTACCACGATACACAACTCTAGCAATATTTAAGTGATGGAAGTCTTGTAGAAACTTTTCGGGGGGAATCATAGATTTATCTATTTGCACATCAAATAGGATTAGTTGTTTAGCTTCATCTGATTTGTGCATTCCAGCAAATGAGTTCATACCGAAAAATTCTGTGAATACAGTAATTTCAGGAGACTGATAATCAGAACTTTCTCGAAATACTGTTTCTAAGGGAATAGCAAAATCTCTCTGAAAAATCTCAGTCGCAGTTTCTAGCCCTGGGTGTGCTTGATTGAATTGTGCAATTCCCATATCATCAAGATCGAAGCGATCGCGACGTGTACCAAAAGCATACCAACCAAGTTCACAATCCCACACCCAGTGCAGATTTGTACCATCATATTTCTCAAAAGCTATACAGCGTTCCCACGGGCAATTTTTGCTGTCTGGGATTTTAGGATAAGCAAGTTGCACTTTCACCATTTTTTATAGAAGTTATATTTGTAAATCAAAATAATACAAATATAATACAAGAGAGCCTATAAAAATACCCCAGTTTTGATTCACGAAACTGGGGTATTTTTATGTAAATCCGTTAATATCCGCTTTCTTCTTCGTATTCCGGCTGTCTTTCTTTGACTTTCTTGGGAATATTCACAGGTTGTGGGGGTGTATCTTCCCAAGCATCGCCTTCTACATCATCATAGTCGTCGTAATCGTTGGTGTAGGGCTTGTAGGGTTTAGCTGGTGGTTCTTTATATCTGTCTTTGTCTGCGGCTTCATTACCCCAGTTATCTTCTTCGTCTTCTTCGTATTGAATGGACTCATAAGACCGTGCCTTCATGACTTCACGCCGTGGTCTTTCTTCTTCTATGTAGTCCTCGTTCCATTCTTCTTCTATGGCTACAGGTTCGGGGGTACGGACTTTGGGCTTGGGTGGCTGTAATGGTACACCACTGGGGAGTTGATTAGAGGGTGCGACAGCGCGGGGTGCGGAGTAGTATTCTTCTTCTGCGCCTCTTTCCCAAGGTGCTTTACCGATACCTAATCTTTCTAGTACGCCGACTGTTAATTGGTTAACGCGTTCTTCAGCCCCTTCAAATACAATCAATCTACTGGGGCCTGTGCTGACAACTTCTTCGATTGATATCTCGTAGGTACTCAAAAACTGGTCGGGGATTTGTGGGACTCCCAAGGAGGCGATGATAATGGAGGTTAACTTACCTGTTTCAGCTTCAAACTTGAAGCCCCGCACTCTACCTAAGACTTCACCTGTCTCGGTGATGACTTCCCAGTTCATCAAGTTGCTGAAGGCTTCAACTTCAATGTCTTCGATGACATCTTCATTATCTACCAGGATGACATCACCGAATTGGTTGATGCTGCTCAGGTACATATAGCGCGGTAGACCAGAGATAGAGATCAGGCTGTCTCGCAAACCAAGAGCCACAACCTCTCTTTGATCAATATCTACCCAAACTTGGCTGACTATACCTAATCGTTTGCCATTGTCGCGGGTAATTACCTGGGTATTTAATATGTCGGAACGCCTAATTATTTGTTCAGAGGTCATTCTATACGGAGTCCTGATCTCGAATCCGGTTTATCTATACACTATTATTAACAAAAACTCAAGCAGATGTATGGGAAGATTGTAATTTAATTCCCAAAACTTGGGTGTAAGCTCCTCTTGCCTGAGTAACGCCAATGGTGCGTTCGGCTGATTCTATCATCGGACGACGCAAACTCACAACTATGAACTGGGCTTGTTGTGCCTGTTTTTTAATCATTCTTGATAAACGTTCAACGTTTGCCCCATCCAGAAACATATCTACTTCATCAAAGGCGTAAAATGGTGAGGGGCGGTAGCGTTGCAGCGCAAATATAAAGCTTAAAGCGGTGAGGGATTTTTCTCCCCCAGACATGGAAGCGAGTCTTTGCACTGGTTTACCTTTGGGGTGGGCGACTAAATTTAAGCCACTAGCAAAGGGATCTTCGGGGTTATCTAGTTGCAGATAGCCGTCACCGTCGGACAGTGTGGCGAAAATTGATTGAAAGTTTTCGTTAACAGCGTCAAAGGCTTCTTTAAAGGCTTGTTGGCGCAAGGTGGTAAAGTTTTCAATCCGCAAGAGTAATTCGGTGCGTTCCGCTTCTAATGTCTGCAATTTTTGGCTGAGTTCTTCCAGGCGGTTTTGGGTGCGTTCGTATTCTTCTAAAGCCAACATATTTACAGGTTCCATCGCCTGTAAGCGTTTGGCTAGCGATCGCAATTCTTTCTGCAATTCTTCTAAGTCTACCTGATCTGGTACTTCCGGCAAAGGATTGGGTAATTCAGGGGCGAGTTCCTGTAGTTGGGCTTGCAGGGCGGCTAAATCTTCCCGCCGTTTGAGTTGGCTTTCTTCCAGCTTTTGAATTTCCCATTCTAATTGTTGCTGACGCAGGAGATGCGATCGCACTTGTTGTTCTAATGCGTCGCGTTTTTGTTTTTCCTCACCCAAATTCTTTTCCATTTCACTCATTTGGGCGCGAGTAGCGGCGATTTGGGTGCTGAGTGCTGAGTGCTGAGTGCTGAGGGTGGCGATTTGGGTTTGTTGGGTTTGTTGTTCTTGTTGATATTGGGTAATGCGTTGTTCGGCTTCTTGGATGCGTTCTTGCAGACGTTGCTGTTGATTCTCTAAATTTTTTAATCGTTGTTCGGCTTCTCTAAAAGCGGTTTCCCGTTGCTGTAATTGCTGTTCTTGGGTTTTTATTGTCCCTTGGATTTGTTGCCATTCGCTGGGGGTTTGGGAGGCTTCTAAATCGGCTAGGGTGTGGCGTAATTGCTGTAATTGCGTTTCTTGTCCTGGGAGTTCATTGTCTAAGACTTCCAGACGGGTTTGGGCGGTGTGAAATTTTTCGGTGTTTTGGGTGAGTTGCGATCGCGTCCCTGACAACTGGGCTGTTAAACTTTTAATGTCTTTTTGCAACTGTTCCAATTGCAACTGCTGTTCTCGCCTTGCTTGACGCGCTTCGGTGAGTTCTTGGGATAATTGCTTGCTTCTAGATGATAAAGTAGCGATCGCTTCCGTACAACGGTCTAAAATTCTATCAATATCCTGCAAACGCTGTTTTAAAGCTACCGCCTCATCTGATTCCGCCGCTTCTCCCTTCCCGAAACGCAACGCCGAACGCTGGTTCATACTACCGCCAGTCATCGCCCCGCTAGTTTCTAACAATTCCCCATCTAAGGTAACGATGCGATATAAGCCGAGATTTTTCCGCGCCTGTTCTAAATTGCTAAATACTACCGTGTTACCGAAAACATAATTAAATACATCCCGATAACGGCGATCGCATTCTACTAAATTCACCGCATAGCTGACAAAGCCATTAGCTAACCGTAATGTTGCATCCTGGGTAAATTTCGGGGCTTGAATTTTGTTTAAGGGTAAAAAAGTCGCCCTCCCCGCCCGTTTTTGTTTTAACAGTTCAATTCCGGCGGCGGCTATCCCATCATCTTCTACCACAATATGCCCTAAACGCGCCCCAGCCGCAATTTCTAACGCCAATTGATAACGGGGTTCCACTCGTCCTAAATGCACCACCAAGCCGCAAACGCCGGGTAATCCTGACTGAATAATTACTTTACTGGCTTGCGTTCCCTGGACTTCTTGCTGTGCTTGGGTTTGTGCATCGATTTTATCTAACTGACGCTGCTTGTCCCGTTGTTCTTGCAATAGCCGCTTTTGAGTTTCCTGTTGGATTTGTAATTCCTGTTCTGTAGCGGTGAGATTTTGGGCTAAATCTTGAATCGGTTCACTAGAAGTATTAAACTCAGCTTCTAACTTAGAACATTCCGCTTGTTTTTCTGCCAACTGCGGCTCTAAATTAGCAATTAACTGCGTTTCCTCTTGAATTAACTCCTGTAACTGATTATTTCTTTCCCTCAGTTGTGCTTGTTCAGTACGCTGCGGTTCTAGAGTTTGCAGCAAAGTTTCAATTTGACGATTGAGTGCAGTTTGTTGCTGTACCCAAGCTTCCGAAGCTGTAGCGATCGCTGCGGCGGCTTCACGGGACTTTTCCAAAGCTTGTTGGGCTTCATCCCGTTGTTGTTGACAATAGACAATAGATTGCTGTTCTAAACCCTGCGCTTGGGCGATTTCACTCAAACCCTGCTGATGCTGTTGAATTTCCTGCTGAGTTTGCGTCAACCGCCTAGCAGTTTCTTGGGAAGCGTTGTTTAACTCCGCTTGCTGACGTTCCAGTTGCTTGCGTTCCGCCTCTTGGGTAGCCAGGGTAGATTGTACCGCTAATAATTCCTCTTCACCCAAAGCCTTGACGTGTGCATTGAGTTGTTCTAATTCCGCCGTTTTTTGAGCGATTTCCCCATTCAGACTAGTAAGTTGAGTAGTCGATTCAGCATAATTGCGATCGCCTGCTTGAATTTCCGTCGCCAACTTTTCCTGCTGCGCTTGCAGAGAACGCCAAGACAACACCGCTTCCCAAGATTGCTTATGCAAGTATTCCGTCCGTAACTTTTGATACTTCTCTGCCTTTGCTTTATCTTGGGACAGGCGATCGCGCTGTAAAGTTAACTCATTCTCAATAATCCGACAACTATCTTCCTTTTCCTTCACCTCATCCAGAGTAGCCTTAGCCTGATTAATCTTACGGTCAAAAGCAGCCACCCCAGCCAACTCATCAATAATTTCCCGACGTTCCTTTGCATTCATCGAGATGATACTAGTTACGTCCCCTTGCAGCACCACGTTATACCCTTCCGGGTAAATCCGCAGATCCTCCAACTGCTCATGTAACTCAGTCAACGTACAGGATGCACCATTGATATAGTAATTTGACGTATAACTTCCCTGATGAGTCACCCGCAGTTTTCTTGTCACACTCCATTCTGTTGGCTTGTGTCCATTCCCATTGCCATTTACAGTTGACTGTTCTTCTGTTGACTCTTCATCTTGTAATAATTCTTCATCATTGCTGACTACTCTTAACTGATCACTAGCATCTACCAAATCAGATAAATCAAAAGTCACAGTTACACTAGCTTCCACCGCCGCGCGACTTTTAGCCGTTTGAGTATTATTCACCAAATCCGGTAGGCGATCGGCGCGCATCCCCTTAGAACTAGCCAGTCCCAAACAAAACAGCAGCGCATCCAAAATATTCGACTTCCCCGAACCATTCGGCCCCGATATGACAGTGAACCCCGGTAGCAGAGGGACTGAAGTAGTACCACCGAAGGATTTGAAATTAGTAAGTTCGACGCGCTTAATATGCACCATAGGTGCTAAATCATAGGGATAATGAAGGACAAGTGTATCAATTAATGAAAAATTAGCAAGTAGTTTATACCAGATAATCCAGATTTTTTCACCCCAGCGACTCCCAAGCCAGGATTTATCAGTATGTTTATACTACAGCATCCTACCAGATTGACAAGGTGAGACGAGTGATTAGTTCTTTTATCTGGAGGTTTTATGATAGCGTATATGCTATCATAATTACATGGCAATCAAAATTGTAGTTGATACCAGCGTTCTTATTAGTGCGCTTATTAGCTCTCAAGGTATAAGTCGAGAACTGATTAGACGCTGCTTGACAGGTGAATATCAACCTTTGATGGGTAATGCTTTATTTTCTGAGTATGAGTCGGTGATTCAAAGAGAAGAAATTATTGCCAAATGCCCTTTAAACAGTGAAGAAATTTCTGCTTTGCTGGCATCATTGATAAGCGTAAGTCAATGGATTTCTATTTACTATTTATGGCGACCTAATTTAAAAGACGAAGCAGATAATCATTTAATTGAGTTAGCAGTTGCGGGAAATGCTCAAATCATTGCAACTTACAATGTTAAAGATTTCCAAAATGCTCAATTATTGTTTCCTAACTTATCAATCTTAAAACCAGAAGAAATTATTAGGAGCTGAATTAAAATGTCAACATTAACTATCCGTTTACCAGAGGATAAGCATAATAGATTGAAAGAACTTGCTCAAGCCAAAGGTATCAGTGTCAATAAACTGATTGAAGAACTTTCTACTATTGCTTTAGCAGAATATGATGCCTACACAAGATTTAAAGCAATGGCAGCGATTGGCAAGCCAGAAGAGGGCTTAACAATACTAGCGAAACTTGATGCTTTGATGGAAAAGCGGTTGTAATACCAATTCACAATTCGCAATTCGCAATTCGTAATTAAAAAACTTAGATGCAGCAAAGCCTTCAGGGTTTACATCTGTATCAGGTTTTTCGTGAAATGGTGTAAGTCTAAATTTTGAAAACTCCTAACTTTTAACCTACACAAAAAACGCAGAGGCACTTCTAAAACTCTCCGCGCCTCTGCGTCTCTGCGTGAAATTATTCCCTTACACCATCTCAGAAGTTTGCACCATTGGCTGCGGCTGAGGCTGGAACATAAACAGCGAGTAGACCACGTCCCGGCGGATGTTGACCATCATATCCAAGAACAACTCATAACCCTCGCTCTTATACTCAATAAGCGGGTCTTTCTGTCCATAACCACGCAAACCAACGGACTCACGCAAAGCGTCCATTTGTTGCAGGTGTTCCCGCCACAGGGTATCAATGCGCTGCAAAATGAAGAACCGTTCAGCTTGACGCATTAATCCTGGCTGAATTTGGTCAATTTGCGCTTCCTTGAGGTCATAGGCAATGCGTACCTGTTCATGCAGGAAGGCTTTAATCTCGCCCATTCCCATGTCTTCTAGTTGACTAGCCTGCATATCAGACAGCAAATAGACGAACTCCTTAACTTTCTCCACCAATTTGTCTAATTCCCACTCTTCCGAGGGCAAATCAGGGTTGATGTAGTAGTCAACGATGTCGTCCATCGTTTTTTCGGCGTACTTAATCACCTGTTCTTTCAGGTCTTGACCTTCTAAAACCCGGCGACGTTCGGCGTAGATGGCGCGGCGTTGGTTGTTCATCACCTCGTCATACTCAAACACCTGTTTACGGATGTCGTAGTAGTAGGTTTCAACTTTCTTTTGCGCGCCTTCTAAACTGCGGGTTAGCATTCCCGACTCAATGGGCATATCGTCTTCTACGTTGAAGGCTTCCATTAGACCGGCAACGCGATCGCCTCCAAAAATCCGCAGTAGGTTATCCTCTAAACTCAGGAAGAATCTTGTTGAACCAGGGTCGCCTTGTCGTCCGGCGCGTCCCCGCAACTGGTTATCAATCCGGCGTGATTCGTGGCGTTCTGTACCAATGACGTGCAGTCCACCCCGTTCTATCACTTCATTATGTTCGCGCTCGGTAAATTCTTCGTATTCCTGTTTTACCCGCTTGTAAGCATCCCGCAATTTCTGAATTACGGGGTCGTCGGTGGGTGCTTTCTCGGCAGCTACGGCGATTTTATCTTCTGCTTCTAGTTCTGGTAAAGCGCGATCGCCATACTCACGCACTGCAAAATCTACAGCTTCTTTTAATAATTTTTCGGCTTCTTGAGAAAGTTGGGTGGGGAAAATCTCTGGTGAAGCTTTCCAGGTTTTGACTTTCTTTCCAGGGGTGAAACCCTGACCGCCGCCATGTCCACCAGGTAAACCAGATGCCCTTTGTACGCCAAATACATCTTCGTCCTCTGGTCTGACAATACGGGGCATTAAATATTCCCGCAGTTTCAAGCGCGCCATGTATTCGGAGTTACCACCAAGAATGATATCCGTACCACGTCCCGCCATGTTAGTGGCGATAGTAACAGCACCTCTGCGTCCTGCCTGAGCGACAATTTCCGCTTCCCGTTCTACGTTTTCTGGTCTAGCGTTGAGTAATTCGTGGGGAATGCCTTGTGCTTTGAGTAATTGGCTGAGATATTCTGATTTTTCTACACTAGTAGTTCCCACGAGGACTGGTCTACCTTGTTCGTGCATTTCGGCACATTCATTAGCGATCGCCCGCCATTTACCAGTCTCTTTCTTAAATACCAAATCAGATAAGTCTTCCCGTTTTCTGATTCGATTGGTGGGAATAACTGTAACTTCTAATTTGTATATCTTTTCAAACTCGGCTTCCTCTGTCTTCGCCGTTCCTGTCATCCCTGACAATTTGGGATACAGCAAGAACAAGTTCTGATAAGTAATTGTTGCCAGGGTTTGGGTTTCTGGCTGAATTTCTACGTGTTCTTTAGCTTCAATAGCTTGGTGTAAGCCATCACTCCAGCGTCTTCCAGGTAACACCCGTCCGGTAAATTCATCAACAATTACCACTTCCCCATTACGGACAATGTAGTTGACATCTTTGAGGAACAGTTCTTTCGCTTTGATCGCATTAAAGACAAAATGCGCCCAAGGATCTTCGGGGTCGAATAAATCTGTTACACCCAAAAGTTCTTCCGCCTTTGCGAAACCTTCATCTGTTAACAGAACGTTACGAGCTTTTTCGTCCACCTCATAATGTTCTTCAGTTTTCAGCGTCAAAGCAATTTCCGCCGCTTTGAGATACTTTTCTGTCGGTCTTTCTACCTGACCAGAAATAATTAAGGGTGTCCGCGCCTCATCAACTAAGATTGAGTCTACTTCGTCAATTACACAGTAGTTAAAAGGACGCTGTACAACATCAGCCATCGATGTCGCCATGTTATCCCGCAGATAGTCAAAGCCGACTTCACTGTTGGTAACGTAAGTTATATCACAATCATAATTTTTCTTACGTTCACTGGGATTCATGGTTGATTGAATTAAACCCACGCTCAAACCCAGAAAACGATGCACCTGTCCCATCCATTCTGCGTCCCGACGAGCCAGGTAATCATTCACCGTGATTACGTGTACTCCCTTACCTGTAAGAGCATTTAAATAACTCGGTAAAGTAGCCACCAGGGTTTTACCTTCGCCGGTTTTCATTTCCGCAATTTGCCCAGTGTGCAGAATCGCACCGCCCAATAACTGGACATCGAAGTGTCGCAACCCTAAGACTCGTTTTCCTGCCTCTCTCACCACGGCAAAGGCTTCTGGCAGAAGATCATCAAGGGTTTCGCCTTTGGCAAGCCTTTGTTTAAACTCTGCTGTTTTGCCTTTCAAATCTTCATCAGAAAGAGTTTGTATCTCTTCTTCCAAAAGATCAATTTCTGTAATGTAGGGTTGGTATTTTTTCAGCTTACGAGCGTTGGGGTCGCCCAACAAGAGTTTTAGCATGGCAGATTATGGAACTAAATTGAGGGGATGGGAATTAAAAGGGTTTGATTATTATATTGATTATAAGAACTTAACCCAACCTAGCCATTGTAAGTAATGGATAGGTATGAGAGGGAAATTAACTCAAAAACAGCAAAATAGCAAAATTGAGGTTCCATCTATATATCTAGATGATCCGTTTGATTTCGCGGTTCAAATTGTAAACTCCTTTAATAGTATCATTTCGCCCACAGATGAGGAGTGGTGAGTGGTGAGTGCTGTTAGCGGAAGCGCGGCGTTTAGCCGGTGGTGAGTGAGGAGTGCTGAGTGGTGAGTGAAGAAATAAAATCTACCTTGTCCCCAGTCCCTAATCCCCAATCCCCAATCCCCAGTCCCCAGTACCCAGTCCCCAGTACCCAGTACCCAATCCCCAATCCCTACTCCGAACTCAACTGGCGAAAATTATACTCCTTCGCACTGGGATGACAACTGACACAACTGCTGATCTGCAAAGGTTGCGGTAACTTGACTTGGGGATGTAACGCTTTAAAATAGCGAGAATTGTTCACCCGATAAGGTGTTGCTTCGTCTTTTAAGTGAGAACGAGAGAAAGTGGAAAGATATCTCCACACTAGATTCCGACTAGGATCTAATAAAGGCTTGATATTTACGCCGTAGTGTTGTGACTCTTCTAAGAGGTCTTTCCAAGTTTGGGTGGGCAAAACCGCCGGTGGTAATGCAATGTGACAGCTAGAGCAATTTTCTAAATATAGTTCTTGTCCTAGTTGATATCTGGCAGGAACTACGTCAACTGTACCAATTTCTGATGTGGGGGTGGCACTTTGCGCGCTAGTGGCTATAGCTAATAGCCAGCCCATTGCCAAACTCCAAAGCAGAATGGTCAAGAGTAATCCTAGAGGACGGCGTTTGAGTTTGGGTTTACGGGACTTACGTTTTACCAGATTTGACATTCCTCACATTCCCAGATACTTAGATTTATCCCTTATTGCTGATCATAAGACTTAAGCTGCATTGGCGATGTTGCGAATATGAGTAAATATTTTTGGCGTTGCAAAAGAGTCTATCAAGCAATTCTAAAATCTGGAATAGTAAGAGCTAATCAGAAAAATCAAGCTTATATTTCAGTGGTGACTCGATTAATCAAGAAAATCAGTCATAATATCTCGAATTTCACTGGTATTAATGTCTTCTCTGTCAGATTTGGAATAAATTGTGAGCAGCAAAAGACTTGTAGGTGATTCAACTTGATAAATCAGGCGGTATCCCGCGCTTTTCCCTTTTTGGATATTACTGTTACGAACTCTCACCTTGTAAACAAAATATTCTTCTCCAAGTCCACTAATTCTATCACCTACAAAGTTTCCTTGTTGTAACTGCTCGATAATTGGTTGAACATCAGAGCGAATATTGCGAAATTTCTTGGCAAGATCACGCAGGTTTCGTTGATATTCTGGAGTTAAATCTATGAATACCGATGGCTGTTCATTCGGCATCTATACCCTCCCACATTTGGGATAGTGGTATACGCTGTCCTGCTTTTGCTTCCTCTAAGGCTCTCCTCAAGCTAGCTTTAATCTCTTCAACTGGTGTATCATCTGGGTCAAATTCTTCTGTATCTGCCAATTCTGGAATTAACACAATTACCCTTACTTGCTCTGTGTAAGTTATTTCATGAATCGGTTCATCTAAAATTAGATTTCCTTGAGCGTCAATCTTTCCAGTTACTTCAATTGCTTTCATTTTTGATTTACCCCATTTTGTAGGAGATCGTAACACGCTAGTTAGGGGGGATTGGGGATTGGGGACTTGGGACAAGGTAGACAAGGTAGACAAGGTAGGATTTATTTCTCCATCAACACTCATAACTCAGCACGGGCTAAACGCCGCGCTACCGCTAACAGCACTTAGCACTCATCACTCATCACTCAGCACTTACTACTCAGCACTCAGCACTCATAACTCACCACTCACTCAACTTATTGATTGATAGCAGAGTTAGCCATTTTAATTAAAGATTCACGCTTACCGGCTTTTAACCCTAAACTGTACTGTACGCCTTGTTGCCGCCAAGTGAGGGTAGCGTCTGAGCAATTAGCACCACAACGAGAATCGACAAAGTAACCAGTGATTCTTTTAGCTAAAACGACGCGTTTACCTGTGAGGCTTGGTGTTTTGCGAGTCACGGCTTCAGCAGATACTGCACCTAAACGACAAGCTGTCCCACCATTGCAGTCAGGGGTGAATCCCAAGAGAATGTCATATTTTTTGGGTGTGGATGTTTCGAGAATGGCGTAAATTGGGTTTGTGCCGTCAGATTCAGGAATATATTTAGGTAATAAAATTTTAATCCGGCTATTTTGCTTTAATTTAGGCAAAATTGCTTGAAAAATTGGATTTGTCTGAGAATTTGCCGATTTAATGTGCTGCTTTGCTAATGTTTGTCTTTGATTGTTGGTGTTAGCTATAGCTGATTGATGGATGCTGCTAGCACTAAGTAATAGTAGGACAGCACAAACTCGAGTAAGTTTTTTTAAACGTAAAATCATGTTGTCAACTCTGGTTTTATGGGATTACTAATTTGTATTTCCCATTTTTGAATGACAATTACGCATGAGTGAGAAAAATTAATATTAAATAATTTTATTTAATTATATTTAGAATTAAAAATTTAACACATCTATAGATGCTATGATTTCTATTTCTAATATTCTATCTTTTGCATCTTTAAGGGCTGCTAAATTTCCTTCTTGATGATAAATATTTGCTGCTTTTTGAAAGTCTGTGATTGCTGCTTGCAGATTTTTCATGTCAGCATAAACATTGCCACGATTGTAGTAGGCATCGGCATAATTATTATTAATTTGGATGGCTTGATTGTAATCTGCGATCGCGCCTTCTTCATCACCTACATCACAGCGCACATTGCCCCGATTATAATACACATCGGCTAGATGGGGATTAATCTGTAATGCTTGGGTATAATCTGCGATCGCGCCTTGATAATCGCCAATATCTGCTCGCACGTTTCCACGATTTTTATAAGCATTGGCATCTTGTGATTTAATCGGAATTACTTGATTAAATCCCGGCTGGTGTTTGACAAGATAACGGGCAATATCAGGATTTTTGGATATATCTGCATACTGGGGATTGATTTTAATTGCTTGGGTGTAATCTTCAATTGCTCCTTGATTATCTCCTAAAAAAGAACGGGCTTCGGCACGGTTTTTATAGGTGATAGCGACATGAGGATTGATGAGAATCGCTTGGGTATAATCATTAATCGCTGCTTCATAGTTCCCTATTTGTGATAATGCTGAACCGCGTTTATAGTAGGCTTTGGCATCATTTGTATTGAGGTTTATAACTTGAGAATAATCTGCGATCGCTTTTTCATAATCTCCTAGTTGATGATAAGCAATCCCACGTTGATAGTATATTTCTGCGTTAATTGAATCTAATTTTAATGCCTGACTATAATAATTGATAGACTCTGTATATTCACCTTTGGATAAACATTCATCACCTAATTTTTTGTAGTCTGTATTCAGTTCTTGATTGTTGTAAATAAAGGCGTTGTTATTTTCAGTCTTTCTAGCGATGATTGGTTGCTGTATCTCTGCTTTAATTTGCTGTTTCTCTAGTATATAGGATTGAGTAATGGGATGATGCTGATTGTGAGATTGTAAATATTCTAAATAGGCATACAATCCCCCAGCATACAATAATTGCTCAATCCCAAAAGAGATACTACCCGTTTTTAACTTAATCATTCTTGTAGGGAGAAACCCAGCTAAAAATAGGTGATATTCTGATTGGGCTTCATGCACAGGTTCTTGAATTAAAATGCAAACTACCACTGCATTTTTTTCCACTTCTTCGGAACTAACTGACCATTTTACTCGTTCAATGCTACCGTGGCGAGATTTAACTTCAACGCCAATTGATGGATCAGATGTCATAGTAAAATCAATTTTACCATCTCCGCCAAATCGCTTTTCATAGTCTACTTCTGTAATTAAATCAGCTAGGCGTTCTTTAACGACTTCCTCACCTAACTTTCCTTTGAGGTAGCTAATAAAAACATCCCGCACTGGAGAAACTCGTTTATATTTTTCTGCCATTTGCCAGCAAAAATTTCGCAAGGCCTTTAATCGTTCACCGGAAATGACTGTTAACTCACTGTATTGACCTTCTGTTTCGCAGTGCAGTAAACAACCAGATGATAACCTTTTGATAAAATCAGACTGTAGCGATCGCAGTAATGTAATCCAATCCATGTAAAGTTCTGCGAATTTTTTGCTGAAGTTATTTTAATAATATATGCAATTAAAGTAAACCTGGTTTACAAGTAATTCTTGTTTAGCTCACTTAACGCAACTGGTATTTTCTAAATTTATAAGTTTTACCTATTTCATAGAAGATAGAAATCTATAGAATTCTTCATATTAATTGTTACCCCAACAAAACCAAAAGCAAAATGTGTGTCTTGATACAATAAGTTCATGATAACTGTTATATGCTTTCAAAGCCCTTTACTTTTACCCTAATGGCGGAGATACCGCTAAGATAGCACCAGAATGTCAGGGAATTTAGTCTCTATTAGTACGATTGGATCTGAGTCAACAGTAGCAATTGTGGCATGAGGTCAGCGTTTTCTTACATTCTGGTGATTTACTTAATTTAGACAGAAGCTAGAACGCAATAATTTAATCTAGCTGAGTATAATATCTATTTTTACAGGTACTTGTAGCTGCTGATCAATTGCTGATCAATACTAAGGCGAGTTGGACTAGGGTTTTTTATTGACAGCTAGCTATGAATATTGCAGTGAGTGTGGGTATAATTGATGTCAAGTAACTAACACCTCATGTCTGCAATGTTTGGCATTATTATATATGGACTATATGGACAGCGATCGCCTAACCTAACCTTTTTAATCACAGATAACGCAAAATATCATTACTCACATTAAAATCAATATCAAACTAAAGTTATTAAGTTTTATCTCCCTGTGTCTATTTCTGCATTAAAAACTATCAATGCCCTCAAGCAACCTACTAGTGATGCTTGGATAAAACAAGCGATCGCCAATTTAGACATCATCTTGCTTGATCATTCTCATTGTGAACGTAAAGCGGCCGGTGTAGCGTTAAACTTTATGTTTCGCTACCCTTCTAATACTAAAATGGTGAGAGAATTAACAGCGATCGCCCGTGAAGAACTCGAACATTTTGAATTAGTCAATCAGTGGCTAGAAAAAAGAAATATCCCTCTAGCACCCTTACCACCGCCTCCCTACGGTGCAGGTTTAAAAGCTGCTGTCCGCCCTCAAGAACCAGAACGGTTTTTAGACTCCCTACTGGTAACGGGGTTAATTGAAGCCCGTAGCCATGAACGGTTAGGACTATTAGCCGTACACTGTCCTGATTTAGAATTAGCTAAATTTTATAGAAGTTTAATGGCATCTGAAGCAAGACACTTTGGTACTTATTGGGTTTTAGCAGACACTTACTTTGACCGAGAGATTGTTAATCAACGGCTAGATGAATTATCAGTAATTGAAAGCGATTTGCTGGCAAATTTACATCCAGAACCGAGAATTCATAGTTAATAGAACCACACATTATTTATGTTTCTACAGTTAACACATATCAGGCTGCTAGTTTCCAATTACAAAGACTGTTTTCTTTTTTATCGGGATGTCTTGGGATTTGTTATAGATTGGGGTGATGAAAATAGCGGTTACGCCGAGTTACACACAGGCGACTATATTAAACTGGCTTTGTTTAGAAAAGAATTAATGGCGGAAGCTATTCCCAGTGCTTATCAGCCGTCAGCAATGAATTGTCAAAACAAAATGGCTTTGGTGTTTGCTGTAGATAATGTTGATGAGTTGTATTATCATCTCAAAGAAAATAATGCCATTATTGTGACTCAGCCAATGGATCGTCCAGAATGGGGATTAAGAACAGCCCATTTTCGTGACCCTGATGGCAACTTGATTGAAATTTTCAACAATATGAGTAGCTTGAATTAGGATAATACTAAATCTTATTTGATCTCTATGCTCAAAGTGATGGAGGCAATTTCAATGTTGAGTTTAAACAGCAATAGTTGTTGCTTTTTATATTGAGAAACCTTGCCATCACTTGAGTAAAGTTTCACTCAAATTAGGCATTAGCTGAAATTTGACCTAAGTCCTTGTGTCAAATAAAAGTTTGATAAATTAGGATACTAAGACACGAGGACAGATAGTTTCTTGAATTTCCTTGCCAACTGTTTGTTCAGCTAACCTCAATTCATAGTTTTTCTGGAGATTGAGCCAAAATTCTCCGCCAGTGCCAAAATATTGTCCTAATCGCAACGCCGTATCGGCCGTTATTCCTCGTCTCCCATTAATAATTTCAGTAATTCTGTTTTTAGGAACATGAAGAACACGCGCTAAATCACTCGCACTCATATTTAGTTCTGCAATTTCATCAGCAAGAATTTCGCCTGGATGAATTGGTGGACGTGCCATTTAACTTTCCTTTAGTGATAATCTATAATTTCTATATTGAAGGGCTTCAGAAAATCATCAGGCCAATTAAAACAAATTCTCCATTGTTCATTGATTCTGATACTATACTGACCTTTTCTATCACCTCCTAACGACTCAAAACGATTACTTGGTAATTGCATCAAAGCTTCTTTATTTGGGGCTGCTTCTAAAATATCCAGTCTTTTTTGTGCTTGTCTTTCAAAAGATTGAAACTCTTTAACCCGTTCTCCTAATGCAAATCTCTCTGTTCTTTTATCCTTGTATTTAGGGTATTCATCTGAGGAAGACATACATACTTAGTCATAAGAAGGCAGTGCCTGTTATGAGTTACGTTACTCGTAATTATAAGATATAATATTAGCATAAAAGATTTATCTGATCGCATTTAAGTCAGTCGGTGAGCATAAATCAAACTATGTCAACTAATGTAAAGTTAGAGAGAATTAGCTTGTAGTGAGGGCTTCAGCCCTTTTCTTAGGACTAAAGTCCTGACTACAAGCATTGAATTATTTACACAGTTATACTTACCTCCAACTCCATCCCAAAACCTTGGCTTGCTGACTATTAAGCATAGGCAAAATTCATGCTTTGAGCTTCACCTGAGTTAGAATCAGCTAGAGAAGCTATATGCTGGGTAAAATTCGGGAATAAATCCAGAAGACTTTTCTGTACACACCTGACCCACACACAGTAATGCACAGCTACTACAAAGATTTCTTAATTCGTAACTGGCAAAAAAGCGATCGCACTAAAGCCGCCGCTATCATCAGTTACGTGTTATCAGAATACGGGCTGGGTTGGGAACCCAAAGGAGCTGACCGTGATGTACTGGAAGTAGAAGAATGCTACTTAAGTACAGGAGGCGAATTTTGGGTAATTGAACACCAAAGCCAAATAGTTGGTACGGGGGCATATCATCCCACCCATCGCGGAGAAAATGCCGTCGAAATTAGGAAAATGTATCTTTTACCAAGTGTAAGGGGTTTAGGATTAGGGAAATATTTGTTACAACAGTTAGAAGCAGCGATCGCTGACCGTGGTTTTAACCAAATTTGGATTGAAACCGCCAGTGTGTTGGTAGAAGCAGTCAAATTATATGAAAACCACGGTTATCAGCCAGCTACAGGTTTAGAAACTGCACGCTGCGATCGCGTGTATGTGAAATATTTAAATGGGGAATAGGGAATAGGGAATGGGGAAGGTTTTAAATTATGCTCAAAGGGTTTCTGGATTTATTTTTACAATCTAACTGCCCTTTGTGCCAGCGTTCCACATCTGGTGTAGTTTGCGAAAACTGCACTAGACAATTACAAAAATGTCATCATCCCCAACCCCAAGCTTTGTGGAAACCGCCAATACCCGTTTTGAGTTGGGGTGTGTATGGTGGGCTTGTCAAACGAGCGATCGCGGTGATGAAATATGAAAATCAGCCCCAAATTGCTCGACCTTTAGGACAATGGTTAGGAGAAACTTGGTTATTACATTCCCTTCATCCAGAGAAACAAATCGTAGTAATCCCCATTCCCATGCACGCCAACAAACAAAAACAACGGGGTTATAACCAAGCGGCGTTAATTGCTCAAAGCTTTTGTCAAACCACTGGCTTAAAATTAAAACTCAATGGTTTGACCAGAATCCGCGAAACACAGGCGCAGTTTGGTTTATCAGTATCTGATCGAGAGAAAAACTTGGCTGAAGCTTTTGTGATTGAGTCAGATTTGCTCAAACACCACAAAAACGCCTCAGTGTTGCTAATAGATGACATTTACACTACCGGTGCAACTGCTAAATCTGCTGTCACCACCCTGCGTCAATCGGGAATTGTCGTTTTAGGATTAGCCGCCGTGGCTACTCCCCTCAAAGACAAAAGCAGCAAAAATTAATGGTCAATTTATCTGTGAAAAATCTATAATTAACCAAATTGCCCTGTGATTTTGGGAACATTGCCTATTATGCTCAGTAAATTTATTATTAATAATTTCCGTAGAATTATCCTATTGCCCACAACATTATTTGTAATTGGTATCACGACAACCACAACTTTTGCTCAAAACAGTAAGTTGTACAGTCCAATTATGTTGACTGATTTTAAAGAAATTAGTGACACCCTCTCAGAAAAGGACATCCCTACCGGTCAAGGTGGGTTTGCTCGTGATTATGCTGTTAAGTTGAATAAGGGTGATAACTTAGCTGTTGATTTAAGTTCCGAAAGTTTTGATAGCATCATTACATTATTAGCCCCCGACGGTTCAACATTAGCCGAAAATGACGATGGCCCCGATGGTACTAGCAATTCTCTACTGTTTACCCGCATCAACGAAACAGGGACTTTTATTATTCGTGTCCGTTCTTTTGGCGAAACTGGGGTAGGGCCTTTTAAATTAAAGGTGACGAAATTACAGCCAATGAAATAGGGTGGTGAGTGCTGAGTGCTGAGTGCTGAGTGCTGAGTGCTGAGTATTTATCGGAAAAAGCTAGGTTCAAAACCGTACTTCTTCCAAAATTCTTTGTTTCTCAAGATATGTAGAAACCCCAACTCTTGGGGTGGCTACATTTAATTTTGAATTTTGAATTGATTCATAGGGTGGTGAGTACGCATAGAAATAACGCTTCTGTCCACTCTACGACTGCGCCGTAGGTGTCGCCTGTGTGTCCACCTAATTTGTGATGGAACCAAGCACCTGTGCAAGCAGCGATCGCACTCCCAGCTATCACTATTGTTAGGGGTAAAATTATCCTGTTGCCATCTAGCAAGTAAAACAAGCTACTCACAGCCAACATTAATAACCATCCAGGAAGTAAATCTTGGTAGGAACTGATGGCTTGTTTGTGAAATGCACCTTTACCTGTGGGTTTTAGGTAAGGATAACGGTAAATTGCTAGCTGTTGTCCCCAACGTCCCCAGCCACAAGCAGCCATCAACATTAGCCAACGGTTGTCTGTGATATCAGTTAAAGCAGTGGTTTTTAATAATATTAAGGCGATCGCTACCATTGCCCCAAATGCACCCGTAGCACTATCCGCCATCACTTCCAGTCTACGTTCTGGATTCCCCACAGCCAAACCATCAGCCGTATCCATCGCCCCGTCTAAATGTAGTCCCCCGGTGATACCCATCCACACAGCAACTATCAAAGCACTACGAGTTAACATAGGTACACCCAGATAACTCATTCCCACATCCAAACAGCCCAGAATTCCCCCAATTATTAATCCCACCACCGGAGCAAAACGGGATACATCCTGAAACTCTAAGCCATTGATATAAGGCAGAGGAATACTAGTATAAAAAATTAGACTAGCCACTAATTTCAAGAAGATTTTTTTCCCCCATTGCAATAGCTTAAACATATTGATAAGTAGAACGGTGTAAATAATTAAACTCACATCTTGCACCTGGAAATATGAATGTCAAAACCACAACTACGTGCAAGAGGAGTGAGGCGTTCAATGTTAAGTAAAAGAAGATACACTACTAATTGAGGGAAAATAGATTCAAGAGCTAGTTGTGCAGCTTGACCCCAATCAGGTGGTGATGCTGACTGAGTATGCAGATAACTCCAATGGGCTATGAGATAAGCAGTGAGAGAAAGGATAAGCCAACGATACATACCCAGCAGAGTTCCTTGCCCAAAGCGATGTAAACCAAAACGGTGCTTGGCGGTTTTGAACCATCCCTCAATCTGCCATCGACGCTTACCCCACCATTTAAGAGTAGAAGCTTTAATCGGGCGAGTAGATAAAATAAAACGTTTTTCTAGTTTGCCATTATCGCGTTTTAAGTAATACCAAGAAACAGTAACAGGAAAGCTTAACCCAAACAGATAAACCTGTTGCCCTTGCTGATGTAAGCGTCTTAAAAGTCTACCATCTGCTAATTTACGGCTAATAGATACACCAGTAATAGCATGATATTTCAGACGACGTACACCCTCAAGAAATTCTATACTGCCAAAGGCCGTATCAGCTAAAATAATTGTCTGGAAATGTTGAGTTAAAGATTGCGGTAAACGTTTCACGAGTTTCAGTCCTAGCTTTGCAGGGGAAGGCGTTCCCTTACCTCTCCAAACCCTAAAATTCCAAGGGATACGGCATCTTCCAATTACCAAATAAACCACGACCAGATGCAAACCGCGTTTACCATTGTAGACTCTGATTAAATCACTAAACTCTTGAAATTTACCTCGTTTCTCTAAAGTCGTTAGGTCAATTATTACTTGTAAAAAGGGTTTTCTTCCTTTAGCAGATGATGCTAAAACCTTGAGTACTGTTTGTAATGCGGTGGAACGAACAACACGAATCATCTCCCTAGTTGACCAAGGATTGATATTGAGAAATCGGCTGATTGCACTTGGAGATTTTGTTTGACTGTGTTCGGGTAATGGGTGTCCTTGTGCCTCTAAAAATAATGCCAGCATAGCTTCTAAATTATCTTTCTGGTACTGCGTTGGCATCAGTTCTTTCAGGCTATAAACTAGTTTTTGGGCGTGGGCAAGCATTAATCAGTGCTTTGTTTAATTCAAGTATTTCACGCCTTTTCTCTCATGTTTTAAGTATCAAAGGCAAACATATCCATGTCTTCGGCGAAAAAGTAACCGCCGACGCGGAAATCTTACTTTCTACGCAATATTACGGCATTTACGTTCTATTTATAACTAAATTTACTTATCTATCCTTATTTGAATCTTGTTATAGTTTTGTGCTGTCTATTGGCTTTCTACGGGTATCTACGTTAGGTGCAAGAAGTGAGTAAAGGTTTGTAGTAAGGACTTTAGTCCTTACTACGAACTAAAGGCAATTTTTTACATGAGTTTACATAGTTTGTTTTTTTCAAGTCATTCTACTTAATTCAATAAATAATGACTAATTTACAGGCAGGTTTCACCAAAATATTTGTTTTCTAAAATGAATATCCCACAGAACCCACAACTAATAACTAATGACTAATGACTATTGACTCACCTCAATCTCTGTCGCAACCACAAAGCCAATAAAGGCATTGCCAACTTATAACCTTGTTCTGCACCATAAATTAAGCCCTTATGCTGCAACCCCGTTAAAGCTCCCTGGAGACTACCACCTCTCGATAAACCATGTTTTTGAATATAGTCTTTACTTTGGGGTTTCTCAGTCGGGTTTAAAGCTAAACTTTCCAAAAGATGCACCTGATTTGCTGGTAATATCATCAATAAAGATTCATAAGTCATTGACAAATCTTTTAATAATTCCGCAATAGCTTTTTCCACATCTTGCTCAGTAATTAAACCCTGAGAAGAACGGAGAATTTGTAACCGACGAATTAGCACCATTGCATCGCCGATATGTCCCTGTACAGCTTCTAGAAAGATTTGCAGTGCTTGGGAACGGGAGTCAAAAGTTAACCCTTCTTTATGCAATATTTCTCTTGCCCACATTGCCAAAATATCATTAGCCAAAGGAGGCAATTGGATAGTTTCTAAAGGATGATTATTTTCATCTAAATAGTTACTTTTCTCGGCAATAGTGGCAATTAAAACATAGCTAACTTCACTATCTTGATTAATTTTCTGCCGAAATGTCATTTCCCATAAATTATGACGATCCCAAGAGCGAATATGAGGAAAGCTATGTAAAATTAACACTACTCGCTGCTGTAAATCTACAGCTATAATTTGTGGTAATTGCAGCAACAGTTCAAACGTTTGCCATAATTGCTTTTGATTGAGATTCCGTAACACTTTGAGCTTCTTTTCAGGATGGAAAGTCAAAAACTCTTGAGCATTCTTTTCTACCCAAGCCTGAATTTTTTCTGCTTCCCAACTCTGGTTAATTGCTTCTGCTAATAGTTGTAAAAATCGTTCTCCATCAGTAGCACGGATACAATCTATCTCCAGTACAATCGCTCCTACTTCCTGCGCTCCACCTCTAACTAGTGTACGTCTACCACTACCAGGAACTCCGGTAATTAACAAATCACCATCCTGGGCTAAAACTTCTACAATGCGCTGAAACTCTATTGAGCGTCCAATTAACTGTAATGGAGTAGACAAATCCACAATCACAACTTTTTCGCCTTCGTCCTCATTCCTGACCGTATTGGCAAGCATACTCGATTTTGAAGCATTGAGATTAATTATAGTAATTATTTATTTTTTATAGTGCAGTTTGCTTGTTTGCACTATTTTTTAGTGTTAACTTGAGTGAAACACGTATTTATGGAAATTTAATAATTATGGTTCAAGCTGTATCTACCCTTGCGACACCAGAAGAGAGACAGCCGACAATTTGGCATTCCTTGGATATTGAGGAAGCGATCGCCCGTTTGCAAACTAACGCCGAGGCGGGTTTAAATAGTCATATAGTCGAAAATTTATTAACTCAGGTGGGAGCAAACGAACTCACCGCCAAAAAAACCAAACCTTGGTGGTTGAAGTTTTTATTGCAATTCAACCAACCACTATTAATTATTTTGTTATGTGCGGGCTTAGTCAAAGCTGTCACAGGTAGTTTTGTTAACGCCGGAGTAATTTGGGGTGTAACTACTACCAACGCCATTATCGGATTTATTCAAGAGTCAAAAGCCGAAAGTGCCATCTCTGCGTTAGCTAAAGCCATTACCACCGAAGCCACAGTCTTAAGAGATGGGCAGAAACTCCGCGTACCCTCACGGGAATTAGTACCAGGGGATGTGGTGTTATTAACTTCTGGCGACAAAGTACCCGCAGATTTACGCTTAATTCAAACTCGTAACTTGCAAATTGATGAATCGGCTCTCACAGGTGAATCTGTCGCTGTTGAAAAAGATACACGAATTCTTCAGCTAGATACACCTCTGGCTGAACGGAAAAATATGGCCTATGCGGGAGGTTTTGTCACCTTCGGACAAGGTACTGGGATAGTCGTTGCGACAGGTAACGGTACGGAAACAGGGCGAATATCTCAGTTAATGGAGCAGCATACGGATATTTCCACACCATTAACTCGTAAATTTAATAAATTTAGCCAAAATTGGCTGTATATGGTGTTGGGTTTAGCAACTCTTTGCTTCGTTGTTGGGTTGAGTTTTAGAGGTTTCAACGAAGCTCTAGAAGCCGCCGTTGCTTTAACAGTCAGTGCGATTCCCGAAGGTTTACCAGCAGTAGTAACTGTAACTCTTGCCATAGGGGTTTCCCGCATGGCGCGCCGCAACGCCATCATTCGCAAATTACCAGCCGTCGAGACATTGGGTAGTGCGACTGTTGTTTGTTCCGATAAAACGGGGACATTGACAGAAAATCAAATGACAGTCCAGTCTATCTATGCAGGGGGACATCAATATACAGTCACAGGCGTAGGTTATGCACCCGATGGGGAGATTTTAATTGATGAGGAACAAGTAGATTTAAACAGCGATAAAGGTTTACAAGAGTGTTTGGTAGCGGGATTACTCTGTAATGATTCCCATATAGAGAAGAAAAACAGTAGATGGGTAGTGATGGGAGATCCCACAGAAGGGGCTTTGATTGCATCAGCCAATAAAGCTGGTTTTAGCCAGTCTACCTTAACCCAGAAAATGCCCAGACTAGATAGCATTCCCTTTGAGTCAGATTATCAATACATGGCTACGTTGCACGAAACACCCAGAGGAAAAACTATCTATGTGAAGGGTTCTGTAGAGGCTATTTTGCAACGCTGTCAACTGATTCTCAACACCGAAGGACAACCCCATCCCTTAGATTGTGTAGACACATTATCACGCGCCAAAATTGAAAGGGAAGTGAATATTATGGCGCGTCAAGGGTTGCGAGTCTTAGCTTTAGCGAAAAAACCTGTAGTATACGGGCAGAATACAGTCGATCATCCAGATATTGCTGAAGGATTAATCTTTATAGGCTTACAAGGGATGATTGATCCTCCCCGTGAGAGTGCGATTAAAGCGGTGCAAGCCTGCCAAACAGCCGGAATTCAGGTAAAGATGATTACAGGAGATCACGCTGTCACCGCACAGGCGATCGCGCGGAGAATGGGAATTAACAAAAATGGCTCAGTTTTGGCTTTCACAGGTGCAGAACTCGCCCAAATGGATAAAACCGAACTCGCCCAAGTTGCAGAGGAAGGTGTAGTTTTCGCCCGTGTAGCACCAGAGCAAAAATTGCGTCTAGTGGAAGCTTTACAATCTAAAGGCGAAGTCGTCGCCATGACTGGGGATGGTGTCAACGATGCACCGGCTTTAAAACAAGCGGATATCGGTATTGCAATGGGTGGCGCAGGTACAGAAGTAGCGAAAGAAGCTTCGGATATGCTACTCACCGATGATAATTTTGCCTCCATTGAAGCGGCGGTGGAAGAAGGAAGAGCCGTTTATAAAAATCTCATCAAAGCCATTTGCTTTATTTTGCCTGTGAATGGTGGGGAATCAATGACGATTTTAATTAGTACATTATTAGCCAGAGATTTACCAATTTTATCTCTACAAGTCCTCTGGTTAAATATGTTGAACTCCATCACGATGACAGTACCTCTGGCGTTTGAACCCAAAGGACAAAATGTGATGCAACAACCGCCCCGTCATCCCAATGAACCTTTATTATCAGGTAGCCGCATCCAGCGAATTTTAGCAATTTCTCTGTTTAACTGGATTGTCATCTTTGGCGTGTTTGAATATATTCGTCAAACTACAGGCAATCTAGATTTAGCTAGAACAATGGCAATTAACTCTCTAATTGCTGGACGGATATTTTATCTGTTGAGTATTAGTCAATTAATCCCCAATCTGATAGCGAAGATGGACGGGACATTAAAAGAAAATGTTGATATTCCTGCTATTGGGTTTGGGATTGTTGGAGCGATTTTATTACAGATTGTCTTTGCTCATGTACCTTTGATTAATGAAGTGTTTGAAACAGCACCTTTGAATTTACAACAGTGGTTGTTCTGTTTAGGAGTTGGTTCACCGATGATTTTGTGGGCAACAGTTGTGAATCGTTTAGATCCACCCAACTAATGATGATTAATTTCATAGCAATCTGAAAAGAGATAGGTTAATTCAACCTACCTCTTTTTTATTCATGGAGATATTAACAACTATAAATAAATTTACCTATACTGGTGTTGCATCAGATAATTAATTTGAGGGCGATCGCTCAATACGGTTCAGTTAAGGTGGTGAGAGTTAATTTCTCAATTTTTGCTCTGCCTATGAGACAATGAGCAAGATTTGGGGGATTCTCCCCCAAGCCCCCGATTGGGGGACGGTTGCGTCCCCCAAACCCCCTCCAAAATCATTTTTTCGTTTTTTGTTGAGTGATCATTTGCTGGCTTGGTTGAAATTTATTTTTCTTATCTGAACCGTATTGGGCGATCGCTCTCTTCACATAACTCTACAAAGGGGGCATTTATGTATAAAAAAATATTACTATTTTTCGCTATAACTTCCATGAGTGCTATACTCACACCAGCATCGAGTTTAGCTCAAACAACAGGCTTTCAAACCCCTACAGGCAATATTCAATGTGAGTTAGTCGGCGAAGAACAGGAAAACTTGCGTTGTGAAATTGGTAGTTCATTAAGACCTAGACCACCTCAACCCTATCGAGGATTTTGTGAATTCGATTGGGGCGATGGTTTATTATTATCTGAAGTGGGTAAACCGAATATTTTATGTATTAGTGATACTATCCGCGATCGCAATAAATATGTGCTTACCTATGGTAGTAGTTGGAGTAATGGTGGTTTTACCTGTGTGTCCCGCAGAACTGGTTTAACTTGTACTAATACCACTGGAAACGGCTTTTTTCTGAGCCGTGAAAAATGGCGAGTATTTTAGTCATGAATCACAGTTTTCAAGTTGCCCACGATTTACCGTAAAGAGCAATATATTAGCATTAGATAACTGGCGATCGCTCTCATAGCTGCTGTGATATTTTGGAGTTGCACAGTTGAATATGCAATGATCATGGACTTGATTTCTTTCTATTTATATCTACTGGGAATTTGTATTGTGAACTCAGTTCCTTTACCTAACTCAGACCATACATTTAAGCTACCGCCATGTTTTTCTACCACAATTTGACGGGCGATCGCCAATCCCAATCCTGTACCTTTTCCTACAGCTTTGGTAGTAAATAAATGGTCAAATATTTTCTCTTGTACTTCTTGTGTCATACCTTTGCCATTATCGCGGATACGGATATACACTTGGTTTGATATCACTTCAGTACGAATGGTAATTATTTGGGGATTGGCTTCCAGTTCTGGAAAAGATTGAGTGTGTGCCATTTCGTCAAACATATCGATAGCATTGGCCAGGATATTCATAAATACCTGGTTTAACTGTCCAGGGAAGCATTCGATTGTGGGTAAATTGCCAAACTCTTGTATGACTTTAATTGCTGGACGGTGTTCATTAGCTTTGAGGCGATATTTCAAAATTAATAACGTGCTATCGATTCCCTCATGGAGATTGGCAGAGATTTTGTATTCAGTATCTGCACGAGAAAAGGTACGGAGGCTATTACTAATATTTGTGATCCGATCCGTTGCGCCTTTCATCGAATTGAGTAACTTTGGTAAGTCTTCCGCAAGAAATTCCAGATCGATATCTTCGGCATTGTCTTGAATTGGTTCAACTGGGTTGGGATAGTGCTGTTGATAAAGAGTTAAATGTGCTAGTAAATCTTGTACATATTCTTTGCTGTTGCTAATGCTACCATTGAGGAAACCAATGGGGTTATTGATTTCATGGGCAACCCCAGCCACCAGATTTCCCAGTGATGCCATTTTTTCGCTTTGTACTACCTGCAATTGGGATTGCTCAAGCTGTTGGGTATAGGTTTGCGCCTGTTGATAGAGACGGGCATTTTCTAGAGAGATGGCAGCTTGGGTGCAGAGAAAGTCGATAATCAAGAGGCGATCGCGGGTGAAAACACCACTAGTGAGGTGATTTTTGAGGTATAAAATACCAATCATATGACCTTGATTCAGCAGTGGTAGACACAAAATACTCTTGGGTTGACGTTCCCTGAGATAGTCATCAATTACAGGTAAATCAGTTTTGAGTTCATTAATCACCACAGCTTCTTGAGTATTTTTAACATACTGAATTAATTTGACCGGGATATTGGGATTATTGGTGAGAGGTTCAGCCATAAGTTGTACATAACCAGGTGTGGCGATCGCTCGCACTTGCCATTCTCCGGTTTCATCAGGGAACACCAATGCACAGCGATCGCCTCCTGAGTTGTGCAGAATAATTTGGGTGAGTTTCTCTAGTAGCTCATCTAGTTGAATGGTTCTAGAGAGGACTTGAGAAGCTTTCAAGAGAGTCCCAAAATCGAGAGCTTGATAGAGGCTGGTATTATTGAAACTCCTATCAGTTTCATAATGAACCGATACCGCAGGTGCAGCAATAGTCATCAGTGTGGTGAACACATCAAATGATGTCACTGTTTGTTGTAGGATGGGGCGCAGTAATTCGGAATAGCGGGTTTCTAAATCGGCAACTTTGGCTTTGGCACCCCAACGACTGTAACAGTAGTAAGCTTCTTGTATGTAGCCTGCGGCAAATTTGTCTTTGCCCCAATTGAGATAAAATTTAGCAGCTAGTTCGTTCGCTAGAGCTTCATCTTGGATAAATCCGTTGGCTTTTGCTCCCGCAATCGCAGAGTCAAAAAATTCTATAGCCTCCGTTCGTTTACCCAACTTATGAAAACGCACGGCTTCTACTAAGTCATATTTATGCTGATAATTCATAGGAGCAGCATTTACGTAAACTAAGAGATTTTTCTGGTTAGAATCAACTTGCGATAAAAGCTCCTCCTGAGATGAGGGTTGAAGATGGGAGTATAATTGTAATCTGGTTAATGAATCGTAGTAGTAGTAAGCTGGTGCTGACGGCATACTAATACCGGCTTTCAGATATTGAACTCCTCGATCTGCTATCTGAATCGCAGTTTCAAAACAACCGAATGAATAACTCAGTATTAATTTACTTAAATAAAATAGATGTAGAGCTAACTCATCATTTTCTGTAAGTAGAATAGATAATTTTTCATTTTCAGCATCAACTGACTCCAGACAGTCTGGATTGTCACTCAACTCAGTAAAATTATGAATAGATGCGCGGATAATATATATCCAATTCAGGAAATGTTGGCTCGTAGCAAATTTTGATTGATAAACCTCAACCTCTGCTAATAAATCTGGCAAGGGTTTCTCTCCACTCAAATACGAGTAGAACAATCTAAATGAAGTCGAAACTAGCGCGTGAACAGAATCACCTGTTTCTATTGCCACTTGGTAGGATTTATTTAATAAAGAAATGGCGTTCCGTATATTTTGTTGATTGGATTGATTAAATGCGGCTACTTTAAACATAACCATGCTCTGAACAGAACTTTCATTAAATTTCTCCATCAACCGGAGTGCTAGCTGTCCAAAACGATAACCTGCTTCTATTTGATATAAGACGGAGCTAACAATAATACCAAAATCTGCGTAGCCCGGAGAGGAGAAAAGTGAGTTTCCGTATTGTAGGGATAGATTAACTTCTTCGCAGGCAACAATTGGAAATAAAAGGGGATTAGCCTGATGAATCGAAGGAACTAAACTTGTCATGATTCGCGCTGCCGCCATAGCAGCCGCATTCTGGATGGTGGGTAAATTAATTAAGTCTTCTAGAGTGTAGTTTGATAGCTGATTTAGTGTGTTTTGTACTCGTTGTTGGATATCTGAGATTGTAATGGATTCTGGCAGTATAACTCCTAGTTTTTGCAGGATTTCCCGTCCAATTTTAATCGCCTGCATCTGCTGATTTTGTAATTGATAAGCTTGCAGCTTGATTTCATAAACTTTGACTTGTTCTAACAAGTTATGTGTGTTTTTTATAACTATTTCAATTAAAGATTCCATCTTTTTAAAATCACAGCTAAGTAATGCCACTTCTGCTGCCGATTCGTATATACAACGTGTCAAATAATAATTTTTATTCCAGCTATCCGTCGGCAGAAATTGCATTCCCTTATCCAGATAATTTAAAGCTGCATTATATGCAGTAGAGTTTTTAGCCTTGCAAGCCGCTTGTAAATTTAATTCGGCATATTGATAACGTTGTTCTAATTCTGTAATCAGTGAAATACCACAATTTAACTGATGAACAATTTCAAATAAATGACTATCTGGGAAAGATGTATGACTATTTTCTAATAACAATTTGCCAATAGTCAGGTGAGTAGTCTGTTTTTGCACTTCGGGAATCAGAGAATAAGCAGCTTGTTGGACGCGATCATGAAGAAAGCGATAATTGCAGTTTTCCTGTGGAGTATCGGGTGTTTCTGGAGTGGCTGACAAATAAAATTTGTACAAATCGCTTTGGGGCAGAATCAACCCTGCGTGTAACGCTTGCCACAATTTTGTAGCCACCTCTGCCTGGGATTGCTGAGAAACGATCGCCAATGTAGTTAAATCAAACTGCGCGCCCATACAAGCCGCCAGTTTTAAAATCTCTTGGGTAGCGGTTGGTAGCTTTTGCAACTGCTGCGCCATCAACTCCACCACATCATCAGTTAAAGCCGCATCTTGCACCCGCACAATATCACACTGCCAATACCCCGCATTCGCGTCAAAGTGAATTAACCTGTCTTGATGTAACGCCTTCAAAAACTGGGTCGCAAAGAAGGGATTCCCCTGAGTTTTCTGCATCACCAGTTTTGTCAGTGGTTGCACTAGGGATATGGCAGCATGAAGGGTATCGGCAATCAGATGATTGAGACTAGTAAAATTTAGGGGTTTTAGGGTAATGGTATGGATTTTTGCCCCAGCTTTCTCCATTCCACTCAGAGTCAACATCAACGGATGGGCGGCAAACACCTCATTATCCCGATATGCCCCTAACAGTAATAAACAGCCCGTTTGCGACTCCGACATTAACACCTGAATCAAATGCAACGAAGCGGAATCTGCCCATTGCAAATCATCGACAAACATTACTAACGGGTGTGCAGGGGCAGTAAAAACTTGCATAAACCTGTGAAACAACAAGTTAAACCGATTTTGGGCGGCGGTGCCTGATAGTTCCGGTGCTGGGGGTTGGGTGCCAATAATCCTTTCTAGTTCGGGAATCAGTTCTACAATCACTTGGGCATTTTCTCCCAGGGCTGCGAGAATCTGATTTTTCCAGTGTTGCAATTGGGTATCGCTTTCACTGAGTAATTGCCCAACTAAGTCTCGAAAAGCTTGCACAAAGGCAGAGAAGGGAATGTTGCGATTAAATTGGTCAAATTTACCTTTGATGAAGTAACCCCGTTGTTTGACAATCGGCTTATGTACTTCATTGACCACTGCTGTTTTACCAATACCGGAAAATCCCGCCACCAGCATCATTTCTGATCTGCCTTGGGCTACCCGTGCAAAAGCATCCAATAATAACTGGACTTCGATTTCTCTACCGTAGAGTTTTTCAGGGATGAGGAAGCGATCGCATAAATCCCTTTGTCCTAAGTCAAAGGCGGCAATTGACTGTGTTTGTTGCCACTGGCTGCAACATTCTGCTAAATCATGCTTGAGTCCCAAGGCACTTTGATAACGGTCTTCGGCATTTTTAGCCATGAGTTTGGCGACAATTGCCCCCAGAATTTCCGGTATATCAGTATTTACTACATGGGCAGGTGTGGCAATTTTAGCGATGTGACAATGGACTAATTCTAAGGGGTCATCGGTAAGAAAGGGTAAGCGACCTGTGAGTAGTTGATAGAGGGTGACACCCAGGGCATAAAAGTCACTGCGATAATCAATACCGCGATTCATGCGTCCGGTTTGTTCGGGGGCGAGATAGGCTAGAGTGCCTTCTAGGGTGTTGGGGTTTTGAATTTCTTGGGTTTGTTTGGGTAGTAGGGAGGCTATGCTCAGGTCGATGAGTTTAATTTGTTTTGATTGTGGGTGAATGAGGATGTTGGCGGGTTTAATGTCTTTGTGGATGACTCGATGTTGGTGTAGTTGGTGGAGAATCTCTGCTAGTTGGATGGCTATGGCTAAAGTGTCTGCTAGGTCTAGGGAATGCTGCTGGATATATGTTTCTAGGGAGATACCTCCCCAGTCTGCCATGATCAGGGCGTAGCTGTTGCCGTAGGGTTCTAGACTGAGGGGTGGGATGATGCCTGTGATGGGTAGATTTTTGGCGATCGCATATTGATTGCGAAATTGTACTAATTCGCCAAATGTGGGATATTCTTGTTGCAGCACCTTAATTACAACTGGTAGTTTCTGATTTTCTTGTACGCCTCGATACACGGCAGTACGTGAACCCCGGTAAATTTGTTCTGTGATGGTGTAGCCAGAAATTTCCGGGACTTTTGGTGCTGGTGGTGTCATAAGCTCAATGACTGATACACTTTGGCGATTTATTACTATTATTACAATGCCCAAAAATGTCAATAATCTAACAACTTTGGGTGTTAAATAATATCAAGAAGAGATGAATTGAGACTTTCTACTGTGCATTATCCATACTGTAATATTGTTCATGATCATACTTCTCATTCTTCTAGTGTTAAGTTATTTGATTAAGATAAATTTATTGCTTTCGTCAAGCTGTCTACACCAGCGTTTTTGCTACTGACAGAATAAAATGCTGTTAGTTTTCTGACTTTTTGCATATCCTCTCACATTGGGATATTTCTATACCTAAAACAGATTTTTATTGATGGTTTAGTGTGAGCGTTTTTTGATGCTATCCCGAACCTATACCCTACACTCAATCATGATCAGCCTGAAAGTCTGATTAATCTTGATTTCTAGATGTTGAGTACACTACTAATATTTGTGAATAAATATATTTTTGTAAATGAGATAATAGTTTGCGAAGTATTTTGTCAAATAAATTAATAGCCACTAGCCGCATCTCGTATTTATATAGTTAAGCATAATTCTTAGGGTCAATGTTTAATTTTCTACGCCCAAATCGTACATAAAATTGCTAACTTCTTGGCTCTGGCTATTTTTGATGCTTCTATTTATGGGTTCTCTGCATCCAAATTAACCACCAAGAAAAGTTGAGACAGGGAGACATATTAATGAATAAAACCTTTGCTACGATTGACGGTAATGAAGCTGTTGCCCGTGTAGCTTACAAATTAAATGAAGTAGTCGCAATTTACCCCATTACACCCTCCTCTGCAATGGGTGAATGGGCGGATGCTTGGATGGCAGAAGGTCGTGCAAATTTATGGGGGACTGTTCCCAATGTGGTGCAGATGCAAAGTGAAGGCGGTGCGGCTGCTGCTGTACATGGCGCACTGCAAACGGGGGCTTTGAGTACCACCTTCACAGCTTCCCAAGGACTGTTATTAATGATTCCCAACCTCTACAAAATTGCGGGGGAATTAACTAGCACTGTAGTTCACGTTGCGGCTAGGTCTTTGGCCACCCATGCACTATCTATTTTCGGTGATCATAGTGATGTGATGGCAGCTCGTGGTACTGGTTTTGCATTGCTTTGTTCAGCGTCAGTGCAGGAAAGTCATGATTTTGCATTAATAGCCCATGCAGCTACCTTAGAAACGCGAGTTTCCTTTTTACACTTCTTTGATGGTTTCCGTACCTCCCATGAAGTGCAGAAAGTAGAGTTATTGTCAGATAATGATTTGCGATCGCTCATTAATGAAGACAAAATCTTCGCCCATCGCGCCCGCGCTTTGACTCCAGAAAGCCCATTACTGCGCGGTACAGCCCAGAACCCTGATGTTTACTTCCAAGCCCGTGAAGGTGCGAACCCTTACTACAACGCCTGTCCTGAAATTGTCCAAGAAATTATGGATAAATTCGGAGAACGCACAGGTAGATTTTACAAACTTTATGAGTATCACGGCGCGAGTGATGCCGATCGCGTCATTATCATTATGGGTTCTGGTTGCGAAACCGTCCATGAAACCGTAGATTATCTTAACTCCAGAGGTGAAAAAGTCGGCGTTCTCAAGGTTAGACTGTATCGCCCCTTTGATGTAGAGAGATTTATCCAGGCTTTACCTAATAGTGTAAAAGCGATCGCAGTCCTCGACCGCAGTAAAGAACCTGGTAGTGCAGGCGAACCTTTATATTTAGATGTCGTCACTGCTATTCATGAAGCAGGGAAGATTTCACCCAAACTTATCGGGGGACGTTACGGTTTATCCTCGAAAGAATTCACCCCAGCGATGGTAAAAGCTGTATTTGATAACTTAGCCCAACCTACGCCGAAAAATCACTTTACTATCGGGATTAATGATGATGTTACCCACACATCCTTAAACTTTGACCCGAACTTCTCCACTGAACCTGATAACGTTGTGCGGGCGATGTTCTATGGTTTGGGTTCTGATGGTACAGTCGGGGCTAACAAAAACTCCATTAAGATTATTGGGGAAGGAACAGACAACTACGCCCAAGGCTATTTTGTCTATGATTCCAAAAAATCCGGCTCAATGACTGTTTCTCACCTGCGTTTCGGTTCTCAACCCATACGTTCTACCTACCTCATCGACCAAGCTAACTTTATCGGTTGTCATCACTGGGGATTTTTGGAACGCATAGATGTCTTAAAAGCGGCGGCGACTGGGGCAACAATTTTAATTAATAGTCCCCACGATGCAGATAAAGTCTGGGAACATCTCCCCTTGAAAGTCAAGCAACAAATTTTAGACAAGCAACTGCAACTTTACGTCATCAACGCCAACCAAGTCGCCCGTAATAGTGGGATGGGTGGCAGAATCAATACTATTATGCAGGTGTGCTTCTTTGCCTTGGCGGGGGTATTGCCACAAGAACAAGCGATCGCCAAAATTAAACAAGCAATTGAAAAGACTTACGGTAAAAAAGGCGCGGAAGTAGTCCGCATGAACCTGCAAGCCGTAGACCAAACCCTAGATAATTTACATCAGGTAACAATTCCCTTAGAGGAAAAAGGTAAATGGATAGATGTAGAAGCATCTACCCAAAACCCTTTTCCCAGCAGCGTCCCGGCATTTGTTCAGGAAGTTCTGGGTAAAATTATGGTGTGGCAAGGTGATGACTTACCTGTCAGTACACTACCACCAGATGGGACATTTCCCACAGGTACAGCGAAATGGGAAAAACGCAACGTGGCGCAAGAAATCCCCGTATGGGATGCCGATGTCTGCGTTCAGTGTAGTAAATGCGTTATGGTTTGTCCCCACGGGTCAATTCGTTCTAAGGTTTATCAACCGAGTGAATTAGTCAATGCACCGTCTACCTTCAAATCAATCAACGCCAAAGATAAGGACTTCGCCAACCAAAAATTTACCATCCAGGTAGCCCCAGAAGACTGCACAGGCTGCGCTATTTGTGTTAACGTCTGCCCAGCCAAAAATAAATCTGAGCCATCCTTAAAAGCGATTAACATGGCGCAGCAACTACCTTTAAGGGAGCAGGAAAGAGCAAATTGGGATTTCTTCTTGAGTTTACCCAACCCCGACCGACGACAACTCAAACTCAACCAAATTCGTCAACAACAACTACAAGAACCATTATTTGAATTTTCTGGTGCTTGTGCAGGTTGTGGTGAGACACCTTATCTAAAATTATTAACACAACTGTTTGGCGATCGCGCAGTTATTGCTAACGCCACAGGTTGTTCTTCCATTTACGGCGGAAATCTCCCCACCACACCTTGGACGAAAAACGCCGATGGTAGAGGCCCCGCATGGTCAAATAGTTTATTTGAAGATAACGCCGAATTTGGTTTTGGCTATCGTCTCTCACTAGATAAGCAAGCAGAATTTGCGGCGGAACTCTTACAACAATTCAGCAGTGAGTTAGGAGATAACTTAGTTAATTCCCTCCTCACCGCCGAACAAAAAACCGAGGCTGATATTTGGGAACAACGGGAACGAGTGAATTTGTTAAAGCAAAAGTTAGACCAAATTCAGACTCATGACTCCAGCGTCAAATCCAAAATCCTCATTCTCAAATCTTTAGCTGATTACTTAGTCAAGAAAAGCGTCTGGATTATCGGCGGTGATGGTTGGGCTTATGATATAGATTTTCACGGTATTGACCACGTTTTAGCCAGTGGTCGCAATGTGAATATCTTAGTCATGGATACAGAAGTGTATTCTAACACCGGCGGACAATCTTCCAAAGCCACACCCCGCGCCGCCGTCGCCAAATTCGCCGCCAGTGGTAAGCCTGCACCAAAGAAAGATTTGGGTTTAATGGCGATGAATTACGGTAATGTTTACGTGGCGAGTGTGGCGTTAGGTGCCAAGGATGACCAAACCCTCAAAGCCTTTTTAGAAGCTGAAGCCTTTGACGGGCCATCACTCATTATTGCTTACAGCCATTGCATCGCCCACGGTATCAACATGACTACCGGGATGAACCACCAGAAAACCTTGGTAGATTCAGGACGCTGGTTACTGTATCGCCATAACCCATTGTTGCGAGAACAGGGCAAAAATCCCTTACAGTTAGATATGCGATCGCCTACTCAATCAGTAGAGCAATCCATGTATCAAGAAAATCGCTTCAAGATGTTGACTAAGAGCAAGCCAGAAGTAGCCAAAATACTGCTAGAACAAGCACAAGCAGAAGTAGATGCACGTTGGCAAATGTATCAATATTTGGCAAATAGGTAATGTGTAACAGGTAATAGGTTTGTAACTATTACCTGTTATATGTGTTACTACTGTTTACCAACTTATAAAGGTAAATATTGAACACGATTTTTTAATTCTTCAAGATATGCAGTTTTAGCAATAATTTCTAAATCACGAATACAATCACCGACAGAAACTCTGAGTTTATGGGCATAAATCACATCAACAAAGTTTATTTGTTGGACTTGACGACAGTTAGCTTCAGCTAGAAAATCTTCATCTTGGGAAAATAAAACGCGCTCAAGTTCTGTTGCACGGTCAAGTATAATTGGATCAGGAAAGCCAGTGCGCCCATCTTCTTGTACTGTTAATACATCTACACCCCGTAACCGTAATCCATTTGTAATTCCTCGATGAACATTTTCATCTATATAAAGAGCAACATTCATTTAATTAATCCTTCTGCACGGAGTCTTTTTGATAATGGAGATTCTCCGGCTTCTAAACGTAATTTTTCGGCATACTCAAAGCGTCGCTGCATATCAGCATCAATTTCTTCTTTATGCTCCCAATAATAAGCTAAAGCTGAGTAAATTTGGCTCATGGTCAGATGTGGATACTGGAAATGTAATTCTTCTGGACTCCAACCATAAGCATGAATAGAAGTAATTAACTCCACAACTTTCATTGATGTTCCCGTAATGTAAGGAACATTATTTTCATCAATTAGGATATGTCTATATTCAGTAGTGGTTGTTTTAGACATTATTTTTATAAATCCTGTATTCTAAAATATCTCTAACTATTTTATCAAGCAATTCTTATTTTTTGACTATTGTAAGCCTTTAAATCAGTTACCAGTCCTGACGGCGTATGGTGCGCTGAAACACCACACCATACGCCTGATAACTGATAACTGATTTAATAGTGATTAATTAGGGACTTGGAGCAGTATCAGTAGATGGTAATGCTGAATAAGCTTTGATGCGGCTGACTGTGCTTCTGTGAATGCGATCGCTTTTTCTAACACCCCCAGCCATTTCATATTCTCGGCTGTTATTGCCATATTTAAACGCGACTCCAATTAACATTTTTTCGCAGAGTTCGCCTAAAGTTTTTTCTAATTCTTTAATCTCGGTTTTGGATGAAGTAATTACCGCTAGAGCAGTATTGTAAGCGTCAATTTTATCACGCAATTTATCTATTAGTTGAGTCATATTTTTTAAATTACGACTTTCCCCAAAATCCATATTTGGATCAATTGCTTTCAGTCCAGAGGATCTTAATTCAGCTTTCTCTAGAATTGGAGAGTTGCTTTTTTTTCGAGGCATAAAATAAACACCTATTTGCTGTTTATTAATCTAGCTTGACTTATAGCAGTTAGATTTTGGTTCAGTAAAACTCGCAAATTTTAATATTTTATTAAACAAGTTTATTGATAGAGGTTTAGTGTTAATACTTAAAAAATTTGCGTTGGTGACGAAACTGAATTAGGTGGCGACAAAATCAATTGTGTTGGTGACGAAACTGAATTGGCTGGTGACAAACTCAATTGCGTTGGTGACAAAACTGAATTGCGTGGTGACAAACTCAATTGCGTTGGTGACGAAACTGAATTATGTGGTGACAAAACAAATTGTGTCTGGCTTTTCACGGGATCTGGAAAACCCCTCGTTAAAAACCGGGTTTCTTGCAAATCCCTCAGCTTAAAACCTTAATCTTTCGTTCAGAAACCCGGTTTTTTAGGGCTAGGGCTTGCTCAAGTCGGGAAACCCGCCCACGCAACTGGCTTCCCTAAAAGGAGAGAGGCTTTAATTTTCCCCCTTCCCTAGTAGGGAAGGGGGTTAGGGGGTTAGGTTTCGCGTTAGATTTTCCACATAGCGTGAAAAGTCAGAACAAAAACAAGTAAAATTGTAGGCGATATTTCCCCTGCCCCCTGCCTTTCACATCTCAACTAGGAATTTCCCTGAGTTTGGCTGACGCAGCTTCTACAAAATATTCATAGGGAATTTCTCTCGCCAGTTGAATGGCTTCATTAAGTGCTTCTCTGGCTGCTGTTTCCCGTCCCAATTTTAAAAGAATTGGCGATGTATAGTAAATCAAGTTCCGGCTTTGGCTATACTTAGTCCCAATTTGTCTATAAAGTGCTAACGCTGCTTGGCAATATTCTAAACCCACAGTTAAATCTGCTTGTAAACTGCCAATGGCTTGTAATGTATTGGCTTCCCCCAAGCGAGAACCTGTGTCGCGGTAGAATGCCAAGGCGGCTTCGTACCTTTCTAACGCTTCCGTGCTGCGTTTGAGGAACTGCAACACATCGCCAATGGCTTTTAATGTATTGGCTTCCCCCAAGCGAGAACCTGTGTCGCGGTAGAATGCCAATGCCGCTTCGTACCTTTCTAACGCTTCCGTGCGTCTGTCTAGGAACTGCAACACATCCCCAATCGCTCGTAATGTATTGGCTTCCCCCAAGCGTGCGCCAATGTCGCGGTAGAATGCCAATGCCGCTTCGTAGCTCTCTAACGCTTCCGTGCGTCTGTCTAGGAACTGCAACACATCGCCAATAGCTTGTAATGTATTGGCTTCCCCCAAGCGAGCCTCCACAGGAGGAGCTTCGCTAACGCCAATGTCGCGGTAGAATGCCAAGGCGGCTTCGTACCTTTCTAACGCTTCCGTGCGTCTGTCTAGGAACTGCAACACATCGCCAATCGCTCGTAATGTATTGGCTTCCCCCAAGCGTGCGCCAATGTCGCGGTAGAATGCCAATGCGGCTTCGTACCTTTCTAACGCTTCCGTGCGTCTGTCTAGGAACTGCAACACATCGCCAATAGCTTGTAATGTATTGGCTTCCCCCAAGCGTGCGCCAATGTCGCGGTAGAATGCCAAGGCGGCTTCGTACCTTTCTAACGCTTCCGTGCGTCTGTCTAGGAACTGCAACACATCGCCGTAAACTTTCAACGCATCACTGTAAATTCCGCGCTCATTTTCTTGGGGAGATTGCCATTTTGCAATTAATCTCTCATATAGACTCAAGCGTACAGCATTGTAATAGCGTTTCTTGAGAAATTCATCACAATCATCATGATTATTTTCACGGTAATAAACACTAGAAAACGCCTCAGCATACATTCCCAACTCACAATAATGATGGAATATTTCTAAATATTCCGTCACTGCGGCTAAATTATCATCCTGACTTTTCAGGTTATGTGGAAAAGTTAACTTGAAACCTAACCCCCTAACCCCCTTCCCTACAAGGGAAGGGGGAAAATTAAAGCCTCTCTCCTTGTAGGGGAGAGGTTTGGAGAGGGGTTTTCCAGATCCCGTGAAAAGTCAGAATCATTTGGCTATTATCTTCTACCTTGTGAATCTCAATCTCATCAGCGATTTTCTGAACATCGGCTGCAAAATTTGGGTCATGGTTCATCGTATCGCGTAAATATGTCGCCAACGCCTGTAATTCTTCTTCCTTGCCGTTTTCTACAGCCTTTAACGCATTCACCGCACTAGGATTATTACCCAGTTTTGTCCGAATTTTCTGGTAAAGCTCATCAATCTTCTTTAAACCAGTTTCAGTAAATTTCTCTCCTAACTTACCAACACTAGCTTCAAAGAATTTACCACAGGCGAGTTTAGCAATGGCTAAAGCAGCAGCTAAAGTTACAGGATCAGTCATAACTGTGGATATTGGAGGTTTAGTTTAAAACTATACAAGGTTTTCTAGTTTTTCTTCAAGTTCACAGTTACTCATTCCGTAAATTTAGTTAATCCTAGTATATGTAGTGGCGTGGCAAGGCTAAAATAGTGCAATAAAAGAAATTATATCCGCGTTTATCGGCGTTTATCGTAAATTCAAGGGTATAAGACCCCTACGTCTACACGTAGTATCAGTTGAGTTGGGGTTTAAATCCTCGACTCAACTGTCTTCCATTTTGAATTTTGAATTTTGAATTTTGAATTGTTAACTGCGTTTAATTATAGCCAAATCTATTACATCATTTTAGGCGTAGGTTGGGTTGAGGCTTTGCGAAACCCAACGCTACAATCAATGTTGGGTTTCCTAACGTCAACCCAACCTACATTTAATGCACTACTTTAGCCTTGCCACGCCACTACGCTACCTACGTATCTGTTCAAAAATCAAGTAGGAATCCTATATTACCTATCATTGTTCGGTAGCGATAATATGTAAGTCAATGTTTTGATGTCGAATTAAATCTACTAATCTCTGCGTAAAAGAGCCTTTAAACCATCTTTTCCATCGAGGCTGTTGGCTTTCACCAATGACAATTTGAGTGATGTGATACTTAGCTGCAACTTGAGCAATTTCTTGGGCGACATTTTGACTCTTGACGTATAAAAATTCACCACCAAATTCTTGACATAACTTCTCGCAGGTATCAATATGTACACTTTCTTTTTTGGTGAGGAATCGCTCAGGATCTGCTACAAAAACGCCATAAAGTCGCGCATTCATATAATTAGCGATGCGTGCGCCGCGACGGAGCAATTGCACCGAGTTAGGGTAGGTAGACACACAAACTAAAACTCGTTCGTGAATATTACAGCTTTGTCCTTTTGAGGTAGAAGTGTTTGCTTCCTCCTCAACTGTATCCGCTACTTCCCGCAAAGCTAGCTCTCGCAAAGCAATTAAGTTGCGACGTTGGAAAAAGTTTTTCAGGGATTGCTCGATTTTCTCAGGTGCATAAATTTTGCCCTCCTGCAAGCGGTCTTCTAGAGTTTCTGGGGTAACATCAATGACTACGACAGCATCAGCTTCATCCAGAAGGCGATCTGGAATACGTTCTCGCACTACAATACCTGTAATCCTTGCAACTAAGTCGTTCAAACTTTCTAAATGCTGAATGTTGACAGTGGAGTAGACATCAATTCCGGCGGCTAAAATCACTTCCACATCTTGGTATCGTTTTTCTCGACGCGAACCAGGTACATTAGTATGAGCAAGTTCATCAACTAACACAAGTTGGGGAGAACGTTCCAATATTGCATCTGTGTCCATTTCCTGCAAAGTAATATTTTCTCGGATTGTGACTTTTCTAGGTATCACCTCCAGCCCTGTAGCTTTTTCTGCGGTTTCTTTGCGTCCATGAGTTTCCAAAATGCCAATGACAACATCAATACCGTCTTGTTTCAGCTGATGTGCTTCTTCCAGCATTTTGTAAGTTTTGCCGACACCAGGAGCCATACCGATGAAAATTTTATGCTTTCCACGTCGGTAAGGACGAATGTAGGAACTGTCAGGAGCAATTGTAGAGTTATGAGACATGGATAGGTGATTTATCTAGGCTTTTAACGATTTCTTGCCAAAGGAATTTTGTACTGGGTTCAGCTTGAGGAAACTGATTCCAATTTTGCCAAAAAAACTAGGAATCTCCTACCAATATGTTAGTGAGTAAATAAAACGACTGGAAAAACCAAATAAACAATGTAAAAATACTAGAATTCAGTTCGTAGTAAGGACTTTAGTCCTTTTCTATTCGCGCAGCCTCTCGTAGAGAAGAGAGAACTAAAGTTCTCACTACAAACCTTTAACTACAAATTATTTTAAAGCATCTACAGCCAGATTTAATTTCAAGACATTTACCCCAGGTTCACCAAAGATTCCCAAAAAGCGACCATCAGTATTTTGATTAATTAAAGTTTCTAGTTGTTCGGGTGGGATTCCTCGCGCTTTGGCGACACGGGCAACTTGCGCTCTGGCAGCTTCTGGGGTAATGTGGGGGTCAAGACTGGAACCAGAGGTGTAAACTAAATCTGCGGTAGGTTGCACACCGGCTGCTTTTAATCGGTTGAAATCACCTTCTACCCGTTTGCTGGGATCTGGGTCATCTTTACCTTTGATACGTTCCATTAAAGCTGAATTACTGGGAGCTAAGTTACTTGCACCGGAAACTCCTGTTTGTAAGACTTTCCCATCATCTTTTTTTGGGTCGGCGGTGCTGTAGCTGGTAGTGCTAGGGCGAGAGTTAAAATAGCGATCGCTACTAAAGGGTTGACCAATTAAACTAGAACCAACAACTTGACCTCGACTATCTTTAATCAAACTACCATTAGCTTGAGATGGAAACACAAGTTGTCCAAAGGCAATCATTACAAACGGATAAATAATTGCACCAATTATCCAAAGGACTATAGTAGAACGAATTGCGCGGCTGGCTTCTGTTGCAAAACTCATTAAAATTTCTCCGGTACAAACATCACAAAAAACAAATATGTCGAAAGGCTCAATGTTACTAGCCCCAACAGTCCTAAAGCCCAAGCTTGAAAGTGTGAAAACTGTTCCCCAGTCGCAGCATAAACAACAGGCGCGACTACAAGGTTGAAACACATTGCTAAGAACAAATACAAAGGCAACTTTTGTTTACGCCATTGCTGCCAAATTTCGTTTATTCCTGCAAGTATTTGGGCGAATACTTGCGGTGTCAGTAGAGGAAACATATTTACACGAGGAAGTTTCATAATAGTTTTGAGAAATGAGATATGAATACAGCTCAAAAGAAGTAATACCAATTCAAAATTCAGGCGTTGCTAATTAGTAAGTTTTTTAATTGCGTTAGCGGAAGCGGGGCGTTTAGCCCATTGCGAATTGCGAATTGCGAATTGGTATCATACCCCTACACCCCTTTTCAACTCAAAGGTAAAATCACATCAATGAGTTTGATCGCAATGAAAGGTGCAATAATGCCACCTACGCCATAAATGAAAATGTTGCGTTTTAATAGTTGATCTGCTGTTAGGGGACGGAATTTCACGCCTTTAAGTGCTAGGGGAATCAATACGGGAATAATTAAAGCGTTATAAATTAGGGCAGAAATAATCGCAGATTGCGCGCTTTTTAAGCCCATAATGTTGAGTGCGCCAATCCCTGCCGCCGCAAAAATAGTGGGGATAATGGCGAAATACTTAGCAATATCGTTAGCGATGGAGAAAGTGGTTAACGCCCCACGGGTGATGAGTAACTGTTTCCCAATTGTCACCAAATCGATTAACTTAGTGGGGTCAGAATCTAAGTCCACCATGTTAGCAGCTTCTTTGGCGGCTTGAGTACCAGAGTTCATGGCTAACCCGACGTTAGCTTGAGCTAATGCAGGTGCATCGTTAGTACCATCACCAGTCATGGCCACCAGCTTACCTTGAGATTGTTCGGAGCGAATCACGCTAATCTTGTCTTCTGGTGTGGCTTCGGCGATGAAATCATCAACTCCGGCTTCTTGAGCAATTACACTGGCGGTAATGCGGTTGTCACCCGTCAGCATAACAGTCTTTACACCCATGCGCCGCAGTTGGTCGAATCTTTCCCGCAGTCCCGGTTTGACGATATCTTTGAGATAAATCACCCCGAAAATTTGGTCATCTTGGCAGACTGCTAAGGGTGTGCCACCTAAACGAGAAACTCGCTCATAAGCTGCATCCACATCATCAGCAATTCGACCACCGCGAGAACGGACAAAGCCTTTAATTGCGTCTACTGCGCCTTTACGGACTTCCTTCCCGTTGGGTAAGTTAGTGCCACTCATACGAGTTTTGGCGGAAAATTCCACACCTTCGGCTTGTTTGGAGTCGAAATCAACCTTTACACCCAAACTTTCAGCTAGTTTAATAATTGACCTACCTTCTGGTGTTTCATCAAACACACTGGCAGCTAAAGCCACTCGCGCTACATCTTGAACTGTGTAACTGTTGACAGGGATAAACTCATCAGCCATGCGGTTGCCCAAGGTAATTGTACCAGTTTTATCTAGCACCAAGGTATTAATATCACCGCAGGCTTCTACAGCTCGTCCAGAGGTGGCAATGACGTTAAATTGGGCGACTCTATCCATGCCAGCAATCCCGATCGCACTAAGTAAACCACCGATAGTAGTGGGTATTAAAGCTACTAACAGGGAAATTAAGATGGCAACACTCGCACCTGCACGCAAGCTGCTACCTGCTTCAACCCCAAACACAGTGCTGATAAAGTTGGCAATGTAGTTAACAAAGGGCGGCATGGTAGCCACCACAATTAAGAAAACTTGCGTTAGTACGGCTAACAATACTGTTAAGGCAATCTCATTAGGCGTTTTCGTCCGTTCTGCCCCTTCTACTAGGGAAATCATCCGGTCAATAAAGCCCTGACCAGGGTCGGCGGTGATGCGAATCGTTAATTCATCTGAAAGTAAGCGTGTACCTCCAGTCACAGAACTAGCAATATCTGTACCTGGTTGCTTGAGTACGGGCGCAGATTCCCCCGTAATGGCTGACTCATCGACTGAACCGATACCTTGAATGACTTCGCCATCGGCGGGAATCATATCATTAGCAATGACTTTTACCAAGTCGTTGCGGCGTAATTCTGTGGAATTAATTTGCTGAATCGTACCATCAGGCAGTATTTTGCGCGCAGTAGTATCAGAACGAGTTGACCTCAAGGAATCTGCTTGGGCTTTACCGCGTCCTTCGGCGACTGCTTCCGCAAAGTTGGCAAACACGACTGTAAAAAAGAGAATTAAGGTAATTAAACCGTTTAATAGCCGTTGTTGGTTGACATTTACCTGTAAAGTACCGAATAAATTAGGGTCAAGAGTTACCAGAAAAGTAACGATTGTTCCTACCCAAACTACAAACATCACAGGATTTTTGACAGCAATTCGGGGATTCAGCTTGACAAATGATTCTTTGATTGCTCTTTGGTAAAGCCCCCGCATATCTGCTTTGGGTGTATGTCTGCGTGAATCACGAGTTCCTTGGGGAATACGGGGAGGACGAGGTGATGAGTCTATATTGGTTGTCATAGATTAGGAAATTTATGTTTGGCAGGGGGTTTCTGGTGTTGCATGATTGTGGGATGATTTTTCTCACGCAGAGACGCAGAGGCGCAGAGAGGATGAGGAGTTGAACTTTAGCATTTCTTACCCTACACCCCTGTGTTTCTTGAACCTTTAAACTTGAGTATTAACCAATACCTCGCGCAATCCAAAAAGCTTCACCGATGGGGCCGAATGCAAGGACTGGGAAGAATGTCAGCGCGCCGAGAATTAAAATTACCCCTGCGGTTACACCTGTAAATAATCCGGTGTCAGTGCGTAATGTACCGACGTTGAAAGGAACTTGCTTTTTGCGAGACATACTATCTGCAAGTAAGAGTAAGCCGAGAATGGGAATGTAACGTCCAGCCAGGAGACTGAAACTAGTGCTGAGGTTCCACCACAAGGCTGTTGCGGTAGTTTTTGCACCAGTTGCAATGGCTATTGGTGATGGTTGGGAATCTCCTAACCCTTCAAATCCTGAACCGTTGTTAGCTGCTGCTGAGGCGTATTCATAGATAACTTGAGCAAAACCGTGAAAGCCGGGGTTGCTGATTCCTGCTAGTTGATCGGGAAATGCTAGGGCGATGCCGGCTGGTATCATAATGGCAATGGGATGAACTAAGAGAATCAGAAAACTCGCCAGTACCACCTCCCGCTTTTCGATTTTGCGTCCCAGAAATTCTGGTGTGCGTCCCACCATTAACCCTGTAGCAAATACTGCCAAAATCAAGTAAGCAAATAAGTATGCTGTGCCTGTACCCTGTCCACCCCAAATGATTTGCAAAAACATATTCGACAGGGTGACAAAACCGCCGTTGGGCATGAAGGAGTCATGCAAACTATTAACAGCACCGCACATAGTGCCGGTTGTGCTGACAGCAAACAAAGCAGACTGCGCCCAACCAAACCGGACTTCCTTTCCTTCTAAGTTTGGTTGTGTACTGCCCAAAAGTGTATTTATTGGCGGATTGCCGTTATATTCACCAATGGCAGTGATGATGATAAACGCGATATAAATCACCCCTACCATCCCGTAGACTAACCAAGCTTGTTTAGTGTTGTTAGCAAATAAACCATAGGTGTAAATTAAGGCTGTGGGAATTGACAGCATGGCCACAACCTGAATTAAGTTAGAAAACCCGTTGGGATTTTCAAAGGGATGGGCAGAGTTGATGGCAAAAAAGCCGCCGCCGTTTTCTCCTAACTGTTTGATGATTTCAAAATGAGCCACAGGGCCGCGTGCGATCGCCTGACTAATATTAGGATCTTCTAAAGTAGGAATGACAATCGGCCCGGCTAAGGTTTCGGGAACACCAGCCGCCATCAATGCAATCCCACCCACAATACAAATAGGTAACAAAACCCGCGTAATTGAGCGAATCAAATCTACATAAAAATTGCCCAATGGTCTACCAGTCAACCCGCGAATAAAGGCAATTCCCACCGCCAAACCAGTCGCCGCCGAAGTAAACATATGATAACCCAGACCCCACATTTGACTGGCATAGCTGAGGTAGGTTTCACCAGAATAATGTTGTTGGTTAGTGTTGGTAATAAAAGATATGGTTGTGTGTAATGCTGTATCCCAAGTTGGCGCACCTATTTTAGTAGGATTAAAAGGCAACCATCCTTGATTCATGAGAATAAAGAAAATCAGCAACCCCATCACTATGTTGCTGTACAAAATGGCGCGTGCATACTGCCAACCAGTCATATTTTCTTGAGTGGCAACACCCACCAGAGAGTAAAGTATGCGCTCAACTGGATTCAAAACCGGGTCAAGAAAAGTTCTTTGCTCTTGGTAAACACGCGCCAGATATCGCCCAAACAAGGGAGTTATTGCCACGACAATTAATAGCGTTAATGCTATTTGTATCCATCCTTGTAACATGATTTATTCCAATTAATATTCGTAATTTTGACGATAATTTCAGACATCGCTGTACATAATATTTTATGCGGCAATTATTTGTATCATTTGATTTAAATCATCCATTGATTTTGGAGAAAATTCAATATATAGAAGATATAAAAATAGGCTTATTTTTTATTCATGTAGCGTTTATTTTTTCTATATCTAATGTTTAGATAATTTATATGCAGGTGTTTAGTATGTTTAGATATCTGCTAAACGCTAAATTTGATAATAATTAAGTAGAACGACTTGAAAAAACAAACTATGTGAAGTAATGTAAGAAAATTGGTATCTAGTTAGTAGTAATGACTTCATACCAATTCACGAAAATTCTGATACAGATCCAAACATAGGAACCCTTGTCAAGTCAGGACTTATCAATTGCGAATTGTGAATTGGTATCAGTCCTTATTAGAGGACTAAAGTCCTCACTACTAACTTTGAATTATCTACACCATTCTACTTAATTGGTATAACTTTAATATGCAACCTCAACCTGACGGGGTGACAAAGGGGCTGAAGCTAATTCAGTAGAGGAGCGTGACCGTTTTAGGGTAAAAAAAGATAGGTCAAGTATTATCAACAAGACCTACCAAATGATAATGATACTTAAATTCTGCACTAGCTGCTGTGAAAAGGTACTGACACCGACACAGTATAAGAAGTTAAGATTTTAACCATTTTCGCCAATCTACATTCGATTCTTGGCATAAAATACAAAATGGTGTTAGCTGCTCTTACTTTAACTGTTCATGGGCAGCTAAAATAATTTTTTCTGTTTCTTCCCAACCGATACAGGGGTCAGTTACAGAAACGCCATACTTGAGTTCCTCTTTGGGACAATTAATTGGTTGATTGCCTTCAGATAGATGTGATTCTAACATCATCCCCACAATAGATGTATTACCATCAATAATTTGTTGGACGACGTTTTCTAACACAGACGATTGTAATTTGTAATTTTTATTCGTATTGCCGTGGCTACAATCAATAACGATACGCGGCGGTAAATTAGCTTGTTTTAATTGTGTTTCTACCTGTTGTACACTCTCGGCATCAAAGTTAGGTTGACTACCACCACGTAAAATTACATGACCGTAAGCATTACCTTTAGTTTCAAATACACTCACCTGTCCTTTAGGATTAATTCCTAAGAAATTATGGGGAGTTCTGGCAGAATGCAAGGCATTTAAGGCAACTTGAATATTACCATCTGTACCATTTTTAAACCCTACAGGCATTGACAACCCACTCGCCATTTCGCGGTGAGTTTGGGATTCAGTTGTGCGTGCGCCAATTGCTGACCAAGTAATTAATTCGCCAATGTATTGCGGAATAATTGGATCTAAGGCTTCTGTAGCACTAGGCAATCCTAATTCTGACAATTGCACTAATAGTTTCCTAGCAATTATTAGTCCCTTTTCGACATGGAAAGAATCATCCATATTAGGGTCATTAATTAAGCCTTTCCATCCTACTGTTGTTCTGGGTTTTTCAAAATAAACCCGCATAATTAATAGCAGCTTATCTTGGACGCGATCGCTTAAATCTTTCAGTCGTTTTGCATACTCTAATGCCGCTTCTGGATCATGAATTGAACAGGGGCCAACTACTATAAATTTACGTCTATCTTGAAAGTCTAAAATTTGTTCTATTTCTTTGCGAAATTGCCAAACAGTTTGTTCCGCAGTTTTTGTTAAGGGTACTTTAGATTTTATTTCGTTAGGGGTTAAGAGAACGTGGCAATTTTTAATATTGGTGTTAAATAATTTGTTGTGCATGGAGAAGTTGTCTTGATGGTTGAGATGGATTTTTGAGTCCGATTAGTATCCATATTGTAAATGAAACACAGGATACAGATTCATTTACTTTTTTGGCAAGTCAGAAAAATCAGACATAACAGCTAGGGTTACGGCAATAAAAAAGGGAGAGTGTTTACCCTCCCTAGAAGTTAAACCTGAGATTTCGGTATATTTTATTACTGCCAAACGAATACTTTGGCTTCGTAAGGCCCAATATCAGTCATAATCCCATCATCACCGGCTTCTACGTCATAATCTCCTGTCCACTCGTGCCATGTACCACCACAGGGGAAATTAGGAACGTGATAACCTGCAAGGAAATTTTCGGAGAAATTCGCAACTACAACTACGCGAGAACCTTCTTCATTCCAACGACTGTAGGCTAATACCTTAGCTTCGTGATTTTCGTGAATGAAATCAATATTTTCTGTGTAGAGAGCGTGGTTATTTTTACGTAATTGAATCAATCCTTTGTAGTATTCAAATAAACTACTATTTAGGTCATTACCTAAGAGTTGCCAATCTATTTTTGCTGATTCCTGCTGTTTAGGTTTGTATTCCCCAAATTCTTCACCCATCCAAATTAGGGGTACACCGACAGATGTTAATAGGATAGCTACACCGAGTTTAGCGCGTTTAAAAGCTTCCTCAGCGAAAATATTGCGATCGCCTAACTCCACCATGAGATGATGATGGTCATGGTTAGTCAAGTAATTCACCACATTAGTTGCACCTAAAAAGCCTTGACGCTTACAGTCAATGACATCTTTGAGGTTCTCTAAATCAAAGGTATCGCCGCAAATATGAGCTTTGATGGTGTGATAGAAGCTATCATGCCAACAGCCATCCATCGGCCCGTCAACATTAGTAATGCTAGTAGTTTCTGGGATGTGTTCTGCCACATTATAAAAGGGTTTTGCACCGGCAGTTTTTTTAGTTTCCTGCACAATCCAGTGCATAAAATCATAGTTACCTAGTTGTCTAGCCGCATCATAACGAATGCCGTCTATATGATATTCTTCAATCCAAAACCGCACCGTATCACCGATAAATTTTCGGGCTGGATAGATATCTAAATTTTCATCATAGAGTTCATAATTAAATTCTGGCCCCCAGTTATTATCAGGGTCACGGGGTGCATGGTGGTACCAATAATCATGGTCGATTTGTGTTAATGGACTAGAGGCTTCTGAGTGGTTATAAATCCCATCCATTAACACACGAATTCCCCGATGATGACACTCATCAATTAAACGTTTTAAATCTGCTGTTGAACCATAGCTAGATTCTGTTGCAAAAAAATAGCGGGGATTGTAACCCCAACTATAATCACCAGGATATTCTTTCACAGGCATTAACTCAATAGCGTTGATGCCTAATTCACATAAGTAATCTAATTTCTCAATAACGTGTTTATATTTTCCCCGTGCATAGGGGTCATCCTCACCACCAGAAAAATCACTAACGTGTAATTCATAAATTACTAATTCATGGTCGGCTGGTAAAGGTTGATCATCATATTGCCAGACATAAGTATCAACAATAATATCCCCATCTTTGATGCGGATAACACCATTATCTTTGCCGCTTAATTCATCAATATCAGTTGCATAGGGGTCTGTGACATCAACCCACTGATCATCTTCAAAAAACCAAGAGTTTGTCTGTACCCGAAATTTATATTGATAAGTGCCATCTGCTAAGTCAACATGGGTACGAAAATAACCATCATCGCCTTTTTCCATAGGAACTTCCTGCCAATCTGAGAAATCCCCTATGACAGCCGCGCCTTTGTTATAGGGTGCAAATAACTTAAATTCAATGGAATTTTTCATGAAAATTTATCAAATTATGAAAAGTTAGTAATGATTATTTTCTAATTAATAATCAATTTGCAAATCAATCAGAGGATATAATTAATAGCTGAGTTCCTCTATCCTGAGTTTGAGAATGTAATATATCAATAGGTGACTTATTAATCTATCTCAAAATAATTTTTACCAACTCATATACTCAGTAATTGTCTACTATCCTCAGATATAGATAAAAGCAAATATTCGGTAGCTATTTTATAAAGTCATCACAACTTCCCAAATATGGAGCGCATTCTTTTGCAACTGTGAGATTTACCGAATATTTGCTCTGATTAATTATTTACTTTGATCAATGGTTTGCTGCAAATGACTTAATAACCAATTAGCAGCAGTGGCTCTGCGAGTTTCCCGTGGTGTAAATGTACCAATTTTGTAACCCTTAAAACCCAACTTTTCCTTCGTAATTTGTTTATATTGTTGAGGAATAGAGCGAGTTAACTTCATAGTAGCGGGACGGCTATCTAAAAAATTGGGTGGCTCTGGATACTCATCTCGCCATTCTGGTGCAACCAAGTTGTTATCCCACTTTGCTGTTGTAGAGTCATAGCGATAACCCAAGTAATACCAGACTAATTGCATGACTGTAGCATCATCAATTTGGTCATTGAGAATACCCCAGATAGTATCTGTATTGAGTGGTGGTAGTTCAGACATAAGCAACGCAGAATTGAAAATTTCACATTAGCAGTTTTAATTTAAAATATCAGTTCTTCAGTCACAAACCATGTAGACTAGTGACTGTAAAGTATAGATTGGTCAATGCCAAATCCTACACCACAAGCAAAACTAATTCGCGCTCACGTCTTCATTTCCGGTAGAGTCCAGGGAGTAGGGTATCGCTATGCTACAGTCGATACTGCTAGCCAGTTGGGTTTAACTGGTTGGGTGCGAAATCTTCCTGATGGACGCGTAGAAGCTGTATTTGAAGGGGCGCAGGAGGTTGTGGAAGATATACTACGCTGGTGTCACGCTGGCCCCCCTGCGGCAGTGGTACAAGATGTTAAAGTCGAATATGAACACCCAGAAGGCTTGCGAGTGTTTGAAGTCAAGCGCGTTATTGAGTAAGAAAGCAGTCATTCAAACTTGTGCATCTTTCTACTGGCAGGATCAAAACCCTTAGAAAAGCGGGTGCTGTCATCGTAATAAGCACCTGTTAAATCTGCTCCATACAACTTAGTGAGATTTAGTTTAGCACCGCGCAGATTTGCTTCATTTAACTTAACACAGCATAAATTTGCTCTAGTCAAATTAGCATTAGCTAAATTGGCTCGACTTAAGTCTGCTCCCCAAAGTTTAGCTCTTGCGAGGTTAGCATCACTCAAGTCTGCTCCCCATAAATTTATCCCCGGTAAATAAGCTCCTATCAACTTAGCTCGAATTAAATTGGCGGCGGGAAAATATCTCTCCCCTGCTGCATAACGCCGTTGAATATTCTCCGCATCCATATGTTGATGTATGGCTGTTGACTAATGAGTAATGAGTGCTGAGTGCTGAGTAATGAGTAATGACTAATGAGTAATGACTATTGACTATTGACTATTGACTATTAACCACTACTTTCCTTTACTCTACAACTAATACGGCTGAACCCTCAATTTTGCCGCTACGCAGCGCATCTAAGGCCTCATTTGCTTGAGTTAAGGGAAAGGCGTTAACTTCAGTATGTATGGGAACTTGCGGTGCTAAAGCTAAAAACTCTTCCCCATCTTGACGCGTCAAATTAGCTACAGACCTTAACACCCTTTCTTCCCAGAGAATACTGTAAGGGAAAGAGGGAATATCACTCATGTGAATTCCAGCACAAACCACCACACCACCTTTAGCCACAGCCCGTAAAGCCGCAGGTACAAGCTTCCCGACTGGTGCAAAAATAATGGCTGCATCTAGAGGTTCTGGCGGTAATACATCAGAGTCCCCTGCCCAGACTGTACCTAATTGACGTGCAAATTCTTGTCCTGAGATATCACCAGAGCGAGTAAACGCAAATACTTGGCGATTTTGATGACGGGCGAGTTGAATGAGGATATGCGCCGACGAACCAAAACCATAAAAGCCCAACTTTTGCGCCTCACCAATCATTCTATAAGCTCGGTAGCCAATCAAACCACCACACAGCAAAGGTGCAACTTGCCAGTCGGAATAACTGGGGTCTAGAGGGAAACAAAAACGATGGTCAGCCACAGTATATTCAGCATAGCCACCGTCTAGATTGTAACCTGTAAACTGAGCGCGATCGCACAAATTTTCCCGATGAGAAAGACAATAAGGGCAAGAATTGCAAGTATATCCCAACCAAGGCACACCCACACGTTGCCCAATTTGGAAGTTATGAACATCACGTGCAATTCCCTCTACAGTACCAACAATTTGATGACCCAAAATCAAAGGTAATTTAGGGTGTGTCAATTCCCCATCAACTATATGCAAATCAGTCCGACACACTGCGCAAGCATGAACCCGAATCAGCAACTGTCCAGCATTCAAACTAGGTATTGGTACATCAACTAATCGTAGTGGTTGACGCGGCGACTCCAAAATCATGGCACGCATATTGGGGAATGGGGAATGGGGAATGGGGAATAGGGAACGAATATTTCCCATATTAATTAAAGACTAATCCAGTATTCATATAACCTCAGCACTATTTCTCAATGCCCCATGCCCAATGCCCCATGCCCAATGCCCTATTTACGAAATATCTCAGCGAAAAATTGCTGCATCGCTTGCCAGGAACGTTGGTCAGCTATGGGGTTGTATTCTGCACCTTTGATTTCACCTTTGGCATCTGGGTTGGTGAAACTATGGACTGTTCGACCATAGGAAATTAATTGCCAGTCTACATTAGCTTGACGCATTTCCGTTTCAAAGGCTTTTAGCTGTGTTTCTGGAATAAATGGGTCATCAGCACCGTGTAATACTAAGACTTTAGCTTTGATATTCTTCGCATCGCCGGGGTTGGGGGTGTCTAAGTTGCCGTGAAAACTTACCACTCCGGCAATATTCGCACCGCTACGGGCTAACTCTAAGACAGTCCCACCACCAAAACAATAACCAATGGCGGCAATACGTTTGATATCGGTTAGGGGATTTGATTGTAAAACTTTTAACCCGGCATTAACTCTTGACCTTAATAAAGGTCGATTTTGACGGTATAGTGTCGCCTGTTTACCTGATTCTTCCGTAGTTTTGGGTCTAATACCTTTACCGTAAATATCCGCAGCAAAAGCCACATAACCCATTTTTGCTAATTGTTCAGTGCGTCTTTTAGCGTAGGATTGTAAGCCGTCCCATTCATGCACCACCAAAACACCAGGACGTTTACCTTTAATGGCATCGTCATAGGCTAGATAGCCTTCTAAAACTGTATTCCCGTCTTTATATTCGATAGTTTTAGTTTGCAGTGCGGCTAAAGCCTGACCAGAAGCTAAAAGTACAGCTACAGGTGTCAGTAAAACAGAAAGGAGTAATTTCATTTCTCAGCACCCAAGGGTATATCGGTATTGATTATCTCTGGAAAAGTGTCAAAACTGTATACCGTTTCCGTGACTTTGTGCTTGATGTTAAAACAGCTGATTGCAGTTATCACTACATGAAAAATAGAAAAAAATTACATTACAATCGATTTTTATCCCTTCAACTGCTGCTCAAATAAAACCATGAGTGCAAATACTTCTATTCCTCAAAATCCCCTACTCAAAGGTTCTGGCTTACCTCCGTTTGACGACATCGCGCCAAACCAGGTAATACCAGCCTTTGAGCAGCTGTTGGCAGAACTCGACCAACAACTTACCGCTTTAGAAGCTAATGTCCAACCCACTTGGAATGATTTAGTAGAACCCCTAGAACAGCTAACTGAAAAGCTGTCTTGGAGTTGGGGCATAGTTAACCATTTAATGGGCGTGAAAAATAGCCCAGAATTGCGTGAAGCTTATGAAACTGTACAACCCCAAGTTATACAGTTCATGAACAAACTAGGCCAAAGTCAACCTATATACAATGCTTTTAAACAACTCCGGGCTAGTGATAGTTGGCAGACTTTAGAATCAGCACAACAAAGAATTGTAGAAGCAGCTATTCGTGATGCTGAACTTTCTGGCGTGGGTTTAGAAGGGGAAGCACGGGAACGTTTCAACGCTATTCAAATGGAATTAGCAGAACTTTCTACTAAGTTCTCTAACCATGTCTTAGATGCTACTAAAGCCTTTAGCTTAACCTTGACGACTAAAGAAGAAGTTGAAGGTTTACCCCAAAGCTTACTCAGTTTAGCCGCACAAGCAGCACGCGCAGCAGGAGAAGAAACCGCCACACCGGAAAATGGCCCTTGGCGCATTACATTGGACTTCCCCAGTTACAGTCCTTTCATGCAGCACAGCACCCGCAGGGATTTGCGTGAAAAAATCTACACAGCCTACATCACCCGTGCTGCGTCTGGGGAGTTAGATAATCACCCCCTCATCGAACGAATTTTGGAATTACGCCAAGAACTAGCGAATTTATTGGGTTTTGAGAATTTTGCCGAATTGAGTTTAGCTAGTAAAATGGCTCCCAATGTCGAGGCGGTGGAAGCACTCCTAGAAGAGTTGCGTAGTGTCAGTTATGATGCTGCCACCCAAGATTTAGCTGCACTCAAAGCTTTTGCTGCGACTAAAGGTGCAGCCGAAGCTGAAGACTTGCGACACTGGGATTTGAGTTTTTGGGCGGAGAGACAACGGGAAGAAAAATTTGCCTTCACAGCCGAAGAATTACGTCCTTACTTTCCTCTCCCCCAAGTCTTAGCAGGCTTGTTTGGCTTAGTTAAGCGGCTATTTGGTATCACCGTTACCCCAGCTGATGGTCAAGCCCCAGTTTGGCATGAAAATGTCCGTTATTTCCAAATTGCTGATGAAACAGGTAGCCGCATCGCCTACTTTTATCTAGACCCCTACAGCCGTCCTGCTGAAAAGCGTGGTGGTGCTTGGATGGATGTCTGTATCAATCGCCGGAAAATTACGGACAATGGTGTAACGTCTATCCGCTTACCTGTGGCTTATTTAATTTGTAACCAAACGCCGCCAGTGGATGGTAAACCCAGCCTGATGACTTTCTATGAAGTTGAAACCCTGTTCCACGAATTTGGTCACGGTTTGCATCATATGTTGACTAAGGTTGACTACAGTGGAGCTTCAGGTATTAATAACGTCGAGTGGGATGCAGTGGAATTACCGAGCCAGTTTATGGAAAACTGGTGTTATGAGCGCACCACCTTGTTTAGTATGGCGCAGCATTATGAAACCGGTGAACCGCTACCAGAGCATTATTACCAAAAACTACTAGCAGCGCGCAATTACATGAGTGGTAGTGCCATTTTACGGCAAATTCACTTTAGTAGTGTAGACATAGAATTACACTCCCGCTATCGTCCAGGTGGGAAAGAGACCGCCGCCGATGTGCGTCACCGTGTAGCTAAAACGACAACTGTGTTACCCCCGCTTCCAGAAGATGCGTTTTTGTGTGCCTTTGGGCATATTTTTGAAGGTGGTTATGCAGCAGGTTACTACAGTTATAAATGGGCTGAAGTTCTAAGTGCCGACGCTTTTGCAGCTTTTGAAGAAGCGGGACTAGAAGACGAGGAAGCTATTAAAGCCACAGGTAGACGTTACAGAGATACTGTACTAGCTCTTGGTGGTAGTCAACACCCGATGCAGGTGTTTCAATCATTCCGTGGTCGTCAGCCAAGTACAGCGTCTTTACTCAGACATAATGGGTTGTTAAACGGAAGATAGGGGTTTATACCAATTCGCAATTCGCAATTCGCAATTCGCAATTCGCAATTAAGAAAGTCAAATACCATCTTGGTTTCAAGCTTTGGATCTGTTGCTTAATCTTGGAGAATTGGTATTAGGGGTGTAGGGGAAATAGTAAATCAAATCTTTACACCCTCACACCCTTACACCCTCACACCCCTAAAAATAAAAAACCCCTACTTTCGGGTAGGGGATTGGTCATTAGTCATCACTTGTTAGCGATCGCCTCCAATATATTGGTTTTTCGGATGATGGCGATCGCATCACAACTTAAAGAATTATAACAATAATCTTCATCAAGATGTCAAAGGATATACAACATCAAGAACTTAGCTTTAGGACTCATATTTAACTTTTCAGCGATAAATCGCAACTACGAACCCCTCATTCATATTTAATACGTCAGACCACTAAATTTATGAAGTATTGAAAATGAATGTTAAATATTGATGCAAAATCGGAATTTCTCTTGAATTTATTGCGGGATTTTTCAGATGATATCCTCAATCATCAAAATAAATGTCAGGAGCTTATTCAGGTGTTAACTTCAACCTTACTCGCTGCTGCAACTGCGCCATTGGAATGGAATCCCTCAATCGGCATTATCATGATTGTTGCCAACATCATTGCCATTGCCTTTGGTAAATCCAGCATCAAACATCCCAGTTCAGAACCCGCTTTACCTTCTGCTAATCTCTTCGGTGGCTTCGGTTTACCTGCATTATTAGCAACTACTGCATTTGGTCACATTTTAGGAGCAGGAACAATCTTAGGGCTGCACTATCTAGGTAGATTCTAGTACAAAAAACCAAGAAATAAACACTCCAACAGCAAAAGTTTTTTGCTCATTTCAGGTGGTATCTCTACTTACTCCATGCTGAACTAAATAATTTAGTTATTGATTGTTGTGTCTGTATCTATGAACCAGAGAAAATGTTCCCTGGTTCTTTTTTTGGCAATTGATTTTTATTTTGAATTTTGTAGCTTGCTTCCCGTAGGGTATTTTGAATTTTGGATTGATTTATACCCCGCAAGATAGAGGACAGAATAAACCTCAAATACTCACTGTGGTGCGTCTGCTACACTAACGTCAATCTAAAATTGGTTGACTAGAGAGCGATCGCTATGGTGTATATGAATCATATTTGATTTCTGAAAAAACTCGGTACACCCCTGTGACTTCTTTTCCTGTTCCCTGTTCCCTGTTCCCTGTTCCCTAACTACGCAAATCATTTCAATAATCAAGTCGGATTCCTATAGTTTGCTTCCTAGAGGCTAGAGGAACTAAAATGATATCGCACGCAACATACTCTAAAAATTATACGACTTTAGTGTTTGAGATTTAAGTAGATGTAAACCTAAATAAAGGGTATAAAAACGTTAAAATTATGGAATTTTCTGATTCTTCCACAAATCATCATCCTTTAGTGACTGTAATTATCCCTACCTATGGACGAGAAGAACCACTGCGAGATAGCATTGCAGATGTTTTAAATCAAAATTACCCGAATTTTGAAGTTTTGGTAGTAGATCAATCACCGACGCATCAAGCAGACATCCAAAGCTATCTGGAAGAATTAGCCGCAAAAGACAAAATTAAATGGTTTCGCTTAAGTTGGGCGAGTTTACCAGGGGCGCGAAATTATGGGGTGAGAAGGTCTGCGGGTGAAATTATTATTTTCATTGATGATGATGTCAAATTAACGCCTGACTATATCTCAAATCATGTCAAAAATTATCTGCAAAACCCAGAGATAGGGGCGGTAGCTGGACGGGTGTTTGACAGAATGAAATTAGGTGAGTCTAAGGGAGAGTTTGAGATTGAATATTTACCCCCAGAGGCAATGAACCCTGGGATTGCTTGGTATCATATCGATTTAGTACATACCATTAAGCCCCAACAAGTGTTAAGTGCGAGGGGTTGTAATATGTCTTTCCGACGGGAAATTTTCACTAAGTATGGACTGCGGTTTGATGAGAGATTTAGAGGTAGTGCTGTCAGGGAAGAATCCGACTTTTGTCTGAGGTTCCGCCAGACAGGATATAAAATTTGGTATGACCCAGAGGCTTGTTTAGTCCATTTAGGAGAAGAAACAGGTGGGTGTCATGATATTAGTATGCGATCGCTCAAATATCAATTCACTTTCTACCACAATCATTTCCTGATGGCAATGAAAAACCTCACCGCTAACCAAGCTTTACGTCTATACGCCAGGTTATTTGATTGTCACGTCCTCGGTCGTCCCCCCTGTCATAAAAGTGGTTCACCAATTAAAGTTTTGACCCGTGGTATATTCTATATCTTAGGTTTTTTCAATGCTTTAGGGACTGTTATCCAATCTCTTTGGGATGATGGGCAAATTTATAGTCGTCTTGATCAAGAATCAATAACTAAGAGTTCAGAGTCATTAGTCATTAGTCGTTAGTGAAAACTAATTAAGTATTGACAGCTAAATAGTAGTAAATATTTATGAGAATCTTAGTTGCAAGTCATACGTATATTGTAGACCTCAACTGTGAAAAGTTGCGTGCGTTATCTCAGTTAGAACCAGGGATTGAAGTAACAGTTGTAGTTCCTAAAGTCTGGAAACCTGGCGGGGTACAAAATAAAGTTATTGAAACTGAGTATCGGGATGAAGGGACATTTAAAATAGTTCCCGTTACTAACTTTAGTCAAAATCATCAAGGCTTACTGACATTTGGTGCTGATTTAATCTCCTTGTTGCGACAATTTCGCCCCCAAATCATTCAAGTGGAACAGGGTTCTAGGAGTCTAGCCTATACCCAGATGATTGTCCTGAATCAGTTATTAGGACTAAAGGCGAAAAATATCTTTTTCACTTGGTGGAATTTACCTTACGAATTAAAACCACCAATAGCTTTACTAGAAAAATATAACCTCAATTATAGTCACGGTATTATTTCCGGTAATCAGGATGGGGCGGAAATTTTACGACAAAGAGGTTATCAAGGTGCAATTAAAGTTATGCCACAATTAGGTGTAGATGAAACATTATTCACAGCCAAACAACAACCGGAATTAGCAGCTAAATTGGGCATTACATCAAATGATTTCATTGTGGGGTTTGTGGGGAGATTTGTACCTGAAAAGGGTTTATTAACTCTTTTGCGGTCTTTAGTTATTTTAAAAGACAAAAATTGGAAATTATTATTACTAGGACGTGGCATTTTAAAAGAAGAGTTAGTGCAACTAGCAACAGAAAATAATCTACAAGATAGAGTGATTTTTGTAGAAAGTGTGCCTCATGATGAAGTTGCTAATTATATTAATTTGATGAATACCTTAGTTCTACCATCAGAAACTACCTATCAATTTAAAACTCTTACTTCCGTTGGTTGGAAAGAACAATTTGGTCATGTAATCATTGAAGCTATGGCGTGTAAAGTTCCTGTTGTTGGTTCTGACTCAGGCGAAATACCTTATGTAATTGGTGACGCTGGTATGGTATTTCCTGAAGGGAAAGCGGAAGCCTTAGCAGACTGTTTATTACAACTAATTGAGAAGCCGGATTTAGCGCATAAATTAGCTGATATGGGATATCAAAAAGCAATGACTCAATACACAAATAAGGCTTTAGCCAAGCGACAGTTTGAGTTTTATCAGTCAATAGTCAATAGTCAATAGTCAATAGTCAATAGTCAATAGTCAATAGTCAATAGTCAATAGTCATTACTCATTACTCATTACTCATTACTCAGCACTCAGCACGGGCTAAACGCACCGCTTCCGCTAACAGCACTCAGTACTCATTACTCAGCACTCAGCACTCAGCACTCATTACTTCTCCTTTGTCTAAAAATGAAAATTTTACAAATTGTTCCCTCTATTTCTTTGGTTTATGGTGGCCCTAGTCAAATGGTTTTGGGATTAGCACCTGCTTTAGCTAAGGAAGGTGCAAAAGTTACGGTAATAACTACAGATAGTAATGGTGATACTGGTCAAAAACCTCTGGATGTACCTTTAAATGTTCCCATTTCACAGAATGGATATGAAATTATCTATTTTCGCTGTGCGCCATTTCGCCGCTATAAATTTTCTCTGGATTTACTCAAATGGTTGAAAAATCATGCTAGAGAGTTTGATATAGCACATATTCACGCTTTATTTTCACCTGTCAGTAGTGCGGCGGCGTTGGTATGTCGTCAGGAAAATTTACCTTATATTTTACGTCCTTTAGGTACACTTGATCCGGCTGATTTATTAAAGAAAAAACAATTAAAAAAGCTATATGTAGAAATTATTGAAAAGCGTAATTTAGCTAATGCGGCTGCGATTCATTTTACGAGTGAGCAAGAAGCGAAAGTATCAGCAAGATTTGGTGTTAATACAAAAGATTTAGTGATTCCTTTGGGTGTAATTCCGCCTCAAGTTTCCCCTGAGAATGGTAAAACTTTCATCAGTAGGGAGTGGGGAATAAAAGAGAATATCCCTTGGGTGCTATTTATGTCGCGGCTTGACCCGAAAAAAGGGCTAAATCTGCTGATTCCAGCGTTAGAAAAGCTTCTAGAGTTGGGACATAATTTTCATTTTATTTTGTCTGGTGCAAGTCCCCAAGACCCAAGTTATGAACAAAAAATTAAAGACCAAATTGCTAATTCGTCTTTAAAATCTCACACTACAATTACAGGTTTTGTGACTGGTGAATTAAAAACCAGGTTATTACAGGCGGCTGATTTATTTGTTTTACCTTCTTACTATGAAAACTTTGGTATTGCTGTTGCTGAGGCAATGGTAGCAGGAAAACCCGTGGTAATTTCTGACCAAGTACATATTTGGGAACAGGTGCGAGATAGTGAATCTGGTTGGGTGGGAACAACAGATGTAGAATCTTTAGTGGAATTACTACAAACAGCTTTGCAAAATCCCCCAGAATGTCAGCGTCGGGGTTTGAATGCGAGAAATTATGCTTTAGAAAATTTTAGCTGGGATGCGATCGCTCGCCAAATGATTCAGGCTTATAATCAATTGACCGTAAAAATTTAGTCATTAAATTTTTGTCGTTCTGTTTTGATCACTTTTCCTTCTGCATCAAAGTGTATTTTGAAATCAAACCACGCAAAATCCCCAAAGGGTGCTGCACCATCTTGGCCATAATGCCAAGAACCGCCATCATCTGATTTATACATCGGTGCTGGTAAAATTTTCGATACTTCAGCTTTGGTCATTCCTGGTTTGATACTCTCGAACTTCTGCACTGTAAAACCTGGAGGTAATTGAGTATCAATTAAACGATATGAAGATAAACTCACTTTCTGAGCCAGAGAAGAAAATCCCTACAAATAAAACGAAGATTACGAAAAATACTATCAATCCTTTGGTTAATGCCATTTTTTAACTCACATCACACAATTAAAAAATTAGAGTTTTAAGTCCACGACTTCTATCAAGCCATCGGTGTCAAGACTCTTTCTAAATTCCCGTTACAATACGGAAAAAGCAAATTGCGAATTGCGTTAGCGTACCCCTCCGTGGAAGCAAGCTACGCGGTAGCGTCTCGTAGAGAAGCGGGAAGTTAGTCCATTGCGAATTGCGAATTGCGAATTGCGAATTGCCTTAATTTGCCCTTTCCCATTGACGTTGAATTTCTGTAATTGTTTTACTATCTGGTGGTGGAAGAATTTTCACACTCGGCTTGACTTCTACACCAGGAATATTTTGATTCCACGGACTATTCGGCACAGTCTTTAAATCAACGTTATTATTCACCGGACGAAAACCATACCGCACAAACACTGCTTGTTGTTCTGGTTGGGTGAGAAATTCTAACAATCGTTTGGCGGCTTTTGCTGTACCTGCGTCTACGTCTCGCCGGACAATTGTGGCGGTGGCGGTAGTTTCAATTGACGGGTCTAAATAATAAACTTGGTAGGGTTTGCCTTTACTGGCGGCTGATTGTTGCCAGCGATATAAAGCTACACTTTCATATACAGTAGCAACATCAGCATCATTAGCACCTCTAACAATAAATTCTTGTAGGAGAATATCTGTAGAACGAGGCGGTTGATAAACTGATTTTTTGATTAAACTAAATAGTGTCTGCACTGAGGAATTATTAAAACTATCGGCGTTAATAGCACCCCCTAATTTTGATTGTGTCCACAGGTTCAAAGTCAACTGACCACTACTAGACCGCGTGGGGTCTGTGGTGACAAAATCAAAACTACCCCAATTACTTGCACCGCCAACTTTTCCCCAGTTACCAGCTTGCATTGCTTGTTCTAGTTTTGACCATTGAAAGCGTCCATTGGGAAAGAGGACTTTACCCCGTTCCGGCCAAGCGAGACCTACTAGTAGAGTTTTAGCTAATGGTTGAGGAGTTTCATAAAAGGGTTCGGTTTGGGTGGTTGTGCGGAGGCGATCGCCCAATTCTGTTAAAATTTCTCCATTGGCTGGAATTAACACCGCAGGTTTAAAATCATTTTTCTGGTCAACATAATTGTTAACCATATCTTGTGAACCCTGAAACTTGAGTTCTAATTTAATATTGGGGTTTTCTTGCTCAAATTTAGCTTCTAGTTGTTGCAGTGGTTCTTGTAATTCTGTCCCACTAACAATGACCACTGTTTGCTGTAAACCAGGAATTGGGGCGTAAGTTAAACCTAATGCTGCTGCGATAATCGTAATAGAGGTAAAAACTTGTTTTCTGCGTTTGAATTGAGATTTTTTGCTTTTCATATTATTTTGTTCTACTGAAGAAGTGACTAGCGGTAACTAGCGTCAAGACAAATATAATCAGAGTAATCAAAGAGAATAAAGCTATCGAAAAGATAATAATAATGTTGAGACCTACTAAGGTTGTCAGAAAATCTAAAGCACTCAAATAAGTATCTTTAACTGTGATGTCTAGGGATGCTTGACCATTATTACTTAGTAGGGTTTCCAGCCGTTCTTTATCTACTAATGCTGTTTTTAAATTACTCCCATAGAAATATAGTTTTTCTCCTTGATTATTGGTTTTGAGATAAATATAAGTCCCTTCAGGTAAATCTTCTTTAAAGACATACTCTTCTACCTCCACACCAGTTAATCTAAATGATGTCGGTGTATTTGACCATAAACCGTATAAATGGCTAATCTGCTGCTGACATTTGACATAATTCGGCTCAATTCGTTGACATTTTAAGTTAACTGATTTACCCAGCGTCAATACCAACATAGGGATAACTATCAACGACTCAGCAAAAATGACAGCAAAGGTAAACTTTTTGAGAGGGCTGATTTTTTTTTGCATATATAGGAATCCGGTTTGATTCCTGAAATTAAGACTTCACTGTCTTACTACTAAATCCAGATTTTCTGCAAGGCTATTGAGTTCATCAGCAATTAATTGTAAACCATTAATTTGCTCAGAATCCGTTAAATCAGATGTACGTAATCTTGTTTGCAGTTTTTGCAATACGCCTGCAAAATCTTGAATTAAAGTAGCAATATTGATGACTCTAGCTAGGCGACTATCTTCACCTTCTTGTGCTAGTTCTATATTACGTTTTAGACTCTCTGCCAACTGATTCAGATGTCGTTTAGCGACACCAGAACTAGCGGGTAATTTGGTTTTGACTTCTGTAAGTTGCTGTTGTAGAGCTTCAATAGAAAGAAGAGAATTAGTGTGATGTAGACTAACTCCTAATTTATCAAGTTTACCAGGAAGTTCGGCGGCGCGATCGCAACTCATTAAAACCGTTGTCAACAGTTCCACATGAAAGGTATCAGTTAATAGTTTCTGCACCTCTAACCGCATAGCATTAGCTTGATTAGCTAAAACCAAAGCCGATGATTTAACTGTTAATATTTCCCGTTCCAAAGCTGGGTTATCTAACTCTAATACCTCAGTTTCGCGAGACTTGAAAAAACTCGCACCAGCCACCGCCACCCCACTCGCCACAGGTAGCATCACCAAACTAGACAAATTACCCAACCGCACCCCAACAACTAGAGTCAAACCACCAACCAAAACAGCTACCGGATAATACAACGGATTCACTAACTTCACCATAAAAAACTCCGTGTACCTTTGCGTTTAAAACTCCACCTGCAAATCAGACATCAACCGCGAAATCGTCTCTGGATTACCTTGAGAATAATACCCCCCATTCGATTCAGCAATTTTCTTTAAAGCATCAGGATTAAACTCACCTTCTTTACCATAACCAATTGTAAAAAAGCCAATTCTTTGGTCAGTAGAAAATCCACTTTTTTGCAATTCAGTTGATAGCTGATTTAAAGAAGTTTGTGAGCCAGAATCTTCACCGTCTGTTAAGATTAAAACCGCATTAATGGCATTTTGACGACGATTTTTTTGTAACCAATCGCGGGCATAAATTGCCGCATCATATAATTTTGTTCCACCCTCGGCTCTTAGTCCACTAATAAATTGCAGACCGCGATCGCGCCCTTGGGGTGTACCATCTACTAATACAGGCGGACGAATATCAGAATCAAAGTCTATAAGGGCAATTTGCTCCTTAACTCCCAAGTTCTTCACATAATTTAATAAAGTATTCTGCACTGCTGGGAGTTTATTTCCTTCCATTGAACCGGAAGAGTCAACCACTACCACCACTAGCGAAGGTTTCTTAGAAGCTTCTTGCCAAGATTTCAACATAGCATCCACCACCTCTGGTTTTGGTGGTCGCAGGGAATCATACTTGGCTTGAGAGTCCACACCAAAATCTGGAGAAAACTTTCCACCCAAAGCTACACCAGGAGTTCCAGGACGTAAACCCAAGTCGGTAGCAATTTTTTGTGTTTCCGGCGATCGCCAATAGGTGATAAACTTTTCTGCGGCAGCCTTCTCATCCGCACTCACCCAAGGCGCATTCGGTATAATTGCCCGCATATTAGAAGTAAACGTCACTTTAGGATACACGGCTGTATAACGCTGCTGTCCTGGTTGTAAGCTAGAATTCGCCGTTATCACACTGGACTCATACACAGACCCCACAGAAGCCCAAAACGGCCCATTTTTTACCATCGCTTGGGCAAGAGAATTCGTAGAAACCCCATAACGGGTAATCTTGCTTTGAATTTGCTGAATTTGCGGCTGAAACTTCTGCACATCAGCCACAGTCAACTCTTCTGGACGTTTACCCGATACACTGGCATATTGAGCAACCAAGGTTTGTAACCCAGAATTAGAACGTGTCGGCGCAGTGTGGACATAGTTAACTGTTAAAGCTGGTGAGGCTGGGTCAATATCTTTGTGAGTTTTCGCCGTTACCAACGCCTGATAAGGATCAGCGACTTTCTTCAACCCTTCAGCCACATCTGGCTGCGCCATAAACACCATTGGCGTGTTTGCTATTAACTGGGCATCGGTAATTTCTGGAATATAATTTTGCCCTGGATACAATTGGTTAATGCGGTAAATTAGCTGACTGTGATATATATCTCCATCCAGAGAAATAATCGTGGGTAATTCTGGCGCATCTGCTGATAAAGTACCATTTTTCAACTGAGTAGCAGAATTAACTACTTGGGTGACAACATCACCGCTACCCTGCGCCTCACAACTGACCCGAAATGCTGTCCCGTTATCTAACTTCGGTTGAGTCGCATTAAAATTTTTTGCGGCTTGGGTGCAAAAATCTCCCAAAGCACTACCCACCAAAAGCTTAACTTTCAAACCCGTAAAATTATCATCAGAGTTGGTATTACCATTACAAGCTGTTAGTAACAGTACACCCAAGGCTGCTGTCAAACGCTTAATTGACCAAGACCCTTTGAAAATCATGTATTTATTAGGGAATGGGAAATAGGGAATAGGGAATGGGGAATGGGGAAGAAACTGCTTTGATTTTTACTTATGTTTTGTAAAAGTCAAATAGGTATCCCGCATCACTGACTTTCGATGATTACATACCTCTACAAACCACAAACCCTATGCAGACAATTCCCGAAAAGGTATCAAATTATTTAGTTCATGATGCAGAAAAAACAAATACATCCCATTTGTGCAATAATCAGAATCCGTGAGTTATCGTTCCCTATCTGAAATAGCCTTTTAGCTGCAAAAAGTTAAAATTTTGTTACAAAGCACTAAAAGCCGATGGGGAAACCGATGTTGTGTCATGACGACACGGTAAAATACATAAGCCTTACTTAACTACAGGGAATCTTATATGGCTCTCCGTCTTGGTGATACAGTACCCAACTTTACACAAGCGTCTACACATGGCGACATAGATTTTTACACATGGGCTGGTGATAGCTGGGTAGTGCTGTTTTCTCACCCTGCTGACTACACACCAGTTTGTACAACTGAATTAGGTACAGTTGCGAAACTCAAACCAGAATTTGACAAGCGCAATGTAAAAGCGATCGCTCTCAGCGTTGATGATGTAGAATCTCACAATGGCTGGGTCGGTGACATCGAAGAAACTCAAAGCACCACCCTTAATTACCCCATTTTGGCAGACGCAGATCGTAAAGTTTCTGACCTTTACGACATGATTCACCCCAACGCTAACGCAGCTGTTACAGTGCGTTCCGTATTTGTCATTGATCCCAACAAAAAACTGCGTCTTTCTTTCACCTACCCCCCCAGCACCGGACGTAACTTTGATGAACTGTTGCGGGTAATTGATTCACTACAACTCACCGATAACTACAGCGTAGCCACTCCTGCTGACTGGAAAGACGGTGATGATTGTGTGATTGTACCTTCTTTAAAAGACCCAGAAGTATTGAAAGAAAAATTCCCCAAAGGCTACCAAGAAATTAAACCCTACTTGCGGATGACTCCTCAGCCTAATAAGTAATGAGTGCTGTTAGCGGTAGCGCGGCGTTTAGCCGGTGCTGTTAGCGGTAGCGGGGCGTTTAGCCCGTGCTGAGTAATGAGTGCTGTTAGCGGAAGCGTGGCGTTTAGCCGGTGCTGAGTGAGAATCAGTATTCAGTGTTGAGTAGATGAATTTTTAAGTAGTTTCTTTTATAAGACGCAAAGCTTTATCTTTGCGTTTTTTTGTATTTACGTAAGAATGGAAAATAAAGTCAGATGTTGAACTATGATGCTGTCATCTTCCTTTGTGATCCAAATGCCGCCATCAATGCAAATGACAGATGAACAATTCTTTGATTTCTGTCAAGTAAATCGTGACTTACGCATTGAAATGAATCAGTTCGGAGAAATTTCAATTATGCCGCCTACGGGTTCAGAAACAGGAAATCGAGAAGGTAACATATTTGGGCAATTATGGGTGTGGACAGAAAAAGATGGTACAGGTATCGCTTTTAGCTCCAGTACAGGCTTTACATTATCCAAGGGTGCAAAACGCTCTCCTGATGCTTCCTGGATGAAATTGGAACGGTGGAATGCTTTATCATCAGAACAACGACAGGTATTTGCTCCCATTTGTCCTGATTTTGTCATTGAATTGCGATCGCCTAGCGATAATCTCCAACCCCTCAAAGATAAAATGGCAGAATATATGCAAGAGCCAGGGGTACAGTTAGGTTTTTTAATCGACCGCAAACACCGCCGAGTTTATATTTATCGTCCTCATCAACCAGAAGAATGTTTAGAAAATCCTGAGACAGTTAGCGCAGATCCAATTTTACCAGGATTTTCCTTAAATATGTCTAAAATTTGGTAGCAATATTACTATCCTAATCGTTTAATAATTGTTGTGATATTGCTTGCAATATAACCAATTGCTAAAGGGGATTTATCATTTAAAAGTAATAGAATTTGCTGGAGATTATGTACGAGATTTGCCCCATAAATCTGCCAGAGTTTTTCTTGTAGTTGATGCAAAATGCGATCGCCTACAATATCATCACTACCCGGACGCAATAACCAATGGGTTCGCAGAACTTTAAATTCAGCGATATCTTGACTCTGCATCACCTGAATTATCTCTTGAGTCGCGCGTTCTACTAATTCATCGGTGACAATTTTCATCACCAGTGGTTGCAAGGTAAAAGCTGGTGCATCACTACAAATCCATTTTTCTAAAAGCGATCGCCTCTCTAAGCTGACAATAGCATCTAAAATTGTAGCTGGGTCGAGAGAAATGAGTAAATGAGTTTGCAAGCGGCTAAAAGAAATTGGTTGTTGCCAAATTGCTAACCAATAAAGAATATTTTGTTCTAAATCACACAGTTGCTCAAACTGTTGCTTGAGGATAGCACGCAAGCGATCGCCAATCACTATCGTATTTTGACTCAGAAAAGCTGCAATATTCCCGCCAAACACCGATTGAATCAATGGCGTAACTAGTTTGAGTGCCAAAGGATTGCCGCGATAAAGTTGAATCAGGGGTGATAGTCCGATTTCCTTACCTGTAAATCCTCTGGCTTGTAATAGTTCCACAGCATCAGCTTTTGGTAATCCTGTCAACGTGAGACTGCGAACTGTTTTAGTATTCGATTCAATGAGATTTGGTTGTTCTCGACTAGTGAGGATAATGCAACTTTGATGATGAGCGCGGCTTAATTTCTGGATAAATTGATGATAGTGTTTTTCTGACTCATCCCATCCATCAAGTATTAATAAATACCGACGCTGTTGTAAATGGTGAATGAGTTTTGCTGTATCTGAGGGAATATCATCAACCGGAGTTTGCTTAAAGGTGTGGAGAAGTCCATCTAACAGCGAAAGCAGGGATGGTGCAGAATGAAGGGTTTTCCAGATTAAGCCATCAAATTGTAACTGAAGACGGTCAGCTAAAGCCAGAGCCAGAGCAGTTTTACCAATGCCAGCAATCCCTGTAATAGTGATTAGTTTACAGCGATGGGCTATAATCCATTCTTCTAGCTGAATTAATTCTTGATTGCGTCCATAAAAGCTTTCAACATCAGGTGCTTCATCCCAGTCGAGGTATTGTGTAGAGGTTTCCTCGAAGTCTGCGTTAGGGATTTCTGCGATACTTTGCCAATCCTTAATGCCAACAGCCTGACAGATGGCGATGAAAATTTCTTGTTGAATGCGATCGCCCTGCCAAAATCGCCGTAAAGTAGCTCTAGAAGTGTGAGCATCTTGCCACCAACGCGCCGTACTAGTTTTCGTCCAGCCAAGACGTTTTCGCGCCTTGTCTACAATTTCCAGTCCAGTTTTTGATGCTTTGAGCGAGTTTGACATATATCAGTTAACTGAGCAGATCGTCTCTATTTTGACTTAACAGAACTTTCTACTCATACAAATCAATAAAATAGTGATGTAGAGATAAATCCAGCCATGAACATCGTTATTCCTGATGAAATTTTAGCTGCAACCCGCATGACTGATGCTGAACTGAAACAAGAAATTGCAGTGATGCTGTTTCAGAAAGAAAAACTCACCCTTGCTCAAGCCAGTCGTTTAGCAGGGATGAACCGCATTGCATTTCAGCATTTGCTTTCCAGTCGTCAAATTCCGGTTCACTACGGCGTGGACGATTTTGAACAAGACATCAAAAACTTGCAGAATATGGGCAGGTTATGATTATTGTTAGCGATACCTCACCTATCAAAAATCTTGCAGCCATGAATAATTTCCTAAGTTAATCTTTTAATGAATGGAGCAGTAACTTGGGACGTGCTGCTTTCACCGCAGGATACCAATCAGGATAATTGATAAATATATAATGTTCATATTCATACCAATTCATTTCGCTCTTTTCTTGATTACAATCTCGGCAAATTACCCATAGGTTGTGAAAATTCATTGATAACCAAGGATATTGCGATCGCGGTAACTTATGATCAATGGTTTTACCACCCTTTACTGAGTAATGCTGCTCACAAATGGGACAGTAACTATCTGAATTCTCCGTCACCCAATCTCTACTTTCTTGGGTAGTTCCACACTCATAATCACCATCGACATAACGCCAGTAATCAAATTCTCTGTATTTTTCAAAGTCTTGATGTGTAAGTTTGTGATAACGCTTATTACCAATCTGATTGGCTAAAGAAAATAATTCTCTAAGACCTTTATTTTCTAGATTCATAAGATTTAATTAATACCCTGTAGTTCTATAGTATTTTCGATGATTTCTATTATTCTTTGAACCTTGGTAATTATTACTAAAATCAATAAACTCTATTTCTGTGTCAGGAAACTGATTATCTATAGCTTCTGCAATTGCATTTACTTCTACAGCTAACTGTTGATTAAAATTATTAATTTCTTGAGAAGTTTGATATTTATTACCTATCCGATCAGCTTCTAAGAATAATTCTTCCAGTGTTAAATCATTTAAATGATACTCTTGTAAGAGTTCTGCAATTTTTTCATAAAGAGCAATTACATGATTCCATCCAATATTTTTATAGTTGTTCTCCTTTAACCATATTTGGTCTTTCTTATGCAGTTTTAGTCTATTGTTAGAATTATTGACTTGAATCAATCGATAACTCATACCCTGGTATTTTCTTTTATTTTTAGCCATAAGACAAATTGCCTAGCCAAGTGTAGATTTAAACATATGGATTAAAGCTTTCCGAATTTCACTGTCTTCATACTGGAGAAGTTGTTTGATATTCATAGTCAGCTTGAGTTTGATTCCATCTATGATATTTTTCAAATCTTTATTATCTTTTTGTAATTGTTGATTAGCTTTAACTAACTCATTATTTTGAGTGTTTGCATTTTGAAGTTGAGTCTCTAACACTTTATTTGTGTTAGATAGATGTTGAATTTGGGTTGCATATTTTTCTTGTTCTTTTTGGTAAGACTGATTTAATCCGTTGATTTTAGCTGTATATTCGTGATGAGTTATTTCAATCTCTTTATTTTTCTTTGTTACCATACCTTTCTGAGCAGCTTGGAGCCGTTGGCGATTAATGAGTTCTGTACCCGCAAAACGTGAAGTAGCTCGCCGAATAGTAATTTCATCAGGATTGGTTTTAAAGTCAATCAATTCCAACGCTCGCATAGCATCTGCTTTTGTCCATCCCTCGTTTTCCAGTAGATTAATCGCTTGTGACTTATTCACGGTTTTTGAGGAGTTTTAGTAAAATAAATTACATTCTTTTAAATACATATTACCCATGTAGTTGAGTTAAAATAACAATTTCAGTCTGTTATCGAAAAATATCATTTGACACTGAGCATCGACTGAACACAAAACTGAGCATATCTGCCAAGTAACCGCACTTACGCTAGAGATATAACATCAAAGCGTGAGGTAACTTATATGACTCAACCTTTAGAACGCCAAGCTGGTGGCTTATATGTTCAAACGCCTGAACAACAGCAAATTGCTTTCCCCCTTAAGCACACTGAGATGCAAGCCAAAATTGCGGGTAATATCTCACGGGTGGAAGTTACCCAAAGTTTTGAAAATCCTTTCACAACTACGTTAGAAGCTGTTTATATCTTCCCATTACCAGATGAGGCTGCTGTTGATGATATGCTGATTCGGATTGGTGATAAGACTATTAAAGGTAGTATTAAAAAACGCCAAGAAGCACAGCAAATCTACGAGCAAGCGAAGCAGCAAGGACGCACCGCCGGGCTGTTGGAACAAGAACGGGACAATATTTTTACTCAATCTCTCGCCAACATTCAACCGGGTGAGCAAATTGATGTGATTATTCGCTACTCTGAAAGTTTGAAATTTACTGCGGGTAATTATGAGTTTGTTTTCCCGATGGTGGTTGCTCCCCGTTACATTCCAGGGATACCAATTGAGGGAAATGTAGGCGGTGTAGGTTCAGCTACTGCACCGATGAGGCAAAATCAAGATACAGATATAGTTCCCGATGGTTCACGGTTGAATGCACCTATCTTACCATCGGGTACGCGATCGCCCCACGATATTAATGTCACGGTAGAAATTGATGCGGGGGTTGAGGTGCAGAATGTCCAGTCTCCTTCTCACCAAATTCAGATAAGTTATGCAGAAAAGCGGGTGTTGGTGAAGTTAGCGGGTGGGGATACTATTCCGAATAAAGATTTGATTTTACGCTATCAAGTAGCTGGCGAATCTACTCAAGCTACCGTACTCAGCCAAGCTGATAAACGGGGTGGACATTTTGCACTATATCTAATTCCTGCACTTCAGTATCGTCAGGATCAGGTGGTTCCTAAAGATGTGGTGTTTCTCATTGATACTTCCGGTTCACAAATGGGTGCGCCATTGATGCAATGTCAAGAGTTGATGCGCCGCTTTATTAATGGACTTAATCCTGATGACACTTTTAGTATTATTGATTTCTCTGATACGACTCGGCAACTATCGCCTGTTCCCCTGGCTAATAATTCTCAAAATCGCACTAGAGCCATCAATTATATTAATCGATTGACGGCTAACGGCGGCACGGAGATGTTACGCGGAATTCGTGCTGTGTTGAATTTCCCTGTTACAGATCCCGGACGGTTGCGAAGTATTGTATTGTTGACTGATGGTTATATCGGCAATGAAAACCAAATTCTTGCAGAGGTGAAACAACATCTGCAACCAGGAAACCGCCTCTATAGTTTTGGTGCAGGTAGTTCTGTTAATCGGTTTTTACTCAACCGCATTGCAGAATTAGGACGAGGGATGGCGCAGATAATTCGCCACGATGAACCAACGCATGAGGTAGTCGATAAATTCTACCGTCAGATTAATAATCCAGTTTTGACTAACATTAATTTGCAATGGGAAGGCGATGGTGATGCGCCAATTATCTATCCTGCTACACCACCAGATTTATTTGCGGAACAGCCGTTAGTTTTATTTGGTAAAAAGCCTGATGCGCGTGGGGGAAAACTCCACATTACGGGAATTGCTGCGGGTGGTACACGTTATCAGCATACCTTTAACTTAGACTTTGAGGAAGCAGGAAACCCCGCCATTGCCCAACTTTGGGGACGTTCCCGCATCAAGGAATTAATGAATCAGATGGTGAGTGGTGACACTAAGTTGGGTGTGGAAACAGTGACAGATACGGCTTTGACTTATCAACTGTTGTCGCAATATACAGCTTTTGTGGCGGTGAGTGATGATGTGCGAGTTGATTCGCGTCAGGGTTCAGTTTCGGTGCAAGTACCTGTGGAAATGGCTGAAGATATCAGCTATCAAGGTATTTATGGTAGTGCTTTTAGTGCTTTTGCTCCCAGAGTAAGTGCAATATCTCCTGCGCCTGAGTTTTTGCAACGTAAGCGGAGAGTAGAATCTCCAGGCGCACCGGAAGCAGAGAGTTTTCTGTGTGAAGCACCCTCACCTCCGAAATTTGCAGCAAGATATTACCGTAGTTTTGATGAAGATTTTGAGGATGTAGACTTATTAGAAGCAGAAGAACTTGTAGAGAAAGTTGATCCTGTTGAGCGTTTACAGGTTGTGAGTGTGACGGGATTAAATGAGCAAATGGTTGCGCTTCTAACTCAGCATTTAAAATCTGCCTCATTGTTTATATATTCCAGTGGGGATTTAGTGTTTGAGTTGCAGATAAGTAAGGGACGAGTCAGACAGGTGTTGTTAGATGAGCAGGCTTCTACTTTTAAGGAAAAGCCTGTAATTGATGTTATCAGGCGATCGCTTGTTTCTTGGCGCATCCCTCAAATGCTCACAGCTACCGTGTCTCTAACACTGCGATTGCAGAGGTAATACAAAATTATACCGGGTTTATCCCGGTTTCTCTCTTCCTCTACACCCCTATTTCTTCTCAGATAAAACTGTATAAGCTTCATTAAACAAACGCATTTTTTCCTGCGCTTGTTTTTGCATTTGGGGTTGGTTAACAAATAAATCTGGATGCCATTTTTTCACTAAAGTTTTATAAGTCTGTTTAACATCAGCAAAGGCTGCATCCTGCGGTAAACCTAAGATTTTATAAGCGCGCGCAATTTTATCTTTTTCAGCTTCGCTTTGGGGTGGTTTAGGTGCTTGCTGATTTTGAGTTTTGGTTGTTTGCTGCTGATTATTTTGATAACCAGGAGAACGCATTTGGGCTTTAATTTGGGCGATTTCTTCATCTAGTTCCCATTTACGAAACTTTTCTTCTAGCTCTGCGGGATTGGGTGCGGGTGTGGTTTTTGGTGGTGGTGATGAATAAACTTGTTGTTTTGGTGGTTCGACTTTTTTCTCAGTAGTTTTAGCTGTATTTTCCGGTTGTGGTGGACGTGTATAAATGCGTTCTTGCTGTCGAGAAGACTTTTGTTGAGGTTGGTGTTGACTAACTTTAGGTATTTCTATATATGGCTGATACTTAGTAGGAATTTTAGCCTTGACTAACTCAGTTAGTAATTGATTAAATCCCTGTTGTAGTCGCCTTATTTCTTCCCGTTTTTTAGTTATATCTGCTGGTTCTTGAGCGATTTGGAAGTAAATAACTTTTTCAGCTTGATGTTCAAATTCAGATAGTATTGCTAAGGCTTGACGACTAAACTGTGATAAGTAATCTTCTATTGCAGTGATACAAATTCTTGCTACTTGTTGATGATAAGATTCGTTCGATGATTTTTCTTCCAGCTTTTGAATGTTTTTATTCAAAAGATAAGAAATACTCCCAACCACAGCAGCACCTACAGGCCCGCCTAATAACCAACCAATCCCACCACCTACCGCCACTGCTCCTGGTTCACTTAATAATTCATTACTATCTGACTTGGGGGGTAAAGTAATTTGTGGTTCTGGAGGGAAAGGAACTAATAAATCTTCGGGACGTTCTTCTTTGAAAAAATCATAGGCTTGATATAGCCATTTCATCACGGCTAACTGTAAATCATTTAAATCTTTTTTCAAATTATTAGTTTGCCAAGATTTAAAGTTATTTTCTGCCAAGGCAACAGCCCCATCAGCTTGATATTTAGTTAATAATTTGGGTAAAGATAACCAATCTCTTAACTCAGATAAACTCTGATTAAATCCTTGGTTAATAAGATTTTTAGCTTTCTGTTTAATTTCTATTTTAGCATTTTGCTTATCATCAACAACTTTAAATTCATTAACGATGGGGTCAATTTTATGCTTCAATGCTAATTGAATTTGGGATGCGATCGCCTCTACTCTCGGCAACCTCACATCACCCCGATTTTGTTGTAAAATACTCACAACATTTTGCAAAGCCGTCTCAAACGCCACTAAGCCGCTACTACTTGCCGCAGCTACATCACCTTTTAACCTAGCGCGTAAGGCTGGTAAAGCATCCACACGATATAAATTACTGAAACCAGGGGGTAATTCTGCACGAAAACTTTCCGCCACAAATCGCAGTCGATTCTGTACTTGTTTTTGTTCTTCAGGGTCAAGTAAATTAATAAAATTAGCAACAAAAATAACTGTTTTAATATTTCTATCTAATAACCAATCACGTAAATTTTCCCGTTCACCCAACGTCATCAATTTACGCGCATCTAATAACTGCACAACTAAATCTGCACTAAAAAGTTGCTCTCGTACTAAATTATCCTGCTCATCTCTATCATTAGTTCCTGGTAAATCAATAAACTCCACACCAGTTTCTAAAAAAGTATGAGGACAAAAAACTTCAACAGATGCGACATCTTTCCGCATCTGTCGATCCCCATCTAAAATTGCGTACTGTTGTAAAATTTCCGTTCCACTGCGATAGACTTCAGTTCTATCTCGCAACATAATGCGAGTTCTCACATCAGAACCATATTTGACAGTGATAGCTGCGCCTGTCGTGGGAATTAAATCTATAGGTAATGTCCGAGTGCCTAAGATAGCATTTAATAAAGTAGACTTACCATGATTGAAAGGGCCAAAAACCGCAATTCTAAAATTAGGATTAGTTAAATAATTACCAATATTAACTATATCTTGATATAACTGTGATGTCCGTTCCAGCCCCAATAAATTAGACGCAGATTTCAACGCATCTACTAAATCTTTATATCTTATATCCTGTTGTGGCATATTTCCATTACCTGTTACCAGAGTTATTTTACCCCGCAGCACAAAACTTATCTTCTTACTTTGCGTTACTTTGCGTAAACCTCCGCGTTACTCTGCGTTAGAGACTATTTGAAAATATCAAATATTTTTACCCCACCCTAACCCTCCCCTAGAAAAAGGGGAGGGAACTAGAGCCTAGCTATAAGCAGCTAAAAGATTACTATACACCGCCTCAATTTTTTGTAATTGAGCGATGATATTTTCTTGCAAAGTTTTCAGTCGTCTTAATTCAGCCTCTCGATTGATTTCCCGTGTTTGTTTTTGCTTGAGTAAATTATCCAACTCCGATTTACGCGAATTAATATCATCATTAATTCGCTTACTTACCTCTTTTTCATAACTATCAAAACACTCTTTCACCGCATCATATACAACCTGTGATTGCTCATTAGCAATTTGCGGTAAGTATTTCACTAACTCTTTTTTAGCGGTTTTGACTAATTCTTTACGCGCTTGATCTGCTTGTAAAAAACCCACTCCTAAACCCAGTAAAGCGAATCCAATAGGGCCAAGCATCACACCTGTAACTGCGGTGATGATACTTCCCACACCAATGACAGTGAAATAATTTAACAGAATATTTTTCCAATCAAATCCAGCACCAGCCATTGCTACACCAGCTAAATTCCCTCTCGAAAGGGATAATAATCCCATAGCCCATTTTGCCCAGCTTGGAGAGTTATCATCCTCTGTGTTACTACTAGTAGCATTGACTTTAACTTGTTTATCGGTGAGCTTTTCGGTAATTCTTTCTGTAACTTGATGATAAGATGCGCCATACTGCGCCGCACTCCGAGATAATTCTTTAAAAGCTGCATTAATATCTTTTTCAGCAGTTAAAGTCCAAGCTGCACATTTATCGGCCATATATTGTTCAAAGGCTTTTTGCAGTGCTGCATTAAAAGCTTCTCGCTTACCGTTACTAAGAAAATCCCACAGATTTAATTCTGGTTGATAGCGCAGAAAATCACTTTCAAAAGTATTACCCAAATTCATTACATAACTACGAAATGATTCAGAAATTTTTCTCGCTTGTGAGTCTCTAGTATTGAAAATTTCTTTCTGGAATTGATCCCGAATATCGGTGAGTTTTTTAAACTCTGGTTCTACAGAATCAATGCGGGATTTTAATTCTGCCACATTTTGGTCTAATAACGGAATTCTGCGTTCTATAGCTTCGCGGGTATGGTTCACAGCTTGTCTGGCTAGGGTTCGGACTTGTCTGAGTTCCGCGATCGCTCTTTCTCTGGTAAGAAAAGTATTAAGCGCACTCATGAATTCTGGAAAGCCAGTTCCAGCTAAATCAGCTTGGGAATCCTTTAAGCGTCGTCTTAGTGCTTGAATTGATGATAATTCAAATACACGCTCATCATAAATATCCTGACCATCTACATAACAATATTCCCCTAAATTCGCTTTAAAAACCTTTCTGAGTCTATTTTCTGCTGCTTGTAAATCTTCTGTATCATCAGGATCAATCAATGATTCTTTTACCTGATCCCAAGCATTAATTAAGAAGAAAACCGATAAACCACGCCCTTTAACATAATTCTCAAGATAACGACGCTCACCCAAAGTGCAAGGTTGAGAAGCCCTCATCACAAACAAAATTGCATGACAATTATTCACATATCCTAAAGATAATTCATTGCGCGCTTCTGTGTCATTCAATCCTGGACTATCAACAATTTCAATGCCTTTTTCGAGCAAAGTTAAAGGATACTCAACCACTGCATAATCAACATCAGGAAATGCTGGTTTTTTCTCCTGTTCTAACCTTTTAGCTTCTGCTGGATCAATTGTATATTTATATTTAAAACTCTGAAAATCTAGTTCCTGTGGACTTTTGCCATCATTAAAATGAATCGTCACTTTTTTTTCTGCACCATACCGCAAAATAGTTAAGACTGCGGTACAGGGGTTAACATCACTAGGAAGTAAATTTTCGCCAATTAAAGCATTCAAAAATGTACTTTTACCCCGTTTCATATCGCCTAAAACCAGTAGGCGAAACACACCTTTTTTGAGATTCTTACTAGCTATGTCAATATCTTCTAAATCTCGTTCTAAACTGAGTTTACCAGAAGAATATTCTCCATCTAACTCAGCTTGATGAATAGTTTGAGATAGATTTTGTAAACACATTGCCATCTCAGAACGGACTTGAGAAATCCGTTCCAAGTCTTGAATAAATTGATCAGATGCTACTTGACTTACCATGAAAATTATCCCTTAATTTAAGATGACTTTTTGCTATTTTCCACAAATAGCTTGTAAGCTACCCAACCCAAAACTCCTATAATCACAAAACCTGCTAAAACAGATGCTATTCTCACAGCAACTAAAGCTACTACACCAAGCGTAAAGAGTTTTCCAGCAAGAATGGCTTTTTTCATCCAAGGTTTGGGAGAATCTTCTGCTTGGTGTCTCACCGTCTTATGTAATGGTGGATTATTTGCAGACATTTCTTGTTCCATTTCTCGGAGACGTATTTCTACTTCTTTCTCCCGTAGTAACCTTTCCCGTTGCTCTAGTTCGTCAGGGCGATTATGTTGAGATGTCATGGATGTCCACCCCATGAAGGATGATGTTAATGATGTTATCACGTACCAAATTAATGTATATTAACTTACGTAAATAATTGATAACCCCAGTAAAATCACTATTTTAGTGCGATCGCACTTTTCCCATTCTTCATTCCCTGTTCCCCATTTTTGAGTAATGATGCCACCACTATGAGCCACAATTTTTATAGGTAATTACTCAAGTAGAATCACGATGGACATTAAAAATGGTTTCATAGGCACTGTTGGCAATACCCCACTCATTCGGTTAAACAGCTTCAGTGAAGAAACAGGGTGTGAAATCCTTGGTAAAGCCGAATTTCTCAATCCTGGTGGTTCAGTTAAAGACCGAGCCGCACTGTACATTATTCAAGATGCAGAAGAAAAAGGTTTGCTCAAACCCGGCGGTACGGTAGTAGAAGGTACAGCCGGTAATACAGGGATTGGACTCGCCCATATTTGCAATGCTAAAGGCTACAAATGCTTGATTATCATTCCTAACACCCAATCCCAAGAAAAAATCGATGCACTCACCGCCTTGGGTGCAGAAGTGCGTCCCGTTCCAGCCGTCCCCTACAAAGACCCCAATAACTACGTCAAGTTATCTGGTAGAGTCGCAGCAGAAATGGAAAACGCCATTTGGGCTAATCAGTTCGATAACTTAGCTAACCGTCGCGCCCACTACGAAACCACAGGGCCAGAAATTTGGGCGCAAACCGACGGTAAAGTTGACGGTTGGGTAGCCGCTACCGGTACAGGAGGAACATTTGCCGGTGTATCTATGTACCTCAAAGAACAAAACCCTGCAATTAAATGTGTAGTGGCTGATCCAATGGGAAGCGGTCTTTATAGCTACGTCAAAACCGGAGAGATTACAATAGAAGGTAGTTCTATTACTGAAGGCATCGGTAACAGCCGTATTACCGCTAACATGGGAGACGTACCCACTGACGACGCAATCCAAATTGATGATACAGAAGCTTTGCGGGTAGTATATCAGCTATTGCGGAAAGATGGCTTATTAATGGGTGGTTCTACAGGTATCAATGTCGCCGCAGCCGTAGCTTTAGCCAAGCAATTAGGCCCAGGACATACCATTGTCACTATACTATGTGATAGTGGTTCTCGCTATCAGTCCCGGATATTCAACCGCGAATGGTTAGCATCTAAAGGATTGTCAGTAGATTAGTCAATAGTCATTAGTCATTAGTCATTAGTCATTAGTTAAGAGCGTTGAATTTATCCGCCAAACAGTATCAGAGTTTTCCGCAACAATGATCAAAAACGAATTTTTGGATAAGTCTCGATTTCTTGTGACCATAGACTATTGACTTTTGACTGTAGACTATTGACTGAATTTTTACAGGGTGGGAAAGGTGACTCATGAGCAATTTTACTCAAGAATTGAATGCCAGCACGACAAACCCCAGTTTTCTACCTAGATGTGTGAGAGTTTGTCAACATCGCACTTGTAAAAAGCAAGGTGCGAAGGACGTTTTAGCAGCTTTTGTGGCTTTACCTGTTCCTGATGTAGTGGTAACTCCTAGCAGTTGCTTGGGACAGTGTGGTAACGGGCCGATGGTGTTGATTTTGCCGGAAATGGTTTGGTATAGCGGTATTCAACCCTATGAAGTCCCGATGTTAGTAGAAAAGCATTTAATAGGTGGTCAAAGAGTGCAACGGATGCTCTATTATCGGTTTCATCCCCAGGGATAAATCAATTCAAAATTCAAAATTCAAAATTCAAAATTAAAGACAGCCATCCACAAGGGGAAGTGGCGTGGGCGGGTTTCCCGACTTTAGAGAACTGGTGTTGGGGTTTCTACCTACCTTCTCTAAGAGAGGCTGCGCCGAGGGAAACAAGGATTTTTGGACGCAAGTCCGGTTTTAAATCTAACTTTTTCCGATAAATCAGTGAACAGTCAACAGTCAACAGTGATCAAGTTTTCCTTGCACTGATAACCGATAACCGATAACTGTAAATGCACTATTTTTGACTGAAGCGAGACATCCGATGAATATTCAGGAGCTGCGTCAATCCTTAAAGAGCAAGTGGTTGAATTATTATGAGCAGAATCGTTCTTGGTTAGTCAAAATGAGGGTTTGGGCTAACTACGGCGGTGTACGTCGTCCTTCGTCTGGGTTTATCCTAGCAACACTATCTGTTTTAGAGCCAGATTTTGACGAAATTTTGGCTTTTGTGATGGAACTCAATAACAATCCTGATGAGATAGTTACGGCTTTAGGTCTCAATTTTAATCCTGACAAAGAACTCAGCCTAATTAATTCTCAGATGGATTTAGCTCTCACCCCGTTGGAGGAAGAACAGCAATATCCAGAGGAAGTTGTAACATCAATGGCCTTAACTGTTTATGATGCTTCCCCTGTGTCAACTAAAGAGCATAATGCTTCCAATGTAGTGGTCATGCCTACTCTACATCAGCCAGTGCCGCAGGTGGTAGGTGGTGAACAGCCTGTAATATACCAAAAAGCCGCCACTAATGGAAAAATGAATATTCATCCCACTATTCATAAATCATCCTCTCCAGCAGGACAGGTATTCGCCGTTACTTTAGAAGTACCGAAAAAAGACAAACCTTTAACATCCCTAGCATTAACTACTATCAAACCCCAAAATGGCAAGGTAGTTAGTTCCTTGGCAATTACTACGGAGGTTCCAGGTAAACCGAAGACATTAATAATACCGAGAACAGTGGCGGAAATTCCTCAAAATGGGCAATATGTCCATAAAAAACCGTCTAAATCTGCTCACAAAGTCCACTCTAAAGCCCATACAAATGCTAGTAATCTGGCTTCTTGGGTAGATGAGTTTTGTTTAGGATCTCAGTGGAATTCAGAGGAGGCTATTTCTGTTCACAGAGGGTGAGGAGGAGACAAGGGGAATAAGGGAGACAAGGAAGACAAGGGAGGAGAGATATAGTAGTTTGTCAGATAAATTATGAGAGATTATAGAACCCCGACTTTTTGAAAAGGTTGGGGTTTTGAATAACAAATCACTGTGAATTATGAGCTTGTGTTCTGATTGATTTGAGATTAGTAGCTTGGGTTCACAATTAATAATCTGTAGCTGATTTTCTTAAATATTTCTTCCAGATTATCGCTTATAAATCACATTGATAATTCCGAATTGCCATAGATTACTGCTGTAGTTTTCTTTCAAGAAGATATTTACAGACATAACAATAATATGGCACAAATTAACGGCACAATGATGCAATATTTCCACTGGTACATCCCTAATGATGGCAATTTGTGGAACAAAGTAGAGTTTTCCGCCGCCGAATTAGCAGAAGCAGGTTTTACAGCTTTGTGGCTGCCACCAGCCTATAAAGGATTTGCCGATGCGTATGATGTAGGGTATGGTGTTTACGATTTATTCGACTTAGGTGAGTTTGATCAAAAAGGCTCTGTCAGAACAAAATACGGTACGCGTCAGCAATATATTGATGCGATTAAATCTCTGCAAACGCATGGTTTACAAGTTTATGCAGATGCAGTGCTAAATCATAAGATGGGTGGTGATGGAGTAGAAACACCAAACGCAACACCTTTTCCTCAAGATAACCGCCTGAATCCTAAAGGCGGGTTGCAAAATATTAAGACATACACTCATTATTCTTTCCCTGGAAGACAAGGAAAATATTCTAATTTTGAGTGGCACTGGTGGCATTTTGATGCAGTTGATTATAACGAATATAACAGTGGCGATCGCAGCACGATTTATTTACTAGAAGGCAAAAAATTTGATGATTATGTAGCCTTAGAAAACGGTAATTTTGCCTATTTAATGGGTTGTGACCTCGATTTTCAAAATGATTGGGTAAGGGGTGAAATCACATATTGGGGTAAGTGGTATCTTGATAACACAAATGTCAACGGTTTCCGTTTAGATGCCATTAAACATATTTCAGCTTGGTTCTTTCCCCAATGGATAGATGAACTAGAACGCCACGCTGGTAAGGACTTATTCTTTGTTGGAGAGTATTGGTACAACGATGTGAATACTCTACTTTGGTATGTTGATGCTGTTCGGGGCAAAATGTCAGTTTTTGATGTACCACTACATTACAACTTCCATCAAGCCAGTAAATCTGGAGGCAATTATGATATGCGCCGGATTTTAGATGGCACAATGATGCAAAAACGTCCTACCCATGCTGTGACATTTGTAGAGAATCATGATTCACAACCATTACAAGCATTGGAATCTGTAGTTGAACCTTGGTTTAAACCCCTAGCCTACGCCATTATTTTGTTAAGACAAGAAGGTTATCCTTGCGTCTTTCATGCCGATTACTACGGTGCAGAATATGAAGACTGGGGAAAAGATGGCAATCGCTACAAGATTTTTATGCCCTCTCACCGTTGGATAATTGACAAGTTAATGTACGCACGCAAGCATTATGCCTATGGGCCACAGTACGATTATTTCGATCATTGGAATACTATCGGCTGGACTCGCTTAGGTGATCAAGATCATCCCCAAGCAATGGCTGTAATTATGAGTGATGGCGCAGCAGGTAATAAATGGATGGAAGTTGGTAAACCCAACACAAAATTCGTTGATTTAACACAGCACATCAAAGAACCCGTATATACCAACGAATGGGGTTGGGGTGAATTTCGTTGCTTAGGTGGTTCTGTATCCGTTTGGGTGCAAGAATAGAACCAATTCGCAATTCGCAATTCGCAATTCGCAGTTCGCAATGGACTAACGCCCCGCTTCTCTACGAGACGCTACCGCGTAGCTTGCTTCCACGGAGTAGTACGCTAACGCAATTCCCGTTATTACGGGAAGCAAGCTACACAACAAGAGACGCTACGCACAGCTTGCTTACATTCCCCACTTAGCACTCAGCGCTCATCACTCAGCACTCCCAACAAAGCCTCACATAATTGCCACCAAGAGGCAGTGGCGATCGCACTATGCCATTCCCACACACCTAAAACTTTGACTCGCCAAACTGGTGCAAAAAAGCCGTAATATGGTAAATATCCTGCGGGGGCGTTGTCATCAGCAATAAAATCTGTGTAATTTACCCAAGCATCTTTCTCACGCCATCTTACCCGATGACCAAAATCAATACAGGTTTCGGCGGCGGCGGCTTTTTTGTTGCCAATCATTAATGCCATGACGGGATCATTAGGACTATTCCCTTGTAAACTCTGCCAGATGCGCTGCTGCACGCTAAAACCAAAGCGTCCTTGACTGTATTTCACCCACAGTTTATCTATTGTAAATAAGTCTGTGCGGGGAAAGTTAGCTAGACTGTCTAAGTCTAATTGGCCTTGTTGTTCGCGATGAGCTACCTTGAGCATCAAGTTTGTAGTTTCCCCATCCGCCTCTAACCATCTTTGAGCTTTTAATAAGTCTCGCAAGGTTGTATAGTCTACACCCACAGAGGAACTCAAATCATCGCTATCCTCTTGATTTTGGCTAACACTCTCACCCACTACCAAGGTAGTTTCTGGTAAAACTTCGATGATTCCCTGGGAACCAGATAACCAAAAATACAACTGATTATCTGTGGCGGCTAAATCTAATTGTAATTGGGTAATTAATCCGGCTGCGGTTAATCCTGTATGGGGAGTTGTAGGAGTTAAAATCTTCTGCACAGCCTTAGCAAATTGTTCTGGTTGTGTAGCTGGGGTAGCACAAGCAATTAAACATTGACCGATATCTGTTCCTAATTGCAATTCTTCTACCCACTCCCGCACTGATGCCACACCAATAGCAGCTTGTCCAGGACAATCTAAAATAATAATCTGTTGGGAAGTGCAACGCCGTAATTGTTTTCTCAACCAGGAACGATTAATAGTAATATCATTAGCTAACACAAAGATGGCTTCGCTGCTTGGTGTTTCCTGAATGTTACCTCGCAGATATAACAACACGGTGGCGGTGTCTATGCCAATAGCCGCATCTGGGGAAGATTCCGCAAAAGATTCTGACAACAGACATTTTTGAATGGCTTTGTGAATATCTGCACTGGCGTTTTTACCTCCCACAGTCCAAGAATTGGTGGTAAAGTCCCCCGCAGTCTGGAAAATACTGCACAAAGCAGAAGGGATGTTGTTTTTGGGGAGTCCTTCTACAATCAGTGCTTGTCGTGGATGTCTGGTGATCCCTTTTGGGAGGGGTTTAATTCCTAAAATTACCTCTCCCACACCTTCAACAATGCGCTTCGGTGTTTGGGAGGGATATTCAGCATGGATGGAATTTTCCCCCCGGCCTTTTTTGAGTTGGTTAATGACTCGTAATTGCTGATTGGCTTTTTGAATATAGGCTACAGTCTGTTGATAGACATAACGGTATAAACTATCAGCTGCAATGATACCTTGGGAGTCTGCCGCTTCTCCCCGTAATCCCCGAATTAAATAGTATGTAAATACACCATGCCCCAACTGTGGAAATTCCCAAGATTGCTGCTGGCGATCGCAAGATAATAAAGCATAAAATCCTGTTTGTTTGCTGGCGCGTTGTCGTAATAGTTCCACTAACTCTGGTGTAGGGTTCAATTCCGTCGATATTTCACCTCTCGCACCCAAAAAGCTCAAATTACCACTATGGCAAGCATCCAACCAAACTAATTGTTGCCCAGCTGCACAATCAGCTAACACCTGTAATAATTCTTGTAAATTTAACCCTGTATTAATTAAGTCGTCTGTTTGAGTATCTTGGAGACATAACACCACCTGTTTACTTGATGGCTCAAGCATCCCATGTCCAGAAAAGTAAAACAAAATAGTGTCATTGGGTTTAGTTGCAGCCGCCATTGTTTTGAGACTCAAGCGTACATTCTCCAATAAAGGCTGCTCCCCAAAATCATGGTAAATTTTTAACTCTCGTTCGGGGAATCCTTGGGTGGCTGCATCTAACGCCATTCCTAAACCCTGACAATCTACAGCAGGGTAACGCAAACTAGGTATTTGCTCATCCTGATATTGATTCACTCCTACCAACAACAGCCACAGTTTCGCTGTACCTGTTTCTAAAGCAACCGTTGAATTACTGGTACGAACACCGATAGGACACATCTTCAAAAATTATTGCTAAATTCAGCCACACCCGAAGGGAATTACAACTACAAGAGTATCCCATTGCTTTGCGGAAGCAAGAGGAAGCAGAGAAGAAAAACTAATCACTCCTCACTCCCCACTCCCCACTCAGCAATCAGCACTCTAATTAGTGATTAATACTACAAATAAGTATAATTACACTACAAAAGTTCCTATGTGAATATTACTATATATTCACTAAGTCAGTATTTAATCATACAGTTATTTACCTTCACCTTGATTAAAAACAACACAAATATCATCCGTCTACGGAGTCGCATTTTTTAATGTTTAACGCCATATCTGACGCTATTTGCGTAAAAAACCGTCAACATCAGTTCATATTGCTAAATGATGCCTATTGTCACTTAATGAAATGTAGCCGAGAACAATTTATTGGCAGATCTGATTATGACTTGTTACCCCAAGCCGCAGCAGATAGTCTATGGGAGCAAGAGGAATTAGTTTTTACTCAAGGTATCAATTCAGAGTATGAGGAAAAACTGACGGATGATGCTGGTGTAATACGTTGGGTACTCACTAAAAAATGTTTATTTGAGGATGAAAGCCACAATCAGTTTTTGGTGACAACAATACATGACATAACTAAGTACAAGCAAATAGCAGAGGATTTATATGCCTCTAAACAGCTATTACAAGCAGTAATAGATAATATTCCTCAAGGAATTTTTTGGCAAAATCGCGATTTTGTCTATTCAGGTTGTAACCAGAAATTTGCTGATTTAGTGGGAATTAATTCCCCTACGGAGATTATCAATAAAAGTGACTGTCAACTACCTTGGCATCAAGAAATATCTAATTCCTATCAGCAAAATATCCGACTGGCTTGTGTTAAAGATTTACCAGAACTCCTGGCAAATCATACCTGTAAATATGAGATTTCGGAATATCAACAGCCAGAAGATCAAACATCTTTATGGTTAGAAACTAATAAGATTTTCCTCAAAGATTGTGAAGGTAATATCATTGGGATTTTAGGGACAGTTCAAGATATCACAGTTAGGAAACAAGCAGAAGCAGCATTAGCAGAAAAAGCATCTTTAGCGGCTTTTCGGGTAGAGATAAATTCTGCAATTACCCAAAGTTACAATCTCCAAACCACACTCAAGTGCTGTACCGATGCAATGGTGAAGCATTTAAATGCAGCCTTTGCACGTATTTGGACGTTAAACGAAGCGGAAAACGTCTTAGAACTTCAAGCTAGTTCGGGAATTTATACTCATATCGACGGGGATCATAGTCGTGTTCCTGTGGGTATGTTTAAAATCGGCTTAATTGCTGAAGAACGCCAACCTCACTTGACGAATCAGGTTTTAACTGATCCCCGTGTAGGGAATAAAGTTTGGGCAAAAGAACAAGGGATGGTAGCTTTTGCTGGATATCCTTTAATTTTGGATGGGAATTTAATTGGCGTGATGGCAATGTTTTCTCGTCAAGCTTTACCGGAATCAATCCTAGAAGCTTTAAATTTAGCTACTAATGAAGTGGCGTTGGGTATCAAGCGCATACAGATAAAACAAGCCCTCAAAGAAAGTGAAAGTAAGTATCGTCACTTGGTAGAAACTTCCCAAGATATAATTTGGTCGCTAGATGTTCAAGGAAATTGGAGATTTGTGAATCCAGCTGTCAAAAACATCTATGGCTATGAACCAGAGGAAATGATTGGTCGTCATTATAGTGAATTTGTTCCACCAGCAGCAATTGACAAAGAATTAGAAATTATTTCCCGCCTACTAGCAGGAGAGTATTTAGGTAATTATGAAACGCTGGTTTTAGCTAAGGATGATAGTACGCTGAACCTATTGTGTCATGCGATCGCCTTAAAGGATGAAGAAGGCCAAATTACCGGCATTACTGGTACAGCCACTAACATTACCCAAATTAAACAAGCCGAGGCTACCCTGCGCCGCACTAATGCCATACTCCAAGCCCAAAAGGAAGCTGCCATTGATGCTATTTTAGTAATTGATGAAAATCGCCAAGTAGCTTCATATAATCAGCGATTTTGTGAATTATGGCAACTTCCTGGGGAATTAATCCAGACTGGGAGCGATCGCTTACTTCTAGAATGGGTAATCAACCAACTAGAAAACCCAGAAGAATTTCTCGCTAAGGTAGAGTACCTCTATGATCATCCAGACGCACGTAGCCATGATGAAATCAAACTCAAATCCGGTAAAACTTTTGAGAGATATTCCGCACCGATTGGCTCTGGTACAGGAGAATATTTTGGTAGAATTTGGTATTTTCGCGATATTACTGCACGCAGACAAGCAGAAATAGCCCTACAGGATTCAGAAACCCAATTGCGCCAACAAACCCAAAAACTTCAGCAAACACTCAAAGAATTACAACATACTCAAATTCAGCTAGTTCACAGTGAAAAAATGTCTAGTTTGGGTCAATTAGTAGCAGGAGTAGCACACGAAATCAACAATCCTGCCAGCTTTATTTACGGCAACCTCAATCACATTGATGACTATACACAAGAGTTACTATCACTATTGCAACTCTATCAAAATAACTATCCCCAACCTGCACCAGAAATTGAAGATTTTACCAATTCGATTGAATTAGACTTTTTGAAATCCGACTTGCCTAGACTCCTCAAATCTGTCAAATATGGGTCAGAAAGGATTAGAGATATTGTACTTTCTTTGCGAACCTTTTCCCGTTTAGACGAAGCCGAAATGAAAGTAGTGAATATTCATGATGGCATCGATAGCACTTTGATGATTTTACAAAATCGGCTCAAAGGTAATAACCAACGCCCAGAAATAGCAGTAATTAAAGAGTATGGGGATTGTCCGTTAGTTGAATGCTATGCGGGACAACTAAATCAAGTTTTTTTAAATATCCTCAATAATGCCATTGACGCTGTAGATGAATCATTATGTAGTAAAGATAAAGCCGAACCACAAATTTGCATCCGCACTCAATTAATCAATTCTCATCAAGTCAAAATCAGTATTATTGATAACGGTTTAGGAATACCAGACACCTTAAAACAGCAGATATTTGACCCTTTCTTTACCACTAAACCTGTTGGTAAAGGTACAGGGATGGGATTAGCGATTAGCTATCAAATTATTACAGTCAAACATGGTGGCTCTTTAGAATGTTTATCACTTCCCACAGGCGGAACTGAATTTGTAATTACCATACCTTTACAGCAAGAAATGACTACTGCTAAGTAGCTTATTGACAAAGATAAATTAGAGCCATAATTATCATAGGAATTATGCAAGGCTAATAATGTCATTGCGACCGGAACAAAGTGTAGGGAAGCAATCTCAGCGTCAGGGAAGATGACTTCCCTATCGCTCATAATGAAGGAGTTACGTTATTTTCGCGTAAGTCCTGTATCATCATGTCTCTATTCATAATTCCGAATCCAACCATCAATTAATTGAGTAATTTCTGCGCTATTGTCATGAAATTTCCTCGCAAACAATAACTCACCTCTGCCATACACATCATCTGCTCTTAATGTACCCATCCTCTTGAACATCTCTAAATGTTCTATATTAATGAATTCTGGGTGATAAGTAGCTTGCCATTGAGTATATGTCAAATTTCGAGTTACATTTTCGCTAAATTCAGAATTACCTATAATTGTATGGAAAAAAGATTCGTCAGGGAAAAATGTATTCTTAAAAAAATTCACCATTGGGGAATGATTATCAATGTAGGATAAAATGTAATGACACGCATCTGTTGATAAAGCCCACCAAGAACTACCTGCATATAACTTCATATCTCCTAAAACTTTTTTGTAATTCCTTCTCCAACGAATAATTTTGTTAATGCCATAGTTGATGATTTTATTCAAAGTACGATAATATGTCTTATCTATGATCGTTTGCATCTGATATTTATAAATCCTATCGAGCATCTTTGATGCTTTTGGGTTTGGCATTTCAACTAAATTGATAAATTCTTTACCTGAATTTTTGAGAAAAAAATCACTTATTTGACTTGGAGTTTTTAGAGGATAATCACTACCACTAATTAAAATCAGATAATCAAATTTAATGTCACTGCTAAGTGCTGATTTAATTAAATTGATAGTTGCTTGTACTTGAGAAAACTCCCCCCAATATACAGATATTCTTTCTTGAATGAATGTAATATTTGGTAAATTCAGGTTTTTTTGATAAGGCTGAATGTCACTTTTTTTATCTATGTGGATAAAAAAGTAAACATGATCACTATTCAATGCTTTCAGCATTCTACACATATGATTTGGTGTATTATGTGCTGCAACCAAATAAGCTAATTTCATAATTATGTTTCATAGCTAAATTTAAAGTACCCAAACTTGATTTTAATTACAAGGATTTAGGTATTATTTTGCTCCTTTGGCAGTGGTTAATCAGTTAAATCAACATTTCCATTGCCTGTTGTAAATCATTCGTAAAATCAGCAACAGCTTGTCTTGCACCTAAGCGACTTTCTTTATAGGCTGAGTAACGTTCTGAGACAGAAATGGGTTCACCAATAGTTAGTTTTACTCGTTGTTTACCTAATGGTGGACGCTGGAAAGATTTATCGCCTTTAATTTGAGCAATCATTTTCCACAAAATTAAAACAGTTTCGGCGAATCTTTCGACTGAGGGTTTTTCACGGATATAGTTACCAGAAACTGCCACAAAACTTTCTACTAATCTCATGTGCCACATTCTAGCGTTAGCTTCTTCCGCCACGCGATCGCCTAATGCTTTTTCCACAGCAGACAATCCTTTGATATCCTTATAATCTTCCCGAAAAATATAATTCCATCCAGCTTGCTCTACTCGCCGACAACGATCAATTAATTGTCCTTTGGGTTGTAAATTAAAATACTGCTCGGCAATTTCTAAAGCTGCATTCAATAAACCTTGTAATCTCAATGCTAAGGCTTGATTACGGTCAAGGTTAACTTCTTCCGTGACTGTAGGCAACTTCAGATGATAAAAGCGCGTATAAAACTGTTCCATCAAAGACAGTAGATGTTCAGCTAAAGTTAACAGTCGGGGATAAAGGAACTCCAAATCAGGAACTTGACTCGCTGCGGGTGTATCTATAGGTAAACCGCTAGTAACAGCTAACTCATCTAAAAGTTGCGCGATCGCCTTCCAAGGTGCATCAACATAACTATATTTCATCCCAACTGGTACAATTAAAACCTGCTCGGTGCGTCCAGCCTTTTGCAAATCCTCAGCACACCAAAAACCCATTTGAGCAATTCCTGGTTCTATAGGACTGATCTTTTCTGATAGTCCATTAGTTCCACCCTCCGGTGCAGCCATCATGGGAAACTGTCCATTCGCGAACAAATCCCGCGCCGAACGTAACCCCGTCCAGTCAGCCTTACCCCTTTGAATGGGAGTCCCACCTAATTTTGATGCAATCCAGCCAACATAGTCACCCGCCCACAGAGGAATACCGCGATCGTAGATAAAATGAGCATGAATTGGCGATTTTAATGCTATATTTTCCTGTCGTGCGGCCTGTGGCACAAGTCGAGACAGTAAATACAGCAAACCCCAAGGATCTTCAGTTTTAGGATGGCGAAATGCTAACAAAAAGCGAATTTTTCCCTCTTGAAACTGGCTATAGAGATTTGCTAAAACCTCTACATTCTCTGCTTCAATTTGGTTAATAGAAGTTTGGGTGCGTATCCACGTTGGTAGCAACAGGTGAACACATCGCAATACCAAAGGATTAAACGCCGGAGGAATGAATGCTAAAGGTGGTTGTGCTTCGTAAATCATAGGGATTGGGGATTGGGGACTGGGGATTGGGGATTGGGGATTGGGGACTGGGAAATTTAATTTTGAATTTTGAATTTTGAATTTTGAATTTTTTCCCCTTACACCCCTATACTTCATACTTCATGCTTAGTATTTCGTACTTAAGTTGATACAGAAATTAGTGATTTTGTAATTAGGAGTTAAAAAACTAACGATGCGACTGTCACAAATGTTATTCGTCACACTGCGGGATGATCCGGCTGATGCGGAGATTCCTAGCCATAAGTTGTTACTGCGTGCTGGTTACATTCGTCGCATCGGTAGCGGTGTTTATGCTTATCTACCTTTGATGTGGCGCGTACTGCAAAAGGTGTCTCAAATTGTCCGGGAAGAAATGAACGCTACAGGCGCGCAGGAATGTTTACTTCCCCAACTCCAACCCTCGGATTTATGGCAGGAGTCGGGACGCTGGGATACTTACACCAAGGCGGAAGGGATTATGTTTTCCCTAATTGACCGTCGTGAGCAACAATTAGGGTTAGGGCCGACGCACGAGGAAGTAATTACCGCGATCGCTCGTGATATGATTCGTTCTTACCGTCAGCTACCCCAGCACCTCTACCAAATTCAAACTAAATTCCGTGATGAAATTCGCCCCCGCTTCGGTTTAATGCGCGGTCGGGAATTTATCATGAAAGATGGCTACTCTTTCCACGCCGATGAAGAGAGCCTGAAAAAAACCTACCAAGATATGTATCAAGCATATAGCAATATGCTGCGGCGCGCAGGTTTAGCTTTCCGTCCTGTAGAAGCTGATTCTGGTGCAATTGGTGGTTCTGGTTCTACAGAATTTATGGTGTTGGCGGAAGCTGGCGAAGATGAAGTTCTCTACACTGATGATGGTAAGTACGCCGCCAACGTCGAAAAAGCTGTTTCTTTACCTGCTGATGTTGAATCTTCGCAATTTACTAGTTTTGAAAAACGGGAAACACCAGGAACAGAAACCATAGATAAAGTTTGTAAATTCCTCAATGCTTCTCCCACCCAATTAGTCAAAAATGTCCTTTATCAAACAGTTTATGATAACGGCTTAACAGTTTTGGTACTGGTCAGCATTCGTAGTGATCAAGAAGTTAATGAGGTGAAATTACAGAACGAATTAACGAAATTAGCAGCTAATTACGGTGCTAAAACAATACTGTCTTTAACTGTTCCCAGTGCCGAAACTCAACAAACTTGGGCAGCAAAACCTTTACCTTTAGGTTATATTGCACCTGATATTGCTGATGATTATATCGCTGCTAATAAACAAATTCATCCTAAATTTGTCCGGTTAGTTGATCAAACTGCCGTTGAGTTAAAAAACTTCATTACAGGTGCTAATGAAAGCGGCTATCACGTCGTGGGTGCAAATTGGGGTGAACAGTTTCAACTATCTCCAAATGTAGTAGATGTGCGTAAAGCTAGACCAGGCGATCGCGCCCTTCATGACCCGCAACAAATCTTAAAAAGTGCCAGAGGTATAGAGGTTGGTCACATCTTTCAATTAGGAATCAAATATTCTCAAAGCATGGGCGCGACCTATACTAATGAACAGGGTGAAGAAAAACCTTTAGTTATGGGTTGTTATGGTGTGGGTGTATCGCGGTTGGCACAATCAGCCGTTGAGCAATCCTATGATAAGGATGGCATTATCTGGCCAGTAGCGATCGCGCCTTATCATGCGATCGTGACAATTCCTAACATTAATGATGCTCAACAATTAGAAATTGCGGAAAAACTTTACATTGAACTGAATAAATCAGGAGTAGAAACATTACTCGATGACCGCAATGAACGCGCCGGAGTCAAATTTAAAGATGCTGATTTAATTGGGATACCTTATCGCATCGTCACCGGTAGGGCAATTAATAACGGCAAAGTTGAAGTTGTAGAAAGAGCAACTCGTAACTCTCAAGAAATTCCTATAGAGGAAGTTGTGACTACGCTCCAGCAGTGGATAAAAGCCGCAACAGAGAAGTAAAATTAAAATTTCATGACGCAGAGTAATCAATCATATCCTTGCTTCTGCGTCTTGCTCATTTTCTGAGAGAGATGTTAAAAAAATGACGCAACAATGAGATTTGTAGTTTTATATAGTTGGGCAGGTGACGGATTCAGAGGATAAATTCTAAAATGAGAAATAAAAAGGAATTTTTCAGCCTAACAAGATGGGACTAATTAAGCTCACGACATCAGCAATTTAATGAGGATATTAAATCCATATATTTACCGAGCAGTTGTCTAGTAACACTATCAGATGCGTACACTAAGATATATGAAAATACCTCTTAACCTGTAACCGCCTCTCTCTATTCTGTCTGCGATTTTTCAGTAGTCATTTTGACAGAGAAATTCTCAACTTTCACATCCAGAAGCCCAAATTTAAAGTTACAAAGTTATCATTTAAGTTTTGGAAACTCTCTACTTTTAGCTATCGTCCCTAACCAGGCTGCTTCTCCACATCAGACCATTTCAGCCCCCAGTCAGGAAGGTTTAAAACATGAATGACCAACAAGAACCAAAACGGATATCTCCAGGTGTGATTGCTGTCGTCTCCGCAGCAGTTTTAGCCGTTGGTGGTGGTGTGGCTTGGCTAACTGCTAACCAAACACAGTCTCCCCCTCAATCAGCCCCAACCCAAAAAGTTGAGCAGCAGCCATACACCACACAACCAGGAAATGAGCAAACAGCTAATATCTATTGGCTAAAAACCAACGAAAGCAGCGTAGAGTTAGTTCCCCAGCCGATTAAAGTCGCGGCTGTGAGTCAACCCAACCAAGTTTTAGAACAAGCTTTGCAAAGTTTGTTAGCAGGCCCCACAGAAGGCACAAATTCCACCACAATTCCCCAGGGTACAAAACTACTAGGTCTAAAAGTAGACAACAACAACGAAATCCACGTTAACTTATCTGAAGATTTTACCAGTGGTGGCGGTAGTACCTCTATGGTGGGTCGTGTCGGTCAAGTAGTTTATACCGCCACAACCTTGAACCCCAATGCCAAAGTGTACATTGAGGTCAACAATAAACCATTAGAAGTTTTAGGCGGCGAAGGTGTAGAGATAGAACAACCTCTAACCCGTGAAAGTTTTAAAAAAGATTATCCACTCCGATGAGTGCTGAGTGCTGAGTGCTGAGTGAGGAGTGCTGAGTGCTGTTAGCGGAAGCGCGGCGTTTAGCCGGTGCTGAGTGCTGTTAGCGCGGCGTTGAGCAGCGTGCTGAGTGCAGTTTTTCTTCCCCTGCTTCCCCTGCTTCCCCTGCTTCCCCTGCTTTCCTAGTCCCCAGTCCCCAGTCCCCAGTCCCCAGTCCCTTAATTCTTACTACTTAACACCCTAAAACTACGGGCTTGCTGTTCTAACCTTGTGGCGAGGCGATCGCAAACCCGATTACATAATTCAAAAATCATTTCGTCTTCCACCCTGTAGTAAGCGCAAGTCCCTTCACTGCGGCGGCTCAAAATTCCTGCTTGCCACATTACCTTGAGGTGTTTGGACACGTTTGCCTGTGAAGTTTGTGTTGCATCTACCAACTCTTGTACACATTTTTCTTCATCCCGCAATAAGTGCAACAGGCGCAAGCGCATCGGCTCACTTAAGAGGCTGAAGTATTCGGCTACTTGTTGCACTACTTCTGGCGGTACAGGCAACGCTTGTTTCATCAGGATTAACCCGCAGGACTTAAAGTTTAACAATGATTCATTAAGAGTAATGACTCACTTGTTATATAGATTAATACTTAATCAGGGTTAATTCTCATCAAAGGTTGGTTATATTCTACAGGTTCGCCATTTTGGATGAGAATTTCTACGACTTGCCCAGAAATCTCAGCCTCAATTTCGTTCATCAGCTTCATCGCTTCGATGATGCAGACTGTTTGACCTTTGCGGACGCGATCGCCCACTTCGACAAATGCTGCTTCTCCAGGGGCAGGAGCGCGGTAAAATGTCCCTACCATTGGGGAAGGCACTTCTACTAATTTCTGGTCAATAATCGGAGAAGAACTTGCTCCTGATGGCGCGCTAGAACTCGCTACCGTATGGTCAGCCACACGATGAGCCACTTCTGGTGCAACAATAGGCAGTGATGGTTGTGCGATCGCCGCCACAGTTGGCAACTCAGACACGACTGGATGAGTTACAGTCACCGTCTTACGCACTGTTAATTCAAAATCATCGCTTTTGAGAGTTACTTCGGAAATATTATTTTGGGCAATAGTTTCCAAAAGTTGGCGAATTTCACTAAAGTCCAATGGCACTGTTTTTTTAACCTCGACCTGTCCGTAAATGAATCATTTTAAAGTTTGGCAGGGATTAATCCCCCTAGAGGGATTGAAATCGGGATATACCCAAGAGAATAAATTTATTCCCTGCCTAAGTATTTGTCTTCACGGGTATCAATTTTGATGCGCTCACCTTGAGAAATAAACAAAGGAACCATCACAATTGCACCAGTTTCCACAGTTGCAGGTTTAGTGCCACCTGTAGCAGTGTCACCTTTAACACCTGGATCTGTTTGCACCACTTCCAAAACCACAGAGTTAGGCAGTTCCACTTCCAGAACTTGCTCACCCCAACGAATCACGTTAACTTCCATACCTTCCTTGAGGTATTTAACGCGATCGCCGATTTGGGCAGCACTCAATCTACCCTCTTCGTAGGTTTCCATATCCATAAAGACGAACTCATCGCCCTCTTTATAGGTATGCTGCATAGTCAGTTTTTCGAGAGTAGCCTGTGGTACAGTTTCACCAGCCCGGAAAGTCCGTTCTAAAACCTTGCCGCTTTGGACGTTTTTAATGGTTGTCCGTACAAAGGCAGAACCTTTACCTGGCTTAACGTGTAGGAAATCTATCACCCGCCAGACAGACCCATCTAATACAATTGATACGCCGGGTCGAAAATCGTTACTGGAAATCATGAAGCTTTTAAATCGTGGAAGACAATCGGCATTTATTGTACCCTTCTAGCGTAGTAATTAGGTAATTAGTCATTAGTCAATAGTCATTAGTCATTAGTCATTAGTCCATAGTCTTTGGGCATTGGCCAAACAGGGTATTGGTTATAAGTAATTCTCTACCTTGTCCACCTTGTCTTCCATGCCCCATTCCCCATTCCCCATGCCCTACTCAATGTATGGGAAGATGTTCATGAGTTACGCATTTGAGCCATACCATGTTGAATTTATTAAAATCCTGGCTGAAGAACAGCCTCATGGCAATACTGTTGGTAACAATATTTTTAGGCATAAATACAGCTGGCTGGACTCCCTCCAGTAACGCCGCCTTGCCATCTGGAAACGCCATTACTGACGGCAAAGCCCTATTACGGTATGCACTCCCAATAGATAATAAGCCAGTACGCGAATTGCAAGCTAGTTTAGAAGATATCTCTAACCAACTGCGTGCCAACCGCCGATGGGGTGCTGTCTCTAAAGACCTGAGTAAAGCATCCCGCATTCTTGATAAACCTTCACAAATCCTAACAAGTGTTCCGGAAGAACGCCAACCTCAAGCCGAAACTTGGCTCAATGACTTAAAAACTGGCGTACAGAAAATTCAAGAATTAGCCCAAAGCAAAAACAAAGAAGAAATTCTCCAAGAAAGAGCCAAATTACTGAATTTGGTGTCTTTATTGGAAGAATCAATGGTTAAAGAATTTCCCTTTGAAGTTCCAGAAGAATACAGCAACCTCCCTCAACTCAAAGGGCGTGCCACAATTGCCATTAAAACCAATAAGGGCGATTTAACCCTGGTTGTAGATGGTTATAGCGCACCTGTCACTGCTGGTAACTTCGTTGATTTAGTCCAACGTGGTTTTTACAACGGCTTAGAATTTACCCGTTCTGAAGAATCCTACGTTTTACAAACAGGAGATCCCCCAGGAAAAGAACAGGGATTTATTGACCCCAAAACAGGTCAATATCGTGCAATTCCTTTGGAAATTCTCGTAGAAGGTGATAAAAAACCCACCTACGGCATTACCTTAGAAGATGCTGGACGATATCTTGATATGCCAGTATTACCTTTCTCTTCCTTCGGTGCATTGGCTATGGCGCGTCCTGAAAGCCAAGTTAATGGCGGTTCTTCCCAAGTCTTCTTTTTCCTGTTTGAACCAGAACTCACCCCAGCCGGACGTAACTTGTTAGATGGTCGTTACTCAGTTTTTGGTTATCTAACTGAAGGCAAAGATATCTTAGATAAACTCAAAGCTGGCGACAAAATTGAGTCTGCTACTGTAGTTCAAGGCACAGAAAACCTAGTTCAACCCCAAGCAGCTTAATCCATAAATATGAGTTGATAGATCCCCGATTTTTCTATCGGGGATTTAATCTAAAATTCTCTGTAACTGATAAAACAGTTATTCATTATGTAGTTAGCCGCTTTATCTAACGTACGAGATATTCTACAGAAGATTTGCATACTGAATACATAACGTTCAAAAAAACAAAAAATAACAACGGACTTAGAATAATACACAAAGGATCATAAAGTGGATTCCATGCTCGACTAATTTCTAAAGATGATTTGCTAGAATCATGCAATAAAACATCTATTTCTGGAGCATCAGTAGATTCGTTTAAACCGTATTGATGAAACTTAATACGTCCCTTGTCAGTTTTCAGGTACAGTGTTCTAAATTCACCCCCCTCATTTTCAACTATTTCGACATCATTTCCTAATAATTGAAATTCAGGTATTGTATCATTCCACAATCCCAGTAAATATCTTCTGGTTAGTTGACAGCTAACATATTCTTGTCTAATTTTTTGACAGTTGATATTTGCAGAACGGCTAATTAAGCATACATAAGATATGAATATGTAGCCCCAGTATAGAATAACTAATATTCCTATCAATCCTGCACATCCTGATAATTTAGATGAAGACTTAGACATCTGTTTTAAATCCTAAATTCATCGTGCAATCTTTTTAAATTTTTATTTGGTGTTTCTGAGTTAAACACATTGCTGTGCGTTGCTCGTAGTAAGCTGCCTCATTGACGAAGATTGGATATGTTGAAGATTCGCCTGCATAGGTTATTGTTTGACCATCAAATGTTAAAAAAATAGGATCACCAGGATTTAAAGCTTGATAATCTTTAAATTGAATCTGCGGATGAATCATGGCTGTAATTTCTCCTTGTTCATTTCGCGGATAATCAATTTTTTCCATGTATCTATACACAGTAAAACTATGGGAGAATGCAGGTAATTTATTTTGGTTGTAGAGTTCTAAATAGTCTAAAGTTGCGTAAACTATGGTTTGAGTTTTGAGAAATAAATCTGCGTTTAAAACACCTTGAGCTACTGCACCAACTTCAATACCCATGCCGAATTTAGCACGCGATCGCAACCCATTCTCAGCGCGTCCAGATTTTCCTGAATTATAAATTTTTATTTCAGGATGTAAAGAAATTAAATAAGCAGCCAACTGCAAATTAAATGGTTGATCATTATCTAAAATAATAGTTATACCCATGTTGGATGTTGTACTATGCAAATCCACTACAAAATCCACAGGATATTTACCATTTTGTCCGTATAGATAATTAATATTTTTAGCTAACAAATCTTCATAATTAGATAGGGTGATATCCTCTAAATCTTGCTGTAAAAAGCATCGGTTTAAATCTTGATCAATGTATCGTCTTCCTGCTGTAATGGCTTGAGGGTTAGCCAAAAAAGTCAGGCTTTCAAAAGTATATCTGCGAATTAACTCAGGATATTGTTGAAACAGTTTGACTAAATATACTCCAGTCAACTCGTTCCCATGAGTTCCACCCACAATCAAAACACGATTGATAGCATGATTATTAAGTTTCATTACGAGTTTTTCCTTGCACGATTTGTTTTGTTGTCATCAACATATCTGAAAAAACCATCATCATATAACCGGCTTTAGACAACAGTTGATGACTATTTCGTTGATATGATTCCTCAACAATGATTTAGGTTGGCTATATAATGCTCAACAAATAAAAATCTGGAGTCACTGACAAATGAGCAGATGGCATGAAATAGACTTGTTACAATTAAAGTATGCGATCGCTTTATATGAGCAACAGGGACTGACTAAAACTGCTGAATATTTGAACATTGACAAAGCCTTTTTGAGTAGACAGATTACATCCCTAGAAAACCGCTTACAATTCAAAATATTTAAGACTAAAAAAACTCCCTTAAGATTAACAGATGCAGGTAATGATTTTTTAAATATAGCTCGTCAAATACTCAATCAATTTGAGCAAACAATCGAATCATGTCAACAATTAAATAGGGCTGAAAAAGAACAAATCAATGTAGGAATTAACATATCTATAGCCAATAGCATACTATCCAAAATCATCAAAAAATTTCACAAAAATTTTCCAGTAGTAGAAATAATATTATATGAAATGCCATCCTACGAACAAATTGAAAAGTTACGACATCAAGAAATAGATGTAGGCTTCTTTCATCGACATAATTTAGAAAATACCCAGAGAAATAATGATCTCTTCGAGAGTAAAAGTATTCTCAAAGAAAAACTAGTGATCGTTTTACCAGAAAACCATCGTTTTGGTAAAACAACTAGCATTTCATTGAAGACATTGGCAAATGAACAATTTATTTTGCCACCAGAACACCTATTACATAGCTTACGTGAGCAGATTAATAGTCTTTGTAAAGAGGCAGGTTTTCAGCCTAAAGTTAAGCAAGAAGCGGCTTGGATATCAACAATTTTGAGTTTAGTTGCAGGAGGAATGGGGATTTCACTACTACCTGCTAACGTCGAAAATTTACAACGAAATGGAGTAATCTATCGTGATATTCAAGAACAATCACCAATATTAGAAATAGTTGCTGTTTGGCGCAAGGATAATGAATCTATACTTTTACAAAATTTTCTACAAGAAATTGAAAACATATGAGTAATTTCTGATGGTCAAATATTACCGGCTTTTAAAACCTGTGCCACTGCGATCGCTAATTCTGGAAACGTCTGTGAGATAATTTTTTCATCACCAGTAAACACTGTTTCTTCGTAAAATCCTTCTTCCAATAACAGCACGGAAATCTTTTTCTCTAACGGATCTACAATCCAATATTCTGGTACTTCTACCGCCGCATATTCAGACCGTTTATAACGATAATCCCGCTTAATAGAATCTGGACTAACCACCTCTACAATTAACAACGGTGATGATTCAAAGACATCTGATAAATTAATTAATTCCCTTGCTTGTTCCTGTGTCACCACAGACAAATCAGTTAATCGAGATTTATTTCTTCCCGTCCTTACCCCAGTTTCTCGAAAAGTTAACCAAGGTAAACTTAGCCGCTTAATTTCTGCCTTGAATGCGGTGTCTAAAAAGTCAACAATCAGGAAATGCTCAATCGTTGGGGGATTCATTAATTCCAGCCTGCCATCTACTAACTCATAGTGAAAGCCACTACCGTCATCATAGGCTAAGTATTCTTCAAATGTAAGGTTTTTTACTGGCGTAGTAACCATTTATAAATCCCCCTAAGATATATCTTTATCCTAACTTGAAAGTTCTGAGTGCTGAGTAATGAGTAATAAGTAATGAGTAATGAGTGCTGAGTAGTGAGTGTTGTTAGCGGTAGCGGGGCGTTAGCCCGTGCTGTTAGCGGTAGCGGGGCGTTTAACCGGTGCTGAGTTGGGAAATAAATTCTACCTTGTCTACCTTTTCACCCAATCCCCAATCCTTCTTTAATTTTGAATTTTGAATTTTGAATTTTGAATTGATAAGTCCTCAGTCCCCAAGAAAAGAAAACCGAAGAGAATATGATACTTTATGCCCAATGACTAATGACTAATGACTAATGACTAAAATTCAAAATATCGGCGAACAAGGACTTCTAGAAAAATTACAGCGATTTTGTCCCTCAGAAATTATTGGTGATGATGCGGCGGTATTGGTAACAGATCCAGAACAATCTTTAGTTGTTACCACAGATATGTTAGTTGATGGTGTGCATTTTAGTCATGTTACTACTTCTCCTGAAGACGCGGGTTGGCGCGCTGCGGCTGCTAACTTATCTGATTTAGCAGCGATGGGTGCTTATCCTCTGGGTATCACTGTCGGACTAGGACTTCCTGGAGATGTTAACGTCAGTTGGGTAGAAAGCTTATATCAGGGAATGACAGAGTGCTTGCAACAATATAATACTCCCATTGTCGGGGGGGATGTGGTGCGATCGCCCGTCACTACAGTTTCTATTACCGCCTTTGGTCAAGTCCACCCCCAGAAGATTATCCGCCGTTCTGCTGCTAAAGTGGGAGATGCGATCGTCGTCACTGGTGTTCATGGCGCATCCCACGCAGGCTTACAACTGCTCTTAAATCCCGAAATAGGACAAAACCTCACCCCAGCCCAAAAGACGGCTTTAATCACAGCCCATCAGCGTCCCCAGCCACGATTAGATGTTTTACCCCTGTTATCTACAATTTTTACATTTCCCCGCCAGATTCCGATCGCTGGTATGGATAGCAGTGATGGTTTAGCAGATGCAGTATTACAAATCTGTCGCGCCAGTGGAGTGGGTGCTGTTTTAGACGGCGAGCAAATTCCTCTACCCCCAGCTTTCGCTAATTGGTTAACTCCAGAACAAGCCCTAGAATACGCTTTATACGGTGGTGAAGACTTTGAATTAGTGCTGTGTCTACCACCAGCATTAGCAAAAAATCTGATACAGATGTTAGACAACAACACAGCCATTATCGGTACTATTACATCTCATCCCCAAGTCATACTCAAGCATCAAGATGAAAAAATCCCTGACCGAGTTCTTACTCTCAGTCAAGGATTTCAACATTTTAGTCAATAGTCAACAGTCAATAGTAACTTATGACTAGATTTATATCAATTCAGCAAAATTCACCAACAAATCCAAATTTATCAATCTTGTCAAATCAGGACTTCTGAATTTTGAATTTTGAATTGATTAGACCCATTTTTCAGCGACTAATTCAGCCAAGTCTAAAACGCGTTGGCTGTAACCCCACTCGTTGTCATACCAAGCCATGACTTTTACTAAGTCACTACCCATAACTAGAGTTAGGTTAGCATCCACAATAGAAGAAGCGTCTGCACCTTGATAATCGGAAGAAACCAAAGGTAGTTCACTGTAGTCTAAAATGCCTTTGAGTGGCCCTTCAGCCGCATCTTTGAGGGCCTGGTTAACTTCTTCAGTAATAGTACGCTTCTCAACCTGAACTACGAAATCTACCATTGAGACGTTTGGGGTCGGTACGCGTAAAGCAACACCATTTAGCTTACCTTTAAGCTCTGGAATTACTAAAGCCACAGCCTTTGCCGCACCGGTAGAGGTGGGGACAATGTTGATAGCGGCTGCTCTAGCCCGGCGTACATCGCGGTGAGAAGCATCTAATAAACGCTGATCACCTGTGTAGCTGTGGGTGGTGGTCATCGTACCTTTGATAATCCCGAATTTATCATGCAACACCTTGGCAATGGGAGCTAAACAGTTGGTTGTGCAGCTGGCATTACTGATAACGTGATGCAGGTTATGGTCATAATCGTGATGGTTTACACCAATTACGAATGTGCCGTCTTCGTTTTTACCGGGGGCAGTAATCAGAACTTTCTTTGCTCCAGCATTAACGTGCTTTAAAGCACCTTCTTTGCTGGTAAATACGCCTGTTGCCTCGATGATGAGGTCAATTTCCCACTCTTTCCAGGGCAAGTTTTCTGGATTGCGATCAGATACGCATTTAATGGTCTTACCGTTAACGATGATAGAGTTGTCATCGGCAGTAATGTCAACATTCTTTAACTTCCCAAGCATGGAATCATACTTCAGGAGGTGAGCATTAGTTCTAGGATCTGATGTGTCATTAACAGCTACTAAATCGATATTGCTATTTTCCCGACCTAGCCAGCAACGTGCAAAGTTACGTCCTATACGCCCGAAACCGTTGATAGCGACTCTAATCACAGTGTCTTGCCCTCTGTATATATGCCTATAAGTTGATATCTTTGACCCCAATCATATCGCAAAGGGGGAGAGTATTTATAACCATAAAGTGTTAGATCCATAAAAAAAAACATATTTTTTTCAGATTGATCTCGTGTAGAGTCCGTGAAAAGTCATGTAGGATCTAACCTCTTCTGGAACTAGATAGCGAATAGATTGACCTTCTCGACAAAATTGGCGAATTAAGCTTGACGAAATTCCTACTAATGGTGTATGCAAGAGTTGCCAGTGAATAGTAACCGACTGTTTTTGAAGTTGTTGCTTGACCTGCTTGCAGATTAACTCGCTTTGAGGTATAGTCTCACCACTTAGGAATCTAGGTGCGATTAACCAATTACACATTTGTGCTAGTTCTTGTCCACGATACCAACGCGGTAATGTTTGGAAGGTATCCAAGCCCACAATCCAGTACCAACGCGTGTTGGGATAACAAGCAGATAAATCAATCAAAGTGTTTATGGCATAGGAATTGCCTCGGCTTTTTGCCTCTATCTGTGAAACCGTAAACGCTGAGTTATCTTTTGTAGCTATTTGCAGCATTGCTAACCGATGCTCAAACAAAGCTGCTGTTTTGTGAGGAGGCTGGAAGCTAGGAGTCCAAATGACTTTTTCTATCGCTGTTTGATGCAAAGCTGTTTCGGCTATTAGCAGGTGTCCCCAATGAATCGGATCAAATGTGCCACCAAAAATTGCTAGTTGTTGCATCTAGATTGTGCCTTGACCTGATGCCTGTGAGAATCGTTTTCACCCCTAACCATATTTTAATCAATTCATGCCTGAGCTTGATGAAAAATATAAAGTGGGTTCGCTAGGACTAAATATACTAATGTAGCAAAAATCAGTCAGGAATCTAAAAGTATGTGTTTCAATTTACAAGAATTTCTTTCCCGATGTCCGAAAAATTTACTGAATAATCATAAAAATAGTTTAGAAATAACGAAAATCTCCAACCAAGGTAAAATCATTCTCAACCAACTAAACCTTAGTAGAAATTTTAGACAACATCAAGGATGGCATTGATATAAGAACTAGTTACGGTAAAAATCAAAATCCTGTTATGATACGCGTGTTATTTTCTGATTATGGTGTGGTGTGGTGTTTAAGAGGAGCAATCAATGAATAATTCTGTAGATTTTGGTGGTAGACCATTTCATTTTATTGGCATCGGTGGCATAGGTATGTCTGCCTTGGCATACGTTCTCGCAAAACGCCAATTGCCAGTATCAGGTTCGGATGTACGTCCAAATCATATTACACGTAAGCTAGAAGCTATCGGGACACATATTTTCAGTAGACAAGAAGCAAGTAATCTGGAATTCTTCCACGCCAAACAAGGTGATAATGAAGTAGATTGCAACTCACCAACACAAGTTCCTACTATTAGCTCAAATCTACCTCAAGTTATATGTTCGACCGCAATTAATGCTAACAATTTAGAGTATAAAGCTGCTCTAGAATTGGGTTGTCCCATATGGCATCGTTCAGATGTACTAGCTGCATTGATTGCTGAACACCACAGCATTGCTGTTGCAGGGACTCACGGCAAGACGACAACCAGCAGCATGATTGGCTATATGTTATTGGAAGCTGGTTTAGATCCTACAATTATTGTCGGTGGTGAAGTCAAAGCTTGGGAAGGCAATGCTCGCTTGGGGCAGAGTCGTTATCTGGTGGCAGAAGCAGATGAATCTGATGGCTCACTAGTGAAACACGCTCCAGAAATCGGCATTATTACTAATATTGAATTAGATCATCCTGACCACTACGAAACATTAGAAGAAGTTGTTGATACCTTTGAGCAGTTTGCTCAGGGTTGTAAAACTTTAGTGGGCAGTATTGATTGTGTGACAGTACGCGAGTTACTAAGCGATCGCTCAAAACCCACAATCAGTTACAGTCTCAATCCCGAAACCAATGCAGACTACACCGTGACGAACATTGACTATCATGCCAATGGAACTACAGCTCTAGTCTGGGAAAAAGGTAAGGCCTTGGGATTGTTGACTCTGCGTTTACTAGGTCGTCATAACCTCAGTAATGCTCTGGCAGCAGTAGCTGTAGGACGGGTTTTAGGTTTAGAATTCGGTGCGATCGCTAAAGGTATCGCCGCCTTTGAAGGTGCTAGACGACGTTTTGAGTTTCGTGGCGAAGTCGATGGAATTACTTTTATTGATGACTACGCTCATCATCCCAGCGAAATCCGTGCTACCCTAGCCGCAGCACGATTACAAGCTAGACCTGGGCAAAGAGTCGTAGCTATATTCCAACCCCATCGCTACAGTCGGACATTAACATTTTTAGAAGAATTTGCTGAGTCTTTCAGCCACGCTGATTTGGTCGTACTGACTGATATTTACAGTGCAGGCGAACCAAACTTGGGTCAAATTAGTGGAGAACAGCTAGCAGAGGCTGTAGCTAAAGAACATTCCCAGGTAATTTATCAACCAACTTTACCTGCGGTAACTGAATACCTCTTACAAAACCTTCGTCCCGGAGATTTAGCCCTATTTTTAGGGGCGGGTAACTTAAATCAAGCAATTCCTGAAATCATCACTACACTTTGCGAACCTGCTACAGCTACTTCGTAAAAGTGATCCTTTGGCTAGAGTCTTAATCAATTCACCCTATTGCTGTACTTGTACAGCAGATAAACGTAAAAATTTCACAATTTATTGATCTAAAGATGAAAATTTCCCAGGCCGCTGGAAACGCCTGCACAGTTCCCGATTCTACAATAGAAAGACCGAAAAGAAATGATTTAAGTGAGGGTAAAATCATCTATTTACCTGGCACTAATTGCGAAATCAAATCCCAAGCTTCATTATCTGCACATACTTCTTATCGAGTCGGGGGAGCTGCTGAATGGTATGTTGCTCCACAGAACATAGAAGCATTGCAAGCAAGTCTTCAATTTGCCCAAGAAAATAATTTAAGAGTTACTACTTTAGGTGCAGGATCGAATTTATTAGTCAGCGATCGCGGCATCTCCGGCCTAGTAATTGCTACTCGTCATCTGCGCTACAGTCACTTTGACCCCGTTTCGGGGCAATTAACCGTTGCGGCTGGCGAATCTATCCCTAGTTTAGCTTTGGCAGCCGCCCAACTAGGTTGGCAAGGTTTAGAGTGGTCTGTTGGTATCCCTGGTACGGTGGGGGGTGCGGTAGTCATGAACGCTGGCGCACACAGTAGCTGTATCGCAGATATGTTAGTGAGTGCTGAAGTTCTGTCTCCTGATGGTACCATCAGCACCCTCACCCCTGCGGAATTAGGTTATACCTATCGCACCTCATTACTACAAGGAGGCGATCGCATCGTCACTCAAGCCACATTCCAACTGCACCCAGGAGCTGATCCTGCCCAAGTCTTAGCTATCACAAAACAACATAAACAACACCGCCTAAGTACACAACCTTACAACTATCCCAGTTGTGGTAGTGTCTTCCGCAACCCCAAACCTTATGCGGCTGGCTGGTTAATCGAACAAACAGGTTTAAAAGGCTATCAAATTGGTGGCGCGCAAGTAGCCCATCTCCACGCTAACTTTATTGTCAATCGTGGTGGAGCCAAAGCCAACGATATTTTTAGCCTCATCCGTCATATCCAACATACAGTACAAGAGAACTGGTCAATCTGGTTAGAACCAGAAGTCAAGATGATCGGTGAATTTCAGGCTGTAGCTTGAAGGAATGGGGAATAGGGAATAGGGAATGGGGAATAGGGAATCGAAAGATTTTTCCCATTCCCCATTTCCCGTCAATGCCTATTTTCATGAATTCATGGGCAAATTCCCCACCGCCTCTATAATTGAATTTGATTTGTTATTCAAAGCACACGTGGATAAATAGTTATGACAGGAAAAGGACAAGGATTTGGCTTCGGCTTAGGCAAAATGAAAGAACTAGCCGAAGCGTTTAAAAAAGCACAGCAAGTTCAAGAAGGTGCAAAGCGACTCCAAGAAGAATTGGAGCAAATGGAAATTGTTGGAGAAGCAGGTGGTGGACTTGTTAAAGTGATTGTCAGTGGAAATCAAGAACCCAAGCGCGTAGAAATTTCTCCCGCCGCTTTAGAACAAGGCTCAGACATTCTCTCTGACTTGGTAACAGCAGCTATGAAAAATGCCTATGAAAAATCCACTGCTACCATGCGTGAACGGATGGAAGAATTGACAAGTGGACTAGAATTGCCTGGGTTTTAGTCATTAGTTATTAGTCATTAGTCATTAGTCAAAAAACTCTAGACTATTGACTTTTGACACATTTATACTCAAAACTATTATCAATTTTTCAGAAAAAATCTTCATATTCTCTGGTAAAAACTACAAATTACTCTTATGCCCTACAAATTGTTGTTTGTCTGTCTGGGGAACATCTGTCGTTCACCGTCGGCAGAAAACATCATGAATTATCTCATTGACAAGGATAATTTAGGCGATCGCATCCTTTGTGATTCAGCCGGCACATCCAGTTATCATATCGGCAGCCCACCTGATCGACGCATGAGTGCGGCGGCGGCAACGAAATTAGGAATTAAACTGCAAGGCAGGGCTAGACAATTTCAAAAATCTGATTTTCAGGAATTTGACTTAATTTTAGCGATGGATCAAGATAACTATCAAGATATTCTCTCCCTTGATTCTACTGGACAATATCACCATAAAGTGCATTTGATGTGTGAATTTTGTTCTCAACACACCCTCAAAGAAGTTCCTGACCCCTACTATGGCGGCACAGAGGGATTTAATCAAGTAATTGATTTACTACTTGATGCCTGTGATGGTCTATTGCAACATATTATCGACAAGTCCTAATTAATGGGCATTGGGCATTGGGCATTGAAATAACGTTTACCTTGTCTACCTTGTCTACCTTGTCTACCTTGTCCCCATTCCCCATTCCCCATTCCCCATTCCCCATTCCCCATTCCCCATTCCCTATTCCCTATTCCACCAGTCCGTGCTTGATAGCAAAGCGCACAAGTTCAGCTCGGTTACTGGTGTCAGTTTTTCTTAATAGACTACTGACGTATTTTTCCACAGTTCTGGGACTCAAATGTAGTTGCAGTCCCATTTCAGCGTTAGAAAGACCGTGGGTTAAAAGTTCTAATACTTCCTGTTCTCTGAGAGTCAACGATGAAAGTAACTGAGAACTGTCTAGCTGACTGAGAATAGGAGTATTTGCTTCTATGACTTTAGTGGAGTCGGAGCCAGCTAAACTTTCTTTGGGCGGGAAGCGATACTCAGATTGGATAATTTGCGATCGCTCCAATAAATTGCGAATAGCTGCGGCTAACTCTTCTAACTCAAAAGGCTTGGGCAAATATAAATCACATCCAGACTGATAACCCAGAATTCTCTCCTGAGTTTTAGTACGGGCTGTTAATAGAATTACAGGTAATAAACGGAACTGCGGTTTTTGGCGTACCCGACGTACCAATTCATAACCATTCATGCGTGGCATGACTATATCAGTGACAATTAAATCAGGCTGATAATCTTCTACCATTGCCAAAGCTTCTTGACCATCATTAGCCATAATGACAGAATAGCCAGACAGTTCAAGATAATCACTAATAGATAGACGAGTGCCCAAATCGTCATCCACAACAAGAATCGTCAAGGGCATGGAAAGTACACCCCTAGCATTTTTTACTCAGAAATTTCCTTGGTTCCGCTATATATAAGAACACGCGTTACAATAGTGTTCTTACGTTTCATACTATGACAGGTTCAGTCGCTAATGACCGTCTTAGGGGTGATTTATAAAGAAAATCTTAAATCCATAAAAAGGTTAACAAATTTAAACTTAGTTGAGACCATAAACAATATAAAACCACAGCAAATTTTGCAATCCTTAACAAACTCACAAAACTCCTACCTATTAATCACCCTAATATAAATTAATCAACAGTAGAAAATTTTTCAATGAGTGATAAGAGCGAAAGTTACAAAGTTATCAGTGATAATCGACAAGCCCGTTATTTGTATGAAATTCTAGAAACCTACGAAGCTGGAATTCAACTGACGGGAACAGAAGTCAAATCAATCCGTGCAGGTAAAGTGAACCTGCAAGATGGTTATGCTTTGATTCGTGACGGAGAAATCTGGCTAATTAACGTGCATATCTCTCCGTACACCGCCAGTGGTCAGTATTTTAACCATGAGCCACGCCGTACCCGCAAGTTGTTACTCCATCGCCAAGAAATTCGTAAACTCATCGGTAAAGTAGAACAACAGGGTTTAACATTAGTACCCTTAAAAATGTACCTCAAAAGGGGGTGGGTCAAAATTAGTATTGCCCTTGGTAAAGGTAAAAAGCTCCACGATAAGCGAGAAGACCTCAAACGCCGACAAGATCAGCGTGATATTCAAAGGGCGATGAAAAATTATTAGGGAGTCAAGGGTCAATAGTCAATAGTCATTAGTCAATAGTCAATAGTCATTAGTCATTAGTCATTAGTCATTAGTTATTAGTTTTTTCTCACTTGCTACCTTGTCTACCTTGTCCCCAATCCCCAGTCCCCAATCCCCAACCCCCAATCCCTCTTCCATACGTCTTCAGCGTGAGTGCTACAAACACCTGTTTATAGCTGTAGATTGATTTTGGGAAATTGAGGAATCGTTACAGTGGTGGGTAACTTTAGAAGCTATGAGGGACTGGTATATATGAAACGTGATTTTACCGCAGTTGTTGGGGCTGGCTTTCTGACCCTCAGTATGGCTATTTTGCCTTTAAGTCTACCGGCTCAAGCTCAAGTTAATACTACTGATCCCAGAGTGGATAATGCTCCCAGAACCACGACTTACAATGACCGTAACGATTTTGATTGGGGTTGGTTGGGTTTAATCGGTTTGTTGGGTTTAGCTGGGTTAGCAGGAAGAAAACAGCACGATGAGCCAACTCGCTATCGTGATCCTAATGCTCCAGGAGCTACTAGCTATAGAGAATAGAATCAAAAGTGCTGAGTGCTGATTGCTGAGTTCAAACACCACCCACTCATGTTTAAAAATCATTGAGTCAGAAAAATACTCAGCACCGAATAAACGCCGCACTTCTCCTAACAGCACTGAGTTTGATGAACTGAGAGCGGAGATAATCAATAATATTCTTCCTCTCCACCCGCCTCCGTTCACTCAAGTAATGAGAGACTTTTTTAGTCAGCAGTTCCTTGGGGCGAATTACCCGCTAGAGTTTGGTCTTGGGTTAATGGTGTCCAGTAGCTAGCAATTAAGGCGACCATTAACCACCAGAGAGTATTGACTTCAGGACGAAACCAAATTGTGTCTACTGTACCGTGAGCCAGCATTCCTAAAAGAGTGGCAAATGCTCCAATTAACCAAAATCCTTCTAAGTTATTAGATTGCCTTAAGCGACGTAATTGTAATAAGGCTGTATTAAAGGTGACAATGATGAGCCAGAGAAAACAGGCAAGACCGACAAAACCAGTTTCTACAGCCACCTCTAGGAAAATAGAATAGGCACTCAAAGCACTATAACGAGGGCGTTGGTAGAGAGGATAGATTTTATTGAAGGAATTGTGACCTGGGCCAATACCGATGATCGGGCGATCGCCGATCATTTCAAATACAGCATCCCAAACATTACGACGGAAGTTATTACTGCTATCTTGGCGATCGGCAAAAATGCTAAACACCCGCAGGCGGACTGGTTCTACAAACACAACTGCGACTAACAATAGAAAAAACAAACTTCCGAAGAGTATGACCAGTGACCATGTACGCCAAAATGGGGGCATTTGTACACTCCACCAGTAGACTAACAAAGCACTCGTCGCTAACATTGCCACCAATAACCCAATCCAACCACCACGGCTATAAGTTAAAACTAGGCAGAGTGTATTGACAATTAGCATAGTTAATGCTAGTGATTTTCTAATCCAGCCTTGCCAAACAAAAATCGCTACCAGACTAAAAACTACAGCCGGGACAAGATAACCAGCTAATAAGTTAGGATTACCTAAGTAACTATAAACCCTAGTGGTTTTAGATAGGGGGGACTCTGGATCTACCCAAGTGGCTAATTGGGCTGCACCATAACGCCATTGCCGCAGACCATATACACTGACAATCAGTGCTGCGTGTAAGTAGATGGTAATTATTACAGACCTGATTCGAGGCGATCGCAATACCCTAGCGCATAAGGCGAATAGCAACAAATACAGCGTTAAGGTCGCTAAATCCGTTATTGCGGCTTTTTTGACGGGTGATAGTGCTGTAGCCACTACGGCAACTCCCCAGTAAAGCAAGACCAAAAGATGAATCGGAGTCACCAGGGAATTAGCTAATGATGTTGGTTGATCAGCTAAAGTCATCAATAGCCAAAAACCCACGCAGGCTATTAACAATACACCAACAAGAGTGCTAGACACAAAAGGAGCAAGTGCATACACAAGACTCAAAAGGGTAGCTGCAATCACATCTCCCCACTGAAGTAACACACTAGCTTCCCGCCAAGAAAACAACAATCCCACCAACAACCGATGTAAATAACTAGTGGAAAGATATTGTTTTGGTGGTAAATACGATAAAGTCAACCTTTGCCAGACTAAATTCATAAAATCCACTATGATCAATTAGCAAGCCATATTAACACTTAGGACTTGATCATAATGCGGCTTAGGTGATGAGTCATTCAGCCATCAATAATTAACTATTGTTAATTCTTCAGCATCGACAAACGCCAGAAAAACTTTTTTTTCTGCTTTTGCCGTCATATTATACCAAATGGGGATAGGCACTATTGTTTTGCGCTTCTAGAATAGCCTATGTATCTTGGCTTCCAATCTAAAATCCACCAAAATGATTTTTTAGGCAATGTCGTTGTTTTCCGCAGAACTATTCATTTGCAAGGGTACAGTTAGTACATAACGATGCCCTGATTGGGGCGAGCCTTGGATGGCAATTTGTCCACCGTGTAACTCTGCTAACTGACGACTCAGTAATAACCCTAAACTTTCCCGCGATAAATTACTTTTTCCTGGGATGACGTTCTCCTCGGAATCTATACCCAAAATATCATTGCGATCGCTTTCTAGTGTTTGCAATTTCTCCAGTGTCACAGGTAAACTTGTCATTTCCTCATGATTTTCTAAATGCAAACCATAGGGTGCGGCTTCGCCAGTCAACTCCATCAGTGACAGTGAATTGAGGCGGAAATAAGGATCAACTTCCGTAATCCCATCCCCTAACCAGGGATGAGAAGCCCACACAGTAATATTGAGCGTATTTTCTTTGTAAGACACATGAATACGAACAATACTCCCAGTGGCAGACATTTGAATCACACTAAAAATCAGGTGATATAATATTTGCCGGACTTTATCTTTGTCTAAAGGCCAAATCCGTCCACGTCCTGGTTCAATTGACAAACGGATATCTTGATCACGACGATTAGCTACTTCTTCTAAAGTATTAATCGCCTGTTGACACAGCATTTCTATATCTACAGGAGCTAAATTGATGGTAGTAGCGTTTTCATCCATCGCTCCTAGTTCGGTAATTTCATTCACTAAAGACAGTAAGTAACGACCACTGTGTTGAATGATATCTACATATTCTCTTTGTTTATTTGTTAAAGGCCCGTAAATCTCTCGCCCTAAAACACTAGCCATGCCTAATACAGATGTCAAAGGCGTGCGTAATTCTTGGGTTAATTGGGCTAAAAGTTCTAATTTGATCTGCTTAGTTTCGTGAGGTTCTTTTTCTAAACTGGTAATTGTAACTTTAGATACCGTATTATTCTCTTGAGTCAGTGACAACGAACTGGCAGTATTTGAGGGTAATTTTTCTGTTTGTCCCAGAAATAGCAGTCGGTTACGCTCAAATTCACTCATGCTCCAACGAGCAATAATCTGTAAAAATTCAACGTCGCGATGCGTAAAATTACGGGGCAATAGATCCATGACTGCTAATGCACCCAAGCAATTACCACTAGCATCAATCAATGGCGCGCCCAGATAAGCACGGATACCATATTCTTGCACCAATTTGCTGTTTAACAGTGCAGTGTCCGTAATATTTTGCGTATCATTAATCACAATAGTTTGCAGAGTGTCTACCACCTGGGTACAAAAAGACTCGCCCCGCAACAACTGACGATTCTGCGCCAAACTATTCATTAAACCTAGTCTGGATAAGCCGACGGCAGATTTGAACCAATGGCGTTCTTGATCGATAAATCCTAAAACAGAAATTGGTGCTTCTAAAAAATGTGCTGCCGTTTGAGTGGCTTCTTCAAAAACTGGTATGGTTTCTGGTTGTCTTAAACCTAATTCTGACAACGCTTTGAGACGTTGCTGTTCTCTTGTGTCTTGAGCAGCCCAACCATCTCTAGGGACTAATAATTTGTTATCCGGCTCTACCATTCCCACCGCTACCTTAATCATTGCTCGATACTGTAATTTATATAACCACTTTTGCTGGGTTATGATTTACTATTCTTAAGCATTCCCCAATTTAGCTGCCGACAAACAAACTAAAGACAAAAATTTTTTATTCGGCTGTAAAATCATCTACGTAATTGTGTAACTCATCTATTGTGAAGTTACAACTAGCAGGTAGCGTTAGTTTACAGTTTAATCAGGGTATCCTAACCGTAGGAATACAGAGAGGGTAAATAATTCACAATTGAATCAGTTTTATCATCATCAATATGGTGATGATACCAAACTCATTGATATGACTTCTATGGGCTGCAAACCATTTGGAATCAAGACTAAAGTATGAATAGTGACTCATAAAGATGACTGGTCAATTAGGGTAGTAAAGCGTTTTTTATCTTGAGAAAAAATTTTGGATAAATTAGTAAATTGCTACTTATATAAATTTCGCGTGAATTACCATAAATAGTAATCATAACTCTTCTCGGTGAAATAACAGATTAAAGCTGGAATAAAATCTGCTTAATTATAAGTATTGACACGAGATATTTGGCAACTGTAAATCACCATTCCCCAGCAGGATAAATTGCTGCTCAAAGTCTTAGGTGATCTCTGTATGCGACAACTGTTATAGTAAAAAATCACCAGTAAACTATATAGTAAGCAAGTATTTTTACTGTGATGTCTGTAAATCTTTAAAGAAACCGTTACATTTGATGGAGAGGTGAACTAACAATGACTGATCAGATCATCCCCTTTGTGGATTTAAAATGGCAGCATGATGTAGTTAAACAGGAAATCCAGCAAGCAGTTGAGACAATCTTGCAGCAAGGCGATTTTATCTTAGGAAAGGCTGTCACAGAATTTGAAAAAGCATTTGCCCAAGCATCAGGGGCAGAATATGGAGTAGGAGTAGCATCGGGGACTGATGCGATCGCTTTAGGTTTGCAAGCCTGTAACATCAAATCAGGGGATGAAGTCCTCTTACCAGTCAATACCTTTGTCGCCACCCTGATAGGAGTTCTACAGGCGGGAGCAAAACCCGTACTTGTAGATTGTGATCCCCAAACAGCTTTAATTGACTTAGAAGCAGCAGCCAAAGCCGTCACGCCTCAGACTAAAGCCATTATCCCCGTCCATTTGTATGGTCAGATGGTACCACCCAAGCAGCTATTAGATTTTGCTGACACATACAAGGTATTAATTTTTGAAGATGCTGCCCAAGCACATCTAGCCCATAGAGATGGATATCAAGCGGGTTCTGTAGGTACAGCCGCAGCCTTTAGTTTTTACCCCAGCAAGAACTTAGGGGCGTTGGGAGATGGGGGAATGCTGGTAACGCGCGATGCAGAAATAGCCAAAAAAGCTGCCCGAATCAGAAATTATGGTTCATCGCAAAAATACGTGCATATTGAAATGGGTACAAATAGCCGTTTAGACACCATTCAAGCGGCTATTTTACTAGCGAAGTTACCACATTTATCACAATGGAATCGCGATCGCCTCACCATTGCCCAACAATATGATTTAGAACTAGCACCCCTCACGGCGGCTGGTATTGTTCCTATGCAAAACCAAAGTGGCGACGGTCATATTTATCATCTTTACGTCGTGAAGGTGGATGATAATTGCCCTATAGACCGTCAGCAACTCCAAACAGAACTCACACAAGCAGGAATTCAAACAGGTATTCACTACCCAATTCCTTGTCATCTCCAACCAGCTTTTACTTATCTAGGGTATCAACAAGGAGACTTTCCCCAAGCGGAAAAACTAGCACAACAAATATTATCCTTACCGATGTATCCAGGCTTAAGTCATAGTCAAGCCAGAGAAGTTGTAGCAGCTATTAGCAAGTTCGTCACGATTGAGAATAAAGTCAATAGTCAATAGTCAATAGTCATTAGTCATTAGTCAATAGTCATTAGTCATTAGTCAATAGTCATTAGGGAACAGGGAACAGGGAACAGGGAACAGGGAACAGATTAATATTCATGCCCAATGCCCAATGCCCAATGCCCTATTTCCTATTTCCCATTTCCCATTTCCCATTTTTTGACTTTCAAGTTAGGATACTGAGAAAGAAAGTATCAATTGAATTGCTGATAATTATGGCACTTCAACAACAAATTAAAAACAGAGACGCAAACCTATTACTAGGTATAGGAATTTTCGGGATATTAGTGTTGCTATACGCGCCTATCCTGCTGCATTGGGTGGATGGATGGTTACACAAAACTATCAGTATTGAACATGAATATTTTAGTCATGGTTTAATTGGTCTACCATTTGCTGCTTATTTGACTTGGCAAAAGCGAAAACAATGGCAACGCCTACCTAATAAATCTCATCCTCTGGGTATATTTTTATTAGTAATTGGCGGAATTTTTTACTTAAGTGGAGTAACAGAGTGGGTGAATTTATCTTTACCCACTATACTTGTAGCTTTATGTCTGTGGTTTAAAGGTTTTCCCGGCATAAGATTACAGGGATTCTCTTTGATTCTCGTACTACTAGCAACACCTACAGCAGTACCTTACCTAATAGCACCTTACACCTTTCCTCTACAGAGTTTCATCGCTACTACAGCAGGTTTCATCCTTAACCAATTTGGTATGGAAGTAGTTGTAGACGGTATTAACATTTACGTTGGCGGAAGAATTGTAGAGGTTGCGCCCTACTGTGCAGGCTTAAAAATGCTTTTTACGACAATCTATGTCAGTTTGATGTTGTTGTATTGGACAGGGGCTTTAGCTTCACGGCGGGTAACATTGTGGTTTTTATCAATGGCAATTGTGATCAGTGTCATTGCCAATATTATTCGTAACACCTTACTCAGTTTCTTTCATGGTACTGGCAAAGAAGGTGCTTTTACATGGCTGCATGATAGTTGGGGAGGCGACCTATATTCAGCTCTTATGTTACTTTCTCTAGTACCTCTGTTGAATTGGCTAGATCAATTACTCTCGCCATCACCGGAAATTCAACCAGAATTAGAAGAATCAGAGACTTCTGATTAAGAAATATTTCATTTTCTAAGTCTAAGGATCAGGGAAGGGAGTGCTGAGTGCTGAGTAATGAGTAATGAGTAATGATTGAAGTTTTTCTTCCCTTGCTTTCTCAGTTCCCAATACTTCGACAAGCTCAGTACAAGTCCCCAGTCCCCAGTCCCCAGTCCCCATTCCCTAGTCCCCAGTCCCCATTCCCTAGTCCCCAATCCCCAATCCCCAATCCCCAATCCCCATTAACCCTTAATTCCACTGAACCTACAGTGTCATTTTTTCAGGTAGAATTTTGCTTGAATATAGCAATTTTTACTGATGCTTTCCCTATCTAAACTATTTAAATACAAGTATTTGCCTCATTTTATAGTGCTGTTGCTGTTGCTTCTATTACTAATAACAGGAGCAGTACCAGGTTACATCACAGGCAAATGGCAATGGAAAGAACCTCCACCTGTGACTAATCTCAACTTAATCAAAAAGATACGTAGTCAGGGTTTAACTTTGCCTGGGTGGAAAACCGTTGAACAAGTAGAACAGCAAATAGGTGAACATAAATGGTCTTTACAGGTACTTCAACAAGAAAGTACAAAAAACAAGGCCATTTTGTTATTATTGCCACAAAATGGCCCCAAAGACCAACCGGAAATTGAATGGACAGACGTTAACGGCTGGGGTAAGGGACGCTGGGGAAAATGGGACATAGCGCAAGAACGTTCAGCTAGGTTTGTTGTCAAAAAATCCTCTCCAGGGGGAAATACGGAAACTACGGTAGAGGCGCAGTTTTTCCGCGTTTCTACCAATCAAGACACTTTTGCGGTTTTACAATGGTATGCTTTACCGCATAGTGGATATTACACTCCGTTTCGTTGGTTTTTAGCAGATCAGTTAGCGCAATGGCAAAAACAGCGTCAACCTTGGGTTGCTGTCAGTATTCTTGTGCCTATGGAACCTTTAGGCCAGGTGGAAACTACTTGGCCTTTAGCACAGTCTATTGGTGAAACAGTACAATCTACACTAATGACTGGGGTTTTCAATACTACTAAATAAGTATAATCACTCCTGGCAATCCACTCTCAAATCAGTAACGTTCATTTTTAACACCTGTGATATGCGTGTATTTAACGCCCTATTTTGTTTAACTTTTCAAGTATGGGTTTTCTTAAATATTTTTCAGCCTGTTTTTGCTCAAGCACCAACACCACCTTCAGAGGAGTTACCAGTTAAATTCCCCTCTCCACCACCAGATAGAGAAACAACACCAGCTAGCAATAATAATGAAATTGCACCTCAATTCAATCGTTATTTGTTGGGGCCTGGGGATGTCATTAATGTGACCTTTGAACGTCCTCCTGGCCCCTATCGTTTGGGAACTGGAGATGTAGTTAGTGTGATTGTGCAACGCTTTCCAGATTTGAGCTTTCAAGCAGCAATTAACCCAGAAGGTAATATCATTGTTCCACTATTAGAAACAGTGCCACTGCAAGGTTTAACTCTACAAGAGGCACAAGAGAGAATCCGTTCTTTGCTCAATCGTTATGTAATTAATCCTGTTGTAGTTTTATCTTTAGCGACGGCGCGTCCAGATTTGAGTTTTCAAGCTCAAGTGAGTCCAGAAGGCAATATTGTAGTGCCGCAAATTGGTACGGTTTCTGTACAAGGCTTAAGCTTAGAAGAAGCACAGGAAAAGATTCGTTTAAGTCTGAGCCGGATTACAGTTGATCCTTTATTGGTCGTATCTTTAGCTAATCCTCGTCCGGTGCAGGTAACTATTAGTGGGGAAGTATTTCGTCCAGGTATTTATAATGTTTCTGCTGCTTTACCCCGTGTAGCTGATGCTTTGTTGTTAGCTGGTGGTTCTAGTATTACTGCTGACTTACGTCAAATACAGGTACGTCGTCGCCTGACGGATGGTTCAACGATCGCACAAAATATCGATTTATACGGCACATTGCAAAACGATGGTTCATTACCTAGTTTACGTCTGCAAGATGGGGATGCGATTATTGTGCCGAAACGAGAAATCGGTGCAGATGATGGTTATGACCGCCTTTTAGTCTCTCGTTCTTCCTTAGCTACACCACAAATTAGAGTCAGAGTCTTAAATTATGCGGCTGGGGGACTTGTGACACAAACTCTGCCTAATGGTAGTAACTTTGTAGATGCTTTGGGTGGAATTAACCTGGATACGGCAAATCTGCGGGATATGGCTTTAATTCGCTTTGACCCAGAACGAGGTAGAGCTGTCACTCAATCATTAGATGCGAAAAAAGCCTTGAGTGGTGATGTTTCTCAAAATGTGCCACTGCAAGATAATGATGTGATTGTTGTGGGACGCAACCTGATTGGACGTATTACTAACTTTCTTAGCACTATTACTCAGCCATTTTTCAACGTGCGTTCGTTCCTCAATTTCTTTAATAATTTTGGTGGTGGCAATTAAGAAGAAATTTTTTAATATGTTTAGTTTGTCAAGACACAATCAAGAATGTAGCAAAATGAAACACGGGGGTGACTAAAGAATCATTGATCATGAATAATAACTAGTAACTACAATGACAACTAGCGATCGCCGATTCCATCAACCATCGTCTGTTTACCTATGTTTCTGTTATGACCCCACCAATTGTTAAGCGTTACATCATTGCTTTTGAAAAATACAAATGGGTTGGACTAGCCAGTTTTGCTTTAATTGTGGCGGGGTCAACAGTAGTGGCTATCCAGCCAGAGCCACCACCAACCTACATAGCTGACAGCGCATTAACCTATTCCGGCCCGCCTGTGTCTTTTTCTACAACTGGTAGCGAAATTCAAGAACAGGGTAAAGAACTAGATGCAACATCTTTGCTCTCAGACCAGCTAATTGAAAGCGTCTCGACAACGGTGGGTATCAAACCGAAAGTTTTGGCTAGTAGCGTAGACCTCAAGTTACCAAAAAGAAACGCTAGAACTGGGAAATTAGACTCGAATACCATTGAACTTAAATATCGAGATACTGATCCTAAACGCGCCCAAGAAGTCGTCAAGGCGTTAATGGATGGCATGATCCAGTACAGTAGCGATGTCAATACAACGCGTTTAAGAGCCATTATTGGAAAAGTTAATGAACGCATCCCACAAGCTAAATCAGAACTACAAGCAGCTGAAAAGAAACTAGAAATATATGACCGTCGGGAACGTCCCGCCATATTGGCAGCAGAAAACGGCAGTTTATTAAATGCTGTCACCAACAGTCAAAACCAACAGCGAATTATTCAACAAACTATTACTGGGATTGATGCCCAAATTCGTAGTCTCCAAGAAAAGTTAGGGTTAAATGTTAATCAGGCTTACGTTTCTTCGGCTTTAAGTGCTGACCCAATTCTGGCTGATTTACGGACACAACTTTATCAAACTGAATCACAAATAGCTCTGCTGAGTAAGGATCTACGACCAGAACATCCCACCATGATCCAGTTAATGCGGCAAAAACAAGCTGCTGAGGAATTGCTGCAACAAAGAGCCGCAGAGGTGGTTGGTGGTGGTGGTACAGCCGCACCTTTGGCGGGAAATATCACAGGTATCCGCGCGCAAAGTAACCTTGATCCAGCAAGACAACAGTTGGCAAACCAGATGGTGGCTTTGCAGACGCAACGGGAAACCCTGCAACAACAATTAGCACAACAAGTCCGCGAAGAACTGCAACTGCGTCAGGAGTATTCCCAAATACCTAACAAACAGTTAGAGCGATCGCGCTTAGAACAGGAAGTGGCACTCAAAAAGGCTGTGTTTGATCAAATGCAGGCTAAACTCACTGATGCTAGAACAGCTGAAGCTGAAACAGTCAGTAGTTTTAGTGTTGCCAGAGGCATCACTGTAATCGCTGATGCCAAGAAACCTAAGAGTGTAGTCTTAACTTTAGCTGTGGGTGGGTTCTTGGGTTTTGTAGTTGGCGGGGGGATCATTTTCTTATTGGGTTCTCTCGAAGGTACATTCCGCACCAGAGAAGATATCCGCGACAGCCTCAAACAACGGGAAGTTGCCTTGCTGGGAGAAATACCTTTAATGCCTGTGGATGATTTACCACCAGAAGGTATACCCGTGGTGTTGTCTGCTGAGTCTGTGTATTTAGAGTTTTATGAAAAGCTACGTAGTAACCTGCGCCGCTTTGGTGGAAAGAACTTAAAAGTAGTATTAATTACTAGCACCAGCACTAATGAGGGTAAAACTACTAGTGCTTACAACCTGGGGATTGCGGCAGCGCGCGCAGGAAAGAGAACTTTGATCATTGAAACAGATTTGCGATCGCCTTCACGCTGTTTATCACTCAGAGTCAACCCAGACCCCGATGCCAATCTAGAACCCCTGCGTTATTACGGCAGCTTAAGCGAATGTATCCGCCTAGTCCCCGATGTGGAAAACCTCTACATCATTCCCAGTCCTGGCCCTGTACGCCAATCTGCGGCTGTCTTAGAGTCGAGTGAAATCCGGCGGCTGATGGAAGATGTACGGGAACGCTACGATTTGGTCATCTTAGATACTCATCCCCTGAGTTTATCTAATGATGCCCTCTTAATTCAACCTTACAGTGATGGCATGGTCTTAGTAGCAAGACCTAACTACACGCAAGAAAATATGTTAGGTGAAGCAGTTGATCAATTAGTAGAAGCTGAACTGGGTTTAGTAGGAACTATCATCAACGGTGCTGACATCACTATTTCCCTACCTCCTTCAGTGGAATCTGTATCTACAGAGGAACCTGAAATTCAAGATGAAGCAACAGAAGTTTCTGTTGGTGCAAATAGTCAATAGTCAAGTCGCTTTGCTCCAATTCAAAATTCAAAATGACGCTCGCGGACTCGCTAACGCTGCGCTAACAAAATTCAAAATTAAAGACAATTAGTGGTGGCTTGAACCTACCACTAATTGAAGACCGCTAAATTTAGAATTTAGCGGGGTCATTAGTCATTAGGGGTAAAAAAAGGCGAAAGTAAAAAGCTCTTACTTTTGCCTTTTGCCTTTTTCCTTTCGCCTTTTTTTTCTTCTTAATCGCGTTTGAATAGCCCAAATAAAGGTGCGAGAATCATCCCAAATACAAAGCCACCAATGTGCGCCCAGTAAGCAACTCCGCCTGTTTCAACACTCATATTGGCAGTAGCTTGTAGGCTAACTAATCCAGAGATGACATTTTGAATGAAGAAAACCCCAATCAATATCATGGCTGGAATACTGATTGTAGTTACGAAAAAACCTAAGAACAGCAAAGTTGTTACCCTAGCATGGGGAAAGCGGATGAGATACGCACCTAATACGCCCGAAATTGCACCGCTAGCCCCCAACGATGGGATAGTTGAAGACATCCCAATGAACCACTGACACGCAGCAGCTAAAGCACCACAAGTTAAATAAAAAATGAGGTATTTGAAATGACCAAGACGGTCTTCGATATTATTACCAAATACCCAAAGAAAAACCATATTAGAAATTAAGTGCCACCACCCCCCGTGTAAAAATTGGGAGGTAAATAAAGTTGTCCACTCCCCAGCTAAATTAGTAGTTAATTCTTGTGGGACTACTGCATATTGATTAAAAAAAAGATTCAACTGCTCATTCGACAAACTCAATTCATGCAGGAAAATTAGAACGTTCATCCCAATTAAACCGTAAGTAAAATACGGTGTGATGCGGGTCGGGTTGTCGTCGTAGAGTGGAAACACAGGTGCTTTTCCTAATGGTTACTAATTGCAATATAACTCGAATTCATAGCCTATGTATTACCACACTGTCATTAACGTATTTTCCAGATAAGTACACATAGGTGAAAACGTTTGCAGCCCCCATACCACAATTAGGATTAAGTTCGTAGTAAGGACTTTAGTCCTTTTCTTTTCAAGTAGCTTGCTTCTCCAGAGGGGTAAACTACAACCTTTAATTATTTACCTTGTTCTAGCTTGAAAAAGGGGTATAGGGGTTTAGGGGTTTAGGGTAAAAACTTTTTCATGTTTTCTTGTGGACGCAGTTCATGATGGCTACTTATACATCACAGAAACTGGAGAATTTATGACTTTTGGTTGTTGCCAATTAGCGAAGTTATCTGTGTGGTTGTTTCCTATTTGTTTGGTGTGAGCTAATATCAATTCGTCTCTCTGATGCCAAATAGTAAATATTTGCTCTCTACCATCATTCAGGGTATCTACATCAATTTGGTAAAAATCATGGATACGCTGTAATTTCAAGCCTAATAAGTTTAACAACCGACTGAGGATTTTTATCCCTGTTATACTATTTTTGACTCTGATGAAGTCAATACCTAATACTCTTTTAATATGCTTACTGTGTTGAAATACTATGTCCTTCAACCAGATTAGCTTCGGGTCATCTTCTGTAAATTTGGCATCACTTTCAAGAAATTGCAACATCCCCAAGGCTCTCATCGCCTCTATTTTCACTGTGTAGATTTTTAAATCTGGTAGGAAAACTTTGCCATCACCTAACGACAATTGTTGATGCCATTCTTGTTGGTCTCTCAGGTGGAAATATTCACTTTCATGGGTGAGATAATAGTGAATTAATAGTTGAGAATAGTATCCTTGATCATCCTTAATTTTTAGTAGGGGGGTGATAGGAATGCCGTAGCGTTGTCTGAGATGATATTTTTGAATTTGATAGCGTTCGGCATCAGTTAGAGAATGTTGGGAAGCTAGCTGCTCATGTTCTACATAATCAATATCTTTAGCATTGGCAACATTAATTGCGGCTACTAGTTGATTCTCTTGTTTAATTTTTCTAATTTGACGCTTAATTTCTTTACCTTTTTGGCGTTTTTCTGACCATTCTTTTTGAACTTTGACAATTTCTAAGACTAATCTTCTCCGAGTGGCTAAATCTTGAGGATCAGTTGCTAAGAAAGCTAACCTTAAATCTCTGACTATATTGTTATGAATTGCATTACTCCTGAGCCGGATTTGATGACCATCGTTAGTCAATCCCTCCTGCATGGCTTGGCGATAGAGGCGAAGAGAAGCATTGACTCTGGCTGATAATTTAGCCCAGGTACGCAAATGCACAGGGTCATAAACTAGAGGTAAATCAACATCTATTTTATGCAGGGGGCTAAGTAAGGCGAGGTTTTCTTTTTGATTTTCTTGATACCAATTAGACAATAAACGATAGTTGGTGCTACCACTACCAATTAAACCAATTCCCCGTTTAGCACACCAAACAATGCGCGGTATATTATCTCTAACTCTAGCTAATGCTTGTCGTGCTTCCGCATCAGGAATTACGCCTTGAAAAATGCCATACACCCTATCAAAATGTTGGACATCAATACTAATACCTGTGCCTAAGCTGGGGGTAACAAAGAGAGTCTGATATTCAGTAATTTTTTGGTTAATTGCTGGAACAAAATCAACAGCTGCATGACCTGGAGTGTTAGTTGTTTGGCTATTAATTACTAAAGTTTTAGGAAACTGATAGCGCAGTTTTTCTAAACGTTCTTTGAGATAACGCTCAATAGTTTCGCAACTATATCGACCAGCACGGCTATCGGTGGTAACGTAACATTTACGCCCTGCTAATAAATCTAACTCTAATTGCTGAATTAACGGTATGGGGTTAGGAGAATCATAAAATGTCACATCCCAACCACGTTGGGGTTGCCATTGATTAACTAATATCCACGGTGCGATTTTACAGCCTGCTAAACTTTGTAAATAATCTAAGGAGACATCTGATAAATCGGCATCTTGGGCAATCACTAAACCGCCAGTTGATATGACAGTAGCAATTAATTCTTGGAATAATTTAAGAATTCTGACACGCTTATGTTTGCAAGTGCTGCTATTGAGCAAATGCCATAAAGATTGCTCTACTTCATCTAAAATAATAATGCCACCTTGCCAGTTTTCTGGAGCCAGCTTCCAAATAGAATCAATACATAAACCTAAAGAATGATTTTGAGGAGATAAATCATCATCATTACTAGCGAGATTTTCATGATTACCTAATCCCCATTTTATCCCGACTTTTTCACAGAGGAATTTGCCTAATTGAATCCGATGGGTGATTAATAATACGGGTTGATTTCTAGTTTTAGCTTGTTGGACTACTGTTTGTAATGCAGTAGTTTTACCTGTACCTTTAGCTGATTTGACTCCCACTAGTCCAGATGTAGGAAAAGCTATTTCGCCTAAGTAGGGACGGTTGATAGTGAAAGCAGGGGGAATAGTTAGTTCTGTATGGGGTTTAATTTCAGCGAGATAAATTTCTAAATCTAGACTCCGACGATAGGCTTTTTCAAAGGCGATCGCACCTTTAGCTATGATCAAATCATCAACGCCTTTTTCTGGCCCCGGTAGGGTAATAACTTTGACGGGACATTTTTGTTCTTGAAATAAACAACCTAATTGGGTAATGGCATTGCTAACGGCTGCTACTTTTTGCGGTTGAGTTTCAAAATCAAAACAAATATATACAGTTCGTTGCATCTGTGCAAATACATTTAAATCGGGAATCAGTTGACGGTTGATAACTTTGCCAAATTTATCTTTGACAACCCGATAGCCACTGGTAATTCCTGGTACGGCTATGGCTGCATAGCCTTGCGTCAAGAGGGTGGCGGCTTTTTTGACTCCTTCACAGATGATGATGGGTATTTGATTTTCTAATACCCATTGCCAAAACCCGACGGCTTCACCTTGTTCGTTGCTGGTGGAATGGTTGGGGATGGCAATATTGTAACGTTGGGAGACTTGCTGCCAAATATTCCATGTCACCCGCAGACAAAATATCCTGGTAGGTGTGCTGGGGGGATGTTCGTATTTGATGGTTTTACCATTTTGATTGGTGCGTGGTTGGTTGGGTTTAAAACAACCCCACTCCATCGGTTCCCAATGATGGAGAGGATCTAAACCGGAACACCACCAACCACCTGTGGTGACATGACTGTAGCGTTGCAACCAACCACTTGTCACCATTCCTGTGTTCGTGCGGGGGAGATGTTCGGAAATTAAGAGATATTCGTAGGCTGCTGCGTCTTGGAGAGACTGGAAATTTAGTTGTGTCAAGTCTAAATCTATACCACTACGCTTGACTAATTCTTCAAGGTGTTGTGGGTGTAAGTCTGGCAGATACATGGGGCAACCGCGAACGGAATAAGGATGGATTTAAAACTTAGCACGCCTTTCTTGTTTTTTCTTAGCGATTTTTATCAGTATTTGATGATATTTTTATTACTTCGTTGTCCGAAATACATCGGTGATTCCCATACTGAGGCATTTTGTGAGAATGTGGTGCTGAAGTAATAAGCCTGTATTGTAAAAATAATTACTATTAAATTATATTTTTCAGTATTATTACATTTGTGGGATGAATAGCACAAACTTCTAAGCTTTGTCAATCAAAGTTTGTCAAGATATTGAGATAAGCGATCGCAATCACCATATATATTCTTCAGATACAAGAAAATATCTCCACATACTGAGGAAAATCAGATAATTAAAGATGAATTGACATCAAAAAACTATTTTATTGTCAGTGTTAGCAAATTAGCTAAGTCATATATCTTACTAAAAAATCAACAGAAAAAATAAGCAGCAACAAACGGTATAATGTCGCAGGATTTTACTAACAACCCAGACATGAAAAACATCCGCAAACGTCGGTTATCTAAATTACTGAAAATATTTGTAGTTTTAGTGTTAGTGCTGGGGTTATTGTTAGGATCTTTTTTGGGTTATACAATTCGGCGTTCTTTTCCTGTAGAAAATGGAGCGATCGCCATTTCTGGTATAAAAGCAGAAGTGAGAGTGCAACGGGATCAATGGGGTGTACCTCATATTTATGCAGCTAACTCCCACGACTTATTTATGGCGCAGGGTTACATCCATGCCCAAGACAGATTTTGGCAAATGGATTTTTGGCGGCATATTGGTTCTGGTAGATTAGCAGAAATGTTTGGTGCTTCGCAATTAGATACAGATAAATATCTGCGAACTCTAGGCTGGGCAAGGGTAGCGCAACAAGAAATCCAGTCAATGGATGCACAGATGAAAGCTGATTTGCAAGCCTATGCTGATGGTGTAAATGCCTATCTGCAAACCCATCAAGGCAGTGCATTAAGTCTAGAATATGCAGTATTAAAATTACTCAATCCTAGCTACCAAGTCGCACCTTGGGAAATTCTCCATTCCCTGACTTGGGGTAAGGTGATGGCTTACGATTTAGGCAGAAATTTTCAAAGCGAAATTGAACGTACTGTTTTACTAAAAACCCTCACACCTGAACAAGTCGAAGAACTTTTTCCCGCCTACCCCCAAGATTTGCCTGTGATTTTGCCGGAGTGGCAAACAGGAAAAACCACCCCAAAAGTAACTCACAAACCTGTAATTACTGATGTCGCAGAAATTGCACCAACTTTAGAAGCCATGACTCAACCAATGTTGGCACTAGAAAAACTCATTGGGGAAACCGGAGTTGGTATTGGTTCAAATAATTGGGTAATTGCTGGAAAGCGCACAGCTACAGGGAACCCCATGTTAGCGAATGATCCCCATTTAGCGGTGCAAATGCCTTCAATTTGGTACGAGGTGGGTTTACATTGCACCACTAAAAATGCTGAATGTCCTTACAATGTAACGGGGTTTTCTTTTGCGGGGATGTTGGGGGTAATTGTCGGACATAGCGATCGCATTGCGTGGGGTGTGACTAATGTACAATCCGATGTGATGGATCTATATATAGAGAAAATCAACCCCGATAACCCCAATCAATATGAAGTTAATGGCAAGTGGGTAGACATGAAACTCGTACCAGAGACTATTCAAATTGCTGGTAGTCAACCCCTTGTCCATACAGTCCGCTACACCAGACATGGGCCGATTCTTTCTGATGTTGTGCCTAATTTAAAACAGTTTCATCAAGCAATCAAATTACCCCAAAACTATGTTGTGGCTTTGCGGTGGACAGCATTAGAACCGACAAAATTAGTCTACTCAATTCCGCAAATGAATCGCGCTCAAAATTGGCAAGAATTCCGTGCTGCTGCTCGTAATTTTGATGTGCCTGCACAAAATTTAGTCTATGCCGACGTTGATGGTAATATCGGTTATCAAATGCCAGGGAAATTCCCAATTCGTACTCAAGGAAATGGACGCTACCCTGTTCCTGGTTGGACTGATGAATATGAGTGGCAAGGTTATATAGACTTTGAAAAATTACCTTATAGCTTCAACCCATCCCAAGGTTATATAGCTACTGCCAATAATTTAGTTGCTCAAGAATATCCTTATGTAATTACTACAGATTGGGTTTATGGCTATCGCGCCCAGCGCATTGTGGAGATGATCGAAAAACAAAATCAGCCGATAGCTTTAAAAGATGTGGAGAAAATTCAGGGTGATAATCTCAATTTAAATGCCCGCAATTTAGTGCCGTTGCTGCAAAGTATGGTTTTTGATGATTCCAGATTAAAAGCTGCTCAAAACCTTCTACAAGACTGGAACTTGCAACTAGACATGACATCATCTGCGGCGGCTTTATTTGAAGTATTTTATAAACATTTGCTAGCTGCAACATTTCATGATCAATTATCAAGAGACTACTTTCCGAATGGGGGCGATCGCTGGTATGCTGTTTTGCAAAATCTCATCCAACAGCCTAATAGTAAGTGGTGGGATAATACTAAAACTACCCAAGTAGAAACCCGTGATCAAATCTTCCAACAAGCTTTTACAGAAGCTGTAGAGGAATTAGAAACTATTCAAGGGAAAACCCCGCAAGCTTGGAATTGGGGTAAATTACACACCATTACATTTCGTAACGCTACCTTGGGAAAATCTGGTGTGGCTTTGATTGAATCTATATTTAATCGCGGTGCTTTCAGTACAGCAGGAAACGGTGAAACAGTGAATGCTAACCGTTGGCGAGCGAATGAATCCTTTGAAGTGACTGATATTCCTTCACTACGCATGATTGTCGATTTAAGTAATTTGGATAATTCCTTGGCTATTCATACGCCTGGACAGTCTGGTCATGCTTTCCATAAACACTATGCTGATATGATTGAGCCTTGGCGCAATCTCAAATATCACCCCATGCTTTGGGAGCAGAAAACCGTGACAACGCAAGCGACAGCAATATTGAGATTAACACCAAAATCCAGCGATTAATTTTCGTGAGTAAAGTTTTTTCTCTCATCTACGGAAAAACCATCACGGAAGATGTATATCTAATTTAACTTTTTTCGATTTCAGTGTAATTCCATACACCTCTGAAAAAGAATGAAGTATAAAGTAACAGGGCTAAAAAAGTCAGAAGCGAAACTAGCGTTGACTTATATTTTTGTAAACTCATTGTTTTATATGCCCATTTTTACGGAAATCTCGCTGGAGAAATCACAACATATGTCACTTACGCTGAAAAAAACTGCTACCCTTTCTCTTGTAACTGCGATCGCATTATTATTTGCAGGATGCGGAGAAAGTAAAGTTGCCCAATGTAATAAAGTGATCACAGTAGCTAATAAAGCCGCAACATTAGGTCAACAATTTGGCAAAAATCCCAATTCTTCCAAGGGGTCTAAAAGCTTAACTGAACTTGCTACTAAGATAAATGATATAGGCACAGAAATGAAAGCTGTGACAGTTAGTGATGAACAATTAAAAGGTTTTCAGGGACGCTTTCTCACACTCTATCAAGATATCAGCAAAGGTTTAAATGATGCAGCTGCGGCTATAGATAAAAAGAATATCCGGGATGCGAATCGCTTTTTAGTGAGCTTACAAAAGAGTAGTGTGGACGAAAGTACAATTGTCAAAGAAATTAATACTTACTGTGGTGCTAAGTAGACATTGTATTTGTCTTTATAATACTTCTAATGCCCCAGTTTCTTGGAGAGACTGGGGTGTTTTTATTTGTTAGGGAATGGGGATTGGGGATTGGGGAAATTTGAAAATAATTTGTCTTCTTTCCCCATAATCAATACATCAAGTAATTATTTTTAGTACCTTCTTTTTCAAAATATCAATTAATTTAGCATCCATATATTCAAATTCGTCTGGTATATCTAAACAGATAACTCTCTTATTTTTTAAGAATGGCTGAAATTTTTGTGCTAGTTTAATTTTATGTGATTTTTCCATGACAAAAATAATATCAGCCCACTCAATAGCCTCTGTAGATAGTGGTACTTCTGCATAGTGATCCAAACCTGCGGAATCTGTTTCTATACCTTCGTACTCAGCAAATACAGCTTCCGCCGTAGGGCTTCGCAATCGATTTTGACTACAAATAAATAACAGTTTTTTCATTAATTAAATTATATAGGAATCAGCTTTGATTCGGTGAAATTGTTTGCGTAGGAAGGGGACAGGGAAAGGGGAACTCTTAACAGGGAAGAAGAAATAAAAGTGTACTTAGCTTCGCAAAAATCAAATACGAGTCCTATGTAGGATTTGGATTCGATGATTAAATATGCTGGCATCAACCCTATATTACGCAGGTAATTAAAGCGGAACGGCTTAAGTGTGAAGTTTTTCCTAAAACTTAAACTACTGGCTATAGCCATGTTTAAAAACATACTTGATTGGGAAAAATATATACAGGGCAGAAAATTAGAGGTAGGTTGATGAAAGTAAGTTTGGCTGGATTTAGCTTCATTGGCGCAATTTTCATATCTGTCATTTACAACATTAGTGTTCAAGCTCAAGTTAGTCCCGATAATACTCTCAGAACGACTGTTAAGGGTATTGATAATTACACAATTACTGATGGCACTCGTGTTGGCAATAATTTATTTCATAGCTTCAGCCAATTCTCTATTCCCAGCAACGGCTCTGTATTATTCGAAAATACTAATGATATCCAAAATATTTTTAGTCGGGTAACTGGTGGTGATATTTCTCATATTAGAGGTGAAATCAGTGCTAGGGGTACTGCCAATTTATTCTTACTCAACCCAGCTGGGATTATTTTTGATGCCAAAGCTAGCTTAAAAATTGGTGGTTCATTTTTTGGCACAACTGCTAGTAGCATCAAATTTGCTGATGGTGCTGAGTTTAGTGCTGTGAATCCCAATGCCAACACATTGTTAACTATCAGCGTGCCAATTGGCTTGCAAATGGGCAGTAATCCTGGCTCAATTAACGTTTATGGGTCAAGATTAGCGATTCCAGCCAAAAATACATTTGCACTTGTAGGAAACAACTTAACTTTTGATCAGAGTAGCATTACTGCTAGCGATGGCAGGGTGGAATTAGCCAGTGTCGCAGCAAACAACCTGGTGGGACTATCAACAAACACTACTGGATTTAGCTTAAATTTGAATGGTGTGAATCAGTTCCAAAATATCAACTTTAGTAATGCAGCCAGGGTTGATACAAGTGGAAACCAAGGTGGTGCGATCGCTCTCCAGGGACAAAAAATTACTCTGTCTGGCTCTTCAAGTATCACTTCCCACACTTTAGGCACAGACTCAGGGCAAGGTATTCTCATCAAAGCCTCCGAATCCCTGGAATTAATTGGTCGGCCAGCCCTCTCTAATACTATAATTGCAGCTTACTCCCAACCAACGGCTAGGGGAAGGGGTGGTGATGTGACCATTGAAACACCCCTTCTCAATGTTTTGAATGGGGCGCAAATTAACACCCGTGCTTATGGAATAGGTGATTCGGGCAATATTACAGTCAAGAGTACATTTGTCAACGTGATTGGGGAAGCAATTCATACACCGACTAAACGGCGATTTAGTGTAAGTACCCTAGCATCAAATACAATGGATGGTTCGCGAGGTCAGGGGGGTGATCTCGTCATTGATGCAGCACAAGTCAACATTCGAGACGGAGCTGAATTGCGTGCTACAGCTAGAGGTACTGGTGATGGTGGCAATATTATCGTGACAGCAAATAATTTGAGTATCACAGGTGAGACTGCCACAGGTGAACCTGCATTTTTGACGGGTATGAGTACCAGCATTCGTGAATACGCTACAGGTAGGGGTGGAGATATCATTCTGAATGTCGGTAAATTAGAGGTTTTAAATGGCCCTGGTATTCGTACAGGTACTTATGGTGAAGGCACATCGGGTGACATTATTGTGAATGCTGATGAAGTAACCGTGGGTGGTAGTTCTTCAACAGGCGTGTCTAGCAGATTTTTTGCCTCAACAAATGGTAACTATAATTTTGCGACTGAACAATTGATTAGTCTGGGTCAAGGACAAGGTGGCAACATTATTTTTAATGTTGGTAAGCTTAACTTACTTGATGGAGGCAGAATTTCCACCTCAACTGAAACCTACGGTCAAGCTGGAAATATTTCCATTCAAGCCAATTCCATTAATATTGCAGGTGTCAGTCAACTGCCGAGTGGTCAGTTGCTTTACTCGCTGGATGCTACCGGCCCTAGTGGGTTATACGCTTCTTCTACAGGCCCTGGTGTTGCGGGTTCGGTAAACTTGAGTACAGAGAAATTGAGTCTTGGCGATCGCGGCGAAATTGTAGTTAGCGGCAAAGGGACGGGAGACGCTGGTAATATGCTCATTCAGGCTAATTATCTGAATTTAGATCAAGCTAGCAAACTTTATTCTGAAGCCAATACAGGGGAAGGCGGTAATATTGACCTGCAAGTACGTGATCTCTTACTGATGCGTAATGGCAGTTACATCAGTGCAGAAGCAGGTGGTAATGGGGGTAATATTACAATTAACGCTCCTAATATTGTCGGTTTAGAAAACAGCGACATTATTGCCAATGCCGTGCAAGGAAGGGGTGGGAATATTGAGATCACAACTCAGGGAATCATCGGGTTGCAATATCGCAATCTGCTAAATCCTAGAGAAGTTGTCACCAATGACATTACCGCTAGCTCTCAATTTAACGTCAATGGCACTGTGCAAATTAACCATATTGGTGTTGATCAGAATTTTGGGTTAGTAGACTTACCAGAAAATTTCACCGATCCATCCCAAAAAATCACCAGTGGTTGTGCTGCTAGCACTGATAGTAGTTTTGTGGCAATAGGAAGGGGTGGTGTCCCCAAAAATCCTAGTGAGGATATTAGGAGCGATCGCACTTGGTCTGATATGCGTGATATCTCTCGATTCCGCACAACACAACAAGTACAAGCTCCAATTGCCAAATCAGCAGAAGTTCCGGTGCAAGCTACATCTTGGCATCGTAATCACCAAGGTAAAATTGAATTAATTGCCGATCAATCTTCGATGAATTTGCCACCATCATTAACTTGTGCGGAGGTTTTGAATACAAGTTTGCACTCAAACTAAAGCGGTTGGCGTTGCTGATGAGTGGGATGATTGATATTTCGCACATACCGCTAATGCGGAACCGCTTGCGGTAGGCGCAAAGCCTCAAAAAATCGGTAGTTTACTTTGCTAGAAAAGCTTAATTCATCCCGCATTTATGCAACGCCTAATTTTGAATTTTGAATTTTGAATTTTGAATTCGGAGCTTATTCCCACTCATCAAGCTCATGATTGGTATTACGCAACAAGGAGGTGATTTGAGTACGGTGGGTTTCAAAGTTAGCGGCGATGGAAATCAAAGCAATACCGACTAGCAATCCGACAACCCATTTTAGGAAGGGGTAGCGCAAGCTAAATATTACTAGTTGATAAATACTGGTGAATAAGAAGCTAATTGTCCCAACGTAAAGGAATGCCCGTATCCGCAAAGCTAACCCCACAAAGATGAAAGCTAGTGCCGAGGCTCCTGCTATTAGGGGTGTGTGTTGATAAAATACGATCGCCCAACCACAAATTAAACCACTACCGATGACTCGGAAGGTGTGACGGGCGAGTTTATTTTCTGGTTGTCGCAGTGCAGGATCAAATTGAGCGAGATACAGCAGGGATAAACCAATCACTGTCACATACCATAGGGAATCATACAGGCGTAAACTATGTAACCACGAAAATAACGCCCAATCTATCAACACCACACTAATATATGTAAAGCGGATATTTTCCCTTAGCTTGGCGAGTAAAATATAGTACCCAGCCGCTATCACTAAGGTAATGGGATAAACTGCCAGCCTAGTTTCTGTGAGAATCACTAAGGGGAAAATATAAGCGGCTAACCGCCAAGGTTTTTGATTCCAACCCCAACGTTCCCAGGGAATCAGGTATAAAAAGTAAGCGAATACGCAAGCGATCGCCCCATTCCACGGTACTAAGGGGCCAGTTAACCATTGTCCGACGGCGGTTTCTCGCCAATAAACTCTCATCCCCGCCACTAAGAGGAAGCCAAGGTAAACCCACAAGTCGGTGACAGGAATACGACCAAAGACGGGGGGTTGATTAGCATTAGTGGTTTGTTTCCCTTGTAATAGGGCGTAGGCAATTAAAAATGCCCCTGTTCCTAAACCCACCAGTCGGTTAACTACAATTGGTTGGAAAATTGCAGCCATCAGTAAGCAACTACTCCAAACCCAATGTAAATGGGCAATTTCTTGGAGTTCGCGCCGACTGAGGCGTAACCACGTTACTAACCACGGAGTCAGAACCCGATAGAGGGACATGATTCCAGTTCCCAGGGTAGCCATTGCAATTAAACCATCGCCCAAGCCACCGCCGGAGGCTTGTAACATTTGGTAGAACAGCAATTCATAGGCAGAAACAGAAATGCCGATAATCCCCAAATACAGCAGGGGTTTTAACTCGCGGTTGCGTCGTCCAACACCGACGAAAATTAACGCTACACCTAAAGAACACAACCCAGACCAATTAGTAAAGACATTTACCCTGAGCAGGACACTAAATACACCATAAATGACTGGTAAAACGTGGAAACTGCTGGGAAGTTTAGTTAGTTGATGTCTACGCCGCCACCATTCGCCGAAAAGTTGGGAGAATAAACCCAAGGCAATGTTAGCAATGGCAACCCGAATGATAGAGTCTCCGCCGAAGCTTAACACCTGGGTAACTAATAATTCTACACACCAACCAATCCCATAAAATGCCCAGTTTGTCGGTTGTCGCCAACTGCGATAAACAATGGCGACTAAGGTAATAGCGGTGGCGATTAAATACCAAAATCCAGGGGTGAAACCTACATAAACAGAGGATGAATAGAGGGTGAGGAATAATAACTCTACAGTACATAATGCGATCGCCCATTGGTCACAAGCGGCGGCATAAATTCCCCCTAAAGTCGGCGGCAAATCCTCGTCTGTATTGACTTCCCCATGCCCGATGCCCCATGCCCGATGCCCCAACCATAAGGTTAAAATAGCGATCGCACATACAATCAACCATCCTGGTCTAGCTAGGCGCGGTAAACCTGGAATCCCTTCCCACAGTAACGCTGCGATGAAGCTTAAACCAAAACCAATGGTGATGGCGGCAAATTTTTGCTGGCGTAGATGGCGAGTGTTGACATACATCACACCAGTCCCCACCGCTAAACCAATTAACTGTATTCCTGGTAGGGGCAGGGTGAGTAACTGTGCCACAAATATAGCGATGACGGCCGATAAGCTATTTTTAGTGCGGTTTTCAGCTGTGCGACTAGCTAAAACCGTGAGTGCGATGGGTGTAGTTAACCAAATGACTCCCCAATAGTCTTGAGATTGAAAGTTTGGGGTGCTGTCTGTGCCGAATATCAGCCATTGCAGTAGTAGCGAAGGTATACCCTCAAAAGCTTCTAGGACTGCTTGAGCATTTGTCCACAAAGTCAAGAAACTCACCGCCGCCAGGAAAAATCCCATGTGCCATGCGCTTTGTCGCCAGATGTTTTGACCTAACCCCCTAACCCCCTTCCCTACAAGGGAAGGGGGAATATTAGCTGGTTCTGTATTAAGCAGACAAAATCCCCACTCTCCCAGCATCAGTATTAATAAAATACTTGCCCACAGATGCAATGCTAAATTCGGTAGTAGCCAATTAATGACTGAGCAGAATGTCAGCATTCCCATTGTGTGAGTTAGATACACCAAGGGGACAGGAACGGGAGAACGCCGCTTGCTGACTACTGCCAGAGTGATGGTAGAACACAAGAAATTGAGCGATCGCAAGGTAGGATTAACGGTAGCGATCGCAGTTAAACAAGCTCCGAATACCAGGCTAAGAAATTCGCTAAATTTGGCTAAATCTCGCTTCTGGGCTGTGTTTAGAGTCTCTGTCACTACCACCATGAACACGAGGTAGGGAAATAACACGACACTCAATAAAGCCCAAGGTTCATTTTGCGACTGGGTAAGTTGCGTTCCCACGGTGATAGCCAACTGCTGTAACCCAGAGGGAACTAACCGCCAACCCAACCAAATCGCCTGTAAACCAATAACGAACAGTAAGAATAAATCAATGTGTAAGCTATATCTGTACAGTCGGGCTGTCACCACCCACAAAGCCAGTCCACTCACCGCTATAGCTTGGGCTGGATGATTAAATACCGCCACCAACCAACCCAAAAATAGTAAAATTTCCCCAAGTCTTGCCCAAATTGCATCTAATTTAATTACAGGTGCGCGGTTTTCCTCATGCTCCCCTGCTCCCCTGCTCCCCTGCTCCCCTGCTCCTCTCTGCTGCGTTAACCAAGTTCCTAACCAACCACAAATTCCAATTGCTAAACCTAATTGGGTGACATCCACCCTAGCAACAAATATGCCTCGTGTTAACAGGAGTAATAAAGCGTAAATAATGACAGTTGTATATAAATTAATTCCTAATCCTGATGCTTGTTGGGGTGTGGGTTGCTGGCGACGATGCTGATACAACGTCAAGATAGTTGTACCTACCATTGCCACGTAAATCGCCGCTAGGGGAAATAATGGTAATTGCCAACCCCAATGCAGGTAAATTAATCCTAAAATATTGACGATAGATAGATTGCTTCTGGGTTGATTTATTAAAAATGTGCGATTTTTACAAAGTAGAACCGTAATTACCGTTAGAATAGGAGCAGCGATCGCCACTGTCAACCAATCTAGAGGATTACGCCACAAACCGAAGCTATCCATAGCCCAAAAGTTGACCGGCACTAGCAACAGAGTCACAATCAGCAAAGTCTGTGCTGTCAACCTCAAGTTATTTTGTTTACCAGCCCAAAAGCTTAAACCCCAAAAACTCAAAGTATAAGCAAATAAAACTCCATATTGTCCAGAAGCGGGGAATCTCTCCCATTGGCTAGCCGCCAAGACTCCAGAAGAGAGGACAACCAAAAATACACCCAAAAACAGCAGCCACCGCACACTTAACTCTGCGCCCAAGGATTGCAACATTTGGCTAAACACACTGGGGCGTGCTGGTGGTTTTGGTGCTTTTTCTTCCTCTGGAAGATAAGCAATTAATGATCTTTCTAGTCGTGTCGTGGATACGGGGACTCGCTGTGGTTCAGGTTCAACTACAGGCTGTAAGTTGACACGACAGGAGAGATATTCCCGACAAATTTGTTTGACTTGGGTATCGGAGATTAAACCCAAGTGCAACCACATATCCAAACCCGTCAGTAGTTCGGGGTGGTTAGAGGAGATTTTTAAGTCGATTTTTTGAGGTGGATGCTCAAAAGGAGGTGACATAAGCCGTAGGTAGCACAGTATATACCTCAATCATCATGGTCTTCGGGTATAGTTACGCGATCGCTATGCCAGTTATTTTACTGACTAAGATAGTGCTGAGTGCTGAGTAACGTTAGCGTAGCGCGGCGTTTAGCTGGTGCTGAGTGTTGAGTAATGAGTAATGTTAGCGTAGCGCGGCGTTTAGCTGGTGCTGAGTAACGAGTAAAGCGTCAGGGGAGATTACTTCCCTATCGCTCGTAATGACGGAGTTACGTTATTTTTACGTAAGTCCTGTTAACCTTGAGCATTGGTCATTTGCAGATTCATACCGATAATTATTAAATTATTTGTGTGATATTTGGCATAGCTTCCAGGTATGGATTATTGTTTTTGGTTGCTATATATAAGCAAATTAAAATATTAAAATAGATGAATATATGAGTGAAATAATAGTAAAATCAATTGCATCTAACATCTTTCCCAAAGGAGATTATGTCTCACCAGGATTAGCCACAGTTAAACCAGATTCATGTTTTCCTCATATGATTTTAGGTAATAAATATGATTCTTCTTGGTTTTACTTACGGCGGAATATTCCTCATAACTTTTATGTGGATAAACGACGGACTGGTGTAGGCTTTGTAAGTCGAGATGAAGCACATATTCTCTACAACACCGCTTTAAAATTTCAGGGAAAAAAAGCTTTAGAGATAGGATGTTGGATGGGTTGGTCGGCTTGTCATTTAGCTTTAGGGGGAGTTGAGTTAGATGTCATTGACCCGATGCTATCTCAAGATTTATTCTCTGAAAGTGTGACAGATTCAATCAAGCTAGCAGGTGTCCGAGAATCAGTAAATCTCATACCAGGTTATAGCCCCCAAAAAGTGGAAGAGATAGCTAATAAATTACAACGTAAATGGTCATTAATATTTATAGACGGTCATCATGAAACACCCGCACCACTAAATGATGCAATAATTTGTGAACAATTTGCAGAACCAGATGCGTTAATTTTATTTCATGATTTAGCGTCTCCTGATGTGGGCGCAGGTTTGGATTATTTAAAGGCGAAAGGCTGGAAGACAATGGTTTATCAAACTATGCAAATTATGGGCGTTGCATGGCGAGGAAATGTTGAGCCTGTTATCCATCAGCCAGATCCGACAATTAATTGGCAATTACCACCCCATTTACATGATTATCTTGTCAGTGGTGTAACTCCTGCCATAGCCACAGATAAGTTTTTATCAATGCTTAAAGCCATTCAACCCTATACTTTTCTAAGTAAAGCACAGCTATTTTCACTTTACAGTCAAGTGCAACAAGGGTATGATTATTTGTTCTGGCTACCCAAGATTTTCAGACAGGCGATCGCAAATCAAAAACAGCAAAAGTCACAAGTCAAAAATTCCCCAAACTAACTTAGCTTATAGCTTAATAATTCCACATCAAACTACACAAAGAGTCTTGCTAAATTAAGAAAATATTTATGATTTATATTTAATTCTTTGACAAAAATTCTAAGCAGATGCTTATTAACTGTTCCCGCGCTCAGACTTCTCTCTGCCTCCCTTTCCCTCTTTTAACCATTGTTTCAATAATCAAATTTTTTATGATGTAATATTACGATGAATCAACTAAAGTATTGACAAAATTCATCGAAGAGATAAAGTATATGTTGGCAAGCAAAATCACAACTTTTTGCCAGCATCAAATAGCATGAAACACAAAACATACTACTTAATGTATTACCAGTGATGATCTACAAGTTTTGATTGGTTGTATTTGTAGTCAGAAACTTATTATTGATGGTGTCTACTCCTTTTGTAAGGAGTAATTAAGACGGTTTATTAAGTAACACCTGGTAAGTTTTTGTGTTAAATGATAGTAAGTTGAGTGGATTCTTTTAGTCAGAAAAATTATGTTGTTATCTCTGGTTGTATACATTCTGTTGTCTGAGATTATTTTTTCCTTTGCTGAACATCAAACGCACCAAAATTTCATGCACAAAAAGGTTTTACCTGAATGGTTTTATAAAAAGTATCCCAACGTATTTAAAGAAGTTTTTGAAGGTCATGCCATCAGACATCATGGTATTTGGTATCGTCAATTCGACTTTGAGCCTCATCCTGAAGGTAGTGATGACAATATTAGATTTCGGGCTGTGGAAATTATCACCGCTTTAGTTCTTTTCTTGCCCATAGATTTACTATTTTGGCTGATTTCACCCTTAGCTGGTGTGACATTCGTTGTCATGTTATTAATTCATGCCTTCACTTGGAATACCATCCACACTCAAATGCACCAACCAAGCGACACCTTTTTTGCTGATTGGGGTGTTTTTAGATGGCTAGCCACTCATCATTATTTACATCATCAATTTACTAATAAAAATTACAATATCGTATTTCCTTTGGCTGACTATATTTTGGGAACAAAAATCAAACCCAGAATGAGAGATTTAAGGGAACTACTGCGTTTAGGATACCTGAAACCCAGAACAGCCAGAACAGAATTGAGACTGAAGAAATGGCGTAATCAAGTCGCGCTGCAACGTCAGACTGTTTTGATTCAAGATTTTGAACCTGCATTCAAATAATTTGTGATTAAAACCAAAAATTACGAATAACTTTAGCGTAGGGGTAAGTACCCCTTTGGGAAAACAAGCCACGCTGTCTTCTCTCCGAGACGTTATTGTAACCTCTCGGAGAGAATTTTATTTTCTAATGACTAATGACTAATGACTAATGACTATTGACTATTGACTAATCACCAATTCCTTCTGCTGTTGATAGCGTTGTTTAAATAGTTGTTGCTGCTTTTTATGGTCTACAATCGGGTCAGGATAGCCTACAGCACGACGTTCTAAGGGTGTAATTTTACCTGTCACCAAATATTCTGTATCTAAAGACCGCAATTCTGGCAACCATAAACGGATATACTCAGCATCAGGGTCGAATTTTTGTGCTTGACTAGCTGGGTTAAAAATTCGCACTGGTTTAGGATCCATTCCACTCGAAGCACTCCATTGCCAACCACCATTATTCGCAGATAAGTCGCCGTCAATTAGCTTCTGCATAAAGTATTTTTCTCCCCACTGGGGATTAATTAGTAAGTCTTTGGTGAGGAAACTGGCAACTATCATCCGACAACGGTTGTGCATCCAACCTAGTTCATTCAATTGGCGCATGGCTGCATCTACGATGGGGTAGCCAGTTTTACCTTCACACCAAGCTTGAAAGAGTTCCTCGTTATTCTCCCAAGGGAAAGTTTTAAAAGTGTCACGATAAGCACCATCAGCTAATTCGGGAAAGTGATACATAGCGTGTTGATAAAATTCCCGCCAAGCGAGTTCTTGTTGCCAAGTGCGGATACTGGTGCTAGCTTCTTCACTGGTGTAATTTTCTAATGCTGCTGTTGTCGCTTGCCAAACGGTACGAATACCAATGACACCAAATTTTAAAGCAGCACTGAGTTGTGATGTTCCGTCAACACCAGGAAAGTTACGCTGTTCTTGATATTCTGTGATGGCTTTGGCGGTAAATTCTTCTAGTTTGGCTTGTGCGGCTGCTTCCCCTGGGGGAATTACCAAATCTGTATCCCAAATAAATCCTAAGTCTTTGGCTGTGGGTAAGGCTATAACCCCAGCTTGTGTCGCTAGTTCTTGTTCTGCTGGTGTTAAACCTGTCGCATTTTCTAGGGTTGGGACTGGTTTAGCCTTGGGTTTAGTAATCCAATTTTTCCAAAAGGGGGTGTAGACAGTGTAAGGTGCATTGCTACCTGAAAAAATTTCATCTGGGGAATGGAGAATTTGATCCCAAGTGGGGGTGAGAAATTCTATACCCTTGGCTTTTAAGGTTTCTATGATAGCGCGCTCGCGTACCTGAGAATATGGTTCTACATCCCAATTCCAAAACACGGCTTTAGCTTGCAATGTCTCAGCTAAATGAGGAATAGCCTGTACAGGATCACCACGCAAAATTAATAACTGACTTCCTGCTTGTACGTATCGCTGTTGTAATGCTTGCAAACAGCCAATCATGTAAGTTACTCTTGCTGGTGCAACATCATCTCGTTCGAGAATATTAGGATCTAGGCAAAATACACCCACTACTTTAGCAGTTTGCATCCTAGCCAAAGCTAATCCGGTATTATCAGCAATGCGTAAATCACGGCGATGCCAAAATAAAATTAAGTCAGACATTTGAGCAGTTTATATAGTTCACTCGTACTAGCTTAAACCCTAGTAGGAGCATTTAACTATTGGCAAAATTGATATTTTCTGGAACCAAATACAACTCCAGTAACTCTATCGGTGATAGTGGCTTGTTGCGTCAAAGTCCAGTATACTTGTGATTAATAGCGAATTAAATTTTTCATCATGGCAGCATTGTTACTGGCAGACGGCACGATAGAAAGCGATATACAAGAAATAGTTCGTGAACTTGCATCTATTGGTATTTATCTCAAACATTACGACCCAGGAACAGCGTTGCTATTTCCCCACCTCTTACAGCAAGAGGTGTTGACAGATGAAGAAAAGCGTCATGTTGTAGATTTGCACAATAGTGTGTTTGAATTCCTGCAACAAGAAAACGGTTATCTGTGGTGCGATTTGTTAAATGTGCATCCAGGATCACCAAGTCTGCAAACTTTGTTTGCTACCTACAGTCAATATCATACTCACACCGCGCCTGAAGCTTTGTATGTCCTGGCTGGGGAAATGATTTTTGGTTTTGTGAAGCCTGATGGTAGTCAGATACAGCTTTTGGTAGAGTCTCAAGATTACTTGAGTATTCCGTCGGGTGTGGAACATTGGTGTAGTCCCACGGCGTTGTTACAGTTCAAAGCGGTACGTTACTTTAGTGCGGCAGATGGTTGGCTACCTAATTATACAGGTACTCGATTGAGTGATGCTTGGTATCAAGGTTAGGTTAAAAAGGCAAAAGGTAAAAGATAAAGGCACAGGGCATCAATTTGAGCTAAAATGTCCCCTTGTGGTTAGATTCAGACACAGGATGTAGAGTCAAAAATGAGTAAAAAAAAATTACCTTTGCTAATGGCTTAGACTGCTACTACAGCAGCAGCATTGAAGAAACTGAATATATTTATTCTGAGATATTTGCCGAAAAACAGTATGACAAAAACGGTATTGTCATTAACGAAGGTGATTGTATATTTGATGTAGGCGCAAATATTGGTTTATTTACAATATTTGCTAGTCAAATGCAGAAAAATGTACAAATTTATGCCTTTGAACCAATTGCGTCAACTTTTGCGGTATTAGAAGATAATATTCGCTTGCACTCTCTAGAAAAGGTGCGTTTATTTAATTGTGGGTTGAGTTCCGAAAATAATCCTGAGAAAATATTTACTTTTTATCCCAATATGGCAGGGAACTCAACCACTAAACCCAATGATATCATAGCTGATACAGATGAAATAAAATCTCAGCCAGACGCAGAAGAAATCACTGATTTATTTGCAGATTTATTTGTGGAGCAAACCCAAGTTAAGTGTCAAGTCAAAACGCTTTCATCTTTAATTGATGAATTAGGAATTGATACCATAGATTTACTCAAGATTGATGTAGAAGGTGAAGAATACGAGGTTTTACAAGGGATAGAAGATAAAGACTGGCCGAAAATTAAGCAGATTGTCGGCGAATTTCATGATAAGAAAGGCAGACTAGAAAAAGTTAAAACAATTCTCACTCATCAAGGTTTTCATATCATTTTAGAAAAGAGAGAGTTACTACCGTCTAACTTTGTAGATACATACACCTTATATGCCATCCGCTAAATCTAGTAATGTGGATTTGGGATTACACATAATAATAGAGTGGACTGATAAAAACTTGAAAGCCTACAATTATGATATCGGTAGAGTTTTAACCTTTGCCCATAGCATAGGATATGGGGTATTTTCTGTCCCTGATGGTATACATATTACCAACTGAACTACTTTGAAGTTACAAATGTTGAAAACAGAGAGTTTTCTGTTAGCACCTGAGTCATGAAAACAGGGGTATAGGGGTGTAAGGGTGTAGGGGTGTGAGGGAAGGGAAGAAAATAGCGTTTCTTTGGCGTTGCTGACAGAAAATATGAGTATATAGTGTCTGAGATTTTGCGATTTCTAGATTCCCGATTTCTGGCAAAAGTCGGGTATCTTGTTGGTCATCCAAAATCTCAAATTGCTGGAATTACTCAATGATTAAATTAAATGGCAATCTGGCATAAACTCCTTGGGGGTCATTCATATTTTGCATAATTGCTAATTCTTTTTGAATTTTTTGGAGTTCAGCATTTAAGGGATTACTGGGTTGAATATTTACTTTTTGTAACCCAAAGGTAGTGCTGATATCCTCAACAGTTTGTCCAAACAAACGCTCTCCAAATGTGGTTTCTTTGGGATATTCTTGTAACTGCCAATTTTTACCTAATTTCGCCTCTTTAGCTGCATATTCAACTGCTGCATTTAAACCGCCAATTTCATCGACTAAACCAATTTGTTTCGCTGCGACACCAGACCAAACTCTACCTTGAGCAATTTCTGCTACTTTTTGTGCTGGTAGTTTGCGTCCTTGGGCGACTTTACTTAAGAATATGTTGTAAATGCGGTTAACGCTGCGTTGATACAAAGCTAATTCTTCAGGTGATTTAGGACGCGAAACGGTTTGGCTGTCAGCATAACGGGCTGTTTTGACAGCATCCCAGGTGATACCATTATCATTGGCTAGTTTTTGACCGTTGATTAAGACTCCAAATACACCGATTGAACCTGTAATCGTGTTGGGTTCGGCGAAGATGCGGTTGGAATCACTAGCTATCCAGTAACCACCAGAGGCGGCGACATCACCCATAGAGACGATGACGGGTTTAACTTGGCGAGTGAGTTTGATTTCTCGCTGCATAACTTCGGAGGCGATCGCACTTCCTCCAGGACTGTTAATTCTTAATACAACGGCCTTGACATCTTTATCTTGACGGATTTTGCTGAAAATCGCCGCAAAGTGGTCTCCTCCTATTTGTCCTTCCTCGCCTTTACCATCGACGATTTCGCCTTCAGCATAAACTACAGCAATTTTATTTTTGGCTTCGCGTTCTACGGGTAAAGATTTATTGGGTACTTGTGCGTACTCCATTAAATCTATGTTTTTGAAGTTTTTATCACTTTCTTTGCTATTGGTTAATTTTTTTAAATCAGTTACTATCTGATCGCTGTAGGCTATCTGGTCGATTAAGCCGTTACTTTTGGCTGTATTGGCTTCTAGTATGGCTTGATTATCGGCGATCGCTTGGAGTTTTTGCGGGTTAATTTTCCGGCTGTTACCTACTGTCGTACGCCACTCTCCCCAAATATCATTGAGTAATTTTTGGGTTTGTTCACGGTTTTCTGGACTCAGTTTATTTAATACCAGGGGTTCGACTGCACCTTTAAATTTACCCACTCGGACAATTTGCACCCCGATACCATACTTTTGTAATGCTCCCGCGAGGAAAACAGGTTGGCTACTAAAACCGTTCATTTCCATTGCGCCAAAAGGGTTAAGTGCAATGGTATCGGCTGCGGAACTGAGATAATATTCCTTTTCTCCCCATTCCATTCCGTAGGCGATTACCTTTTTACCGCTCGCGCGGAAGTCTTCTAAGGCTTTGCGAATTTCTTTAAGAGATGCAAAACCCAAGTTACTGGCTCCACCTGTGCGGGTAGCATCTAAGTAAATACCCACAATTCGCTGATCACTCTTAGCTTTGGCGATGGAATCCAAAACGCTACGGAGTGTCATCCGTTCTGGTTTCACGCCGGATAGAGTGTTTTGAAAAACTTCACCAGAACTTGGTTCTCTGTCGGTAATAGTCATTGATAAGTCAAAAACTAAGACAGACTTATCTTTGACTATAGGCCCTGTATCTTTAGAACCCGCCACAGCAAATAATAAAAATAAAAGTCCTACTGTACTAATTCCAGAGAAAACAATTAGTCCTAATACAGTCCCAAGTAAGCTAGCAGCAGTTTGTTTTAAAAAGTTATTCATTAGTCAATGGTCAATAGTCAATGGTCAATAGTCAATAGTCAATAGTCAATGGTCATTAGTCATTAGTCATTAGTCATTAGTGTTTTTCTGTTCTATTCTCAATTACCAATGCCCAATGCCCTATTCCCTATTGTATTATTTGTAAACTATTTGAGTGTTTTAACTCAGATAGGTTGGTGTTACCTGTGCAGAATAATACTGTAGTGATTTCTGCAATTAATACCTCGGCTAAATCTTGGAGTGCTGTTTCTGATTCTACGGCAGCTTTGAGGAAAGGCATAGCCAAGCCTGCGATATCTGCTCCTAATGCGATCGCTTTGGCGACATCTAAGCCATGACGCAAACCACCGGAGGCGATGAGGGGAACATGGGGTGCGATCGCTCTAATACTGGTAATACAATCTGCTGTAGGGATTCCCCAATCGGCAAATGTACGCCCTAAACGTCTTTGTAGTGCATTTTCTGCTCTTTCTCCTTCAACTTTCGCCCAAGAAGTCCCGCCTGCACCCGCTACGTCAATGGCTCTTACTCCTACTGCTAATAGCTTTTCGGTCATTGTGGCGGAAATACCGTTACCTACCTCTTTAGCAATTACTGGTACTGGTAATTTAGAGCATAGTTTATCTATTTTGTCAAGTAAACCCCGAAAATTGGTATCGCCTCTGGGTTGAATAAACTCTTGTAGAGGATTAATATGCAAAATCAACGCGTCGGCTTCTAACATATCAATGATTTGCAGACATTGATCTAAGCCGTATTTGTAGTTGAGTTGTACAGCACCAACGTTAGCGAACAACAGAATATCTGGTGCAAATTGACGCACTGCAAAGGTATCAGCGACTTGGGGTTTTTCTACTGCTACCCGTTGCGAACCGACACCCATCGCTAATTTATAGGTTTGCGCGACTGCGGCTAAACGCTGGTTAATCATTTTTGCTTGTTCTGTTCCTCCAGTCATGGAGGAGATCAGCAAAGGTGCGTTGAGGGTTTTACCGAAAAATCGCGTTTTGATATCAATGTCTTCCCGATCTAATTCTGGTAAGCAACAATGAGTGAAACGATAGCGTTCTAAACCGTTAGTGATTTCCTGACACTGGACATCTTCTTCTAAACAGATGCGGATGTGATCTGCTTTACGTGACTGAATGGGGATGGATGTGTTATCGGTAGGGAGATTCACGGATAGGTATGATTTATAGCTTGCGATTACTATTGTAAGTGGGTCTGCTAAGTTGTAGTGGCGATCGCAAATTTCCCATAAGCTCAACGGCGAAAGCCAATATCAGTTAGCATCATTAGCGGTAGTTTTTTTAACTTTAATTTGAGTTGACATTGCTTCTCTAGTTTGTAGGTGTGCTTGTTCTAACTTGTAATTGAGCCAAACAAAGCTGCTACCGAAAGAAGTAATGGTAATGAGGCAAATAGTGATTAATAACCTCACTTGAGAACGCAGAGATTTGATTTCTTGTGTTTGCTCCAGCAAACTTATAGATGATGGCGGTTGAATTTGAGAATTTTCTACTATTCTTGTGGCTGTTTGTGGCGCAATACTGGCAAATTTCACCTGGTCATATAGCCAGTTAGTAATTAGTTGGGGACAGTTTTTTTTAAACCATTGCCAAGCAATCATCCGAAATACAGGTTTAGAAAATTTCGCCATCATTTTTAAGAGGCTATTCACACTATGGGATCGGACTTTCTGATTAATGAGGTTAGTTGCTCCTACATCATATAGACAATCTAATATTAATTTAACCGTTGTTTCTTCTCTATATGATAAGTTTTCTAGCAAGAGAAGTACGTCATGAATACGTTCTTCCTTCATGATTTGCTCTGGTGATTTGGATGATAAATTGACAAGCTGATGATTGGAAGTGTTCATGACATCTAAAACTAGTTATGTTGGTATATAAGTCCGATTTGACGACACAAATTTTGCAAAAAATGCGTTTGATATACTGACGTAGTTTCTAGAGAGTAATTAAAAGTCTCACCGCAATATACTTATTTCATCGCTGACCTTCTAGATAAGTACAATTCGCTATATTAAAATTTGTGTTTTTATGGAATTTTGACTGCACCAGTGAGCTTAAGAAAATTGGTATATTCCCGTAATCGCTATTTTTAGACCATATTATTTGTTTGCTCTCCCTGTATTGTTCAGAAATTTTACTGATTTAACAACAAAGGTACATTTTGACTGCCAATAATATTATACGCCATAAAATAGGATGTACTTAACTGTCTATGAGCATCTTCATGTTAAAATTAATTTTCATCTAGACAAGATAAATCAGAGGCTTCAAATTAGTATTTGAAGTCTAAGAATTAGTTATTCTCTGGTTATTTGTATCCTGCTGCTAGATAATGTTTGAAAAGTATTGTTTATTAAAGTCTCCATTCTTCAATCAGATTTAATGAGTTAAATGATTTATGTTGACACCGTAGACTTATTTCATCCAAAACATGACGTAACTTTATATCTTTACCTTTCTGAAATATAAAGTCATCCATCTATGGTGTAATACATTTTTCCTGAACGATGATGATTTTGTTGTCCAGATACTCGACTTCTCAAAGAAGTCGGGTGTCTTGTAGATCACGAATTATTTAGGACTGCCAGAACAGCATTTTCTCTGAATTAAAATACTGGTGATGCCATTTGAATTCACATATATTAATGGCGTAGTTAGGGAATAAGAAATAAAGGTATACCTAACTTCGCAAAAACCAAATATGATGTCTACTATCAGGAAATTTAATAATCATTAAATATAACCAAATTAAATCTAATTCTTAACCTAATCTTAAAGTAATTATAGTTACCAATCCTAGAAACTCAAATTAGTGTTGGCGATATGGTTTGATCTGTGCGTTGGTGAAAGTAGAAAAAATCACAACAAGTTTAACTCTACGCCTCCTACTATCCCTTAGACTAGGGGCAGCAACTTTGTTAATATTGGTCGAGGAAAGTGGAAAGTGACGGAAACGAACAACTTAAACTCTGCTCTTCAGGACGTTACACGTAGAGAATTGCGCGATTTAGTCAGGACTCAGCTGCGAATGCTATTGGAAGCAGGAGATTTGCAAGCAGCTAAATCTATTCTCATACCTGTGCAGCCTGCGGATATAGCCGAGGCGATTGAAGGTTTACCAGAAGCGATGCACGCTTTGGCGTTTCGTCTACTTTCAAAGAGTGAGGCGATAGAAGTTTATGAATATCTGGACTACAGCGTTCAAGAACGATTAATTGAGGAATTGAAAAGCCAAGAAGTCCGCGATATTGTTGATCAGATGTCCTCAGATGACCGTGCTAGGTTATTTGATGAGTTACCAGCGAAAGTAGTCAATCGGCTATTAGAACAACTCAGTCCGGTGGAACGCCAAGCTACAGCTTTACTTTTGGGTTATGAAGCTGGTACGGCTGGACGCATCATGACTCTGGAATTTATCGCCCTGAAAGATAATTTTACGGTATCTCAAGCCTTAGAACGGATACGCAGTCTCGCTAATGCTAGTGAGATGATTTACTATCTCTACGTGACTGATGCAGCTAGAAGTTTAACGGGGATTGTGTCTTTGCGGGAGTTAGTCACCTCTCAACCAGAACAGATTATTGGCGATATCATGACTCGTGATGTCATTTGTATCCATACTGATACAGACCAAGAGGAAGTGGCTAGATTAATTCAAAGATATGATTTTTTAGCTGTACCCGTAGTAGACAAAGAAGAACGCTTAGTAGGTATCGTCACTGTTGATGATGTCATTGATATTTTGCAACAAGAAACTACTGAAGATATCTACGCTGTGGGTGGTGGTGTGCAGTCTAGCGGTGATAACTATTTTCAGATGGATTTAATGCAAGTAGCTCGTAAGCGAGTTTTATGGTTGTTTGTCTTATTAATTACCAATACAGTTACAGGTACTATTATTAAATCTCAAGAAGATATTTTGACCAAAGTTGTCACATTAACGGCGTTTATTCCCCTACTGACTGGTACTGGTGGTAACGTCGGCGCGCAATCTTCGACGGTGGTGATTCGGGGGATGAACACTGACGAAATTAGAAGCTTGGGGACTTTGCAGGTGATTGGGCGGGAAGCGATCGCTGGTGCATTGTTGGGTGGTATGTTAGGTAGTATCGCTACAGTTTGGGCTTACTTTTTACAAGGACGATTAGAAGTTGCGATCGCTGTTGGTAGTAGTTTAGTGGCTATTTCTGTTTTAGCTTCTGTTTCCGGTTCAGCACTGCCTTTTTTGTTTCGCTTCTTGCGTTTAGATCCAGCCTTGATGTCTGCACCGTTTATTACTACAGCCGTTGACGTTTTGGGTGTGTTAATTTACTTCAACTTGGCACGAGTGATTTTACAGTTGTGAGTGCTGAGTAATGAGTAATGAGTAATGAGTAATGAGTAATGAGTAATGAGTGATGAGTAATGAGTCATTAGTTTTGCTTCTCTGCTTCCCCTACCTTCGCTGCTTCCGTCATGTGTTCCATGTCATACCAATTCATTAATAATCATTCAACAGATCCAAATCCAGAAATACTCGCACAATATGGATTTCTTAATTTTGAATTTTGAATTTTGAATTTTGAATTGGTATCACCTCAACTTTTACAGTTCCGAGGGTGTATCTGGAGCGATAATTTCACCAGTACCCATTTTCAGGATTTTGTCTTGTTCAGTAATTAATTCGCTCAATTCCTTAACTTGTAAATTCATTTGTTCGCAGGCTTGTCGAAGTTCGCGTGCGAAGGTATTGATATCTTCCCCGTAACCGCATTGATACGCCGCAGTCTCAATTCCTTGCTTGGCATTTGCCCTAGCACAATCTACTAAGTCGGTTCCATGCAATGGTTTTGCAGATGCCATAGACTTTTTCGTTAACTTTGTTGATGTTGTCTTTTAGTTAAGTTAGCAACACAACAAAATGAAATCATCCTTCTGTTGACAGACAAAAATACTGTCTTTAGATGTATTAAGCTTGAATTTTCTCGATTAAGCTAGCAACTAAAGCAACTAGCTGTGCAGGTTCAATGGGTTTAGGGAAGTGTGTTTGATAACCGGAGGCGATCGCCTGAAATTTATCTTCTTCTCGTGCAAAGGCTGTGACTGCTACGGCTGGGATCTGACCTCCTGTTTTTCTTTCCCACTCCCTGACTTTACGGATGAAACTGTAGCCATCTTCTATAGGCATACCGATATCACAAAGGATGATGGTAGGTTGCCAAGCAAACACTTGTGATAAAGCTTCTGCGGCTGAACTACAGGCGCGCACTTCTGCACCCTGCTGCATGATGATGGCGGAAATAACATCTCTTGCGTCGGGTTCATCATCCACCACTAGCACCCGCACACCTTGAAGTATGGGTGGAGAAGAAGAACTATCTACAGGTGTTTTCAGTCGTGGGTGGTTTTCTTGACTAGTAGCTACAGGTAGTTTGATTGTGAAAGTCGCGCCTTTTCCTTCGCCTCCACTCTCAGCCTGCACTGTCCCGCCGTGAAGTTCAACTAAATGACGGGCGATCGCTAAACCTAGTCCCAAACCGCCAAATCTTCTGGTAGTTGAGCCGTCAGCTTGGCGAAATCGTTCAAAAACGTATGGCAGGAATTCTGGCTGAATACCTACACCAGTATCCTGTACTATCACTTCCACAAAGGAACCTACTTGCTTTAAATTCACCTCAACCCTTCCACCTTGAGGCGTGAATTTAACAGCGTTAGTCAAGAGATTCCAGATGATCTGCTGGAGGCGATTTTGGTCTCCGAAGACGGAAGCTACAGGAGTCAGTTGCATTTGTAAATCAATGTTTTTCACTTCCGCAATGTGGCGCACCGAATCCACTGCGCTGGTGATCACAGTAGCTAAATTAAGTAACTGGAGTTCGAGATGTAGTTTACCGGTGATAATTCGTGAAGTATCGAGGAGGTCTTCCACAAGTTGCGCTTGGGCTTTGGCATTGCGTTCGATAGTCGCGATCGCGTGCTTTGTCTTTTCCTCGTTTAGCCTACCAGTACATAGTAATTGCGACCAGCCAACGATCGCATTCAGAGGGGTTTTGAGTTCGTGGGAAACTGTAATTAAAAACTCATCCTTGAGCCGATTAGCTTCCTCAGCTTCAGATCGTGCGGCTTCCGCTTGTCTTAGGTTTTCGTCCCGTTCCTGTTCTCGCCTTTGTAAAAGTGCAGCTGAAAATTTTAATGCTTCACCCAGCAAAACGACTTCTTTAATTTGTGAGGGGCTAATGTGAGGATACTGACCTCTAGCAAGTGTTTCTGCGGCGGCAGCAGCCAAAGTAATACCGTCAGAGAGCGATCGCGAGAACATAAGCGCGCCTACACCACTTAGCACTAACAACAATAAGCCAGACCCAACAACCAACCACATTGCTTGACGACCAGGATTCTCAATGATTTCCATAGGAACAACAACTGCGGTTGTCCAGTTGCCAAAATTGGCTCGTTTGAAGGCAACATACACTGATGCACCTTCTAAAGTCGTCTCGCGATAGACTCCCTCAGTTGTTTGAGCAATTCGCTTCAGAAAAGACGGAGTACCTGGCTTGCCTACAAAGATTTCAGGCCGGCGAGTCCGGGCGACAACTATACCGCGACTATCAACAACAGTACGCGTCCACTCCCCATCAACCGTTGTTTGAGTCTTGAGGACGCGAGTTAAAGCTTCTGAGGTGATGATAGCAGTCAGTACATAACGGAGTTTACCGTCACGGATAACTGGAACACGAACGGGAAAAGCCAATTTTTGCTTGAGGCGCACTAGGGCGAGATCACCCACTGTTGGCTGCTGTGTTGCGACAACACGCCGCACACTTGCAGGCTCATTTGCCAAGGGTAATGTAGTGCCGAAGGGACGAAAAGTATTAAAAACTTGGCGTTCATTAGGTGTGAGCAAAATGACACTCAGCCAAGTCGGTTGCGTCTGTACTGTGCGCTTGGCCTCGTCATAAAAGCCTTGCAAATCATTTTGGTCGAGTCGCTCAGAGACAGCCAGGGCTTGCAGTATCCTAGTGGTGCTAGAAATCTCACGTTCTACGTCTTGAGTCAGATTGCGTGCCGCTAAAATCAAGCGACGTTCTGAGGCTGCACGTTCTTTGAGTGAAAGTTGGTGTACAACCGTAACAGCAAATAGAACAACTGGAAATAAGGCTCCTGCTACGAGTAACACAAGATGCCATTTTAAAGAAAGTGTGGGTCTATCCACAGTTTTCAAATCTTGATTTCTACTTATTTTCAGCAACCTAACTTTCCAGTGTGAGAATCATGTGATTATAGTGAATATTGTGACTTAGTCGGAAGTCAACAACTCACTGAGTGTAGTTTAATTATTTGGATTATAACCACTATCTATCACGAGATGCAGTTTGTTATGATCCTTGCCAGATGCTAATCAGTGAAATATTTAGGTTGCACTGCTAAGGTCATCATAAATGTTTAAAAGCGAATACTAAACAATATTATTTTGCTATTGACTAGGGACTTTTGATCTAGTTATTGTTGTGATTTTGTAATCCCAAAGTTGATATCATCAGCAAATTTTTTCTCCTATTAAGGATAAGCTTTATAAATGTCTGATGTTGATGGAGAATGATCACAAATGAGATACTTGTTCTTTCCTTGGATACAGGATGTTAGTCAAACTTGGTGAGAAGATCATAAATTATGACTCATACCAAACCCTAACTACTGACCAGTACATTCATGAACAAAACAACAAAAAATAGATTGATATCTGGGATGACTGATGAAGATTGGTTTAACGTAGGGAAATCTGATGCTTGGGCGGGAAAATCGAAAGTACCGCCAGAACAAGATGCTCAAGCTGCTAGTATGTATGACCTTGGTTACAGTGAGGGAGAGATTACACATCCACCAACTGAAACGAAAAAAGATGATAATTAATACGTTTCAAAGTTCCAATAACACTTCATCAGATTACGAAAATATTAATTTCAGGCGTGCCTTTTCATGACTGACTTAGCTTTGCCAAGAAGCATACAAAATATTTTAGACAAATACACTGAGCCAGAGGCTATTTTTCCGGCAATCTTGCCAGCGATTGGAGAAGTGTTAAAGTGCGATCGCTGTTTTTTGTACTTGAGAAATCCTCAAACTCGATTTGCTAAAATTGCCTATTGCTGGCGAAAACATCAAAATATTCCCGATATTACAGAATCGGCATGGAAGTTAGAGCCGTTATCATTACCCCAAGAAGACCCTTTGTTTGCCGCAGCACTACGGACTCAAGCTTCCATTTACGTGGAAGATGTAGAAACTGCTAGTCCGAAAGTGGTAAATAAAGAATTTGAGCGGAAAAATTTGGGACATCGGGCGTTAATTCATGCTCACCTGTGCCAAGATGGTCAACTTTGGGGAATTTTACAGCCTAGTGTCTTTGGTCAAAAGCGCATTTGGTCAGATTTTGATCATGCTATTATGACTCAATTGGAAAATAAATTAACACCCTTAGTCATCACCTATATGACACAATAGAAATCACTCTAAATTGATCTATGGTGTCTTTGAAAGTTTTAATTGATCAATTACAGCAAAACGAATATCGCGTTTTTCTGCAATCAATTTTATCCCTGGCTGCTGAAGATTTAAAAAGTCTAATCCTTTTTCTTTCCCACTAATTAAAAAGTCAGTAATAGCGATTTTGTAAGTGCGTTGGGGGTCGAGGGGTTGACCTTGAATTAACCAATTTTGAGAATTCGCTTCCTGACTAATTTTAGCTGTTTGCAAATAACCACCAGTCCCTTGATTAGCTTTTCCTTGATTTAATACTTTTTGTAAAAGTTCGCCATTCATCTCTACAGCCACAACTTTACCGCCAAAAGGCAAGATGCGAATTATGTCGTATTGGGTGATGGGGCCTGGTGGTATAACATCATCAATCCGAATTGAACCGCCATTAAACACGGCTAAATCTGCGTCAGGTACTTCTTTTAACATCGCCTCAGCAATTAACTCTGTCAAATTTGTCGATTTGTTGCGAACGCTGGATTCTAATCCATCTAAAGCAAATGTGAGTTGAGTAATTACTTGATTGGGGTCAAAGCCATTGGTAATAAAGGCTTGATAACCTTTTTCTAGCCATCCTTGCACTACTTTTGCTGTTTTTGGTTCTTCAGGAATCTGATCTGTAATTGGGACTAAGCGAGAGTTAATTACCAGACTTTTTTTGACAGTATCGTAATTCAATTGATGAACGTAAACTGTACGTGCATTCGCATCAGCTTTAAAAATCGGTGTAAAATCTCGACCCCGCCATTGTTGAATATTTTCATGTTCATGACCACCCAGAATTACGTCTATTTCTGGTACAGTTTCGGCTAGTTGGCGATCGCTGGCAATTGATAGATGGGTCAAAGCTACGATAATATCAACTTTACCTTTGAGGCTATTTACCTGCTGTTTAGCTGCGGCAATGGGATCGGTGTAACTGACGTACTTTGGTTGATTGCTGTTGAGGGTGACACCGATTAATCCTACCCTAACTACAGCTCCGCGATCGCCTTTGACGTTGAATACTATTGTACGGGGAACACCTCTAAAGGGTTTCCCTGCATTATCAGAAACATTACTCGATACCCAACGAAACCGCGACTCTCGCAATCTTTGATAAAACAGATTTTCTGGTAAGTCAAATTCGTGATTACCAAAAGTCACATAATCCACACCCAAGGTATTCATCACAGCCACCATTTGCTGACCAGCTAGGGGTGTACCGTTGATTTTAGCAGTTCCCAAAGCCGAAGGACTCAGAAAATCTCCGGCTAAGACCGTGTAGGTGCGGGGGTTGTCTTGGTAAAGCTGTTGTCGTAGAGTGGCGACACGGGCTAAACCTCCACGCGTCCCTCCTTCCACTGGCGTAATTTCGTAGACATCGTTAAGTTGCAACAGGTTAATTTTGACAATTTCCGCCAACACTGGAGTAGTTAAAGTTACTGTCACCAATATTTGTAAAACTACACTGCAACCAAAATAAATAAGTTTCATATTTAGCTTGTACAACCATTAATCTACGGAACTGATTTTACTCATAATTAACAGGGAACAGGGAACAGGGAACAAACGGACAAACTGTTCCCCGTTGCCCGTTAAGAGTTCCCTACCCCAAAGAATGTTGATTTTTGTATCAGTCATAGTTACCAAAACTGTAACGATGACCAAGGTAGAGACTGCTGAGGAATATTCTAAGTAATTAATAACAGATGTAACAGCAAAAATTCAGTGTGAGGAGTTAGTCATGTCTAGCCGCATTCCGTCTCCAGTTTGGCAAAAAGTTAGTATTGCCACACTATTATTATTAATTCCACCCGTGGGAATGGCGATCGCTCGTCAGTCTGTTACTGTCGCCCTACCAGCAAATCTAACTCCTCCCAGAATTAGCTCAAATACCTCGATTCTTCCTCGTCACCCCGACTATCAAGCACTCAAAGTATTAGTTCAAAAGTATAGTTGTGTTGTCTCTGTACAGAACTTCGGCAAAGTTGCTATAACTCGCACAGAATTTGCCACAGTCTTAAGTGCCTGTATAAATCGCAGCCAAGAGTTAACCGCAAATAACCCCAACGCAGTTAGCCAAGCCGATATCCAAACCCTACAACGCTTACAGGCTCAGTTCGCACCAGAGTTAGCAGCTCTCAAAGTTAAGCCAGATGAATTAGTCGAAGATAGTACCATTACCCAAAGTCCGACAACTAGAAAGCTTACTCCAGCCAGCAAACCAATGTTGGCACTTCCTAGTGTGCCTCCTCAAAATCAATTTCTTAACCGTTCCAATCCCTCATATTCCGGCAAAGTTACTACTGAAAACCAGCCAAATAGCCAATTCAACACAGAAAGTTACAACCGCATTGATGATAATCCCTTTCATCACGTCAATAATGAACCCCTGTCCACCTTTTCCATTGATGTAGATACAGCATCCTACAGTAATGTCCGCCGATTTATTACCCAGGGGACATTACCACCTAAAGATGCAGTGCGAGTTGAAGAGCTGATTAATTATTTTCCTTATAATTATCCCCAACCACAGGGCGATCGCCCTTTTTCTGTGACTACAGAAGTGGCTAATGCTCCCTGGAATTCTCAACACAAGTTAGTGCTGGTGGGTTTGCAAGGTAAACGCCATACCAGTGCCACTTTACCACCCAGCAACTTAGTATTTCTGATTGATGTCTCCGGTTCGATGGATCAACCAGACAAATTACCCTTGGTGCAGCAGTCCTTGAAATTACTTGTGAATCAACTGCGCCCTGAAGATAAAGTCAGTTTAGTAGTCTACGCCGGCAATGCTGGATTAGTCTTACCAGCTACACCTGGAAGTCAAAAAGCCAAAATTTTGGCAGCAATTGACCGTTTGCAAGCTGGAGGTTCTACAGCGGGGGGTCAAGGTATTGAGTTAGCATACAAGATAGCTAAACAGAACTTCCTCAAATCTGGCAATAACCGAGTAATTTTAGCTACCGATGGTGATTTTAACGTCGGGGTTTCTAGTGATGCCGAACTCACGCGATTAATTGAACAGAAACGAGACCAGGGAATTTATCTCACGGTGTTGGGATTCGGCACTGGTAACTATAAAGACTCAAAAATGGAGCAGTTAGCGGATCGGGGTAACGGCAACTATGCTTATATTGATACTTTATTAGAAGCCAAAAAAGTTTTAGTCAATGATTTGCGGCAAACTTTGTTTACCATTGCCAAAGATGTGAAAATTCAAGTGGAATTCAATCCCGCAAAAGTGCAGGCCTATCGATTAATTGGCTATGAAAACCGCCTTTTGCAAAACCAAGACTTCAACGATGACCGCAAAGATGCAGGAGAAATTGGGGCTGGGCATTCTGTCACAGCACTTTATGAAATCATTCCCACCGGCATCACCAGCGATGTGAAACTACCACAGATAGACCCCCTGCGATATCAGCGTCCTGGTGCAGCTACCCCTGATATTGGCGCGAATGAATTGATGCAGGTGAAACTGCGTTATAAATTGCCCCAAGCCAACACCAGCCAATTAATCACCCAAGCCATCCAAGATAGTGATTTGCAAAGCACTCAGACACCATCTACCAACTTCAGATTTGCATCTGCCATAGCTGCCTTTGGTATGGTGTTGCGTGACTCTGAGTATAAAGGGAATGCTAACTATAATTTGGTGATGAAATTAGCCACGCCAGCAGTCGGGGAAGATAAAGAAGGCTATCGGCGTGAGTTTATTCGTTTAGTAGAACAAGCTAATACTATTGCAGTGGAAAAGTGACGGGGATTGGGGACTGGGGACTGGGGATTGGGGACTGGGGATTGGGTGACAAGGTAGATTTTACTCCAATGCCCTATTCCCTATTCCCTATTCCCGTCAAAACCTATTTTGATACTCAATTACAGCCCGGCTATCATCTTCTAAATTAGTAGAAGCACGCACGCGAATTTTATCGTTAATGCGGTAATTAATCCCCCATTGGAAGGGGTCATTGGCTGTCAAAATCTTAATACTAGAAATTGATAATTTTGTAGACAGATCCACGCCGGCTTCGGCTGCTAATTCAATAGAAGAACCACTTTTACCTGCTTCGGGATTATCAGAAATTACTGTGGGGAATATCCTCAATTCACTTAACCCAAAGGCAGTGCCGATTTGGTTAAAGGCAGACTGGAAATTATTAAATACTGCTGAACCGGCAATATTAATAATACCCAAGGTGCTATCACCTCCTCCTTGGGCGGTGACAAATCCACCACCCAATAAGGCGACAATTTCGTTTTCGCTGCGGGAGGGGCTGCTTCTTAATTCTAGGCTTTGGTCGAGTTTGCTGGCTTGTCCTTTGACGTTAGCCTCTACCCGCACTGTTTCTAATGCCGCTAAACCCGTGGGACTTAATCTGCTATCACTAAAGTTACTGTCTTGGACGACATCCAGAACTTTCGCAAATAGTTGTACATCTAAATCGGGGTCGCGGGGTTGATTGGCTCTAAAGGTGGCGGTATGTTTATAACCGCTAGCTAGTTTAAATTGGGTGGTGAATAGGTTTACGCCACCGTCTTTTAATTGGATAGTGCCTACGGGGATGGGATCAGCGAACGTACCACTGACAATCAAGTTGCCTGTGGCACGGAAACTTAAGATAGGTGGACGGGTAATTTGCAGGTTTTTGCCTAATTCTAGTTCTAAATTATTAAAGCGCGCGATCGCCCCTGCACTATTTACTTCTTGTTTGTCTTGTTTGTTGAGTTTGGTGAGTGATATACCAGCGTTATTATTTTGCTGCTGCTGGGCATTGGTAGATTCTGCTAACAAGACTTGACCATCATAGAGGCTGATTTTACCGCCAATCGCTGGTTTGAGGGCTGAACCTGTAATTTGTAAGTTACCGCTAGCCCCGCCTTGATATAGTCCCTTCAGGTTTAAGTTTAATTGCTCTAGTTCCACGGTGAGGGGATTATTAATTGCCAGTTCGGTGTTAAAAATTGGTATTTCCCCTGCGGCTGCGACTTGGCCACGGCTAAATCGACCTTGGAGACTTTCTACTAAAACACGGTCAAAATCGAATTGAATTTTACCGGTGACGCGTCTGATTTTCCCTGGTAAAGCTTGAGCGGAGAAAGTGGCATTATTGACGGTGGCAATCCCATTTAATATGGGTTTTTGTCTAGTTCCTCTGACTGTTAAATCAATTTCACCTGCGCCTTCTTCAAAGGCGATTTGGTTGGTTAACAGGTTTAATAATGCTAATCCCTCATTCTGCACCTTCACATCTAAGCTGATTTGGTCACTATCGGGATTTGTGGTGGCGAAGGGCAATTTATAGGGAATACTGCCATTGATGTTGACTGGTTGCGGCCCAGCGATGGCAACGATACTACCAAAGTTCAGGCGACCGTTGGCATAACTAAAACTGGCGTTGGCTGATTCTATGGCTTTGTCGTTGAGTTTACCTTCAGTAATTTGCATTTCTCCCCTGGCTTGGGGGTTGCCAATGCTACCTGCTAAAGCTGCTGTACCACTCAGATTCCCAGTGATGCCAATAGGCAGTCTGACAAAGTTATTCAGCACCTCTATGGGGAAGTTATTCACCCGTAATTGTCCTGACTGGTCTGAGCCGCCAATGTTACCAGCAAAGGCTACAAGACTATTAGCTGATTCAATGCGTAATGGTCGCACTTGTAATACCCCATTGGCAAAGCTACCTTCGGCAATGATTTTGTCAGCACGATAGAAACGGTTTTCTTCGTCTTCTTTACCCCAAGTAAAGTTTTGTCCGTTCAAATTGAATTGTACAGATAAACCTTCTGGTGTACCCGTGTCTAAAGCCACATCGCCGCTAAAGGTTCCCTGTAAATCTGCTAATTCGGGAATTGGGGAAGCGGTGCGTTGTTCTTCTCGGTCAGCTATGAGGCGATTAATCTGGGCTAGGCGTTCGATTTGGTCAAGTAAAGGACGATTAGGTAAACCTTGGGGTGCGGTATTGAGGTCGGCTGCACTACCGTAACTAGACGGCGAACCGTTGTTTTGCAAATCTTGGATGTCAAAAATCTGGGCTACAGTGAGTACGTCTTGGATATTGCCTTGGCTGACGTTGAGTTTACCTTGAATTCTTGGCCCTTGGGCAGTCGGGGCAAGATTAGCAGTGAGGGCGTAACGACTATTGCCTTTAATAAATTCACTACTGCTAATGCTAGCTGTGCCATCACTATAACGGAATTGCGCCGCCAAGCGATCGCCTTTAATTCTGCCAATTTCTGGTTTGGCGATCGCTAAGTTGGCACTAGTAGCAAATGTGCTTTGATTAAATTGGATATCTCCTGTTAAGTTTCCTGCGAGTTTCCCTGCACCCAAACGCAGATTTGGCGGTGGTGATACATTCAAGATTTGTAAGGGGAAGCTAGCCACTTGCACACTCCAGTTATCCCCCTTAACTTGACCCTGGGCTGAGGCTTGTTGCCATTTTACCAAGAAGGATTCGGGGCGATTATTGCCGTTGAGATTTAAGGCGATGCGGTCATTATTGCCCCTCAAATCTAAATTTAAACCCTGTCCCTGGGCTGACTGCACACTACCCTTAAGTACAGGTTCAAAGGCAATACCCTGGACTGCCAAATCTTTTAAGGCCAATTGTCCGGCTACATTCGGTAACGGTAATTTCCCAGTCACCCGACCGTTAAAATCTAACCTACCAGCCACCGCTACCTGATTGGGTAGATTCACTGGTAACTGTTGTAAATTAAAATCTTGGGCTTGGACGTTGAGATTTAAGGCGGTAATTTCTGGGATACCTGGTCTATTGGCATTGGCGGCTATTTGTCCACTCACATTTAAGCCTGGTGCAGTGGCTTGCTGAATTGTCAACTGTTCGCCATTCCAAGCCAAGGAAGCGACTAAGGGGCGTTCTAGCCCTGGTAAACCTTGGGATAACTGTACCTGACCAGCAGCTTCGATATCTGCTAATCTCGTCGAACCTAGATTTCCTGCTAGTTGCAGTTGTCCGCCTAATTGTCCCCGCAGTTGTTGATTAAAGCGATTTAACTGTACACCTGTAGCTGCGACTGTGGTTTGATAACGACCGTTAGCCAGTTGAATATTAGACGCTGTAACTTGACCACCTGCGACATTTAACTGTCCTTGACCTCTGGCTTGGATGGTATTGGGACTGAAGGAATCTACACTACCAGCAACATTTAATTGACCGGTTAAGTTACCTTGAAACTGAGGCGGTACAGTAGCCAAGCGTTGCACAGGGACGTTATCGGCTTGGATTTGGGTTTGATAACGACCGTTAGCCAGTTGGATATTAGCGGCGGTAATTTTACCCTGACCAACATTGATGCTGGCTTGTCCACTGGCTTGGATGGTTTTAGGACTGAAGGAATTGACACTGCCAGAGACATTTAGCTGTCCAGTTAAATCACCTTGCAGTGGAACTTTCGCCAAACGTTGCACAGGGACACTGTTGGCTTGGATTTGGGTTTGATAACGACCGTTAGCCAGTTGAATGTTAGCGGCGGTAATGGTACCGTTACCGACATTAATTTTGGCTTTTCCACTGGCTTGGATGGTATTGGGACTGAAGGAATCTACACTACCGGCGACATTTAATTGTCCAGTTAAATTACCTTGTAGGGGTACAGCCGCTAAACGTTGTACAGGAACATTATTCGCTTGCACTTGGGTTTGATAACGACCGTTAGCCAGTTGAATATTGGTGGCGGTAATTGTGCCATTACCTACGCGTAAACGGGCTTCCCCACTGCCTTGAAGAGTTTTCAGATTAAAATTTTCTCTATTGCCAGCGATTTGAAATGTCCCATCTAGGGGGTTAGCTAAAGCTGGGGGGGAATTTTTGAGGATGTTTCCTAGACGGACATTATTAGCGATGAAGCGGGCGGTGAAGTTTTTGTCTTGTAATTGAATACTAGCGATCGCAATCCTACCACCACCAATCTGCACCCCCGCATCTTGGGAACGAATATTGACGATTTGGAAAGGTTCAGCTGTCCCCGCCAGAATGAAACGACCGTTTAATTCTGTCCCCGCCAAAGATATATTTTGCAGTTGATTGGGGTTGATAAAGGGTTGTAAACTCACCCTTGAAGCTTGGGCGACAGCTTGCCAACGCTGATTCGCAAAACTCCCACTACCTTGAATTGTCCCCCCACCTACCCGCGCCACCACATTGCGAAAATTAATGTTACGATTAGCACCAACTATCACTTCCCCCGTGGTAGGATAAACTGCCTGTGGTGCGGCAAATTGGACGAAAGTTTGGGTATTTGTAGGTGTACCCGTCACCCTGGCTGTAGCGTTAACACTGCCAATTTTTACAGCCACATTAGGATTATAGAGTTTAGCGATCGCATCTCCAGCCACTTGATTGGCGGCAAAACTCAAATCGAGTTGGGGATTTTTTCCTAACTGAATAATCCCACCACCTCTAATCTCACCACCGACTGTAGTTTCTCCCAGAACGTCTTCCAACTTTATCAAAGCATCCTGGGTGTTGAATGCAAAGTTACTACTAACTCTTTTAAAATTAATCTTATCAATTTGGGCAGTTTTCACAGTGGTGACACTACCTAAAAGAACGGGGTTATCAACATCCCCCACCACCTGTAATTTCGCCTGTAATTGTCCAGCCACAGGTACAGGCAGTTTTAATTTTAAAGTTTCTTGGGCTGTAGCGACACTCACCCCATTAATGCGCCCAGCTAACTTAAAACCTTTAATACTATCAATAATTCCCGCCGCCACTAGGGGAATTTTGCCGTAGTTAGTGGTGAGATTTTCGAGTTTAATTTCTGTTCCCTGAAAATAAATACTACCTTGGCTATTAATAAACGGTTGTGGTGTGCGGGGAATTTGCAGTGTCACCCCTTCTAAATCAGCACTACCATACAATAAAGGCTTCTGCTCTGGCGCGAGTTGAACTTTTAAATCACCGTTTACCCGACCCGTTTGTAATTCCAGAGGTAATTTTACCAGTTGAGTGACGTGTGCAGCCAGCATTTTTTCTGCTTGCACCTCTATATTCGCCACCAAAGTCTTAGGACGCACATCCCCAGCCAAGGTAATGTTACCGCCAGTCTCCGCCTGACCTTGGACTGCAAATTTCACCAATTGGTTATTTTCTAAAAATTGGGCAGATCCCAAAAGTTGCGAAAAAGCGATGGGAGAAGCCGCAACATCTTCCTTGTCTACCTTGTCTGCTGGTTCCCCAACTTCCGCCACCTCTTTCTTTTGGGGTAAAAGTACCAAATTGCCATTCCGCAGACGCAGTGTATTTAAATCAGTTTTAATTGCTCCCGCCTCTCCTGGAGGAGCTAAAGTTGTGGTAATCCAACGCCCTTGATTATCCTGTTCAATGTAAGCATCAGGATTAACTAAGGTGACATCTAGTTTTAACTGACGATTAAAAACTAACAGCCAAGGGTTGAAAGTAACTTCCACCGCATCGACATCCGCCTTGTCGGGGTCTGTAGCTGTAGGGGGGATGGAAGAAGCCCCAAAATTTACCCCCGTGAGGGAAAATTGACTAACTTTGCCCAGTTTCACCGGACGGTTTAGCGTATTGGTCAGACTTTTTTCTGCTAAAGGCGTTAATTCATTCTGCACAAAAACCCATAATCGCCAAGCACCGCCGATTAAACCTAGCAGTAAAATACTGCCCAAGGTAATACCACCACGTTTCAAAACCCGCAACCATAGACGCTGGCGGTCAGAATTACCGGACTGATGATCTTGAGGGGAAGAATTACTCATGTGGCTTCACTTCTCTTTTCCTGAACGTGGTAGGCACACTACTAGCACTATGGGCATATTACTACGCCAATACCAAGATACAAACCAATCTCATCCTTTGGCATTCGGATGAATGCGTAGTAGTCAATAGTCATTACTCATTAGGGAACAGGGAACAGGGAACAGAATCTTTAATTTTGAATTTTGAATTTTGAATTGATTAGCCCCCCTACACCCTGACACCCCTACACCCCTAAACTTATAGATATACATAACAATGTAAGGACGGATGATTACGCCAATGCGGGTTTTTGTGTTGATTTTTAACGCTAATACGGAAAATGAGGGGATTCATACAATTCAGGTGGGCGATCGCAATAAAATTCTGATGTTTGAATCTCAAGATGATGCTATCCGTTTTGCCCTGATGTTGGAGGCTCAAGATTTCCCAACTCCTACTGTGGAAACAATGGATGCTGAGGAAATCAAGGAGTTTTGTGTAAGTGCTGACTATGACTGGGAAATTATCCCAGAAAATAGCGATCTTGTCATTCCTCCTGAAATTAATGTTGAAGAAACCGATTGGCAAGCCGATGGGCAATATGATGATAATTATGAGGATGGTCTAGACTTTGATGATGTTCCGCCTGCGGAGGAAACGGAATTTTCTGCGGCTGAATTAGAAAAGATTCGCCGCAAATTAGAAGGATTGTTGTAACTTAGTCATTTAGTCATTAGTCAATAGTCCATAGTTGATGGGCTATGACACAGATAACAACGAACGCGCAGGCTACCATAAATGACAAATTTACAAGAACGTGGGCATTTACTGACGGAACAAGTCAATCCTTTGAGCCTGAATTTAGACCAGCTCAGTTGTTTGGAGTTGGTAGAGTTGTTTAATAGTGAAGACTATAAAGCAGTAGAGGCGGTAGCGGCGGCTAAGGAGGAGATAGCCCAGGCTATTGCACAAACAGCCGCCCGTTTGCGTCAGGGTGGACGTTTGTTTTACGTGGGTGCGGGAACAAGTGGACGCTTGGGGGTATTAGATGCGGCGGAATGTCCCCCAACTTTTTGTACACCACCAGAGTTAGTTCAAGGGATTATTGCTGGTGGTGCTGGGGCTTTAGTACGCAGTTCTGAGGATTTGGAAGATAGGGCGGAAGACGGAGATAGCGCGATCGCTCAACGTCATGTTACTCAGTTAGATGTAGTGGTGGGAATTACCGCCGGCGGCACGACTCCTTTTGTTCACGGTGCTTTAAATGCTGCCCGTCAACGGGGGGCATTGACAATTTTCATCGCTTGTGTACCAGCCGAACAGGTGAGTTTTGAGGCGGATATTGATATTCGCTTGTTAACAGGGCCGGAGATTTTAGCCGGTTCTACCCGTCTCAAAGCCGGGACAGTCACCAAGTTGACTTTAAATATCCTGTCTACTGGGGTGATGGTGCAACTAGGCAAAGTTTACGGCAATCGTATGGTGGATGTCGCAGTCACAAATCAAAAGTTACGTGATCGCGCTTTACGCATCTTACAAGACCTCACAGGTTTAAGTCGAGAAGCTGCCGGTTATCTTTTAGAACGTAGCGGTAAATGGGTGAAACTGGCATTATTATTGCACTGGACTGGTTTAAGCAAAGAAGCAGGAGAACAACTTTTATCTACCCACCAAGGTAATCTCAGAGAAGCTGTCGCTAGTTATAAGAATACTTAGTAAATTTGAGTGCTGAGTAACGAGTGCTGAGTAATGAGTAATAAGTAATGAGTAACTAGTGCTGAGTGCTGAGTAATGAGTAATAAGTAATGAGTGCTGAGTTTTGAGTAAAAAGTAAAACTAATTGCACGGGCTGAACACCCCGCTACCGCTAACAGCAAAAAATACGTCCTTACTTCAATCCCCCAGTTTTAACTATGGGAGTATACCCAGCACCGGCTAAACGCCGCGCTATCGCTAACAGCACTCAAAACTCAGCACTCAAAACTTCTGAAAATGAATAAATTAAAGTTATCTACCCAATTAAGTTAGTTAATAATGTGGCTTTAACTACGCTCTTGATGGGAATTAGTGGGATAGACTAAACGAGTATCTTTCATCTAAATATTAACTTTCACTTATTCACAAAGAGGGTTACTAATGACTAGAGAAGGGACTAAGGTTATTCTATGGGAAGAACAGCAAAGAGACTACATCAAGAAATTCTATGATTTACAATTTATACCCAGAGTTGGAGAGGAAATTTATCTCAGGAAAGAAACTTGGAAAGTCAAGAGAATTGAACATGATATAGAAGTAGATGAAGTTAACATCTACATGGAAGTAATGAAGAAGAGTAAGCAGGATAAGGATAGGGACAAAGATAAGGATAAGGATAAACCTCCAGTCAAACATAATGAATGATTCAGCCTTCACTATTTTTATTATCTTTGGGAGCATCTGGATTTTAATGGCGACAGTAGCAGTAATTGCTCTTTTCAAAGCAGATGGGCAAGAAATTCGTTTCGGTAAGACGGGAGTTATCATTACTCTGTCTATTATTCTTCCCATTGTTATCACTCTTGCCTATGCTGCTTGGAGAGGTACTTTCTAAATTTTTTCTTTTATAATTAGTGCATCTTCAATGAATTTACAAAATCAAAATCAACGTCTTCAAATTAATTTAAATCTCTCACAAGAATTATATAAAACTATCGATAATCTATCACAACAAATTCAGGGCGATCATGCTGATGTTTTCCTCAAAGCACTAGCACTATTAGAAATAGCTGTAGAAGCCAAGCAACAAGGTAAACATCTCTGGATTGTGGATGATCATGAAAATTTAGAAACTGAAATTTCGGGTATCTGATACCAATTTTGGATTTTAGATTTGAGATTTTGGATTGGAAACGGAGATTTAGAAGCTATTCTATAGGACTAAGGGAACACCAAAAAATAAATTATCCCAAATAAACAGCTTAGTAGGGTGCGTCAGTGCGATAAAACCTAACTATACCAAGAGATTATTCATACTGACGCACCCTACAATTTGGATATTTTTTTATCTGGAAGTCCCTAATATTTGATTTCTAAAATGTACATAGGATGTGTTAGCGACAGCGTAACGCATCTACCGCAAAGTTTTCGGTGCGTTACGGCTTACGCCTAACACACCCTACACATACTACTTATACCAATTTGGTATAACCAATATGACAAATGTTAAGTATTTATCAGAGATAATTGCTACCAAAGGTGAAAATCCGCTAATTGTCTCAATCATAAATCAAAATTCTCAAGCGGATGCAGAACTTGAGCGTCAGTTGCGAGAATTGCAATTTAGGCAAGAACTAAGAAAAGACTGGGTTTTATTTATAGTGCGAGATTTAGTGATATTTTCTACGACTATCTTGTTTCTGTTACTAGTGAGTGGTTATGCTTTATTTATGCACATTTATCGATAAAAATATAAGAATAATATTTGAAGGCTACAGTACACACAAGTTGCTGCATCGACATTGCGAATATATCGTCTGACATTGCGAATGTATCGCCTGGCATTGCGAATGTATTGCCTAACATTGCGAATGTATCGCCTGACATTGCGAATGTATTGCCTAACATTGCGAATGTATCGCCTGACATTGTGAATGTATCAACTAACTATATTGTTTGTACACAGTAGCCTACAAGGAGAGTGGTTACGGGTGAGGTCAAAAAGCACTCATGGAATTTACGTTAAGTTACTATTTTGTTAATGCCAAAATTTTCTCAAAATCAAAGTTATTCACTAACTGTGTTAAACCATTAGCTAAATGAGTATGGGATGCAGGGATTTGATTAATTAATTGTAGAATTTGTTTGCCATTAACTTTAGTCGCGCAGTCCTGTAGTTGTGCTATCCATGTAGCTGGCATAACGGCTAAATCTTGGGCTGTGAGAGTGTAGTTGTTGGTGCTATTAATATTTGACTCGACTGCATAAAGATAACTTACTCTTAAATACTGCGCCATTTTGTCAAATATTTCTTCTGTGCGGAAAGGTTTACGCACGAAGTCATCACAGCCGGTAGATAATGCAATTTGTCTGTCTTCTTCAAAGGCACTACCACTTAAGGCAATGATAATTGTTGTGGGATTACCGACGGCTTTGATTTGTTTGGTCGCTTCATAGCCATCCAATACAGGCATTCTCATATCCATCCAAATTAGATGCGGTTGCCAACTTTGCCACAAATTAATTGCTTCTTGTCCATTAGTGGCGCAACCTACTTCAAAGCCTACAGGTGTCAACAACTCTATCAATAATTGTCTATTTTCTGCTTTATCTTCAGCGACAAGAATGCGATATTTTGGTTGTCCGGCGATAAGTCCAATAACTTGCTGATTGGTTTTTGGAACTTCAATTTGTGCCGTGAGAACTGCTTGAGTTTGAATGGTGAATTGAAAAGTTGAACCAACTCCCACCTGACTGCTAACGGTAATGTCTCCCCCCATCAACTGCACAAAACTACGACTAATTGCTAATCCTAGTCCTGTTCCTTCTTGAGATTTACGGCCGCTTTCGGTTTGCACAAAGGGTTCAAAGAGGTTTTTTAGTTCTGTTTGTGAAATACCCAGCCCAGTGTCCTCTACCTCAAAATTTAGTGTCAGTGGTTGTTGATTGACTATTGACACCCGTAAACTTACCTTGCCTTTGGGTGTGAACTTAATCGCATTTCCTAATAGGTTGACTAAAATTTGACGTAACTTACTTTCGTCTGTGTAGATATATTTGGGTAAATTAGGTGCTAAGACAAAAGTTAGCTCAATATTTTTTGACTGGGCTTTAAATTGAAATACTTGTTGTAACCAATCCAATAAAGCCGTTAAATTAAAATTAGTTTCGTTGAGTGTGGTACGTCCCGCTTCAATTTTGGACATTTCCAACACATCGTTAATTAAAGTCAGCAGATGTTCACCACTGCGTCTAATGGTTTCTAAATAATTTTGCTGTTGGGAATTGAGAGAACCACTACGCATCATCAACTGCACAAACCCAGAAATCACATTTAGGGGAGTCCGCAGTTCATGACTCATGTTAGACAAAAACAGACTTTTAGTTTTGTTAGCAGCTTCAGCTTTTGCCCTGGCTGTTTCCGCTTCTTTTATACTTGCTGCTAACTCGGCGGTGCGGAGGTTAACTACTTGCGTCAGGTTTTGTTCACGGGTGGCGACTTCATGCGCCATATATTGGAATGTGCGTGCTAGTTGTCCTGGTTCGTCAGCCCGTTGCGCTACTTTGATGATGTCTGGGGAATCAAAGCCTTGGACTTGCTCAACAGTGATTGTACCAGCACCAACTTGTTGGGCGATCGCTGTTAGTTGTTTGAGTGGTTGAATGACTGTCCCTTTCAAAAATCGATTAATTAACCACACACCCAAGGCAAACACAGTTACCACAATACTCATCACCAACGTCAGAGTGTGACGCACACGCATAAACACTTCATCGGCTGGGACATAAATTGTTTGTGCTGCAACGATTTCATTCAACTTCCAACCAAACCCACCCTTTGTTCCGTAAGTTTGAATCATACTTTTGGGGGCTAATGCTGGCTGACTATGACACACTAAACAGTTTTGTTGAGTGACTTTTAGTGGTCTAGCAATATAAAACAGAGTTTCCCCATAAATAGGCCGATAACCAGAAAGTTTAGTCTTTTGGGGTTGTTGGCGAAATTGTTCCACCAATTGAGTTTCAAACTCATCTGCTTGGTCACGGGGGTTTGTGGGGTTGAGTGTCGCTTCTTTATAGAGAAAGCTTTGATATTCGGGGTGAGTGCGAAACTGTTCAAATACTTGTCTAGCCGCATACCCAGGAACAGTTTCAGGGATAAATACTGGCGCAGTTAGTAGTTGATTTTCCAAGAGGGGATTAATACTGTTATCGGTGTACTCCCTCACGGAGTTCATCGTCTGGGCTAAAATTTCCGCTTTGGTACTGACATCTTCTTCTGCTAAATGTTGCATAGCAGAAGCCAAAATCATCCCACTTAAGCAAATCCCACCGAGAAAGACTAGTGTGAGTAGTAAGGTAAATTTTGTTCCCAGTTTTAGCTTCCTGAGCATTTTCACCCCTCTGCTCATGTGCGTATGTTCAAAAGTATATAATTTTAGCTAAGTTTTCTGAGTGTAGATTTTTGACGCACGCAGATACACTCTTTTACCCTCATACTCGCGTCCCTTATGAATGCCAATTCCCCCAAAGGCGACATCCTCATTGTTGATGACACATTAGATAATTTACGTCTGTTATCGACAATGTTGATGCAGCAGGGATATGAGGTTCGCAGTGTCACTAATGGTCAAACAGCGTTAATGGGAACACAAGCCCAACCTCCTGACCTAATTTTGCTAGATATTAATATGCCGGGGATGAATGGCTATGAAGTGTGTCAGCAATTAAAAGCCAATTCTCAAACACAAAGAATTCCGATTATTTTTATTAGTGCTTTAAATGAAGTCTTTGATAAAGTCAAAGCGTTTACGGTCGGGGGAGTAGATTATATTACTAAGCCGTTTCAGGTGGAAGAAGTTTTGGCGCGGGTGGAAAATCAATTAACAATTTGTAGATTACAAGGAAAGTTACTCCAGGCTTTAGCACAAGAAAAGGCACTCAACCAACGCATAGAAGTAATGGCGGCTGTGGAAGAACGCCACCGCATCGCCCGCGATATCCATGATTCTTTGGGTCACGCCTTAGTCGCCCTCAATATTCAAATGGAAACTGCCCTGACTTTATGGCAAACTGACCCCGCACAAGCCTACGAATTTTTAAAAGAGGCGAAACAACTGGGTTCTGATGCCTTGAAAGCTGTACGTCAGTCGGTCTCAGAAATTCGCTCTGACCCATTGCAAGGTCAACTTTTAGAAAATGCGATCGCAACTCTCACTCAGGAATTCTACCGCACCACTGGCATCTCTCCTCAATGCCATATCGATTTATCTCACCCCTTCTCTCATCAAGTCAATACCGTCGTCTACAGAATCATTCAAGAAGGATTGACAAATATCTGCAAATATGCAAACGCAACCCAGGTGCAAATTCAAATTCATACCACGGCGGCGGGTTTGTTGTTAGTTCTCCAAGATAATGGTAAAGGAATGTCAATTGATCTGTCTGCTGCCGGTTTTGGACTGCAAGGTATGCGAGAACGAACAATGGCTGTAGGTGGGCAATTAGAAATTCACAGTCAACCTGGGGCTGGTTGTCGAATTACCGCAAGATTTCCGAGGTTGGGAGTATGATTCGAGTATTAATTGCAGAAGATCAAGAGATTGTCCGGCGGGGTTTAAAAACCTTATTAACGACGAAGCCCGATTTACAAGTGGTTGGCGAAGCCGAGAACGGACAAAGGGCAATTCAACTAATTGAAGGTTTACAAGCGCAATTTCTCCCGCCGGATGTGGTACTCATGGATATTCGGATGCCGGTAATGGATGGAGTCGAAGCCACAAAAATCATTTGTCAGCAGTTTCCCAGGACTAAGATTTTAATTCTCACCACTTTTGATGATGCTAAATATGTGGCTGAGGCTTTGCGCTTTGGTGCTAAGGGTTATCTATTAAAAGACACACCGGCTGAGGAATTAGCAGAAGCCATTCGCTCAATTCACAAAGGTTACACCCAATTTGGGCCGGGAATTGTCGAAAAGATGATGGCGAATGTTTCAGTTATTGAAACCGATAAGCCGCAGGAGTTACCGCCGGGAATGGCAGAACTAACGGCAAGAGAAAAAGAAATTTTAAAAATGATTGCCAAAGGCGCGAGTAACCGCGAAATTGCCCAAGCCGTCTTTCTTTCTGAAGGGACAGTGAGAAATCATATCAGCAATATCTTAGCTCGCCTGAATTTACGCGATCGCACTCAAGCTGCAATAGTGGCGAATTCTTTTATGTCTTGGTTGGAGAATTAAGGGTGTAGGGGGAGAAAATTTAATGCCCAATGCCCGTACTTTAGTTTTGAATTTTGAATTGATTAGCCCAATGACAAATGTCATATCAGGTACATGACATTTATTCGATGTGGACAACCTAGATTACGGGATATCTTAAATTCATCGAAACGAGGACAACGGTTGGTGAGTTAACTAACCTCCCTCAATCGCCCAACTCCTTCTACAAAAGGAGTTCAGAGATAAGTTTAACAGGGTTCAGTAAAGGTCAAACTTACTTTTACTTACCTGCAAAATTTTAGTTCAACTTAATGCTTTCGTTTGCTAACGCCGATGGTTGCAATTACTGCACATCATCTGCGCGGATGCGTGTTCACTCAAATTAATTTTTACTCAACAAACAATTAGGAGTTTCCATCATGTCTGCTACCAAAACCAACAAAATCAACAAATCTCTGTTACAAGTAGTTGCACTTATCGGCGCAAGTCTACCTTTATTCACTATGACTTTTGAACGTCCAGCAATGGCACAATCTGCAAACAACCGTCATTGTATTGATGTGCAGAATATTGGAATTTGTGCTGAAGAGAAAGGTCAAGGCTATGAATTATATGCTCAATTTGGGCCAGTTACCAGTCAAAAACAATACGTCGGTCGTGATGGGGGTTGTGCAACCTTCGGTACAATTAGTGTCGCTGGTTCTCATGCTCAAGTCAAAGGTTGCATTAAAGGCAGTCCAGTACGTTTTGAGGGTAAAGCTGAAGTTTGTGGCTTCCGCAAATGTAAGGGTAAAGAGTTTGCTTTAAATTTATCTGGTAACGGTAATACCTCTCAACCTCCCGCCACACCTCCTGCTGTCGCTCCATCTACCATTGGTAAGTATGAATTGTACTGGGATGGTGTACGCGTCGGTACAGAACCATCTTGGACAAGAGAACAAGCGATCGCTAACTTGGAGGACAATAAAAAAGCTTATCCTAATAAGAAAGTAGAAGGTTTGTTTAACGGTCAAAAAATTGGTTATGAATTGATATGGGATGGTGTACGCGTCGGCTTTGAACCATCTTGGACACTAGAACAAGCGATCGCTAACTTGGAGGACAATAAAAAAGCTTATCCTAATAAAAAGGTTGAAGGTGTGTTTAACGGTCAAAAAGTCGGTTATGAATTGATTTGGGATGGTGTACGTGTCGGTTTTGAACCATCTTGGACAAAAGAACAAGCAATCAATAACTTGAATTTTAACAAACAGTCTTATCCCAATAAAAAAGTCGAAGGTTTGTTTAACGGTCAACAACTCTAATATTTGACTCAATTAATATTAGCTTTAATTGCCAAGTTTAGCTCCCCGAACTTTTCAACAAGTAGGGGAGCTTGTTGATTGTAGAGCATATAGAATGAATAGAGCCATTAGCTAACAATTATTTTTTCTCATATGTTTATCTAATCACAACTAGAGATTGACTTTAGTATTTAAATTACTAATTTCTTCTTGTTGATTATGTTTATAATTTACTGAACATAAATTGTAATTATCATCACAAATTAATAATTAAAGAATGTTGTCAACGCACATTTAAATATTTTGTATAGGCAATATACTGAAATTGCAAGCAAGGATACATTATAGAAGAGTTATTTTTGCTAATCAAACTTTTTTAAAGAAATGTTGTAATTACTTTTGACAACTAGTGAAAAAATCCTTAAGCTAATAGATAGGACTCACTCACTCAACAACCAACAGTAATTTTGTTAGGTAAATTAAAAATCGCTGTTGTAGCTTATCAGTATGAACAAATGAATTAAACTCAATCATTGACTATAAATAATAGCCTCACTTAATTGACAACAAATAGGCAAATTATAACGTAGCCAGATGTCGCCACGACTATCTAGAAATCAATTCTGGTTATGCAGGTAAGCCTATGTGGATGTGAGTGAATGTCAAGTATTGAGATGTTAATGAGGTGCGATCGCTATGCCAAGGAGAGGAGAATGCTTGATTATCTTACATCTTTAAACGATCACAATTTACCCTACCCAGACACAATACATCCCATCGTCGTTCACTTTGTAATTGCGATGGTGTTGTTTGCATTTGTTTGTGATCTGATTGGTTATTTCACAGGTAAAGCTCGGTTTTATGAAGTGGGTTGGTGGAATTTATTTGTTGCTACCATTGCCATTTTTGTCGCCATTATTTTTGGTCAGTTTGAAGCTGGCTTGGCTAAACCCTATGAAGTAGCTAAATCTGTACTGAATTTGCATACCTTAATTGGTTGGTCATTGTCAGGTATTATTGCCGCCATGACAGCTTGGCGATATGTACTGCGGGCGCGTAACCCCTACAAAATTCCTATCCACTACTTAGGAGTAGGGTTAATTTTAGCCTTAATTGTGGGTGTACAAGTTTATCTCGGAGATGAACTGGTTTGGGTCTATGGGCTACACACAGTCCCAGTGGTTGAAGCTGTTAAGGATGGTATGCTGCCATGAACTCAGAACTAATTGAGCAATTAAATATCCAATTAGGAGCGAACGGATTACCTTACACAATTCCGATTCATCCCAACCTAGTGCATTTGACCTTGGGCTTATTCATCATCGGGATTACTTTTGATATCGTTGCTGTGCTTTTCCCTTTTCAAAAATGGGTGTTCAAATTTTTGGGAATGACAGTTGAACGGGAAAACCTCTTTGATGTTGGTTGGTACAACATGGTAGGTTCAACCGTCATCACCTTTTTCACAGTGGCCGCAGGCTTTTATGAAATGTTTCTCGCCACACCCACCCCTGATATCAAAAGTGCTTGGGGACTAAAAGCCATGCAAACCATGATGTGGCATGGGGTAGGTGGTGTATTTCTGCTGGGTTTAATTGCTCTCATGACTTTATGGAGGGCATGGCAACGTTATGTCTGGTCTGAAGACCAAGACCAACAAGTGCAGTTGTGCTATTTAGTTACAGGCGTGTTCATCATGTTCATCATGTATCTTCACGGCACTTTAGGAGCGCAATTAGCAGCTGAATTTGGTGTACACAACACAGCCGATAGCTTACTGCGTTTAGGTGAAGACCTCAATAACGTCCTCAAGTAAAGGGAGAAGTAACGGAGAAATTGAGGATGTTGACTATTGACCCTTGACTCTTGACTATCAACTATGAAATTTCGGACATTTTTCAATATTTTTACGCTGATAGTAGGAGCGATCGCGATCTCTACTGTTAGCCTGTGGGTAGGTAAACTCGCCTATTCCTGGTTGCCTCCCCAAGCGGCGGCTGAATCTCACTTAATTGATGATTTATTTAGCTTCTTGGTAACTCTAGGTGCTTTCATCTTCCTGGGTGTAACTGTTGTTTTGATGTACTCTTTGTTGTTCCATCGGGCAGATAAAAATGACTGGAGTGATGGCCCCCACATCGAAGGTAATATCACCCTGGAAGTAGTTTGGACAGCTATTCCGATTTTCCTGGTGTTTTGGATTGCAGGTTACAGCTACCAAATCTATGAACAAATGGGGATTCAAGGCCCCACAGCCTTGGGACACCTACACAACCCAATGGAAATGAAGTCAGCTTATGCTGCTACCGATGATGAAGGTGGAGTAATTGCAGCTGAACCTAGTGAAAAAATTGACGTAATCGCGAAACAATGGGCGTGGGTCTTCCACTATCCTGACAAGAATGTTACCAGCACCGAATTGCATTTACCAAGCGATCGCCGTGTGCATTTAGCCCTACATTCCCAAGATGTACTCCACGGCTTTTACATCCCTGCATTCCGTCTTAAACAAGACATTGTTCCTAATCAAACCATTGATTTTGAATTTACCCCCATTCGCGAAGGTGAATATCGTCTGACCGACTCTCAATATAGCGGTACATACTTCGCCACTATGGAAGCAAATGTGGTTGTGGAGTCTCCAGAAGACTATCAAAAATGGTTAACTAAAGTCGCTACTCACAAACCCATGCCCGCTTATAACCAAGCTGCGGCTGAATACGCCCAAAGCAGTAGTCAGCCAGTCAAAACAGGCTGGGAAACCGTCGCACCTGCTGCCGCACCTTTAGTTAATTACCCAGGCTAAAAGGAACATCAACACATGACCAATATCCCTATTGATAGGCTCGATCTCCCTGTGGAGAAGCCTCAGCACGGACACGGTGGCGGTGGCTGGAAGGAGTATTTCAGCTTCAGCACCGACCACAAAGTTATCGGTATCCAATACCTCGTTACTTCTTTTATCTTCTTTCTCGTCGGCGGTATCTTCGCCATGATTTTGCGGGGAGAACTCATCACCCCAGAATCAGACTTAGTTGACCGCACCGTTTATAACGGGATGTTTACCATGCACGGTACAGTGATGCTGTTCCTGTGGACATTCCCTTCCCTCGTGGGTTTAGCTAACTACCTAGTTCCCCTAATGATTGGGGCGCGGGACATGGCTTTCCCCCGCCTCAACGCCGCCGCCTTTTGGATGGTTCCCGTTGTTGGGATTCTGTTGATGGCGAGCTTTTTTGTTCCTGGTGGCCCGGCTCAAGCTGGTTGGTGGGCTTATCCCCCAGTGAGTCTGCAAAACCCCACTGGTCACTTAATTAATGGTCAAGTGATTTGGCTGTTGGCGGTGGCGATTTCTGGTGTGTCCTCAATTATGGGGGCTGTAAACTTTGTTACTACTATCGTCAAAATGCGTGCGCCAGGAATGGGCTTCTTTCGGATGCCTTTGTTTGTCTGGGCAGTATTTAGCGCGCAGATTATCCAATTGTTTGGTTTACCTGCCCTGACAGCTGGTGCAGTCATGTTGTTACTCGACTTGACTGTGGGTACTGGCTTTTTTAACCCCACCAATGGCGGTAATCCGGTGATGTTCCAGCATTATTTCTGGTTCTACTCTCACCCTGCCGTTTATGTGATTATTCTGCCTATTTTCGGGATTTTCTCCGAGATTTTCCCCGTTTACGCCCGTAAGCCTCTATTTGGTTACAAAGTAGTTGCCCTGTCTTCCATGCTAATTGCGGTAGTCAGTGCAATTGTGTGGGTACACCATATGTATGTCAGTGGTACACCTGCTTGGATGCGGATGGTATTCATGCTAACTACTATGTTGGTATCTGTACCAACAGGGATTAAAGTATTTGCTTGGGTTGCTACTATCTGGGGCGGCAAAATTCGCCTCAATACACCCATGCTGTTTGCTTTGGGTGGTTTGATTATGTTCGTGTTTGCGGGTATCGTCGGCATTATGCTTTCCTCTGTACCCGTGGATATTCACGTTAACAATACCTATTTCGTTGTCGGACACTTCCACTATGTCCTCTATGGGACAGTGACAATGGGGATGTATGCAGCCATCTATCACTGGTTTCCCAAAATGACCGGTAGAATGTACAACGAAGGTTGGGGTAAAGTACATTTCTGGTTAGCATTTATCGGTACTAACCTCAACTTCTTACCCATGCACCCATTAGGATTGCAAGGGATGTTACGCCGAGTTGCTTCCTACGCACCAGAGTATGAAGGCTGGAATATTGTAGCTAGCTTAGGTGCATTCTTGTTGGGGATGTCTACCTTACCCTTTATTTTCAATATCCTAGTTTCTTGGATGCAAGGTGAAAAAGCACCTGATAATCCTTGGCGCGCTATTGGTTTGGAGTGGCTAGTTTCTTCTCCTCCACCAGTAGAAAACTTTGAAGAGATTCCCGTAGTGATTTCTGAACCCTACGGTTACGGTAAATCAGAACCCTTAGTGGCAGAAACACACAGTCATCAACATTAGGGAAATGCAATTGCGGAAGAGTTTCCAGACGAAAAGAACAAGCTTCTTTTTGTCTGGTGTTTCCCTAAAAGAACTTACAGTACACAACTAATAATTGCACCGATGGATAGTTATATTGTTCCCGATGATTTACAACCATCGTCGCATCACGCAGGCGGCGAACATGGACACGATGAAGAAGGCAATAAAATGTTTGGTTTTATTGTGTTCTTATTGTCTGAAAGTGTCATTTTCTTGAGTTTTTTCGCTGGATATATTGTCTATAAACTCTCTACTCCTAACTGGCTACCACCTGGCATTTCTGGGTTAGAAGTTAAAGAACCAGCAATTAATACTGTGGTGTTGGTTGCTAGTAGTTTTGTGATTTATTTGGCAGAAGTCGCCCTCAAACGCCACGATTTACGGATGTTCCGTATTTTCTTGACTACAACAATGGTTATGGGTGGCTACTTTTTGGTAGGACAGGCCATTGAATGGAGCAATTTAGAGTTTGGTTTTACTTCCGGTACATTTGGTGGGATGTTCTACCTGTTAACAGGTTTCCACGGTTTGCACGTTTTGACTGGAATTATATTGCAGTTAATCGTGCTTTTGCGCTCATTTGTTCCAGGAAATTACGACAATGGTCACTTTGGTGTCAATGCTACTTCTTTGTTCTGGCACTTCGTCGATGTGATTTGGATTGTTTTGTTTATTATGCTTTATATTTGGCAGTAAAAACGACTAATTCTGCGGCTACACTCAAAGCATGAACAAGCCCAGCACAGTAACGAAACTGGGAATCTACGGGAACTCCCAAATTACGAGCTATTTTATCAGCAGTTAAAAAACCAATGCTGTAAATGTCAGTTGCCAACTAGTAGTTCACCAACCCAAAATTGCTAGGCTAAGGCAAGCAGGGGGAGCAGGGGGAGAAAGAGATTTTTTTGCTGCTATTAACCTTACAAAGTTCTCTTGGCAGACTACTAGCAGCCTCCAACCAAAAGCCTTAATTCCCCACCCATCAACCTGTGGTATGATGGGTGGGGAATTGAAGCAAACATTTTCTGACTGAGCAAAGCGAATCCTTATTTTTGAGGTGATTTTGGTTGTTAGTTGATTTGAAATCTCAAGTCTTAGGTAAAGGTGTTCCTCAGAAAATCTGATTTCTTAGAAGATGTTTAATTCAAGATAATTTATCTAAAAATTCCCTAATTTCCCAAACTATCCATTGTTTTTCTGATGTGCTTAATAATGGAGCAAAACGATATTTTCTGAGTGTTTTATTAAATGCAGAAACCGTAATTGGCTGCATAGGTTTGGTAATAACATCCTTAATATCTAATACATCTTCATGACAATTTTGAAAAGACCAATCTAACAACCAACGCTTTAACCAAAATCCATTTTGGTTAATTTTAATTCTAGTTTTTGAGATGGGACTGAGGACATAATCTGCAATCCTCGGCAAAATTAAGAATAAATATGTGAGTAAAAACAAGCACATCAAAATAAATACAAATAAATTTAAAAAAGATAAGTATTCAAAAAATAAGACCCAAAAAGTGAGTAAAAGAAACCCATTTCCTAGCAAGAGGATAATGGAAATAAACCAACTAGCATAGTTACGTAATTGCTTGGGAGGAATTTCTATAGTTAATTCTGCTTCGGTTTTATGGAAAATAATAGAACTGTTTTTTGGTCGCTGCGGTCTTGTTAAAGAAAAATGGGATATAACATCTTGAATCTGTTTTTCTCCTCGCAGTACTGCTAAGGCTAAGTTGGCTGAGGGAAATCTGTCATCACTGACTGGTTCCAGGATAATGTCCAACCAGTTAGCAAAATCTGGGGAAATGCGAACATGGGGACGAAAATCTATTTTGAGATGGCGTTGTGGTAAATCTGCTGGGGATTTTCCAGTCAGCAAGAAAAGTAGTGTAGTTCCCAAGCCATACAAGTCTGTTGCTAACACAGCTTGTCCACGAAACTGTTCGGGAGCCATATAGCCATAAGTTCCTACTACTGTGCTGCCACCTGTGACTGTATTGTGATAGGTATCTTGTACTGCACCAAAATCTACTAAAAATATATCTCCCCTATCTTTTGCTGTTGGGGAAAAGTTGAGGATAATATTCTGGGGCTTAATATCGCGGTGAATAACTGGGGGTTTGAGGGATTGTAAGTAAATAAGAATTTCTAAAACTTGTATGGCGATGTGTCGAACTTGCTTTTCTTGGGGTTGCCAACCATTTTCTATTAATGTGGCTAGAGATTTACCTGGCGCAAGTTGTTGAGCAATATAAAAGAATCTGTCAGAGCCTGTGTCTACTTGGAAATAATCGAGATAGCGAGGAATTGCCAGATGATAGAGTTGGGAGAGAATTTTTGCTTCTCGTTCAAACAATTCTATTTTTTTCCAGTCACTCATCCGCCGGAATGACAAAGCTTTCAGTGCCACGCGATGGTCGCTTTGCGAACCGGCGTAGCCATCGCCACTCTCTAAATCTTCGGCTGCATACGTAATACCTACCCCACCTTGTCCCAAAATTTCTAAGATGCGGTATCGTTGTTGAATTATGTCTCCTGGTTGATGTAGCAATTCCATAGATGTTTGATTTCTGGTTACTCCTTCGCGCCGTTCTTTTTCAAAATGTCGGCGATCGCCTGATTCTCTGAAGAGAGTTTTTTATCTTTTGGATCGCCAATATAGTTTTTAGAGATCAATTGCAATGGTGTATTACCATCTTTATCCTCAACATTGATACTCGCTCCCCGTTCAATTAGCTGTTGGATAATCTCTTGAGTGTCTGTGTTAACTCTGCCATAGACTGACTGATTAGTTTTAGATATGACTAAATGTAGTAAAGTTGCACCATTGCGATCGCGCTGATTGATATCTCCACCTGATTTGAGCAGTAGTTTGATGATTTGCGGTTTAGAGTTTTGGACTGCTAATTGTAGACTCACATCTTGCACCTGGAAATATGAATGTCAAAACCACAACTACGTGCAAGAGGAGTGAGGCGTTCAATGTTAAGTAAAAGAAGATACACTACTAATTGAGGGAAAATAGATTCAAGAGCTAGTTGTGCAGCTTGACCCCAATCAGGTGGTGATGCTGACTGAGTATGCAGATAACTCCAATGGGCTATGAGATAAGCAGTGAGAGAAAGGATAAGCCAACGATACATACCCAGCAGAGTTCCTTGCCCAAAGCGATGTAAACCAAAACGGTGCTTGGCGGTTTTGAACCATCCCTCAATCTGCCATCGACGCTTACCCCACCATTTAAGAGTAGAAGCTTTAATCGGGCGAGTAGATAAAATAAAACGTTTTTCTAGTTTGCCATTATCGCGTTTTAAGTAATACCAAGAAACAGTAACAGGAAAGCTTAACCCAAACAGATAAACCTGTTGCCCTTGCTGATGTAAGCGTCTTAAAAGTCTACCATCTGCTAATTTACGGCTAATAGATACACCAGTAATAGCATGATATTTCAGACGACGTACACCCTCAAGAAATTCTATACTGCCAAAGGCCGTATCAGCTAAAATAATTGTCTGGAAATGTTGAGTTAAAGATTGCGGTAAACGTTTCACGAGTTTCAGTCCTAGCTTTGCAGGGGAAGGCGTTCCCTTACCTCTCCAAACCCTAAAATTCCAAGGGATACGGCATCTTCCAATTACCAAATAAACCACGACCAGATGCAAACCGCGTTTACCATTGTAGACTCTGATTAAATCACTAAACTCTTGAAATTTACCTCGTTTCTCTAAAGTCGTTAGGTCAATTATTACTTGTAAAAAGGGTTTTCTTCCTTTAGCAGATGATGCTAAAACCTTGAGTACTGTTTGTAATGCGGTGGAACGAACAACACGAATCATCTCCCTAGTTGACCAAGGATTGATATTGAGAAATCGGCTGATTGCACTTGGAGATTTTGTTTGACTGTGTTCGGGTAATGGGTGTCCTTGTGCCTCTAAAAATAATGCCAGCATAGCTTCTAAATTATCTTTCTGGTACTGCGTTGGCATCAGTTCTTTCAGGCTATAAACTAGTTTTTGGGCGTGGGCAAGCATTAATCAGTGCTTTGTTTAATTCAAGTATTTCACGCCTTTTCTCTCATGTTTTAAGTATCAAAGGCAAACATATCCATGTCTTCGGCGAAAAAGTAACCGCCGACGCGGAAATCTTACTTTCTACGCAATATTACGGCATTTACGTTCTATTTATAACTAAATTTACTTATCTATCCTTATTTGAATCTTGTTATAGTTTTGTGCTGTCTATTGGCTTTCTACGGGTATCTACGTTAGGTGCAAGAAGTGAGTAGAGGGGTTTCACCTTGTTGATTCTGGAGGTTAATATCTGCACCTCTAGCAATTAACATCTTGGCTATTTGATAGTCATCTCCTGGAATATATGGATCAAATGGCTCAAGAAATAGTAGGTGTAAGGGTGTATTACCCTGACGATCTGGAAGTTTCACATCCGCACCTTGAGTGATTAAAAATTTCGTTCCCTCAAGGTTATGACGACGAATTGTGCATACTAACAAAGACATCCGCTCATTGTCACCATACGGCGATGACTCCATCACTAAAGCATTGGCATTATGTACTTGGTGATAATAGTTTTTGACAATATCGGTATTTTTACATATATTAGAAAGTGGTATAATTCCAAACATAGATAAGATTAGCCATTTGTGAGCATTCAGCAGAGTGATCGCCATTGTTGATATAGCAATAGTTGCTCCTACTCCAGCGATAGTTTTCCCAGATACAGGAGTACTGACCTTAGCGGCGATCGCCTGCTGACCACTCAAAGCTGCTAAAGCTTCAATAGCAGAACTAAAACGTTCTTCCACATCCGGCTCTAACATTTTCTCTAACCAGCCAGCAAATTCATCACTAATCTGCACATGGTGACGAAAATCAATCTTTAGCCGTTCCATTGGCAAATCAGCCGGGGAACGGTGCGTTAGTAAGAAAAGTATCGTTGCTCCCAAACCATACAAATCAGTAGCAGGTACAGCTTGCCCCCGAAACTGTTCTGGAGCCATATAACCATATGTTCCTACTACCGTACTACCACGCATAAAAGTATTATAATAGGTATTTTGGACTGCACCGAAATCTACTAAATATACCTTTCCATCATCACGGCGGATGATATTTTGGGGTTTGATGTCCCGATGGATAACAACGGGATTGAATGATTGGAAGCTGATGGAGTTGTGAGAGAATTTTCGCCTCCCGTTCAAACAACTCCATCAGCTTCCAATCATTCAACCGATGCAGTGACAAGGCTTTCATCGCTACCAACTGATGGCTATCTGTATCTTCAGCTAAGTATGTAGTACCGCTACCACCTTCCCCCAAAATTTTGATGATACGGTATCGCTGGGCAACAATATCTTCTGGTTGATGCAGCAGTTCCATAGGATTGACACAGTTGGCATAGCGGTGTTGATGATTTATGCTACACCTTGGGTTGGGTAAATTCCAGTGGCTTGCGTCCAACTTGGCGATTCATTGAAGAGGTACAACCGCAGTTGTTTAGGCAGTTGAGTTGGTGGCGATTCCTTCCGATTGGGTGCAATGGATGGGGTGAACGCTGCTCAACTATTACAACTTTTAATATTCACCGCTTGCAACCAACTAGAAATAAGGGTATTAATATAGTACATTAATACTATAAACTGTGGACACATTACAAATATGAAGCAGATTGTTAAGCAAGTTAAAGAACGTAGTAAAGTTGAACTCGAATGGAGAGGCATTAAATATCAACTTTGGCGTTTAGATGATGCTGAATTTAGAAAGTTAAGATATAAAAGTCTTCCTATTAAGGATGACTATATGTTGTATGTGCATCTTTATTTATCAGAGAGAGATAATAAAGATAAGCTCAACTTAGCGCAGATATTCGTGACTTTAACCTACTTATTTGGTGAGAGCAGTAACTGGATAGATGATTGGAAAGGCACTTTCTCTTTTCCAATATTATTAGTTTTAGATAAGCCACAAGGTAAATTCTTTTATTTACTTGATATTTATGATAACCGTGGTACGCTTTACTTCAGTTTTTACCGGATTTTAGAAGCTGATGTAGAGGGTTATGATACTCAAATACTTCGTGAACCATTTGAGTTAGAATTTTCTCGTCAAGAAATCAACTATTTTATTAGCTATTTCAATGGTTATACTGAAGGTTATTTTAAGACGATAGAACCTTTAATACCATCTGAACAGTTTTTCAGAAAAATTGGTTCAAATCATATTATTTACGGATATAAAGATGAACAATACTTTGAGGAACATTACGAATCTCAAGAAGAATATCAAGCAGCCATCGAAAATTTAGAACTAATGGGTATTAGCTCTAAATCTTTACAAGATGTCAACAATATTTTACAAACAATAACTAGTGGAATAGTTGAAAAATAATAAATTATACTTGATTAGCACTCACCACTCTATAAGTAATGCCTAAAAATAATTCCAAATCTCTAAAACAAAGACACAGATTCTTTCTAAATCCTTATAAAGACTGTGCTTTTACTAAATGTCCCAAATGTGAAACAAAGACTAAAGTTCGTAAGTTTCCTTTAGTCATTCATATTGAACCACAACAGTTATTTTGGTTGAACAAACAATGTAAATATTGCCCAAGCTGTGACTTAATCATCGCTAAGAAACAAGAAATTGAACCATTGATGGCTGCTGCTTTTATTCAAAACAACCCCAAAATCATCGGTAATAACTACGTAGTTATGGGAACTGTTGACAAGAAAGATTGGAGAGAAGGTGATAAAAATCTACTATCTCCATCGGAAATGGTAGGTCGTATATATATATTTAAAGATGTTTGGGATTTTAAAGTCATTCCCGCAGGTTGATATCCAAGCGAAGAAAAATAAGAAATTATTTAACAATTGATGTATAAGATAATTCCTCAAATCCTAGTGTCACCCTAATGAAGTTCAAAGAAAGACTCTTGCCCCAGATGCTTCACATATTTTTTTACTAGAGCCTGAAGATTATTTGACTCACCTATGTTAATCCAATCATCAATTCTTCCTAGAAAACAATATCTTTGAGTTATAAATATTCGTTGATGCTCATCAATTAAAATGAAACGAAGCATTGGTGAATAGGAGATAGAACGCTTCAGTATATTTTGAGCTTCACTTAATTTATCTTGTGAAGAAAAATTTATCAAACTTGACAAAACATTAATATCTTGATCCGGTGTGTATACAGTAATTATTTCTTTCTTTATATCCATTTGGTAATCTTGTAAATTAGAAAATTGTTTGACTCCTGCTTCTACAATTGCTTTTTCTTCATCAGTGATAACTTTAGGCTGGACTTTTCGTAGAAAAACCTGAGTGTTAGGATTTTCGTAAATCTCATAGCCATCTGGTATAGTTTCTAATAGATTCCCTTCACTTTTCATTGAAAAGAAATACTTTGGCTTACCTGTTTTAGTAGTACCTTGATGTAGATAATATAATTGACCTTTTCTGTTGACATAGTTTATTGTCATTTAATTTTCTAACCTAATACTGCTTTTTAGTATGAACTGCTGGCTGAAAATGAAATCTGATAATCTAGGCAAAACAGACATCACATTTTCATCACAGGGTCTTGTTTTCAGTTTTCCCGTAGTTACAATTGCTCTAATAGAGTGCTGAAAATCAACAGATGTACCTCCGGGGTCACACATTATTCTTGAAATACCGTAGATTTCTCAATTATCCTAATATTAGGCGATTAGCGTAAATTTAATCATGATCACAAGCATAGCCATTGCAGAAAAAATTACTACCCTTCGCCAAATCGAAGAAAAATTAGGAATAATACTCAGTGAAGATAGCCAATTTTTTACCGAATGGATGGCTGATTTACCTGCATTAAGTGCAGCAGAACAAACAAGATTAGAGCAAGTTCGACAAAATTATCTCTATCAAATCTCCTATGGCACTCTTTTGGAGGAAACTGTCAAAATGGTGGTGCTGTCTCCATTGTTGGAACTTGCAGGTTTTTATCAAGCACCTTACAGATTTCAAACCGAAGTATCCGTTGAGATTGAAGCACAGGGAAATAATGAGGAGATTTTACGGGGAAGAATTGATGTTTTAGTTTTGCTAGGTCGATTATGGATTGTTTTAATTGAATCAAAGAAAACAACATTTGATGTAGAGCTAGCAATTCCCCAAACATTAGCTTATATGGCTGTTCATCCCAACCCAGAACAACCCCTGTATGGCATGATTACCAACGGTAGTAGTTTTTTGTTTGTCAAAACCTTGGGTAAACAGTATGGGACTTCTGATCTATTTGCCACGCGATCGCAACATCTCAACAATTTATCTGGAGTTTTAAAAATCCTTAAGCATCTGGGTAGTATTATTACGCAGGTGTAGAACCGCCTAATGTATTTTTGTAAGCCTCAGCAGTTTCCTCACCAAAACCACCAGCTTGGGCATGACGGAGTAACGATTGAATAATTGGCATAGCAATACTCATGCCAAACAAAGCATTGAACCCTGCAACAACCACTAGTGCTGACAACACAACTGTAAATTCTGGAAATAACGCCAATACAGCCACTAACACCAGAAAAACAATTGGTGTAGCAATACCTGCTGTTTTTGCGGTTTCTACAATTAAATTTTTATATTCTTCAATAGTAATGTCGCCTCGATAAAGATCCAAGGAGTATGAAATTGCTGTGACTGTCACTTGAGTAAGAATAGCTGTTCCTGTAGCAGTGATCCCCAGCCTAGCAATAGTCCCTGAATTGCTGATGATAGAATCTACTGCATTGTAAACCCGAATATACAACTGTTCCCCCACAGTCATTACTTCAGCACCACGACGCAGATTATCAATACCTACTCCCCACAGGATATTGTCAGCACCATTTGTAGAAAATCTTACCCATACTTGTGTTGCTTAGTACACATGAATGGAATTTTTTGTCAATGCGTAACTCTTATACACAACGATTTTGGCAATTTTATAGGAAAAAGCTAGGTTCAAAACCGGACTTGCGTCCAAGAATCCTTGTTTCCCAAGGTAGGTAGAAACCCCAACGCCACTTGACGGCAGTTGCTTTAAGTCGGGAAACCCGCCCAACGCACTGCCTCCTTTATGCCGGGGAACCCGTCCACCGCAGTGGCTCCCCCTTGTGGGTGGCTGTCTTTAATTTTGAATTTTGAATTTTGAATTGATTCATGGTTTTGGATTGGTACACACGCAGAGTATGACAAGCTAATTGACAAGCTGTAGTCTGGCATATCATTCTGAGTGAGCAATCCTTTCACTAAACCCTGATTACACAAGGGTTTGATTAATCATCTCCAAATCTTAGATCCAGTTTGGGTTTTTCTGAAAATTTATAGTACAATTGTACCAAAGAGATTTTGATGCTTGGCTTTGACACCAATTCACTAAAATCATGAAACAGATCCAAATTCAGAAACCCTTGTAAAATGTGGATTTCTTAATTTTGAATTTTGAATTGGTATGACACCTAGTTGGTAGAGGATGACATTTACCAGCAGGATTTCTATTGCCTATTAAGAAAAACCCTACTGTGAGATCATGACTATGATGACATCAAGGCAAGGTGGAACTGCAACCCCAGTTAAATCACATAAGTTTGAGCCATACAACCCAGAACAGGCTGATGCAATTGAGAATTTATCTTTGCAAACCCTTGCTGATGTCACGAAGGCAATTTTGCGTCATGCTTTTTGGTTGGCGGAGCAGAAACGCTATCTATCTTTGAGAGAGTATAGAAAGTTACTATCAGACCAGGGTTGGCAAGGGGAAGAGAAGAAGTATCTCAAGATTGCGGCGACGTTTGGCAAGTTTGAACCGCAGGATTTTGCCCAAGTTGAGCCAAGAACTATTTACCAACTGGCAGAAAGAAGTAATAAGTATCAGTCAGTGCTAGATAAATTATTAGATGTCAGTGTAATTAACCAAGAGACAGTGCGATCGCTCATTAAAAAACAGCGTACTCCCAGATCCAAAAAGGCCGAAAAATTCAGTATTTGGCGGCGGTTAAAGAACGGTGGCAGATATTGCCAAATCCCCCCCATCCACGAAGAAACAGAACAAACTGGCACCACCTTACAAGCCATGATGGAAGAAGAAGGACTTACAGCCCAACAAATTATAGCAGAAGCGATCGCTCTCAGAAAAGCATACAAAGAAGGCAAATTAGTCGAAAATACCTAATCGCGCATTGGGCATCGGGAATGGGGCATCGGGCATCGGGCATGGTAAATACAGTCTGCCTTGTCTTCCTTGTCTCCCCAGTCCCCAGTCCCCAGTCCCCAGTCCCCAGTCCCCAGTCCCCAGTCCCCAGTCCCCAATCCCTAATCCCCCACCGCATCATGCAAACTCTTTAACAATTCTGCGGCTGTGAAGGGTTTGGGTAAAATTTGATGCACAGTCATGCCAGGAATATCTGCGATCGCTTCTGGGGAATTCTGTCCACTGCAAGCAATAATCTGTACATCGGGGTTCATTTTCTGGACAGTCCGAATGGTGGTAACTCCATCTAGTTCTGGCATCATCATATCCATGACAATCGCACTAATTTTATGTTTGTTTTGGGCATAGAGGGCGATCGCTTCGATACCATTATGAGCAGTTAAAACTTGATAGTTGTGCTGTTCTAATATCATTTTGATGATTTCACAAATTTGGACTTCATCATCAACGACTAAAATTAATTCTCCATTACCTTGAGGTGTTAGATGATCTTCGGTGGTGCTATCTGGTATGGTTGGCACGGCGGGGAGGAATAAGTTAAATTGGCTACCTCCACCTATTTTGCTCGTAACCGTCAAAAAACCACCATGACTTTTAGTGATACCAAGTACAGTGGAAAGTCCTAAGCCTGTACCTGTGCCTATTTCTTTGGTGGTAAAAAATGGCTCGAAAATCCGATCTAAGACTTTAGGTGGCATTCCTACACCCGTATCTTGAATTTTAATCACAATGTAATGCCCGACTTGGGCATTGATGTTCATCTGGGCGTAAGCTTGATCCAAGAAGACATTTTCCGCAGAGATGGTAATTTTCCCACCCTCTGGCATTGCATCACGGGCATTGACAACTAAATTCATCAGGACTTGATGCAATTGGGTAGGATCTCCAGAGACAGAGTAAAGATTCTCTGGTAATTTTGTCGTCCATTCAATTGATTTGGGAAATGTTTGTTTACCGATGAGAACAATATCGGTAATTAGGTGTTTGAGTTGGACTATTGTACGTTCTCCTTTACACCCCCGTGCAAAGGATAATACTTGCTTAACTAAGGCTGCTCCCCGTTTTGCGTTGTTTTCAATAATCTCTAGGAGGTGTTGTGATGTTGTCGTCAGCGCAGTAAGTTTTAGCTCCGTTTTTGGCTGTTTTTTATTTTTTAAAAGTTGGGCAGCAGCTAAAATTGGTGTCAAAATATTGTTTAAGTCGTGGGCAATTCCACCAGCTAAAGTCCCTAAACTTTCTAAGCGTTGAGTCCGAAAAAATTGCTCTTCCAGTTGTTTTTTCTGGGTAATATCGGTGTTAACAATCAAAATTGATTTAGGATTGCCACTAGCATCTTGTACCAATGTCCATCGGCTTTCCACAATAATTTCTTGCTGAGATTTTGTGATTTTTTGGAATTCTCCTTGCCATGTCCCAGTAGCAATGACGGTTTTTAAAGCTGTTTGGTAGAGTGGTAGTGAATGTTCTGGATAGAGTAAATCTTGATTTGATTTACCTAAAACTTCTGATGCAGACCAGCCATACACACGTTCTGCACCTTGATTCCAATATAGGATGTGACTATTTAAATCTTGAACAAAAATTGCATCGGTAGTAATGTCAAGTAATGCTGCTTGTTCGCGGATTTTTTGTTCTGCTTGTTTGCGTTCACTGATGTTTCTGGTTGTACCAATCATTCTGATAGGCTTACCAGTTTCGTTACAGTAGGTGTGACCTTTACTACTTAACCAGTGGATGCTACCATCAGGCCAAATTACGCGATATTCGCTGATAAATTCTTGCCGATGTTTAATACTATTGTGGACTGCTTCTCTAAATGGTAAGCGGTCTTCGGGATGAAGTAAGTTTAAAAATTCTTCTGGGTTAGGACAGATAGTATCTTGGGGTAAACCATAAAGCAAACCCATATTAGCTGACCACAAGGTAGCGTTTGTCAAAAGATTCCAGTCAAATATTCCCATACCCGCAGATTTGAGAGCTAAACTCAATCTTTCTTCGCTCTGGCGTAGGGAATCTTCTGTTTTCTTGCGTTCTGTAATATCTTCGGCTACACCTCCATAGGTGTATATTGTGCCTTGAGCATTGCAGATAGGAAAACCCCGATCCCAAATCCAACGCACTGTGCCGTCGGGTCGCAAAATACGATACTCTTCATTGGTGGGTTCACCGCGTTTTTGCCTCTCTATTTTATCAAGGACGCGATCGCGATCTTCTGGATGTAGTGAGTCTAACCAAGATGACGGGTTTTGACGTAAACTCTCACAGGAGCGTCCCCAAATTTTTTCGTAAGCTGGATTGACGTAGAGATTTTCCCCTGATCCTATATCAGCCATCCAAAAAAGCGCGTGGGTATTTTCAGCAAAGTAGCGAAATTTTTCTTCGCTAGCGCGCAATGCTTCTTCCATGAGTTTGCGTTCTGTAATATCCCTTCCTACTCCTTGAAATTGAATCACTTCGCCGAGTTCATTTTGAATTCCTGTAATCTTCCACTCAAACCAACGCATACCCTTAACGGTTATTACAGCTTGCTCTTGGAGAGTTAAGCCGTAAGGTGGAGACTGTAAGTTAATAAAGTTTTGTCTCGCTTGAGATAATTCATGGGGAGGAAATAAATCAAATATGGATAAATCAACAAAATCCGCCAATTGTCTCCCAAAAATTTCACAAGCTGCGTGATTAGCAAATTTAATCCTTGCTGACAAGTCAACCCGCAAAATTACATCAGACTGTCCTTCAATGAGTTGACGATAGAGTGTTTCACTCTGTCTGATGGTTTGCTGCACAATGCGACAATCACTAAAGTCTTTTTGCCATAATTCCAGAGAATTATACAATTCCGTAATTTCTGTTGATGAATTTTTTGGCTTAGTAATTGGATAATCTAAGGCTGGTGATGATTGTTGTAAAGCTTCAACAATACCCACTAAAGGTAACTGGTGTAAAACTTCTAGTAAACTGGTAGCTGTAACAATTCCTATTAAGCGTTCCTCATCGTCCACAATCGGTAAATGACGAACTTGATGCTGGTGCATCAGTGAAAAGACTTTCATCACATCTTGCAAGTCTGACAGTTTCATCGTGATGACTGGTTGTGTCATGACTTGATTGACTGTGACTTGAGAAAAATCTATTCTTGATGCCGTTAGCCTGACTATATCTTGTTCTGTCAAGATTCCTAAGACTTTTTGTGCTTCTACAACTAAAACACAACTATTGTTTAGTAAATACCTATTGCGAGATTTACATACTGGGTGTAAATTGTTCGAGGGTAATTCTTTAGCTCTTGTTGGATACATCATGCTGATCGCATCAACTAGGCTGTCATGGGGTTTAATCGTTAAGGGATAACGATTAAGAGCATGATATAGATGAGTTAAATCAATGAGCTGTTCGTCGAATTGCATAGTTAATTCGTCAGTTGTCATGATTTTATAGACTGCCGAATGAGTGAGTTAATGTCATAAATAGGGACTCTCAGTTAGTAACTTGAGTAAGCATCAAGTTACTTGCTGTATAGCACTTCCATATCACGATTACTCGCAGCAGTCAGCCGATTTTATTTCCCAAATCAATTGAATATAGATTTTGAACTTGTTGTTCTTGTCTAGTGACACCTAACAGCCGTTTTATTGTTAAATTGTAAACTGGATCAGTTTTGATATTTAAGGCAATTATCCTATTTCATGCTTGAATTAGTCTAGTTAAGTTTTGATTCATAAAATATAATTTCTTGACGATTGGGCGATCGCTCACAGCACCATGTATATTTTTACTCTATATTCATAGTCACTGCAATCTCTATAAATTTAGGTTTATATAGCTTGTGACATCAGAAATCTCTGGTTTTTAAGTGTTAATTTTCACTTTCGTTAATAAGTGTTAATCACAGCTAGCGAATGAATTACGGTTTAATTCCTGATGATTATTCTACAATTACTGCTCCATCTCCAAGCTAGCCAAACACAATCAAAGATACAAATGATTAGAATTGATAATTTACCATAAGCAATATCTAGCCACGGGAGGATAAATCAGTAAGTAAATAACCTAAACTAGCAAAAGTTGAAACCTAACGATCAATGATAGCTCATGGTTATAATTTCAGACTAATTACTAATTTAATGCACATTTTTTATATGAGTTGTCATCAGATAAACAAGTCAAAAAATATCTCAGATTGAAATTTTAGTATCTATCAGGAATATTATGGGATTTTGGGAAAACTATAGTACTCATATTTGATTTCTGAAAAAAACTCCGTACACTTTTGTTCCTTCTTAGCTGTTCCCTGTTCCTCCGAAGTTCTGATCACCGAAGGTGGGGCTTCGCCCATCGGAGGAAACCTCCGCTCAGACTTCTCTCTGTTCACTGTTCCCTTACTACGCAAATGATTTCAGGAATCAAAGCGGATTCCTATATATTGAGATAATTCTAAAAATATAGATTAATATTAATTCTCTTGATGAGTATTCCGATGAACTATAGAGTATAAAACGAAATGGATTAGGAGTAATAACCTATATGGATTTTCAAGATTTTCTCAGACATCAGTTTGCACAGGTAGTGATTGGAGAATTCAAGCCAGGTAAATTTGAGGCTGCAAAAAAATTATATGAAGAGGCTGTATTAACCTACAACAATGGTTTCAAAGCAGCCTATCTACTACAAGAACCAGGTACAGATAAAGGTATATCTGTAATTTTTTGGGAAAGCGTAGAAGATATGACTGCTAATCAAAACGAAGCTTATCAGCATATCTTAAAACAGATGATGCCATTATTTGCTCACCCGCCGCAAACAACTACGTATGAACTAGTATGCGAGATGAAATCAGCAGAAAAAGAGGATAAAGTAGATTAACTACCTACTGATTTCAGTGAGGTACACAAAGTTAAAATGTACCTCCCATAACTATTAATTTCCGAGAAGATAAGTATACTTTTATTACTTGATCCCCAACTGGGATAAGTAATATTGTTTCGAGATTCTGGAATAAGTAGAACAACCAGAAACAACTAAACTATGTGAAGCAATGTAAAAATACTAGTATTCAGTTTGTAGTAAGAACTTTAGTCCTTTTTTGTGCGCGCAGTGTCTCGTAGAGAGAACTAAAGTAGTACATAGGATGTGTTAGCAGCGAGAGTACAACATCTACCGCCAAGTTTTCGGTGCGTTACGGCTTACGCCTAACACACCCTACACATACTAACACACTCTACACATACTGAAATTTTTATGCGCTAGCGCAGGCTACGCCAACGGAAATCAAATCGGATTCCTATATGAATCTAGGCTTTTAATCCAAAATCCCAAATCCAAAATTGATATTATTGGATATCGCTACTGTTCTCTACACTGATATTAGGTGTTTGGCGATTTTCTTTCATTAAACGACTGTAAGTCCTTTGGGGAATAAAATGTAGTGGATTATGACCTACAAAACGCAAGATTAAAACACAAGCCCAGGAGTATCTACCATTAGTAATGGCTTCAATAATTTGATGTAATTGTTCATTAGTTATGGCACGATGAAAACTGGTTTCGGAAGAATTGATTTGGTATTTCATAGCTGTCTCTCATGTAATTGATGTAAATAGAGATTTACCAACTAATCATCCCTGGTTGATTATGTTCTTAGTACATATGATAGTTTGACACTACGAACTTTAGATTGGAAATTTTGGATAATAGAATTGATTCTAAAGTAAGGGCAGGTTTGAAAAAATATCTGTTTTTCTATAGGAATCCTACTTGATTATTGAACAGATACGTAGGGTGTGTTAGCGACAGCGTAACGCACCTAGTACCAAAGCCTGTGGTGCGTTACGGCTTACGCCTAACACACCCTACACATACTTAGATTTTTATGCGCTAGCGCAGGCTACGCCAACAGAAATCAAATACTAGTCCTATAACGTGAATGTCTCTCATAACCCGCCCCTACAAATCCAAAATCTAAAATTGTTTGAATATTTAGACGAGACATAGGTTTTACATAGACTTTTACCAGATTGATAACCTGTTGTTAATGTAAAATCTTATGATGACATCAGTAAAGTGATAACAAAACAGTCAACTAAAATACAGAATACTAGTTATTTTGCTGTAAATTAAGCCAAGTTGGCATTTTTTCTTGCAAGTATGACAAATCGTCACACTTATCCACATTTATTACTTAGCAATATTTGATACCAAATTGGATAAGTAGTATTGTTTAGAGATGCTGGAATCGTCTATAAATCTAGCCCTTTAATCCAAAATCCCAAATCCAAAATTGCCATGAGTCGTTTCATACCCAAGCTAGAAGTAACGACCATGAAAACAGCTTTACCCTAGATATATCAATACAATGTAAGTAGAACGGTGTAAATAATTAAAGGTTTGTAGTAAGGACTTTAGTCCTTAAGAGAGGACTAAAGTCCTCACTACAAACTCAATTCAGTTTTTTTACATTACTTTACATAGTTTGGTTTTTTCAAGTCGTTCTACTTACCTCTCCATCAGTTCGTAGTGAGAACAATACCTCTGACTACTAGTCATCACAGGGTGCTGAGATTTATCATGTATGAACTACATCAAGCGATTTTGGCTAATAACGAAGAATCAACTACGCTGCGTCAGTTGATAATTGCACTTTCGGCGTTAGATAGGCGTTACTTTCTCAGAAACGAAATTTTACAAACTTTTGCTCAATACTGTAAGCAATTCCAAAAACCGACATACTTTTATTATTCTTCCTCTGTTGCGAAGTTAATTCACTGCACCCATGAAATCATTCTGGAGGAGGAAGGAATTTGGTTTGTGGTGCGTCCAAAAATTGCTAGCCAAGAGGTTTGGCGACTAACTTCAGATTTTACTAAGTTTGAGCTGATGTCACCTGTAGCATTATTAGATGTGAGCGATCGCTTAGTCAATGCCTACGACCCCCATATCTTAGAAATCGACCTCAAAGCCTTTTATCAAAATTCCCCCAGCATCAGTGATCCTCGAAACGTTGGTCAAGGTCTAGCTTTCCTCAATCATTATCTATGCAGTCAACTAGAAACTGATCCTCATTATTGGTTTGAACTCATCTATTTAGCTCTACAAGCCCTGCAATATAATGGTACTCGCTTATTACTAGGCGATCGCATCACCTCCGGTATTCAACTAGCCAAACAAATTCACCAAGCCATTGAGTTTCTCAGTCAACAACCACCAGAAGCACCCTACAGCAATTTTCACCCAGACTTGCAAACACTCGGCTTTGAACCAGGGTGGGGAAACACAGCTTCCCGGACACTAGAAACTTTCACCCTCTTAGAAAGACTCATCGAAGCACCACAACCGGCGATTTTAGAAGCATTTGTCTCTCGTGTTCCGGCTATATTTCGTGTAGTTTTAGTTTCTGTTCATGGCTGGGTAGCACAAGCAGACGTAATGGGAAGAGATGAAACCTTGGGACAAGTCATCTATGTATTGGAACAAGCACGGAATTTAGAAAACAAACTCCAGTCAGAAATTAAACTCGCCGGTCTTGATATTCTCGGAATTCGACCTCATGTAATTATTCTCACACGCTTGATTCCTCACTGTGAAGGGACATTTTGTAACCTACGCTTAGAAAAAGTCGATGGTACAGAAAACGCCTGGATATTACGCGTTCCCTTTAGGGAATTTAATCCTGAGATTACGAACAATTGGATATCGAAATCTGATATTTGGCCTTATTTAGAAACCTTTGCTGAAGATGCAGCACCAGCAATTATCAACCAATTTACAGGAAATCCTAATTTAATTATTGGTAATTACACAGATGGTAACTTAGTTGCTTTCTTGTTGGCGCGCACTTTAAAAGTTACCCATTGTAATATTGCCCATTCTTTAGAAAAACCAAAGTATTTATTTAGTAACCTTTACTGGCAAGACTTTGAAGAAGAATATCATTTTTCTGCTCAATTTACTGCCGATTTAATCACCATGAATGCGGCAGATTTTATCATCACATCATCTTACCAAGAGATTGTCGGCACACCAGAGAGTATAGGACAATACGAATCATATAAATGCTTTACCATGCCGCATTTATATCATGTAGTTGATGGTATAGATTTATTTAATCCAAAATTTAATCTAATTCCGCCAGGAGTCAACGAACAAATATTTTTTCACTACGCTCAAAAAGACAAACGCGACAGCAATTTAATTAAGAAAATATCAGACCTCATTTTTTCTACAGAAAGCCATCAGATTCTAGGTAAACTAGATGCTGCACAAAAGCGTCCGATTTTAGCTGTCGCACCAATTACATCGATTAAAAACCTGACTGGATTAGTAGAATGTTTTGGTCAAAGTCCAGAATTACAAGAGTATTGTAATTTAATTATTATTACTAGTAAATTACATACTTCTGAAGCTGCCAATCCAACAGAAGCAACAGAAATCCAGAAATTACAGGACTTAATTAATCATTATAAACTCGACAATAAAATGCGGTGGGTGGGGATGCGCTTACCTAATTATGAAGTGGGAGAAGCTTACCGAGTAGTAGCCGATCTAGGGGGAATTTATGTACATTTCGCCCGATTTGAAGCCTTTGGACGCAGCATTTTAGAAGCCATGATTTCTGGTTTACCAACCTTTGCGACTAAGTTTGGTGGTGCTTTAGAAATTATTGAGGATTATGGCAACGGTTTTCATATCAATCCCACAGATTTACAAGGAACAGCGAAGAAGATTGTGACATTTATAGAAGAGTGCGATCGCCATCCCGAATACTGGCAAGAAATCTCTGAGTGGGTAAGTAAAAGGATTCACCATAAATATAACTGGGAATTACACACAAATCAATTACTTTCACTAGCTAAAATCTATAGTTTTTGGAACTTCGTCGCCCCAGAAAACACAGAAGCCAGAGTACGTTACATGGAAACTTTATTTCATTTAATTTATAAACCCAGAGCCGAAAAGATTTTAGCAAAGCATATTAGTCAATAGTCAATAGTCAATAGTCAACAGTCAACAGTCAATAGTCATTACTCATTACTCATTACTCATTACTTATTACTTATTACTCATTACTCAGCACTCAGCACTCATTACTTCTCCCATTCCCATGAACCACCAACAGACCTCTAGTGATTTTATCTACGAAGATTGGAGTTTAATTGAGACTCAGTTTAAACCTGAGCAAATTAACTCTAGGGAAACTATTTTTACTATTGGTAATGGATATTTAGGTACAAGGGGTAGTTTTGAAGAAGGTTATAGTCGTAGTCTACCCGCTACATTTATTCATGGTGTTTATGATGATGTGCCGATTGTTTATACAGAATTGGCTAACTGTCCTAATTGGCTACCTTTAGTAGTCACAATTGATGGCGATCGCTTTCATATGGATCAGGGGGAAATCTTATCATATAAACGACAACTTAATTTGCGTCATGGTCTTTTGAGTCGTTGGGTGCGTTGGCGCAGTCCCAAAAATAAAATTATTGATATCCACTTTGAACGCTTCGCTTCTTTAGCTGATGTGCATATTTTGGGACAACGCTGTCAGTTAACATCCTATGATGGTGAGGCGTTGGTGGAGTTTCAAGCCAGTATCAATGGTTATGCAGAAAACCAAGGTTTTAATCACTGGGAAGCGATAGATCAAGGTAAAAGTAATCAGGGAATTTGGTTACAAAGTCGCACCCGCAGCACCCGCATTGAAATCGCGATGGCGGCGAAAATGACTATATCGGGAACAGAAGCTGCTATGCAGGTTAGCACCGTCCCTGGTTATCCCAGCATCAGTACGACTTTTTTAGCCGCATCTCAACAAACTGTCACAGTAGAAAACATCGTCACAGTATTTACCTCACGGGACACAGAAACACCAGTGACTACCGCCCAAGCTAAACTAGCAGACATCGCTGATTACGCAACATTATTTCAAGATAATCAGCAAGCTTGGGATCAAGTGTGGCAAACTAGCGATATCGTCATCGAAGGTGATAGTCAAGCTGCCTTTGCTGTCCGCTACAATCTGTTTCAGTTATTGATAGCCGCCCCACATCATGATGAGCAGGTGAGTATTCCCGCCAAAACTCTGTCAGGATTTGGTTATCGGGGACATATCTTTTGGGATACAGAAATTTTTATCTTGCCATTTTTTACTTATACTCATCCAGATGTCGCCCGAAATTTACTCACTTACCGCTACCACACCATAGCAGGCGCAAGACGCAAAGCATCGCATTACGGCTTCAAAGGTGCAATGTATCCGTGGGAAAGTGCGGATACAGGGGATGAAGTTACCCCCAGATGGTCGCTACCGAATAATTATTATGGTGAAGATGTGCGAATATGGTGTCGCGATCGCGAAATTCACAACAGTGCAGATATCGCCTATGCTGTTTATCATTATTGGCAAGCTACAGGCGATGATGAATGGATGCGCGACTATGGCGCAGAGATCATCTTAGATACGGCTATCTTTTGGGGTAGTCGGGTAGAATTTAACTCCCAAGAAAATAGATATGAGATTCGCGGTGTCATTGGTGCAGATGAATATCACGAATTTGTGCATAACAACACCTTTACTAACCGTATGGTGCAATGGCATTTAGAACAAGCCTTAAAAGTCTTGGCTTGGTTGCAGCAAAAATTCCCCGAAACAGCCGCCCAACTCGCCACTAAGTTACAAATTCCCCCAGAAATCTCCACCTATTGGCAAGATATTATCAATAAAATTTGGATTCTCTACAATTCTGAAACGCAATTAATTGAACAGTTTGAGGGATTTTTCCAATTAAAAGATATTGACCTCACAGAATACGAACCCCGCCAAAAATCAATCCAAGCCGTTTTAGGGATGGAAGGAACTAACTACACTCAAGTCCTGAAACAGCCAGATGTTTTGATGTTGTTGTACTTGATGCGACCATTAGCAGAGTTTCCTTACGATGAAGAAATATTAGCCGCAAATTGGCATTATTACGCACCCCGCACAGATATCACCTATGGTTCATCTTTAGGGCCAGCCATTCACGGCATTTTAGCTTCAGACTTAGGCGATTCAACAAGAGCTTACAAACGCTTTATGCAAGCCGCAATGGTAGATTTAGAAGACAGTCGCGGTAACACCCAAGATGGGATTCACGGTGCTAGTGCAGGCGGTGTTTGGCAAGCAGTAGTTTTCGGTTTTGGCGGCATTCAATTTACAGAAAATGCACCCGTAGCCCATCCCCATCTACCCCCCGGTTGGTCACGCCTAAAATTTCAGCTACGCTGGCGTGGTCAGTGGTATAAGTTCGACCTGCGTACCGGGGAAGAGGCAGGGGTGCAGGGGTGCAGGGGAGCAGAGGAGCAGAGGAGCAGGGAAGAACAATACAATACCCCATACCCAATGCCCAATGCCCCATTTCCCATGCCCCATCCCGATATTCGCGGGTTTATCTTTGACTTAGACGGTGTATTGACGGATACGGCTGAATATCATTACTTAGCCTGGCAAAAATTAGCAGATGAGGAAGGTATCCCCTTTAATCGGGAGAAAAATGAGGCTTTACGGGGTGTGTCTCGTCGCGCCTCCTTAATGCTGATTATTGGTGATAGACCTTATTCAGAAGACCAAGTTCAAGAGATGATGGCACGGAAAAACGGCTATTACGAACAGATGATTGAAAATATCACCGCCAAGGATTTATTACCGGGAGCGATCGCACTTTTGCATGAACTCAGACAAGCCAAAATTAAAATTGCGATCGCATCCGGTAGTAAAAATGCTCGCACAGTCATTACCAAACTCGGTATTGCTGACCTCATCGACTCATTGGCTGACGGCTACAGCGTCCAAAAAGCCAAACCTGCCCCTGATTTATTCCTCTATGCTGCTCATCAGCTAGATTTAAACCCGTCCCAGTGCGTTGTTGTGGAAGATGCAGCCGCAGGTGTGGAAGCAGCCTTAGCCGGTGGGATGTGGGCTATAGGTATCGGCCCCGTCGAACGGGTAGGAAAAGCCCATATAGTCCTCCCCAACCTAGCAGGTGTGACTTGGAAAGATTTACAGTTTCGATTCACTCACAAACTTTCAACTAGTTAAACTAGTTATTTAAATATGGAACTGCAATCAGTTAGCCTAGAAATTCCTCAAGGTTGTAACCTCATCTTAGGTCAAACCCACTTTATTAAAACAGTGGAAGACTTGTATGAAATTATGGTGGGGATATCAGCACAAGTTAAATTTGGTATTGCTTTTTGTGAAGCTTCAGGAGATTGTTTAATTAGAATTGCTAGCAATGATCTATCCTTACAAGAAATAGCCACTAGATATGCTCAAGCTATAGGTTCAGGTCACACTTTTCTGATTGTTTTTAAACAAGCTTATCCTATTAATTTCCTCAATGCTATTAAGCAATGTCCAGAGGTTTGTACAATTTACTGTGCTACAGCTAATCCTGTACAGGTAATTTTAGCTGAAACTGAGCAAGGTAGGGGAATTTTGGGGATAGTTGACGGCTTTTCACCCCAAGGTATAGAAACAACTGAGGATGTGAACGCAAGACATAATTTACTCCGGCACATCGGTTATAAGTTATAAACAATGGCAAGAATATGGCTAACAATTATCAGGAAAAAATCATTACCCTGTGGATAGTTTTTCTTTTGGGGACACTATTTCATACCCAATTGGGTTTAATGCCTCTCTTCCACGGATTGAGTGTAATTGAATCGCAAAAAGCAACATCAATGAATCAAATATCAATCATTATGTGGTTAATGTTGGGATTTTTTACTATACCAATATTGGCAATTATCGCTACAGTTTTTACTGCTAATAGACGCTATCGAGTAATTCATTTCGGGTTAACAATATTCTACAGCGTCCTCAATTTAGCTCATTTAGTATTAGATTTACTTTTGCCTCAAGTTATTTGGTATCAAATCACCCTAATGGTAATACTATTTTTGATTGGTTTGTTATTAAATCTTGTAGCTTTCCAATGGATGAAAGCACCAATTAAAAATCATCAAGGTGATTTGAGTCATTAGTCATTAGTCATTAGTCAAGGGTAAACATTTAACAATTTTTAATTGCTTTGTTCCTATATTTTGTCGGAAAAAGTTAGGTTAATAAATCGCCCCTGGTGGGCGTACTCCTTCCCTCTGGGACGCTCCGCGAACGGAGAAGCAAGCTACGCGTTAGCGTCTCGTCAGATAAAAAAGCCTTGTTTCCCTTGGCGCAGCCTCTCATAGATAAGGTAGGTAAAAATCCCAACCCTTGTGGGTAGCTGAATTAATTGCGAATTGCGAATTGCGAATTGCGAATTGCGAATTGGTTTTATTTCTTTGGTCTTTGTTGTGAAATCTCGATAGTGTAGTTATATTCTCTCTGTGATATATTACCTACACTAACTGAGTAATTACCAGTAGGCCAGTAACCTGATAATTCTGCTTCGTTATTCGTGGAACTTTCTGCGATTACACAAAAACGTCCTCCAGGCCCATCTATTAACAACGTGGGTTTTCCTGTACCTTTAGCTGTTACACGCAGATAGGGTAAAGCCTCTGTGACTCTAATCACATGATTGGGTGTGCTGGAGATATTACCACAGTTACTAGTAACAGTTGTGTTAGATGTACCATTAACAACCAGTGGATCAGAAGGTAAGTTCCGGCTAACTTGAATTGTGGGTGTTTGAGCTGCGATCGCCTGTGTCAGAGATACACTCATTACTAAGGTAGCAGTCAGAACTTTTAATAATTTAAAAGTTTTCATATATTCAGTATCTCTCAAAATAATTTTTGACATAAACATCCTGATTAAATAGACGCGGAGAAATAAGCATTGTTCCTAATGTTTAATGTATAAAATTTTATAAATTTATTTAACTCTATGTATAACTCAAGTATGAAAATCAGATGAAGTGAGTAAATTATATGGAAATTCGTAATAATTTCAGTATATATCTACAGGCTTGAAAATTCTGATTATGCAACCTGAATATAGATATAGTGAAATCCTCACCCCAAAATAAGCATTAATAGTTAAATTAACCTACGCAAATAGGTACGCGATCGCAAGACATTAGCTAAAATCACAAACAAAACCATCAGAGATCATGGGAAATGACGCAGGGATGAAAAATTATAAATTTGAGCAGCAGGCAATAGCTACGCAACAATTAAAAATTTTTAGTAGTAAATTTTACCTGATACTCAATTAACCCTGCGTAAATTACTAAGACGAAAATCTGATGGTTTTGTTGTTTAAAAATGTCTTAACTGAGGTAAAACATTAATGAATCCTCAATCAGAAGAAGAATTAAAACGCCGACTCCAACAACTAGAGGCTGATCTCAATTCTGCCCCTGGAGAGTCAACACCAAAACAGACTACCCAGTTTAGTTGGCTGAATTGGCAACAACAGTTAGAACGAGGAAAACTTTGGTTTCAAAGCTTATCAGGGACAGGCAAGCTAGTATTTATCGGCGTAGCTGGCTTACTGGGCTTGTCAATTGTACAGATGGTACTGAAATTAGTAGTATCTGCCATCAGTCTGGCACTGTTAGCAGGGGTAGTGTATCTTGGATACAAATTTTTCGTATCTGGTAACAGGCCGAATCAATAGAGGCTGTTGGGGGCTGGGGATTGGGGACTGGGGATTGGGGACTGGGGACTGGGGACTGGGGACTGGGGACTGGGGACTGGGGACTGGGGACTGGGGACTGGGGACAAGTAGACAAGGGGGACAAGGTAGACAAGGTAGATTTTTATTCCCATGCCCAATTCCCGATTCCCAATGCCCAATGCCCAATTCCCAAATTACCAGCAGCATAAAAATAAATACACAGGTAACTATATAATGGCTACTCCAATTGTTAAAAAAAATAATACTAATCAATCTAACGCTACTAAAAATACAGCTAAAACCAATTCTCTAGTCACAAGACGCTTGGCTGCTTGGGCAGTGGAAATGACGTTGTTACTGGCTAGTGGACTAGTTCCTTTTGGTTTGGGTGTATACGCTAACTCTCGTAGTGATCTCAATCGAGTGCCACTTAACCCTGTACTAGTAGTAACAGAAAGAGCGATCGCACGTCCTCTAGCTTTACCTGCTAGCTACGGTATTCGCAATGTAGCATCGCCAACTAATATTCTCTGGTCAATTGCTTTAATTGCCCCCACTGTTCTTTCTTGGTGGCAATTATATTTACTCGCCAAAACCGGCAGCACTTTACCTAAACGTTGGTTTGGTGTACGAGTCGTCAACGAAGAAGGAACACCCGCTGGTTTAGCGGCTATATTTGTCCGTGAAGGTATCGGTCGCTTAACTGTACCTATGTCTATTGCCTACATTCTCTGGCGTTATAGCTTTGCTTTCCCCAACTTAGGATTATTCACTTCCCTAGCAGTATTAATGATATTGGGCGAAGGTTTAGCTTTACCTTCACGCCGAGGACGCAAGGCACTACATGACTGGCTAGCAGGTACTTACGTCATTGATGCTCATCGTCCTACAGTGGTAGCAGATGCGGCTGTTAGTGGACGGAGTTTACCTGCTGCTGGTAGTTCCACCAATGTACCAGAGGGAAGTGAAGCATCAGCAACAGCCGCAATGGCCATCACTCCAGACAACAGCAATTTAGTTTCATTGTGGCGACGGATGCAGCAAAACCCCAACTTAACTTTGTTTGGGGTAGCGTTGACCAGTATGACGGCGGTATTAGCGACTTTAATCGGTACACAAGTTTATCTGCAAAGTCAGCAAAGCCATCGGGAGTCACAAAAAATCAATAGTCAACAGTTTTTGGCACTAGTCAAACAATTGAGTCCCGATTCTGGGGCGACAATTTCAGAACGCCAAAGCTTAATTTTGGCTATGGGTAGTCTTAATGACCAGCAATCTATCCAGTTCTTGACCGATATGATGGTCAATGAAACTAACCCCATCTTGATAGATACAATTCAACAAGCACTCACTAGTATTGGTATCCCCACCATTACTGAACTACACAACAAAAATCAGTTTTTAGCGGGTGAATTACAGTCCGTCAACAGCGCATCTCCAGAACGAGAAATCAGGCAAAAACGGTTACAAGTTAACCAACAAACTATCAATAAAATTCTCAGTGTTTATAGTGGCAAAGCCCAAAATCTCGATCTCAGTCGCGTTCAATTAGGGCAAAGTGGTACTCCTGGTAGTTCATTCTTTAGCTTAGTTCTGGATAATACTGACCTGTCAGGGATCAATTTTAAATCTGCCAATCTCAACCAAGCTAATTTTAAAGGTAGCCGTTTCCGTAGTCCTGGCGAAGATGGGCGTTTAGACACTTATGATGATGTCGTATCTGATTTAACTCAAGCTCAGATGCAACAGGCTAATTTCACTGATGCTAATCTCAGCCGTGTCCTGATGATTGGTAGTGATTTAAGTCGTGCTACCCTCAACCGAGCCAATTTAGCCAATGCCCGCCTAGTTGGTGCTAACCTCAGCAGTAGTCAGTTAGTCGGGGCTGATTTACGCGGTGCAGTCCTAGAAAATGCCAGCTTGACGGGGGCAGACTTAGGAGATGCTAAATTTAAAGATGCAAATTTGTATGGTGCGCGTCTGGGTCGTGTGATTGCCATTGGTACACAATTATCGTTTGCTAACCTCACTAAAACAGATTGGCAAGCATCAGACCTATCAGGCGCAGACTTAGAAAGAGCGAACCTCACCAATGCTAACCTAAGAGCAACACGCCTGACGGGTGCGATTTTACGATCTGCCCAGTTAGAAAATGCTAACTTACAAAACGCCGACTTGAGTTTAGTTGATTTAAGAGGCGCAAACGTTGCTGGTGCTGATTTCCAAGGCGCAATTCTCACCCCCAACAGACAAGACCCCTCAGATCAATTTGTCCAAACTCCAGACGTTGGCTCAGTCTCGGCGGTAGTCAAAGGTGTAGACTTTTCCCAAGCCAAAAATTTAGACGCAAGACAAATTGCCTACATTTGTACCCAAGGCGGTCTTCATCCTCGGTGTCCATAATTAGGGGTTTAGGGGTTTAGGGGTATGGGAGAGATTTTATTTATCCTAATGCCCCATGCCCTATGCCCTATGCCCCATGCCCCATGCCCCATTAAGTAAAGATTTTGCCTTGAGCATCAGTATTCAATTAAACTGGGAGAATCTCAGATGGTGTGAGGAATTGGGTGATGAAATATATACATCATTTAGTTGCAGGTTTAGGAATAAGTTCAATATTGGGTTTGACTATTAATACTCAGTCAGCACAAGCACAGGTTGCCTATGGTAGTTATGTAGGTGTGGGGCCGACCGTTGGGTTGACCGATAGTGTACAAGTAGGTGGGGTGTTGGCTTTTCGTTACAAACTTTTAGAAGCACCAATTTCTTTTCGCGCTCAAGCTTTGGTAGGTCAGAATACAGCAGTTGTACCTACGGTTTCTTATGATGTGCCTCTCAATTGGCAAACTGATGCTTATTTAGGTGCTGGCTTAGTTTTAACTGGTGGCGATAGTGCTTCTCCTGTAGGTGACAAAATCAGTTTTGCTTTGCAACCTGGTGTTGATTATGTTGTCCCCAACAGTAATACCGTACTTTTTGGTAATGCGATCATCGCTTTTGATGCCTATCGTAACGGTGGCGGCGCGGCTGTCTCTGTTCAGGGTGGTGTTGGGTTGCGTTTTTAGTGGTCAATAGTCATTAGTCATTAGTCAATAGTCATTAGTCATTAGTCAATAGTCATGAGTCATTAGTCAATAGTCATTAGTCATTAGAGAACAGGGAACAGTTTTTTTCATCTCCTACCTTGTCTACCTTGTCTACCTTGTCTACCTTGTCTACCTTGTCTACCTTGTCTACCTTGTCCCCAGTCCCCAATCCCCAGTCCCCATCTGCCGTATTAGACACCTTGAGTGAGTTTCTTTTCATGCGATGATAATCGTTATCAATCTCATGGAAGTTATATTATGACAGTGCAAGATTCGCCTTTAAAAAACGATATCCTAGTGCATCGTCCTCGCCGTTTGCGTCGTACGGCGGCTTTGCGGCGGATGGTGCAGGAGACTACGCTTTCAGTGAATGATTTGATTTATCCTGTGTTTGTGATGGAGGGTAAAGGACAAAGAGTCGAAGTATCCTCTATGCCAGGATGTTATCGCTATACTTTAGATTTGTTATTGCAGGAAGTAAAAGAAGCGTTTGATTTAGGAGTTAATGCGATCGCACTTTTTCCGGTAATATCAGAATCACTCAAAGATGACACCGGTACAGAAAGCTATAATCCCGATGGGTTAGTACAGCGCACTGTCAAAGCCATTAAACAGGCAATACCAGAGATTGTAGTTATTACAGATGTGGCTCTTGATCCCTTTACAACTCACGGTCATGATGGGTTAGTCGATGAGCAAGGGATTATTTTGAATGATCCCACGGTGGAAGTATTAGTGAAAATGGCACTGTCACAAGCTGAAGCTGGAACTGATTTTGTCGCACCTTCTGACATGATGGATGGTAGAGTCGGGGCAATTCGTCAAGCTTTAGATGCTGCTGGATATATTCATGTCGGGATTTTGGCCTATTCAGCTAAGTACGCCTCTGCTTATTATGGGCCTTTCCGCGATGCTTTAGATTCTGCACCGAAGTTTGGGGATAAAAAAACCTATCAAATGGATGCAGCTAACGCTAGAGAAGCTATAAAAGAAGTCAATTTAGATATCGTTGAGGGTGCAGATATTGTCATGGTCAAACCTGCCCTAGCCTATCTTGATATTATTCATCAAATCCGCAACACTACACAACTACCAGTTGCTGCGTATAACGTCAGTGGTGAATATGCGATGATTAAGGCGGCTGCACAGATGGGCTGGATTGATGAGAAAAGAATTATTTTAGAAACTTTAACCAGCATCAAACGAGCTGGTGCTGATTTAATCTTGACCTACTTTGCTAAAGAAGTAGCTTTGATGCTGGCGTATGGCGTGAAATAGGGGCATAGGGCATGGGGCATTGGGCATTGGGTAATAATATTAATCAATGCTCGATTCCCAGTTCCCAGTTCCCAATTCCCAGTTCCCAGTTCCCAGTTCCCAATCCCCAATCCCCAATCATTCCTGTAACAACCAAACACCTGTGTAAGTCATGCCGGAATCATCGGGTTGTACTATCAGAAAATGTAGCCCTCGACTTTGCTGTTTGCGCTGTTCGTAAACTTTGGCGGCGGCGGTAACTTCTGTGTCTTCAAAAGTTACTAAAATCCATCTATCTACTAAACCTGCTTCTAAAACTAAACCATCTGGCGCACCAGCAATATATTCAAGAGAGACGGGATTTACTGATTGTAGCCATTGAGCTAAACGGAGCGATCGCCTACCACCAAAAATCACTACACCAGGAATTGCTACTGTTGATGCCAAACCTAGATTTAGGGGTTGTAGAGATTCTGGCATAGAGACAATGGGAATTGGGCGATCGCTAAATAAATCCACAAGATCACCAGCCGGAATTGTCGCAAATCGCCATTCTTCCCCCCAAAGGTTTTCCGGTAAGGGTAATGGCGGCGGTTTATCTATGGCGATGGGATATTGCTTTTGTGTCAACCACTCTTTCAAAGCTACAGTTTGGCGATGAGGCACAACTTTGACACCTAAATTTTCCCCAGCCGTCTCAATTAAACTCAAGGATTGGGGACGAAATACCTGAATTATATCTGGTAACTTGCCATTAGCCGCCTGCTGAAACTGCATAGTTAACCAACTGGCGTTAGCCTCAGACTGAAGACAGATAGCGGTATATTCAAAACTACGAGTAGAATCACAAATTAACAACTCCCATAAAGTATGACCTGCGGCATCCTTATGAGGACTACGATAAAAATCAGCTTGCCAAACCAAACTCATGAGTTGCTTTAGGGGTATAGGGGTGTAATACCAATTCGCAATTCGCAATTCGCAATTCGCAATTTGGTATAAGGGTGTAAGGGTGTAGGGGAAATACACTTTAAAACTTCATTTAGAGTTTCTCATTAGTTTGGTTACTGAAGAATAATTTATTCCCAATGCCCAATCCCCAGTCCCCAGTCCCCAATCCCCAGTCCCTCAAATTAAAGCAAAAGCGATCGCATGATGGCGAATGTGGTCTTCTATAAAACTGGCGATAAAATAGTAACTGTGGTCATAACCTGCTTGATATCGTAAGTTTAGGGGTTGGTTAACAGTTTTACAAGCTTGGGCAAATATATTTGTGAGTAGTTGTGCTTCTAAAAATTTATCAGCAGTCCCTTGATCTATCAAAATTGAACTGTGAAAGCCAACTTGCTGTACTAATTCGCTAGCATCATAAGCACGCCAAGTTTCTTGATTACTACCTAAATAACCTTGAAAAGCTTTTTGTCCCCAAGGACAACGCATCGGTGCAACTATGGGTGCAAATGCTGATACTGATTTGTATAAATTAGGATTTCGCATTGCACATACTAACGCCCCGTGTCCGCCCATTGAATGACCGCAAATCCCTTGATTTTCAGGTTGTGCGGGGAAATTAGCAGCAATGATAGCTGGTAATTCTTGCACGATATAATTATACATTTGATAGTGCGATCGCCAAGGTGCTTCTGTCGCATCCACATAAAAACCCGCACCACTACCAAAATCCCAATCATCGTCCTCACCAGCAATTCCAGTGTTACGGGGACTAGTATCCGGTGCAACCAACATCAAACCATACTCAGCCGCATAACGTTGCGCCCCAGCTTTGACGATAAAATTTTCTTCAGTACAAGTTAAACCAGAGAGAAAATAGAGAACGGGTACAGGGTTTTGGCTAGCTTGTGGTGGCTGATAGACAGCAAAACGCATTTCACTATTGCAGCTGGAAGAGTGATGAGAATAAAAGCCGATTTGACCGTCAAAATTTTTATATTCAGAGATTAAATTAAGATTATTCATAATTGCAGCAGTTTTCATTCAAAATATGAATGAGTTTAACTTGACTTGTAAAAAATAATAGCGATCGCATCTGTAAATTAACGTGAGTCTTTTTTGACCTCTCCCCCAGCCCCTCTCCGATGCGGAGAGGGGAGTAAAGAGCTAAAATATCAACGAAAAATGCGGGTTTTAAAGCCTATCTCCTTGCAGGGGAGAGGTTTGGAGAGGGGTTAGTTTAAAATTTGGACTTACCGTCACCTATTACTTGTATTTCGTGATAATTAGACAACTGTGAGTCATTAACCCAGATTGCTTGTTGGGGGACGGGAATATGAACTCCGGCTTGGTCAAAGGCGACTTTAAGACGGCGGCGATATTCTCGTGCGACATCCCATTGCTTGAGGGGTTGGGTTTTAATCCATACTCTAATCATTAAACCGCGATCGCCGAAATTATCGATACCCAAAACTTGTGGTGTTTCGATAATTTGACGTTTCCACAGGATGTCTTGATTCATCTCTAAAGCCACATTTTTAATGAGTTGCAAGGCTTGGTCAATATCCGTTTGATAACCTACAGGAATGACTAAATCAGCTCTTGACCAACGGCTAGAAAGATTGGCCACTACTTTAATTTCACTGTTGGGAATTGTAATCAAGCGTCCTTCTGCATCCCTGACTTGCGTCATCCGCAAATTGAGATTTTCCACTAAACCACCAACATCACCAACAGCAATCACATCTCCTAAAGCATATTGGTCTTCAACGATGATTAAAAAGCCATTAATAGCATCTTTAATCAGATTTTGGGAAGCCAAAGATACCGCCACACCCACTAAACTTGCACCAGCTAGCAAGGGTATGACATCGATACCAAATAAAATGAGTGCGGTTAAAATGCCAAATCCTACCCAGATAATGGTGACAATACTTTTAGTTACCCCAGAAAATGTGGAAACTCGTAATTGTAGACGTTCAGAAGTTTCTGAGTTGAGTAAAGCACCACTGCTTACCAAGACGGTAGTCAAACGGTCAATCAGAGCATAACTCAAACGGGTAACTACATAAGTTCCTAGTAAAACCAGACCTATTTTCAAAGGAATTTGAGCAGCTGTGACAATCCCTACTTGCAGTATGCGTGTATAGGGAAATAAACCCAACATCACAAAACCGCCGCCACTCCAAATTCCAGCTTGAGCAATTTGAAACAACCGTTTTTTAACTTCTTGCAAATGCTGATGCTGCTGCTGATTGAGTTGAGTAGTAATGTTTTGCGTATCTGGTGAAGTTCGTGGAATTGGAATCACGCGATGTTTTTTAGTTCGTTGCTGCCAACTATACACACCCCAACTAGCTACAAGCATCGCTACTCCAAGACCCGCAGCAATCTGACCTTGGTTGATGAGAAATTGGGGTTGTCGTTCTTGTTTAGCTTGTTCTAACCCTGCTTTTAAATCTTGTGCAATTTGATTAGCCAATGTTGACGGATCTACCTGTTGTAGTGCAGCATCTGCGGTAGTAACCGTCATCAGATATTGACCATTAACTTCAATTACTGGTAGCCCATTGATAGTTCTGGTATCTACCTTAACTTGTTTATCCTTAGACTGAAAGAAAGTGCGGCTAATTTCCGCTAAATTCTGTTGAATATTCTGTGAACGAGCCGAAAAATCGCTTTTGGATGCTGATATTTGAAACAATCGGCGACCGTCTAAATATACCCAGTCGGCAACAGTTCTGTCACTATTCTCATTACTCACACTGCCAGAAACTGACAGTTGAGGTAAAAGAGGAATCTGGGCTGTAGCTTTTGGTACAAATGCAACAGAAACAACCATTGCACCTGCGATCGCCAAAAATTTAACGCGCACTCAAACACCTCCTAATTTTCTATCGAATCCTGAAGAATTCTCTACGATTAAATTCGGTAATTGTACCTATCCATAGATAGAAGACTGGGTAGTGAGTGCTGAGTGATGAGTGCTGAGTGCTGAGTAGTGAGTGCTGTTAGCGGAAGCGCGGCGTTTAGCCGGTGCTGAGAGAGGAAGTTAATTCCACCCAGTCCCCAATCCCCAATCCCCAGTCCCCAGTCCCCAATCCCCAGTCCCCAATCCCCAGTCCCCAATCCCCAATCCCCAATCCCCAGAGAAAACTTCGTAATATTCTTACCAAAAATAAAGATAAAAGAAAAAAGCCAAAGATGCAGTTGACAGGGAGCTTATCCACCGTCAGTCTAGTTCAGGGAAGCTAAAACTAGGTATTTGGTAATTACAGCCAAATTTCCTGAGTCGTGGCATACTCAAGAAGGGTGCGTGTAAAAATACGTATCTCTCGTTACTTTTTTTTGAGGAAACTAGTTTAATGACCGCAACATCTCCCCGATTAAAGCACGAGGTTAAAGACCTCGGCCTCGCTCCCTTGGGAAGACAGCGTATTGAATGGGCTGGACGCGAAATGCCTGTATTACGGCAAATCCGCGATCGCTTTGCCAAAGAAAAACCCTTTGCTGGTTTACGTTTGGTAGCTTGCGCCCACGTTACCACTGAAACAGCACATTTGGCGATCGCGCTCAAGGCTGGTGGTGCAGACGCGCTGTTAATTGCGAGTAATCCTTTATCAACTCAAGATGACGTAGCAGCTTGCTTAGTCACAGATTACGAAATTCCTGTATTTGCGATTAAAGGCGAAGACGCACAAACTTACAATCGCCACGTCCAAATCGCTTTAGATCACCGTCCCAATATCATCATTGATGATGGTAGTGACGTAGTAGCTACCCTAGTACAAGAACGCCAACATCAAATCGCTGATTTGATTGGTACTACTGAAGAAACAACCACTGGGATTGTGCGCCTCAAAGCCATGTTTAATGATGGCGTTCTCACTTTCCCCGCAGTCAACGTTAACGACGCTGACACCAAGCATTTCTTTGATAACCGTTACGGTACTGGTCAATCTACCCTAGACGGTATCATCCGCGCTACAAATATTCTTTTAGCTGGTAAAACTGTAGTTGTCGTTGGCTACGGTTGGTGTGGTAAAGGTACAGCACTCCGCGCCCGTGGTTTAGGTGCTAACGTGATTGTCACCGAAATCGACCCCATCAAAGCCATCGAAGCAGTAATGGATGGTTTCCGTGTATTACCAATGGCGGAAGCTGCATCCCAAGGCGATTTGTTCATTACTGTGACTGGTAACAAGCACGTCATTCGTGGTGAACATTTCGAGGTCATGAAAGACGGTGCGATCGTTTGTAACTCTGGTCACTTTGACATTGAACTTGACCTGAAATACTTAGCTAGCAAAGCCACCGAAGTCAAACAAGTCCGCCCCTTCACAGAACAATATCAACTCCCCAGTGGTAAATCCGTGATTGTATTGGGTGAAGGTCGCTTAATCAACCTCGCTGCGGCTGAAGGACATCCTAGCGCAGTTATGGATATGAGTTTTGCGAATCAGGCGTTAGCTTGTGAATACCTAGTGAAAAACAAAGGTACATTACAACCTGGCTTACATTCAGTTCCTACTGAAGTAGACCAAGAAATTGCTCGTTTGAAGTTGCAAGCTTTAGGTATTTACATTGATAGCTTGACCCCTGAGCAAATTGAGTACATCAATTCTTGGCAATCTGGAACTTAATTTATTGATTAGTTGATTTTTTTAGGGATAGGCTTTCGGGCTTATCCCTTTTTTGTTGCTCATACAAAAACGCAAAAAAAGCAAAATGAATTTTAAATTCAAAATCTATTAATTCGGATAAATCAATCATGATTTGATTCAATGATTCTTTATGTTTGATTTCCCAATTACTAAATCTGATCACATTCCATCCTTCTATCATTAATTTTCTATCTTGTCGTAAGTTGTTAGAATACTCTTCTTCACTAGCTAACCATCGTCCATCATTTATACTACGAATAGGAGTAGCATAATGACTGATATCGTCTATAAAAATAGCAAATCTTTTATTTTTCCAGAATGCTACAAAATCCACTCTGTATATATCTTTACTATTCAGAGATGTTTTAGAATTTAAAGATTTTTTTGACTGTGAATGCCACTGTATCCATGCTTGAGGTATGAGAAAAGGTACATTGTTTTTAGTCATTTTAAAAAAATTAGCATAATATAAAAAAAATTGTTCTTCGTATTTAGTTTGATTTGCTTTCCGCAAGAATATTTTAAAATTTTCATCAGTTCCTAATACCATGTTGAAGTTACTTATTAATTTTTGATAAGTCAAATCCGGATAAACATCGAAATTAATAATACCGATACCATTTTCCCATTCAAATTTTAATATCTGAGTACCATTATTAAGTTTTATGGCTAATCCCGGCTTTAATTTACCAAATGGTAAGCCAAGAGGGAACTGTGATTTAAATGATATTTCTTTGGGAATAATTGGCTGGGAAATGACTTTATTTCCATCTAGTTGAAAACCAAAGTTTTGCAGATTAAAGCGAAAATCATCTTTTTCTTCATTAGATAAATTAGGGTTATATAATATACTTTCTATAACTTTAATTAATTTTTCGACTGTTAGTAAACTTGACCATTCTTCTGCATCAAGAAAAGAATTTACAAGGGGACGACGATTTACAATTTGGATAGATTCGTCCCTAGTAAAGCCAGCATCAGAAAAAATTTTATTTATTATCTTTAACGTGAAATTATTACAACAAAAATCTTCAATATAAATTTTTAAACCTGTTACAAGTGGGTTGTTCATGGTAAAAACATAAGTAATAAAAATATCCTTTACAAGAAAGCATTAATATATGTTATATTTTATGCTTATGCTTACATTTTAGAAAAAAATAATAATGTATACAAAATAATAAATTATTTATAATAAATCTCGACTCAATTCAGGAGAAATAATATGTCTTTTCATCCTTGCACATCTCTTGCTTTCCGTAATTTCTCTCTCATGTTTTCAATTACAATATCCCCTTCCATACCTTCTCCTCTATCCAATTGCTCAATAGCAACATTCACCTTATCTCTTGTTTCATCTACCCAGTCTTGATAACCTTTTTCCCACTCTAAAAGTAATTTTAAAGCCTTGCTAATCACATCTTCTGCATTAGCATATCTACCTGTAGCAATTTGGTCTTGGATAATTTTTTCTAATTCCGGCTGAATTTGGATATTCATAACTATTATGCGATTGGGCATTTATATATTCTATGATAATTCTCTTGCTTGGAATCTTTGCGCCTTAGTGTTACATAAGTAAGGTTCATATATATAAAGTTATTTTCATGCTTTCTAGGTTGTGGAGATTTATTTACAAAATAGCCTTTGTGATTTAAACTTCGTCAAGAAACCTACTACGAAGTATTTCAAGAAGCAATTGTATGTCTATCCCTGAAATTACACAGACGCTACTCGAAGCTAAGAAAGAAAAAGGAATCAGTTTTGTAGATTTAGAAAAAATTTTAGGTCGTGATGAAGTCTGGATTGCTGCTGTATTCTACCGTCAAGCTAGTGTGTCTGAGGAAGAGGCTAAGTTAATTTTGGATGCACTTGACTTAGGCCATGTCTACCTGCCAGAGTTAACTGCATACCCAGTCAAGGGATTGGGGCCTGTTGTTCCGACTGATCCTCTGATTTATCGCTTCTATGAGATTATGCAAGTCTATGGCTTTCCACTCAAGGACGTAATTCAGGAAAAGTTTGGTGATGGGATTATGAGTGCTATCGACTTTACTATGGATGTAGAAAAGGAAGCAGATCCGAAAGGCGATCGCGTTAAAATTACTATGTCTGGTAAATTTTTACCCTACAAAAAGTGGTAGTCTATAAAGACTCTCAACACATCACTTAAATTCACCACAAACAACAACCAGAACAATTATCGACTTTTCGCCCTATTACAAACAACAACACGGACAAGCCTATTTAGGGGATAGTCTGGAAATGATTACCACTATCCCAGACAGCAGCATTAACTTAATTCTGACTTCACCACCATTTGCTTTAACACGCCAGAAAGAATACGGTAACGCCAGTGCAGATAAATATATTGAATGGTTTTTACCTTTCGCGCAGCAATTTAAACGTGTTTTAGCTGAAAATGGCTCATTTGTTCTCGATTTAGGCGGTGCTTATCTTCCTGGTAATCCTGTACGCAGCATTTACCAATATGAACTTTTAGTCAGATTATGTCAGGAAGTCGGTTTTTTTCTCGCCCAGGAATTCTATCACTACAACCCGGCACGATTACCCACCCCCGCCGAATGGGTGACAATTAGAAGGATTCGTGTCAAAGATGCGGTAAACGTTGTTTGGTGGTTATCTAAAACGCCACACCCCAAAGCTGATAACAGAAAGGTATTGAAACCCTATAGCCACAGTATGAAGCGGTTACTCAAAAATGGCTATAAAGCAAAAATTCGTCCTAGTGGACATGAGATTTCTGAAAAGTTCCAAAAAGATAACCAAGGCGCGATACCGCCGAATTTATTGGAAATTGCTAACACTGAATCTAATAGTATTTATTTACGACGCTGTAAAGCAGCCGGAATTAAACCCCACCCAGCCAGATTTCCCCAAGGGTTTGCGGAATTCTTCATCAAGTTTTTGACTGATGAGGGTGATTTAGTGCTAGATCCGTTTGCCGGCTCTAATACTACTGGGTTTGTTGCTGAAACTTTACAGCGTCGATGGATTTCATGTGAGATAAATCAGGATTATGTTGTGGGAAGTCGTTATCGATTTGAAGATTAGTTAATAGTCAGTTAGTTAATGGCAATTATTTTAAATAACAGCAAGAATTTATAATTCAGCAGTCAACCGATTTTAGATTTGTAGGGGCGGGTGATCAGAGACATTCACGTTAGAAAAACAGATATTTTCTCAAAGCCGCCCTTACTTGAAATTCAATTACATCATCCGAAATTTAAAATCTAAAACTCGGAGGCTCAAAAGAATGGACAAGTTAGTGGACAAGAATTTAGGAAACTCTTGCTTGATTTAAGGTGTGAAAATCGTACACCAAATCATGCTTGATTTTAACTGCTGTTTTCTCGATGATAAATTTTTGCTGTTATATGGGCTGTGTAATAGGGACTATTAACTTTAGTCAGCAGATTTAGATTTCACCATTTACTTGCATTTGATGGACTTTATCTGCTAATTCTTGACGACTTTGATCATCAAGCTTATCTATCGCTAACATTCCCATGAGAATTACCTCTTTGAGAGTTAAACGGGTGGAATGTGCTTGTTTCTGCACTATCTCTTTAATAATTGGACTGACACCAATTGCGGTACTAGCTCTAGCCACAAAATTACAGGGAAAAACGATTACTTCGCATAAATCTTAGCACTTATTACCAGCTTATTCATCAATTGAATTGAATTTAAATATGTCAGAACAGGTGAATAAATGTTGCAATGCAGGAATTTACGTATATTGCAATAGTTTATACTGTAAATTTAATAACAAAAATCAGAAATATCATCTAGGAGTATTGATATCCAAAAATATGCTACTTCATCAACGGGATATGAGGTTTTCCGAGGATCTCATCTATATACTAGAAAATATACGCTTTAAAGAATTTGTAAATTGTCAGAGATAATATCGTTAACCCGGTTTACAGAAATATACATTATACATAAGAATGATATTTTAACCACCGTAAAATTTCCTGAATACGGACAATTAAGACTGTCAAAAGGAAAAGCACTAATAAGAGGAGAGAAACAGCGATGAGGGATTCTTATCTGTTGGCAGTAGGTTTGTTAACAGGATTGGCAATACCGGCATCAGCTTTTCCACAATTGTCAATTAAATCGCCGGATAAACATAATTCCCAATGGTTTACAAAACAAGACTCTCAGACAATCACAGATGCCCAGCATCACCTCAAACCTGATGTATCAACTCCAGAATTTAGCAGCAAATTATTACAAACAGAAGCAAATTTACAACCACAAACAAATCAAAAATTGTTGTCTCAACTGCTGAATTTTTCCCTACCAGAACTCAGCAGCCAAATTTTACCGGCTTCTGAAGCTTCTGAGCCAAGGGCTAGTGAGAAGAAACTTTTAACTGAACAAGATTTATCAATATCAATAGACTTATTATTTAATCCCAGTCATCAACCAGTAAATTTACTGTTAACTTCTGGCAATCAACTTTACTATCAAAGACTGGCAGCACTGAAAACAGGTCAGATTTACACCCGTGCCGACATTGAGCCAGAATTTGCAGAATCCAAGGGAAAACAGCAATTAACCTATGAAGATTGGAAAAGTTTACTAGCTTTAGAGGCGAAAGCGATCGCCCAAGGTCAAGGTAAAAATCGTCTCAGTATCTTAGTGGGTGATTCCTTGAGTCTGTGGTTTCCCAGGAAAAAACTGCCCACAGGTAAATTATGGCTAAATCAGGGCATATCTGGCGACACTTCTGGCGGCATAGTGAAACGATTAGGGGCATTTTCTCAAACTCGCCCAGAAGCAATTTATATCATGGCTGGGATTAACGACCTCAGAAAAGGTGTCAGCGATGAAACCATCTTGCAAAATCACCGCCGCATGATGCGTAGCTTAAGGCAAAATCACCCCAAAGCGCAGATATTTGTGCAATCTATTCTACCGACTAATGTATCCACAATCTCTAATAGTCGTATTCGTCAGCTTAACGTCAAAATCGCTCAAATTGCTAAACAAGAAGGAGTGAACTACTTAAACATTCATAACTGGTTTACCGATGCAGACGGCAATTTACGCTCAGATTTAACTACAGATGGCATACATTTGTCTGCTGATGGTTATGATGTATGGCGATTTGCCCTCCAACAAGTAGAATTCAAACTTTCTCAAACAAGAAACTGAGCATTTTAGGCGATTAAATAGCAGATTTATGGAAGCTACCGATAACGATTTTATTGCTATACGCTCCGTTATAGAAAGACAACTAGAAGCATTTCAAAAAGATGATGCTCAAACTGCTTTCGCCCTTGCTAGTCCTGGAATTAGAGAGCAGTTCCAAAATGCAGATAATTTTATGCGGATGGTAAGTATAAGTTACCCAGCCGTCTACCGCCCCCGTTCAGTATTTTTTGAGAAAATCACCACCATTCAAGACAACATTACTCAGCCGGTTTTATTACTAGCACCAGACGGTAAGCCCTTAAGAGCCTTATACTTCATGGAAAAGCAACAGGATGAATCTTGGAAGATTAACGGCTGTATTTTAGTTTCTGTGGAGGCGGAGACTATTTAGGTATTAGTCAATAGTCAATAGTCATTAGTCAATAGTCATTAGTCATTAGTCAATAGTCATTAGTCATTAGTCATTAGTCATTAGTCATTAGTCAGCACTCAACATCGGCTAAACGCCGTGCTACCGGTAACAGCACTCATTACTCACTTCTTGCACCTAACGTAGATACCCGTAGAAAGCCAATAGACAGCACAAAACTATAACAAGATTCAAATAAGGATAGATAAGTAAATTTAGTTATAAATAGAACGTAAATGCCGTAATATTGCGTAGAAAGTAAGATTTCCGCGTCGGCGGTTACTTTTTCGCCGAAGACATGGATATGTTTGCCTTTGATACTTAAAACATGAGAGAAAAGGCGTGAAATACTTGAATTAAACAAAGCACTGATTAATGCTTGCCCACGCCCAAAAACTAGTTTATAGCCTGAAAGAACTGATGCCAACGCAGTACCAGAAAGATAATTTAGAAGCTATGCTGGCATTATTTTTAGAGGCACAAGGACACCCATTACCCGAACACAGTCAAACAAAATCTCCAAGTGCAATCAGCCGATTTCTCAATATCAATCCTTGGTCAACTAGGGAGATGATTCGTGTTGTTCGTTCCACCGCATTACAAACAGTACTCAAGGTTTTAGCATCATCTGCTAAAGGAAGAAAACCCTTTTTACAAGTAATAATTGACCTAACGACTTTAGAGAAACGAGGTAAATTTCAAGAGTTTAGTGATTTAATCAGAGTCTACAATGGTAAACGCGGTTTGCATCTGGTCGTGGTTTATTTGGTAATTGGAAGATGCCGTATCCCTTGGAATTTTAGGGTTTGGAGAGGTAAGGGAACGCCTTCCCCTGCAAAGCTAGGACTGAAACTCGTGAAACGTTTACCGCAATCTTTAACTCAACATTTCCAGACAATTATTTTAGCTGATACGGCCTTTGGCAGTATAGAATTTCTTGAGGGTGTACGTCGTCTGAAATATCATGCTATTACTGGTGTATCTATTAGCCGTAAATTAGCAGATGGTAGACTTTTAAGACGCTTACATCAGCAAGGGCAACAGGTTTATCTGTTTGGGTTAAGCTTTCCTGTTACTGTTTCTTGGTATTACTTAAAACGCGATAATGGCAAACTAGAAAAACGTTTTATTTTATCTACTCGCCCGATTAAAGCTTCTACTCTTAAATGGTGGGGTAAGCGTCGATGGCAGATTGAGGGATGGTTCAAAACCGCCAAGCACCGTTTTGGTTTACATCGCTTTGGGCAAGGAACTCTGCTGGGTATGTATCGTTGGCTTATCCTTTCTCTCACTGCTTATCTCATAGCCCATTGGAGTTATCTGCATACTCAGTCAGCATCACCACCTGATTGGGGTCAAGCTGCACAACTAGCTCTTGAATCTATTTTCCCTCAATTAGTAGTGTATCTTCTTTTACTTAACATTGAACGCCTCACTCCTCTTGCACGTAGTTGTGGTTTTGACATTCATATTTCCAGGTGCAAGATGTGAGATTACTCATCACTCAGCACTCATCACTCAGCACTCATTACTCATTACTCATTACTCATTACTCATTACTCATTACTCATTACTCATTACTCATTACTCATTACTCAGCACTCAGCACTCAGCACTAACTCCCCACTCGATTGAGGACTTGGTTTAATTTGCCACTGCGATAGCCTTCTAAGTCTAGGGTGACGTAGAGGAAGCCAAATTCTTGGAAGGCGGTGACTATAGATTGTAAGTCTGTCATCAAGACGAAATCTTTGATTTTTTCTGGTGCTAGTTCGATGCGTGCCGTGTCGCCTTCGGAACGGACGCGCAAATTTTGCCAGCCTAGTTTGCGTAGGTAAATTTCGGCTCTACCGACGCGTTGTAATTTAGCTACGGTAATTTCCTCACCATAGGGAAAACGGGAACTCAGACAAGGTTGGGCTGGTTTATCCCACCACGGTAAACCTAAATGTTGGGAAAGTTGTCGGACTTCTAATTTGGTGACACCAACTTCTGCTAGAGGCGATCGCGCGCCTCTTTCTTTGGCGGCTTGAATTCCTGGGCGGTAATCGTGTAAATCATCGGCATTTACCCCATCCACCACATAGGGATAACCCAACTCTAAAGCTAAGGGTTTGAGGTGATCGTGCAGTTCACTTTTGCAAAAATAACAACGATTTACGGGGTTAGCGGTGTAATTGGGATTTTCCATTTCATGGGTTTGAATAATCTGATGCCGAATCCCAATCGTTGCGGCTTGAATTTTCGCGTCTTCCAATTCTTCTGGTAACAGCGAAGGTGAAACAGCCGTCACAGCCAAAGCGCGATCGCCCAAAACATCATAGGCAATTTTAGCGACTAAAGTGCTATCAACACCCCCAGAATAGGCAATTAAAGCCTGTCCCATCTCTGTAAATAAAAGTTTCAGTTTCTCTAGTTTTTCTGTCAGCATGATTGGTAGTCAATAGTCATTAGTCAATAGTCAATAGTCATTAGTCAATAGTCATTAGTCATTAGTTTTTCTTCCTCTGCCCCATGCCCAATGCCCCATGCCCAATGCCCCATGCCCAATCCCTAATCGGCCTGAATGTATTTTGCTACTAAATCAGCTAAGAGTGATAAGTCAATGGGTTTGGAGATATATTCGTTAAATCCTGCTGCAAGACAGATTTCGCGATCGCCTTTCATGGCCATGGCTGTTTGGGCTATAACGGGGATTTGCTGATATTCTGGGTTAGTCCGTAAGTGTTGGATTAACTCCAGTCCGTTGCTATCGGGTAGGCGTATATCCATTAAGATAACAGCTGGCTGCTTGTGGTTGAGTCCATCCCACATTTCTTGCTCGTTTTTTACCCAAGTTACCTGATAGCCTAATTTCGTCAGATGAATTTGCATCATTTGCCCATTAGGTAAATCATTTTCTATTAGTAAAATGTCTCTACAAGTGCTGGGAATGATGGGTAAGGGCTGTAAAGATGCTGGCGATTCTTCTTCTTGGATTTCTGGAGGGAGAACTGATCCTTGTGGCTTCAGTGGTAAAGTAATTGTGAAACGAGAACCGCTATTAATTTCTGACTCTACTTCAATATAACCTTGATGAATTGCTGCTAGTTTTTGAGTTACCGCTAAACCTAAACCAGTACCTTCATATTGCCCTGGTGAAGAATTAGGAATTTGAAAGTAGGGTTGAAAAAGTAGGGATAAATGTTCTGGGGATATCCCTGTGCCTGTATCCCAAACTGTAAAATGCACTAATGAATCTTGTTGTATCACTTTTAAACCTACAGTGCCTTTGCTAGTAAATTTCACAGCATTAAAGAGCAGATTCAAAAGCATCTGTTTGAGTCGTAAAGGATCAGCAACTAGGGTTATGACTTGAGGATCGATTTCCAAAGTTAACTTCAAACCCTTGTTACCAGCTTTTTCTTTCACTAGTGTGAGTATATTTCGACATAATTCCGGTACATCGACTTTTTCCCACTGCACTTCTAGCTGATTAGCTTCGATTTTGGACAGATCCAAAATATCGTTGATTAAAGCTAAAAGATGTTTCCCACTGGATTGAATGATGTTTAAATATTCGCGGTGGCGTTCTCTGGTGGGATCGTAGCCTTGGGCTAAAAGTAAGTGAGTAAAGCCGATAATCGAACTTAATGGGGTGCGAATTTCGTGACTAGTGTTGGCTAAAAACTGATTTTTAAGTTGATTTGTCCGTTGTAGTTCTTGATTTAAGTCGTGGAAATGCTGCGATCGCTCTTGTAAGCTTTGTAGATGTTGACAGTGAACCCATGCTTGTATACACTGCTGAACGGCTTTTTCGATAAACCGTAAGGTGGGCGCATCGGTGAGAACTTTCGTTTGGGCGTTGGGTTTGTTTGTACCTATGACTAACCACCCCAGCAACCCGACTGCTTCGTCAGATAATTTCCAAGCTTGGGGCGGTTGTTGAGTTGTTAAATCTTGTAAATCGCTGAGTGGAATTGCTGCTTCTAATTCTAAGTTTAGTTGTTTCCCATTTTTCAGTGTTAACTTCGCCACTGACGGACGAGATTTCACAGATGGTGGACAAAAAATATAGTAAACTTTACCAACTGTATCTTGCGGTTGGCACACAGCAACAGTTACGCCGCCACTGTTTAAAGCCGCGCCAATTTCATCCACCATAATTTGCCAAATTTCTGCTGCGGGATTGTCTTTGGTGACGACACCTTTAACTATCGCTAGCAGACAATCATTCAGGCGAATTTGTAGCTGGTTCAAGCGGCTTTCCAGCCATAACTCAGCCCGAAGTTGTGGGATTGTGGCATCTACCTGTGAGTTGTGTTCTGGTAAGCTTGAATACTGCTGCATGGTCAGCCAGACCGTGGGACAAGTTTAGTTACGCAAAAATTGCGAATAGGATGCTATGTATATTAGCTCACAATTCTTTAATGTCGATAAATCATAACTGATTAGTGTCGATAATCACCGTATAGCTAAAAACATTATTTTGAAATTAACCATTACACATGAATCTTAACTGACTTTTTTAGATAAAAACTGATGGATACACAAATTATTCAACTTATTGTCAATGGCATTGCTGTAGGAAGCATTATCGCTTTAGGTTCAGTCGGATTAACACTCACTTACGGGATATTACGGTTGTCAAATTTTGCTCATGGTGATTTTTTAACTTTGGGTGCTTATTTGACATTATTCGCCAATTCTTTGGGCATAAATATCTGGCTGTCTATGGTGTTAGCAACTGTAGGTACAGTCTTGGCTATGTTGTTATCAGAAAAATTATTGTGGTCAAAAATGCGCTCTATTCGTGCTAATTCCACAACACTGATCATTATCTCCATTGGACTGGCTTTGTTTTTGCGTAATGGCGTAATTTTGATTTGGGGTGGTAAAAATCAAAATTATGATTTACCTATTGCTCCAGCGTTAGATATTTTGGGTTTGAAAGTTACGGAAAATCAAATTCTAGTTTTGGCTTTGGCAGTGGTGGTAATTTTAGCCTTACATTATCTGCTGCAAAATACCAAAATCGGCAAGGCGATGCGGGCTGTGGCGGATGATTTAGATTTAGCGAAAGTGTCAGGAATTGATGTTGATCGCGTTGTGTTGTGGACTTGGGTAATTGCAGGCACACTAACATCCTTGGGTGGTAGTATGTATGGCTTACTGACAGCCGTACGCCCGAATATGGGATGGTTTTTAATTCTGCCTTTATTCGCCTCGGTCATTTTAGGAGGGATTGGAAATCCTTACGGTGCGATCGCCGCAGCTTTTATTATTGGTATCGTACAGGAGGCTAGTACCCCTTGGTTGGGTTCACAGTATAAGCAAGGTATTGCTCTTTTAATCATGATTGTGGTGTTGCTCATTCGTCCCAAAGGTTTATTTAAAGGAACGATGTGAGCAACACCATTGGGCAAACAGGGCAAACAGGGCATTGGTTATTCTTTTTCATACCCTATTGTCTAAGCCCCATGCCCAACCCCACTACTCGATGATGTGGAAGTAGTAAGCCGCTACCAACAAGTTAACAGCTAGTAACAATAATGCCCAACCTGTACGGAAAGTATAGGGTGGTTTAGCACCAGTTTGAGCAACGGCGGGGTTTTTGATTTTAGCCATTGTGGGATACTCCAAAAATGTCATGACTGTTTCAGAAATACCAAATAGAGAGACAATTTATCAAAATTCTTTAAAAATATTTGTGTGAGCTGGCGATACGGGGATTGGGGATTGGGGACTGGGAAAAAACTTCTGATAACATCTTTCCCTACACCCCCACACCCATACACCCATACACCCCTACACCCATACACCCTATATTCAAGCTCATGAATCAATTTATCTCACGAATGCAGGCGGTACAGTCGCCAATTATTCCCGTCGTTGGGGAGTTAATTCAAAGTTCTCCAGGGACAATTTCTTTGGGACAAGGTGTGGTTTCTTACAATCCTCCACCGGAAGCTATAGAACTTTTACCCCAATTTCTCAGCGAACCTACAAATAATTTGTATAAAGCTGTTGAGGGCATTCCGCCTTTATTGGCTGCATTGACGAAAAAATTAGTTGAATTTAATCACATTGCGCTCAACACAGATAATTGCATTGTGGTAACGGCGGGAAGCAATATGGCATTTATGAATGCGATTCTTGCTATTACTTCCCCTGGAGATGAAATTATTTTAAATACGCCTTATTACTTCAACCATGAAATGGCAATTACTATGGCTGGTTGTCGTGTGGTTTTGGTAGAAACTGATGAAAATTATCAATTGCAACCAGAAGCGATCGCACAAGCCATTACGCCCAAAACTAAGGCAGTTGTGACTATTTCCCCGAATAATCCTACAGGGGTAGTTTACTCAGAAAATTTACTGCGTCAAGTCAATGAAATTTGCCGCGATCGCCAAATTTATCATATTAGCGATGAAGCCTATGAATATTTTACTTATGACGGTGTAAAACACGTTTCCCCTGCATCATTTGTTGGTAGTAGTGAATATACAATTTCCCTGTTTAGTTTATCTAAAGCTTATGGGTTTGCTAGTTGGCGAATTGGCTATATGGTGATACCCAAACATCTACTAGTGGCAATTAAAAAAGTCCAAGATACTATTTTGATTTGTCCGCCAGTTATATCTCAGTATGCAGCCTGCGGGGCATTGCAAGCAAAACCTGAGTATTTACAAGAAAATATTGGTGCGATCGCCCAAGTCAGGCAAATAGTTTTAGAATACCTACAACAGCTACAAGGCTTATGTACCATCACCCCCGCTAACGGTGCATTTTATTTCTTCCTCAAAGTGCATACGCACATAGATGCTTTTGAATTAGTTAAACGACTTATTCAATCACATCAAATTGCAGTCATTCCAGGGACAACATTTGGCATGGAAAAAGGCTGTTATTTACGCGTTGCCTATGGCGCATTGCAAAAAGATACTGTGCAAGTAGGAATGGCAAGATTAGTTACAGGTTTAAAAACAATACTTAGCGACTAAAAAATGAGAAAATACAAATTATGGTGTTCAGTAGTTAATTGCTCATTATGCCCATTTTTAATAAACTCATTGAAATTGAAACCGCAACCGGAATTAATATTTTTAATATCACTCCCCAAATTAAGGATTTTATTGCAGAAACTGGCATTAAAAACGGTCAATTATTAGTATTTTCTCGACATACAACCACTGCTTTGGCTATTAATGAAGACGAAGAAAGACTACTAGACGATATCAAAGTATTTTTAAATAAACTTGCACCATCAACAGACCGTTATTTGCATAACGATCTACATTTAAGAATTGTGCCAGAAGATGAGCCGATGAATGCTCATTCTCACCTCATGGCAATGATGCTGAATAATAGTGAAATTATCCCTATTGCTGACGGTAATTTAGCTTTAGGAACTTGGCAATCAGTCTTATTCTTTGAATTAGATGGGGCAAGAAAAAGAACTGTCTTTCTACAAATATCAGGAGAGTAGGAAAGGCAAAAGGTAAAAGGCAAAAGATAATTTTGTTTTTCACTTACTATTCCCCATTCCCAATGCCCAATGCCCCATTCCCAATTAACCCAAGCTAAACTCCGTAAATTCTGTTTGTGTGAGTAACATATTTTTATCTATCGCTGACAGAACTTTATTATTCGCACTCTCCGAAGTTAAACAAAGACAAACCAATTCTGCTACATCAGCACGGTGAATACTCCCTACAATACGGGTATCTTCCGTTAACACAGCATTACCTGTTGGCGGTTCTGATTTCAACCCGCCAGGACGAACAATAGTATAAGTGAGTCCGCTAGTAATTAAATGCTGTTCGGCTTTGTCTTTTTCTATTAAAACGGGTTGTAATGCGTTTAAAGCTTGGGGAGGCAAAGCACCGACACTGTTACCCGTACCGATGGAAGTTACTAAAATAAATTTTTGGACATTCGCTTTGACTGCGATGTCAATCAGATTTTTGTTACCTATATAATCAGGTTTTTCGGTGTCTGAGGGCAACCCGCCTAATGTACTAATAACGGCGTTTACGGGTTTATCTGTAATCATTGCCCTTTCTAGATCATCAAAATTTAAGGCATCCCCTAAAACTACTTCCACGCCTATAGCTTCTAATTCGGCGCGGGATGTTTCATTTCTCAATAGTGCTGTGACAGCAATATTTTGTTGACGGAGGTAATTGGCAATTTCTCTACCAACACCGCGACTCGCGCCTACTAGGAAAATGTGAGATGTACTTGCCATATCAATTCAAAATTCAAAATGTAAGAAAGCTAGACACAAATAGTCTTGAAAAGCGCGTATTTGTCAGATTCTGTGGACAAAATGATTGAAAATGACAATTAATCACGCCCCCAGGATTGTATCAGAGGTTGGGGAGTATTTATACTTAACCCAAATGCGGGAGGTATTTTGATCAGCGATCGTGCGAATCTAGTTAATACCAAATTGGGATAGGTAGTATGGTTTCGAGATTCTGGAATCAGCCACGAATCTAGGCTTTTCATCCAAACTCCCAAATCTCAAATCTAAAATTGGTACAAGTAAATCCTCTGGGCAAAATTTATGACGCAACAATCACAGGAAGATGTCAGGGTTGCCGCTACTTCTAAAATTTGGGGAATGACGGTGGGGATTATCGCAATTTGTATTCCGCTTTCGGCGGTGACTCGTAGTGGGCCTATTTTACCTTTAGCTGCGATCGCAGGTGCAGCTTTTAGTACGGCAACGGTTTGGCGGAATGATGATAAAAAATCACCATCACAATCTTTTCCTGCTCAACGCATAGAGATATTAGAACAAAGAATTGCCAATTTAGAAACTATCGTTAGTAGTGATGAGTTGGATCTGCACACAAAAATTCAAACATTAGAAGCGAACAATATTTATCGTGTGCCGATTCAATCTTCCACCCCAGAAACTAAAACTTAAGATTTACTAATATGTATACTAAAACACAAAATAGTCCCGATAGCTATTAGTTTCTGTAACACGAAGTTACTTTTAAATCATCTTTGGGAGTCGGGACTGTCTAACCCTCTCCCATAATACTCTCCTTGAGAAATTTAACTGTTTCTAGGGCAACAGTATCTCATTGTTAAGATTAGTTAGAATTGTCGGACATCATTTAAATTCTCAATACTTCAGTCCCATTCTCAATCAAGGGTTTCAATCCTGTTGTATTGGATACTCTCTGCGAAATATACCTTTGATTGTGTTCTATTAGACTGCGAGGATTACGGAATTTTTAATTAACTAGAAGTTATAAACTTGAGTCATTGCATTGGTATAGCTTACCCTAAGTATGCAACATTGTGCCGCAGGAATGCAGATGGATTGGATTAGCTTACTCAAAGCTCAACAGGCTGACTTCCTTCAACGTGTGAAAAAACCCAAAACCTACGATTTATCTCTATTAGAAAGTCAGGTGAAAGGTTGTCACAGCGAAGTGATGGCATTTTGTGGGGAGGCTTTGGCGAAAATTACCGAATTTTCTCGCCAACAAGCCGAAGTCCTAGCAAAAAACCCGCCTCCCATACCGCCTGAGTATCCCGAACCTCCAGACTGGACGATCCCTTTTCCCACATATTTCCAGCAACAAGCCCAAGATTATATCTTGCGGGAGCAAATTGTCGATCGCATTATCAGCACACGTCTAGGAAAGTTACTGAAGAAAATTCCCCAAGATACTGTGCAGAATATGCTACTAGATGATGAAGGCAACTTGCGCGGTGAAAGTAAGTTTACTTACTTGTTAACAGATAACCCAAAAGTCAGCGTACAGGTTTATGTTGCTGATGGTGAAAGTTTTAATGGCATTAAAAAAGATAGAATTCGCTGGACAGTTACCCAAGATGATTTAATCAATCATCAAGTCTTAATGTTCCTGTGTTTGTTTTATCCATCCACCGGAAAATTAGGTTATGAAAAACAAGCTGTAATTGCAGGTTTTTTACCTAGTCATCAAGTCGGATTAACAGAACCAAAATTGTATGTTACTCCCAGCAATTTGTTATATGCAGGGGGTTTAAGTTGGTATTTAGAATCACTTTCTTGTAAAAAAGATGTGCAGCAAGATACCTTACCTATAGTTATTGAGAGAACTATACCCGAAACAATTCAGACTATATCTTCAGATCATCCAAAAAAAGAAATTGTTGGTGATTGGGAATGCTGGCAAACATTAAGAGGACATACTAAAGGGATTAATTGTCTAGCTTTTAATTCTAAGCATGAAAACGGCGTGGTTGTACCAATTTTAGCGAGTGGTAGCCGTGGCGAAACCAAGTTATGGGATTTAAGTAAAGGCGATTTAATTGATACTTTGTCAGAATATCCTTGGGTGATGTCTGGACTCATTGATGAGGTGAGTTCCCTGGCTTTTAGTGCTGACGGACAGATGTTAGTTAGCGGTGGTGCAGATTCCACAATTAAAATGTGGCATACCGGCGCACTAGATTTAATTGATATTCTGCACAAACATCACGGTGTGGTGCGGTGCGTCGCCTTTACACCCGATGGACGAATGTTAGCGACTGGTGGCGATGACAGAAAAATCTTGTTTTGGGATTTGATGAGTCGTCAGGTAAAAGCTATTTTATCTTTAGATGATACAGCTGCCCATTCGTTAGCTTTAAGTCGGGATGGACAAACCTTAATCACAGGCAGTTATCGTAAAATCAAAGTCTGGCATACCTCAGAGCCTTGGAACAGTAAAAATGTCAAAGACAAAGAACCCCTACATACTCTCATAGGTCATGCTCACATAGTCCGGGCTTTAGCAATTAGTAAAGATGCTCAATGGCTGGTGAGTGGTAGTTGGGATCAGACAATTAAAATTTGGCATTTGGAGAGTGGGAAATTAATTCGCACCCTCAAGGGACATACAGATAAAGTGTATGCGATCGCCCTGAGTCCTGATGAACAAATTATTGCTAGTAGCAGCGCAGATCAAACTATCAAATTATGGCACTTTGACTCTGGCGAGTTATTAGCTACCTTTACAGGACACACTGATATTGTCACATCCCTGACTTTTACCAGTTCCGGCGAGATGTTGGTAAGCGGTAGTTTGGATAAAACCATCAAAATTTGGCAAAGGAGTTAGAATTTTCTAGCTTTGAACCTCAACGATGAGCCTTTGAACCTCAACAATGAGCCTTTGAACACCAATCACCAGGTTAAAAACTTGGTGTATATTTAGCTGTGTAAAATTACTGCTAAATTAATAGACCAGTCCTAAATAAAAATTAGGTACAAAAAAATGGTAGAACGGAAATTTAACAGTTTACCGTTGGTCTACCATAATGAAAAATCCACTCCATTATATACATAAGTATCCAAGCCGCACCAAGCAAATATTAGGAATTAGTTACGACCAATTTTTGTTGTTAGTACAACAAGCTGAATTAATCAATCAAAAACAATTAGACGAGGTAGAGCGAAACAAAGTCCGTATTAACGCACGTGGAGGAGGACGTAAACCGAAATTAACAAGTGAAGAATCGATTTGTTTGTGTCTTTTTTATTTAAGACATCTGCCCACATTTGAAGTTCTAGGAATGCAGTTTGATGTCTCAAAAACCGAGGCTAATAGTACGTTTCATTATTGGATAAAAATCTTCCGAATAATTTTGCCTTCCAGTTTACTAGAAGAAGTTGAAAATCAGGAAAGTGATTTAATAATCGTACAAGAATTATTAACAGAGTTTGAGTTAATTGTGGATAGCATGGAGCAGCCAAGAGTTAGACCAGGAGACAATCAGGAGCAAAAACAATATTTTTCTGGCAAAAAGAAACAACACACCTTTAAGAATCAAATTATCTCCATGCCCGCAGCCAAAGAAATTGTTGATGTAGTCGTAGGGATGAAAGGCCCCACCAGTGATATTTCTTTGTTCCGTAATCAGCAACAGAAGTTCAACTCTCAACAATCATTTAAAGGTGATAAAGCCTATATTGGTGGTGAAAACATATCTACTCCTCATAAAAAGCCGCGAAATGGTGAATTAACTGCCGAACAGAAAACCGAAAATCAAGTGTTTTCTAGTAATCGTGTTTTTGTTGAACACATGATTAGAGTTATCAAAATTTTTTGGGTAGCATCAGAAAGATTTCGTCTGCATACAGATATATATGAGCAGATAATTCTCACTGTATGTGGTCTGGTTAGACTCAGAATTGGTTCTCTCATTTTGCCACCTTTATCCTAGTCCTTAAAAATCTGGGTTTTATAGATTCATTCTCCAACTTTTTTTGGGCTATACTATCACTAACTATCTCTATCCCTCATTATGACGTTGACTCTGGCTTTTACTGAAACTATCTCTAAGCCAGGCACAGGCTGCTTTTTAAATTTTCGGACAAGTCTAATGACTATTGACTAATGACTATTGACTAATGACTATTGACTAATGACTATTGACCATTGACCATTGACTAATAAAATCTTGGTGTGTAAAAAATACCAATATTTTATGCGAATTTCTACACAATATCGTCAATGGCTACTGATTTTCCTGTGTGTGATTGCACTTGTAGCGGCTTGTACGCCATTTTTGCTGGAAAAACGCAACCAGCCAGCTAGTCCACATAATGCAATTATCTTTGTGGCGGATGGTCTGCGTCCTGGGACTGTTAATAGTACAGATATGCCAACTTTGTCTGCAATCCAACAGCAGGGCGTAAATTTTACTAACACGCACTCATTATTTCCCACTTTTACCACAGCTAATGCTTCAGCGATCGCTACCGGTCACTATCTCGGCGACACTGGCGATTTTAGCAATGTGATTAAAGTCAAAGCACCTGTCAAAAGTGCCAAAAATAGCCTAGTTCCTTTTTTGGAAAATAACGCTGTTCTTAAGGAAGTTAACCAACAGTTTGGGGCTAATTATCTGAATGAAACCTCTTTACTCGCGACGGCGAAAGCCGCAGATTTCAGTACCGCAGCCGTGGGAAAAGTCGGCCCTGTGTTAATTCAAGATGTCACCCAAGCCACCAGCACACCCACAATCATTATTGATGATGCAACTGGAACATCAACAGGAATTCCCCTCAGTCCAGAAATCACTACACTATTAACCAAAAATTCTCTCCCCCTCGCCACTCCGAAACGGGGCGAAAATAGCAAATCTGGCGATAAAGAAACCCCAGGGACAAAGGTAGCTAACACTATTCAACAGCAATATTTTGCGGATGTGACGACTAAAGTTATCTTGCCTTTATTTCAACAACGTCAAAAACCTTTTGTCTTAGTCTACTGGTCGCGTGACCCCGACGGTACACAACACAATCAAGGTGATAGCCTCAATCAACTGATCCCTGGTATTAATGGTGCAACTGTGCAAGCGGCAAGGCAAAATGTAGACAAGAACTTGGCGCAAATTGAGACTGCACTTCAGGATTTAGGTTTAGCCGATACTACTAATATATTCGTCACGGCTGACCACGGTTTTTCAACTATTAGCAAGGAGAGTAAAACTAGTTATGCGGCGAGTCTCTCTTATCCAGATGTTCCTTCTGGGTTTCTCCCCCCTGGTTTTTTAGCTATAGATTTAGCCCACGGGTTAAAGTTATCTTTATTTGACCCAGATCATCAAAATCATCCCGTTAACCCCACCCAGGGACAGCATCCGCAAAATGCAATTATCGGTCAACAACCCAACCAAGCAGAAGTTATAGTGGCTGCAAATGGCGGTTCGGATTTAATCTACTTACCGACAGGAAGTAAAGCTTTGGCAAACAAGATTGTCGAAGTGCTGCTACAACAAGATTATGTTAGTGGTTTATTCGTTGATGATGCTTTGGGTAAAATTCCTGGGACTTTATCTTTAAGTGCTGTGATGTTGAAAGGAACAGCACTTACCCCCATCCCCTCAATTGTGGTGAATTTTCGTTCTTTTGATACTGGTTGTGCAGAACCAACAGCTTGCGGTGCGGAAGTGGCGGATACTACTTTACAGCAGGGTCAAGGAATGCACGGAAGCTTTAGCCGTGCTGATACTTACAATATTATGGCTGCGATCGGCCCTGATTTTAAGTCAGGATATCAAGATTTAGCTCCCGTTAGTAATGCTGATGTCGCACCAACTTTAGCGCAAGTGGTACATCTGAAGTTAATTAACAAAGGTAAATTAGTAGGTCGAGTGTTAAATGAAGCTTTAATTGGTGGAGATTCAAACTTAAAATTTAGTCCCAAAATTTTAGAGTCTCAAACGGCTGCTAATGGCTTAAAAACAATTCTCAAGTATCAAATTTTGGATGGGTTACAGTATTTTGATACCGCAGGATTTCCCGGTCGAACTTTAGGAGTGGAAAAAAGCTGATGGTTGTACGGACGGGTTTAACTAAAATCTCTGTTTGAGGGCTTAAATATATACCAAAACGCGCCACTACTGATTTTTTGTCTTTGATTTTCCGGATTTTAGATTTTCAATCTGGGATTTGGGATTTTAGATTAAATCCCAAATCTCAACTTGGTTTCACCTAAGATTTTTTGGGTGCTTTTACTTGGGCTTCTATTGTTACACTTTTCACACCTGTAACTTCTTTAACTAATTTTTCAGCTTTTGCTAGTTCTGCTTTAGAAATAGCTGTACCTTTAATAATAACTTCACCATTATTATTTTCGATGACTAATTTATTACCTGGTAAACCAGTCGCTAGCTTTTTACTGATAGCGGTTTTCAACTCTGCGTCAGCTTTGCTAATTGCAGCTTTATCAGTGGTAGTTTTAGCTTTAGTATCTGCACCACCGATGGGCAGAATGGTTGCTTTATCAGTAGATTTTGTAGTTGTATCTGTTGTGGTTTTTTTGACATTTATACTGGGAGTATTAGTAGTATCCGCAGCATTTTTAGCACCCTCTTCACAACCAAAAGTCCCAATCAATAAGCAACCACTAATTATCAAGGTAACTAGCTTTTTCATGTTTATCTCCTAATTAAACAACTGAGGCGGTTAATTAATGTGTGTTAGCTTGATGAGCAAAGGTTTGCAGCCGAGGAAAGTTGAAATTGGGAATATTTGCAGCAATCCCAGATAGCTGTATCTAGCAACTTATTCGTCTGTTAATGATTGAAATCCGCAAGTTTATCAGGAAAGGTTGAAATTATTGACAACCTTGTAATAATTAAAATATGAATGCGTAATTTAGGGCTTTTCTTGATATCTAAAAAGTCTGTTAAACCAACTAAATGTAAAAATAAAACCAATAAATTTACTGATATATTTGTGTATAATCCTGCGAATTCGATATTCATTAAACTATAAAAGCTAGAGGAAAGCCAAAATTCTTCTCCTCTAGCTTCTAATAATTTAATTACTCGTCTATTGATTGATTTTGACTATCTTTCCATCGTCCAGCTTTCTTTACTGCTTCAGTCAACAGATACTCAATTTGTGAATTTACACTTCTTAATTCATCGGCTGACCATTTCTCCAGTAGTTCATACAGCTTTTCATCTACACGTAACAAAAATCGTTTTTTTTGTCCCATTGATTAGTTATAAAGTGTGCCAGTATTAATAACAGGTTGGGCGGTTTGCTCAGAAGTTAACACCACCAATAAATTATTAATCATTGAGGCCTTACGTTCATCATCTAAATCAATCATTTGTTCTTGACTCAGACGGTTCAAAGCTTCATTCACCATACCCACAGCACCTTCTACAATTTGCCGTCGTGCATCAATTAAGGCTTTGGCTTGTTGTCGTCTCAGCATCATTTGCGCGATTTCTGGCGCGTAGGCTAAATGGGAGAGTCTCGCTTCAATTACTTCTACGCCTGTGACTTCCAAACGGGCTTGGAGTTCTTTTTGCAGGGCTTGAGCAATTTCATCGGGAATACCCCGCAAAGACGGTGTGGCTGTATCATCGGTACTATCGTAAGGATAACGTATAGCTAACGCACGGATAGCAGTTTCACTTTGGATAGCGACAAATTCTTCATAGTCATCAACAGCAAATTTTGATTTAGCTGAGTCGAAAACCTGCCAAACCACAACGGCTGCTATTTCGATAGGGCTACCTTCCGCATCGTTGACTTTGATGATCTTACTGTTGAAGTTACGCACCCGCAACGAAATCTTTTGTTTACTAGCAAAGGGATTTGTCCACCAAAAGCCCGATTCTCGGACTGTCCCCATATACTGCCCAAAAAATACCAAAACTACCGCTTGATTGGGTTCAACGGTAAAAAATCCTGATAAAGACGGAATAACCACAATCAAAAGTGTAGCAGTCAACCAAGCGACTAACTCGGCAACAGTATCATCACCACCGATGAAATCAGTAACTTTCAGTCCTCTGGCTAATAAAGTTTCTAGTCCCGTAATTCTAGACCAAATATACCACCCACCTACAAGGGCGATCGCTCCTACCACCGCCAACATGATAAAGCCGTTGACTTTGAACGCTGAAAATTCCTTGATTTTCCGTTCCATAGTTTTTCTCAACCCATATTTATATCAAAGTGATATCACGATAGTATCACAAATCTAAAATTGCCACATTTTCTTAAAAGGGGAACGGGAAAAGTCAAATTCTGGAAATCTGGCTTGAGCTTGTGAAGTAAATTTATGATGTAAGCACTCTGCAACTAGAGGTCACGATTATGTAATCCCTTGGTTCAATCAAATTCTCAATTATTGCGAATGAACATAACTCATTCGTCAAACCTCGCTACGTCAAGATTTTGATTGCTGTTACCAAGGTAAGAAATCATGGAACAAATCTATAAATATCCGCGTACCCATCACATCGAGGGTTCGCGGTTGCAACCTGGGGATGAAGACCTCGATAGTATCCCCTTTGCAACTATCAAAGAAAAGTATGTAGTGGTTGAAGAAAAAGTGGATGGCGCAAACGCCGCTATCAGTTTTACGGCTGATGGACAACTCCGACTGCAAAGCCGAGGACACTATTTAACAGGTGGTGCAAGAGAAAAGCATTTCAATCTGTTTAAGCAGTGGGCGTATACTCACACAGGCACGTTTTGGGAAGTTTTGGGGAGTCGTTTTATTCTGTTTGGGGAATGGCTGTATGCGAAGCACACAGTTTTTTATGACGCTTTACCCCACTACTTCTTAGAATACGATGTGCTGGATTTAGAAAATCAAGTATTTCTTAGCACTCAACGCCGCCAGCAGTTACTAGCCGGACTACCACTAGTTTCTGTACCCATTTTGTTTACTGGTGAACTGCAATCCTATAAGCAATTGTTGGGTTTATTGGGTGAATCTCACTATCAAACATCTGCATATCTAGAAAATTTCCGCCAGATTTGTCAACAACAGGGACTAGATGTCGAACGTTCTCTCCAGCAAACTGACCAAAGTGCAGTAATGGAAGGTTTATACATCAAAGTTGAGCCAGGGGATACAGTAACAGCACGTTATAAATATGTGCGTTCCAGCTTTTTAACTACCATTCAACAATCTGATGGTCATTGGCTAAATCGTCCGATTATCCCCAATTTGCTGCGTTCTGATGTGAGCTTATTTTGAATGGTTTGTAGTAAGGACTTTAGTCCTCAGATTTCTCAGGACTAAAGTCCTCACTACGAACAAATATTACTAGAATTTGAGGAAAGGAATATGAATTGGACTTTTCCCTATTGTCCAGATGCAAACGACTGGACAATAGATTGGACTGGATTAGAAAGAGAATTTGATTGGTTGCGATCGCTGGCTGATTGTCCCCAAGACCCTCGTTATCACGCTGAGGGTAATGTTTTAGTTCATACAAAATTAGTGTGTGAAGCATTAGTAAATTTACCACAATGGCGAACCTTAGCACCCACAGAACGTTCAGTGTTATTTGCTGCGGCTTTGCTACATGATGTTGCTAAACCCACAGCCACCCAAGTAGAGACCGATGGTGCTATCTCCTCTAAAGGTCATGTCCTCCAAGGTGCAAAGATGACACAATCAATTCTTTGGGATATGGAAGTTCCATTCCATGAACGGGAAGCAATTGTGGCTTTAGTGAAATACGGTAGCTTACCTTTATGGTTTTGGGACAAACCCAACCCCGAAAAAGCCGTGATTAAAACTAGTCAAATCATCCGTTGTGATTGGCTGAGTTTATTAGCTGAAGCCGATGTGCGGGGGCGATATTGTGACGACCAAGCCCAGTTATTAGAAAGGATTGCCTTTTTTCGAGAATATACCCAAGAAAACCAATGCTTTGACCAACCGCGCCCCTTTCCCTCAAATCATAGTCGGTTTATTTATTTTCAAAAAGAAAATGGTCATCCAGACTATGCAGCCTATGATGATACTTGCTTAGAAGTAGTGATGATGTCAGGATTACCAGCTGCGGGGAAAGACACTTGGATTCAAGAAAATCTCCCTGACTGGCGAGTAATTTCTTTAGATGAACTCAGACAGACAATGAAAATTGCACCAGACGCAGAACAAGGCGCAGTGGTGAATGCAGCTAAAGCCTTAGCCAAAGACTATCTGCGGAATGGACAATCTTTTGTCTGGAACGCTACTAATATTAGCCGCCAGTTAAGAGGTTCACTAATTCGCCAGTTTGCCAACTATCAAGCAACAATTCGCATTGTTTACCTAGAAGCACCTTGGGAGGAATTACTGACCAGAAATCGCGATCGCCCTGCTCAAGTCCCAGAAAAGGTACTCTATAAAATGAAGAGTCGTTTAGAAGTCCCCAATATCACTGAAGCACAGGTGGTAGATTGGATAGTTGAATCAAGGGGTGTAGGGTAGACAAGGTAGAATTTCTTATACCAATTCGCAATTCGCAATTCGCAATTCGCAATTAAAAAACCTAGATGCAGCAAGATTTTCAAGGTTTAAATCTGTATCAGATTTTTCGTGAAATGGTATTACCCTATTTCCTATGCCCAATTCCCAATACTCAAATGATGATAATTGCTCACTTTTTGGCTATTTGTATAGGTGTGAGTTTGGGCTTAATTGGCGGTGGTGGGTCGATTTTAGCTGTACCCATCCTAGTTTATGTGCTGGGAGTGCCAATTAAGTCCGCGATCGCCATGAGTTTAGTAACTATCGGTGCTGTTAGTTTAATTGGCATCATTCCCCACTGGCTACAAAACAATGTCAATTTTCAAACAGCCCTTTTATTTTCTCCTGGGGCAATGGTAGGTGCTTACATGGGGGCGCGTCTAGCTACTCTCCCCATAGTCACACCAGTTTTACAGCATCTTTTATTTGTGGTGGTGATGTTTGTAGCTGCCTATGTGATGCTGCGTAATAGCCAGAACAAATCATCAGCAAATCTAGAGTTAGATGTCATTCCCAATGGTGTTGATGCACAACTGCTAACTGCTGAAGTCAACTCCTCACCTAGCTTTTATGAACGTATTCCCCAATGGTTAGCAATTCCCACGGAAGGTTTTGGGGTGGGAATTCTCACGGGACTAGTGGGAATTGGTGGTGGGTTTATGATTATCCCGACTTTAGTAATTTTGGGTAACACACCCATTAAAGAAGCCATTGGGACTTCTTTAGTGATTATGACCTTTAAATCCATTACAGGCTTTGCGGGATATTGGGGTCATGTTCCCATAGATATTGACTTAATGCTGACTTTTACCCTCGCCGCAGCTATAGGAATGTTAATTGGTGCTTACTTAACCAAATTTGTTGAAGCACAAAAATTAGAAACAGGTTTTGCCTATTTTGTCATAGCGATCGCCATTTTCATGTTATTCAAATGGTGATTAACACCCAACAGGGAAATCCCCATTCCCCATGCCCCATTCCCGTCTTTACCTGCGAACTACTACCAAAGTTCCTGGAGAAGCCCAATTGAAAAGCTTGCGGGCTTGTTTGACAGGTAAATTGACACAACCATGACTAACTGGAGTCCCAAAGCGATTATGCCAATAAGCCCCGTGAATGGCATAGCCTTGGTAAAAGTACATAGCGTAAGGAACATCGGGAATATCGTACCCTTGTCCGCGCATCCGGTTAATACGGTATTTGGAATTAATTCTAAATTTACCCGTAGGTGTAGGTGTAGAACTTTTGCCCGTAGAAACGCGGAAAGAATATACTAATTTATCTCCTTCCCAAGCAAATAGACGCTGTGCTGATAAATCAATGACAATTCGTCTAGTTTGGGATGCTGCTTGAATATTAGAAGTGGCGATACTACTACCATCGGCTAAAGCTGCTATGGCTTTGGGTGTATGAGGATCAGCTATAGTTGGTGCTAACCCAGATAGCAAAGCTGCCATCATAATCACTACACCAGTGAAGAGTTTTCCTGCGCCAAATCTTGTGCTATTGTGAATCCCATTTTGCATACTGCACCACCTTCTTATGCTGCTAAAGTCATCAATTCCTAAGCTTTTGATTACGAAAAATTGAGGTTTCAAAACATGAAACTTGATGTTTCGGACTGTAGAGTGTTTTGATTTACCATCTAGAGAAAGCTAGGATTTACGCAGATTGCTGAGGCAGACAAACAAATACTTTGTTCTATATTTCCCTTCATTTTAATTTATGCTGATTCCGGAAAAACATAGTGATTATCTTGCTTTGGATATATTCACAAAGATTTAAACAGTATGCAGGCAATTTAAAATTGTGGATTGGTAGAGGCAGTTTCTGAGATACATTCACTTTGTAAAAACAGATTTTTTAAAACCCTCACTTACTGTTCTGCTTGAAAAATCTATAAAGAAATGAATAAAAATGATTAAACTGTGATTTTTTTCTCAATGTGGGGAATTCTAAATATAGGGAAACGCATCAACCACATATGACTTTGATATGGGCAATTTATGAATTGCCGGAAATTGTGAGTAATCAGTAAATTAAGGTGGTTTAATGATGCAATGGCAACTGCTAAACTTGGTAGCAAGTTACACTCTAATTGTATTGAGCAGTATTTTGTGCTTTTCCGAAGCGAGTCTGGCTAATGTCCTAACCGATAATTCATTGAAAGTTGCCCAGGAAGTGGAGAAAAAAACCACAGCACAACAAGTTTATCAACAAGCAAAGCAACTATATGATCAGAAGACTGTAGCAGCTAGACAGCAAGCACTAAAAAAATTCGAGCAGGCTTTAGACTTATATCATAGTGCAGGCGATCGCTCTTCACTGGCGGCAGTTTTGACATACATTGGCAAAATCCACTCAGACTTCGGAGAAAAGCAAACAGCACAAGATTATTATCAAAAAGCCCTGTCTATCTATCAACAAATAGGAAATAAATCAGGGGAAGGAACAGCTTTAAACAACATCGGTAAAATTTACTCAGAGTTGGGAGAAAGACAAAAAGCCCTAGATTACTATCACCAAGCCCTCCCCCTCAGACGACTAGTCAAAGATACAAGAGGCGAGGCTATTACCTTGAATAATATCGGGGTGATTTACGGCTATTTAGGAGAACATCAAAAAGCTTTAGAATACTACAATCAATCCCTACCCCTGAAAATGCAAGTAGGTGATCAAGCCAGTGCAGCTAATACTATCAATAGTATTGGCAAAGTCTACTCAGATTTAGGTGATGAGCAAACAGCCCTCGATTATTATCAAAAGTCTATACCTTTATACCAGCAAGGCAACGATAAAAGCGGCGAAGCAACTGCTCTAAATAATATAGGTATTGTCTATTCTAATCGAGGAGACCAACAAGCAGCCCTCGATTATCATCAAAAATCATTAGCTCTATTTGCCATTGTAGGAGACAAATCAGGAAGTGCGATCGCTCTGAGTAATCTAGGCAGACTCCACCAAAAATTAGGACAACCCCAACAAGCCCGTGATTATTTCCAGCAGTCACTTAACTTATTCAGACAACTAGGTAGTAAACACAGAGAAGCCCATAATCTCTATTACATCGCCTCTCTAGAACAGGAGCAAGGCAACCTCAAAACAGCCCAAACTCAAATTGCAACAGCCATCAAAATTGTAGAAAAACTGCGTAGCCAAATAGTTTCTCAAGAACTCCGCACCTCTTATTTTGCTACAGTCCAAGACTATTATCAGCTACAAATTGACTTGCTGATGCAATTACACAAACAACAACCAAATCAAGGTTACGATGCTCAAGCATTGCAAGCCAGTGAAAACGCCCGCGCCCGCAGTCTTTTAGAATTACTCAATGAAGCTAACGCAGATATTCGTCAAGGAGTCAAGCCAGAGTTACTTTCTCAAGAACAGCAATTAAAGCAAAAACTTGATGTTTTAGAAGCCCAAAAAATCGAATTACTCAACCAAAACAACGCAGAAGCACAAGCATTAGGAGTCCAAATTACTGCACTTGTCGAACAATATCAACAAATTCAAGCCCAAATTCGCGCCACTAGCCCACGTTATGCTGCTTTGACTCAACCCCAACCCCTATCATTGCCACAAATTCAACAGCAAATTCTAGACGACAACACCTTATTACTACAATATTCTTTGGGAGAAAAACGGAGTTACCTTTGGGCTGTCACTAATAAAAATATATTTAGTTACGAATTACCAAAACGCCAAGACATTGAAACAGCCATCCAAAAATTTCGCCAAGACATTACTAACCCATACCGCACAAATAGCCCAGCAATCAATAACTTATCTCAAATCATCCTTGCTCCCGTAGCCCAGCATTTAGGACAAAAACGACTAGTGGTAGTTAGCGATGGTGCGTTGCAGTACGTCCCCTTTGCTGCTTTGATGTCACCCAATTCCCACCCCAGTCAATATGAACCATTATTACTCCAGCACGAAATCGTTACCCTACCTTCAGCATCTACATTAGCCATTTTGCGAAAAGAACAAACAGGACGTAAACCCGCACCCAAAGCTGTAGCTGTGTTAGCAGATCCGATTTTTAGAAATGATGATGAGCGTCTTGTAACTAAATCATCTCATCCGTCCACAAAAATGAATGACTTAGAGAGTTTAGCCTTAAATAAATCTGTCAGTGATTCATCTGTTAACTTTGAACGTCTTCGCTTTACACGCCAAGAAGCCGAGGCGATTTTAGCACTTGTACCTCATCAGAAAGTTAAATCAGCTTTGGATTTTAGTGCTAGTCGGGAAACCGCTACCAATCAAGAACTGAGTCAGTATCGCATCATCCATTTTGCCACTCATGGCATTCTTAACAGCAAAAACCCGGAATTATCTGGAATCGTGTTATCACTATTTGACCGTCAGGGAACACCACAAAACGGCTTTTTGCGCCTACATGACATTTTTAACCTCAACCTCAAAGCTGATCTAGTAGTTCTCAGTGCTTGTCAAACCGGATTAGGAAAAGAGATTAAAGGAGAAGGAGTAGTGGGTTTAACTAGGGGGTTTATGTATGCAGGTAGTCCGCGAGTTGTAGTCAGTTTATGGAGTGTAGAGGATCAAGCCACATCAGAACTGATACAGACATTCTATCAACAAATGCTACAAGCCAAACTCAAACCAGCCGCCGCCTTACGAAATGCACAGATAGCAATTTGGCGTAAGCAAAAGTATGCTGCTCCCTATTATTGGGCAGCTTTTACTTTACAGGGGGAGTGGAATTAAATCAACCCCAAAAAAAACCTGTGGTGCGAATACCGACACCACAGAAAACTTTTATGGCAATTCAATTTATCGTTTCTTTTCTAGTGCTTGCAATAGTTTGATCACATAAGATTCTAATTCTGCATTACGTTTTTGCGTAGATTCAATAATTGGTAAACTGTCTGGGAAATTAATTACAGAGTTACCTACTTGTAAACCTAGAGGTTTTAAATGTCCTCCTGGTGCAAGATATTGTAAATCAACTGGTGGTTTGTGAAAGGTGTTAAGAAACCAATTAACAGTTGATTTAGCAAGTTTATCTGCTTTAAATTGAATTAGTCCTAATAAATTAAATAGATTAGTTTCTTGAATCAGAGCAAAAGTTTCTTGAGGGTTGGGATTGACACCCAAGCCTAATTTATCAATGATTTTTGCTAGAGGTTTGGGAATTGCGCTGTCAGTACCACTATTTACAGGAGCTAACAAAATAGAGGTTTGACCTTTAATAAATAAGCTAGAAAAGATATTTTTTTCCTCTCCCACATAGTAACTACTTAAATTAGTCGCCTTTTCCGTTTCCTGGCGTAATTCATACATTAGTGTTTCAATATCTGAGAGGATGCGCTGAATTTTACGCTCGATTGCAGCTTTATCTGATGTATCGCTGCTTTTGACAACAATTTGACGAATAACTTTTTCTAGTTCTTTATGGTCTTCAGGTAAAGCGGTAAAACCTTCTAAAAGAGCAATATATTTACAGCCTATACTATGACCAATCCAAGAAAAATTTGTATCTTTCAGATAAATTTGGTAGTCATAGTTAGCCAATTGAGCCATTCTGACTAACTCAGGGATAATTTCGTATTGTTCTTTAATCAAAAATCCCGCTTCTACATAATGGTTAAACGTAAAATTAAATGGGAGGAGAATTATAGTGTAGCCATTTTTGAATAGAGATTCCAGCAAATAACGGTAGAAAAACATGGGGAAAAACGTTCCAAAGAAAGCCCCACCAATAAACTGAATTACCCCTTTAGGTTGTGGATGTAATGCAACCCAACTATGGGAAACAGGCTGAAATCTCATTTTTGCAGTCATAATTTTTTGTAGCGATATCTGAACAAGGGATGATACAGCACCCAGCTTGACAGTTCCGGAAATTTCCACCTGAAGAGAGAGGTTATCGTACTGTTAATTTACATATTAATGTTTACGTAGGGCATGGGGCATAGGGCATGGGGCATAGTGTAAAAATTCTACCTTGTCTACCTTGCCTACTTTGTCTACCTTGTCTATCCTGTCTACTACCGACTTACTTCCAAAGGTAAGAAAATAGTCATAACCTCACCGTACTCTGGACGTTGACGGACGATTAACTTACCACCGATCGCCTGAAATAAATGTTTGGTAGCAGCCAAATTCAAGCTAATCGTACCTGTTTCTGGTTGGAACATCAACAACTGTCCCAAGGCTTTGCGGATGGGGGGTGTGGTGGCTTGATGGGTTTCTGGGCAGAGGCTTTGGGGTGATAATTGTAACTTGAGTTGATCACCTGCGGGAATTACATGAACTTGAATATGACTCCCAGGAGGTAAACTGCGGGTAAAATTCTCCATTAAGCCGGTGAGTACCCGATCTAGCATGGCGGGATTACTTACCACTGTGGGTAATTGCTGGGGTAAGACTACATCTAAGGTTAAATTACGACGATGTGCGGCTTGTTGCCAACGGGGAATGCTTTGATGCAGCACTTGATCAAGAGACATGGGAGTTAAATGTGTAATTCCAGATTTCGCAGTTGCACTTGTTTCTAGTTCTGCGGCTTTAAATAATAACTCCATGCGATCAATTTGCTCGGTACACTCATGATCGATAATTTCTAAGCGATTGATGACAGTTGTGGGTAAGTCCCGCCGTTTCAATAACAGGCGTGTCATCGTCCGAATAGTGGTGAGTGGAGTACGGACTTCATGAGCAAAAGCTTGGAGTAATTCTACATCGGGATTGGTGTTTGGGGTGTTAGTGCTTGCGGATTGGGTATGGGAAATTGGACATTGGGGAAACTCTTCTCGGATTCCTTGTCCCCATTCCTTGGTTTCTTCTTCCGGTAATTCTTGCAGAAGGAATTGACTAAATTGAAAAGCAGTACGGTAATCAGGCGTTACTAGGGGATAGTTAGCGATTAATGAGTCTAATTCCGCAAAATAATCGGGATTAGTTAGCATCACTCGCGCACCCAAGGCGCGCCATGCTTGCTGCACTACTTCTGGTTCAAAGGCGAAAGCAAAGGATGAAGAACCGTTTTTGTGGGTAGCTAAAACTAGAACTAAGCTAAATTTCTCGGTAAATACTAAACAAAACTGTTCTGCTGCTAGGGGATCGGCGGGTAGTAGGGGGAGAACCGACTCACCAGGAGGGGTGGTTTCTGGACAAATTGCGATCGCTCCTGGCATATTAAATGGCATTAATGCCAAGGGATTAAATGGCTTGGCGGTAAAAGTTACCGTCTGTAATCTTTGGGTAAGGATTGGCTGACTAAATAACGGTGCGGGTGCAGCTAAAACCAGTCCCAGAGTTGCATCGGATACAGTTGTGGCTAAAGTTTCGATGAGCAAATGTTCTATCGCTGCTAGACTCATACGCCATTGCTGCCCTGCTTTGGTTGGTGAGCCTTTTGCTACAATAGATCCACTTTCGGCTAACACTTCACTCAGACTTGGCAAGATCCATTCGTACACAGACTTTCACCTCTTGGTTCAAGAGCGACTAGCAGCGTTGACGTTTCCAGTTTCACTACTATTTAGAGGTTATAGTTATTTAGACTCTAGTAACAGTCGTATAACCGAACAAGTTAGGCGCAATTTCCCCTATCATATGTCACTGTTATCAGTAGAACAGGGGAAAAGAGGGTTTTAGCTTAGTGTTAGGTTTTTTCACTGATTTACTTAGTATGGTTTCGAGATTTCAGAATTGGCCATGAGGCAATACGCTTCAGTTAGTGAAATTTAAACATGATAGATTCCCCTAAGTCCCTCCTTTTAAGTTATGGGTTATCCACATCTTTCTTTACAATCCTCAAAACCTCGTTATCTAGGCATTTTAGAGAATGAGAGTTTATTCCAACTTGACAAATTCGCGTTTATTATTCTCGCTAAAAATGCGTTTTGATTGAGAATGAAAAACGCAAGAATCATGTTTTAGAAACGTGAATTAATGCTCTCGGAAGGTGAAGAAAGATGTTTATAATGGGTAACTTTTCCCAGGAGGGTTAGGGGGAAATCAACAAGGTTACAGTTCAATAACTACAATATTTGTAGAATCAATCACAGCCTTATTAGAGAGAGTAGCAATTTGAACCTGACGGCTAGAGCCTGTACCATCAACATCAAAGAAAAGTGTGCCAGTAGATTGATTGTAAATAAAGCGGCTGCTTTCATTTTGAGCCACCGAACCCAAAACAAACTGAGTCTGTGCTAGAACACCAGCAACCAGTCCTCCACCAAAACCCACCGCATCAACACGAATCTTGTCATCAAGAACACTAAAGTCTGTAATAGTGTCAATGCCGTCGCTAAGTGGTGAAGAGAAACTAAAGATATCTTTTCCATTTCCACCAGTCAGGTTATCGTTACCAGCACCACCGACTAAAATATCATCCCCATCATTGCCAGTGAGTTTATCATTACCCCCAAAACCAAAAATTGTATCATTACCAGCACCACCAGAGACATTATCGCTACCAATGCCGCCAATAAAGGTATCATTACCGCCACCCAGGTCAACAACTGCATTTTGGTAACTGCCCAACAGTGTCACTACATCATCACCATCTTGAGGAGTATTGCTGACTGACTCATCTCCTTTGAGGTTAATAAAGAACTGACTGTTATTCATAGTGACAGTAATGGTGTCACTGCCATAACCGCCAGTAATCTTACCATCAGAACGGGGGGCAGTGCTGGAATTAGTATCATTATCCCAATTGGCAGCAAAGGTGATGTTAATGGTATCGTTGCCTGTACCACCATGCGCTCCCAGAATGCCGTCTGGGTCGATAATTTCATCATTACCATTGCCGCCAAATATCCGGTCAAATCTTCCAGTACCACCATCGATGATGTCATTCTCAGCTAGACCTTCTATGTAATCATTGCCACCAAAGCCATTGATGATATCGGCGTTGGGAGTGCCAGACAGGGAATTATCGTTATCATCGCCGTTGATGATGTTAGAGCCATTGACTGTTAAAGCCAAAATATCTGTGACTGTAGCTCCTTGGCTATCACTGGCTGTGATTTTGATATTGAAAATTCCAGTATCATTAATGGTGGGTGTACCGCTAAAGGTACGGGTGTTGGGGTTAAATTGTAGCCAACTAGGTAATGCGGCATCATTGTCGAGGGTAGCACTATAGGTGAGGATATCCCCAGCATCAACATCAGCAAAAGTATCTACTGGTATGACAAAATTAAAGGATTGATTGGCTGTGACAGTTTGGTCAGCAATTGCCTGGGCTAAAGTGGGTACATCGTTCACGCCGTTGATGGTGACGACAATATCTTGGCTGGCTGTGCCGTCAACAGATTTGACTGTGAAGGTTTCGGTTTTGGTTACACCTGCACCCAGAGATTGCACCGCACTGTTAGCAATGGTGTAATTCCAAGTGCCAGTCTCGGTGATGCTGAGGCTGCCTAAGTTATTTATGCCTGTGACAGTGGTGTTAAATTTGTTTTCACCAGTATCGACATCATTAACAACTAATGAGCCTGTAGCTGTGAGGTTGGGTGTAGTGGCATCTTCCGTGACTGCTGCTGTGGCTGTACCTGTGATGGTGGCTGCATCATTTACCCCGGTAATGGTGACGACGATATCTTGGGCAGTACCGTCAAAAGATTGTACGGTGAAGGTTTCAGTTTTGGTTACGCCTGCACCCAGAAATTGCACCGCACTGTTGTCAACAAAGTAATTCCAACGTCCACTCTCGGAGATAATGAAACTACCGAGATTGCCACTTGCTGAAGTGAAAGTAGTTTTAAATCTGTTTTCACCAGTATCGACATCATCAACAGTTAAAAAGCCATTGGTGCCTATCAGGTTAATTGCGCTGCCATCTTCGGTGACTGCACCTGTGGTTGTACCTGTGATGGTGGCGGTATCATTTACCCCGGTAATTGTGATGATGACGGTGGCACTGTCTGTACGATTGTTACGATTGCTGATGGTGTATTTAAAGGATACGGTGGCATTGACTCCTTGAGCTAAGTAATCGTAGCCATCGGTTAGAGTAGCAGTGCCATTGGTGGGGTCAAAGCTAAACGTGCCATCAGCGTTTACCGTGAGTTTACCATTGCCCAAGTTAATTTTAGTCCCGACATTAGCCGCACTGCCGTTGACTGCTGTTACCGTCAAGGGGTTGCCGTCGATGTCGCTGTCGGGGGTGGTAGGGTTGGCAGTCAGTACATTGCCGTTGAGTACGTTGTTTTCATTCGTGCTGACGGCATCGTTGACTGCTGTGAGGGTATAATCAAACTCAAAAAACACCGTATTGCCGTTACGATTGCCCACAAAGGCATCGAAGTCGCCATCACCATCTATATCGACCAACGTCGGTGCAGCATAAGCTCCTATAAAAGAAGTTTTTAGACTGATAAGGCCAAAGGGGTTGGTGATGGGGGCGGCAAAGACGGGATTGGTTTTAGTTCCCGTGTTGCGGAAGAACACCGTATCACCTTGCTCATTGCCCAGAAAAGCATCAAAGTCGCCATCGCCATCGATATCGGCAAATGTGGGGCTGCTCCAACTCCCCACATTGGTGAGGCCGAAGGGGTTGGTGGTGGGGGAAGCAAAGACTGGATTGGTTTGAGTTCCTGTGTTGCGGAAGAACACCGTGTTGCCGTTATTAATGCCCACAAAAGCATCGAGATCACCATCCCCATCAATATCAACAAATGTCGGTGCGGCATCATTCCCTGGATTAGTCAGACCAAAGGGATTGGTGGCGGGGGAGGCAAAGACAGGATTGGTTTTAGTTCCCGTGTTACGGAAGAACAACGTATTGCCGGAGTTATTGCTCACAAAAGCATCAAAATCGCCATCGCCATCGATATCGGCAAGTGCGGGAGAGGCATAAGCATTTCCCGCATTAGTCAAACCGAAGGGGTTGGTGATGGGAGCGGCAAACTGGGGAGCTTTGGCAGAGCCTGTGTTGCGGTAGAACAGCGTATTGCTGTCCCCATTGCCTACAAAAGCATCGAGGTCGCCATCGTCATCAATATCGGCAAATGTGGGAGAGGCAGAAACCCCCACATCAATGAAGCCAAAGGGATTGGTGATGGGGGCGAGGAATCTAAAGCTAGGAACAGGATCGGGCTGGTTTGTAAAGAAAAGCGTATTGCCTTCAAGATTGCCCACAAAAGCATCGAGGTCATTATCGCCATCAATATCGGCAAACGTCGGTGCGGCAAGCAATCCCACATTAGCCAAACCGAAGGGGTTGGTGATGGGAGCGGCAAACTGGGGAGCTGCGGCAGTGCCTGTATTGCGGTAAAACAGCGTATTGCCGTCAAGATTGCCCACAAAGGCATCGAGATCGCCATCCCTATCAACATCGGCAAACGTTGGTGCGGCATTGTATCCCACATTAGTCAAACCGAAGGGGTTAGTGATGGGGGCTGCAAACTGGGGAGCTTTGGCAGTGCCTGTGTTGCGGTAGAACAACATATTGCCGTCACGATTGCCCACAAAGGCATCGAGGTCGCCATCCCCATCTATATCGGCAAATGTGGGTTTGGCATAGTTTCCTACATCGGTGAGACCGAAGGGGTTGGTGCTTGTGAGTACAAACTGGGGAGCGGCGGCAGTGCCTGTGTTGCGGTAGAACAGCGTATTGCCGTCACGATTGCCCACAAAGGCATCAAGGTCGCCATCCCCATCTATATCGGCAAATGTGGGTGCAGCATATAATCCCACATCGGTGAGACCAAAGGGGTTGGTGCCAGAAAATACAAACTGGGGAGCGATCGCAGTGCCTGTGTTGCGGTAGAACAACGTATCGCCATTATTACTGCCCACAAAGACATCAAGGTCGCCATCACCATCAATATCGGCCAATGTGGGTACGGCAGAGAATCCCACATCGTTAAGGCTGAAGGGGTTGGTGATAATTGTCAGAAATTTAGGATCGCTCATGGTTTCTCTGTGGTGTTAAGAATGAATGTCACTAAAAAAACGTGAAACGCTTGGTGTGAATGGGTGTAAGAGTTGAGGAATTAGGAGAAGAACGGTATTGATGATTTTGGTGAATTGGTATGACGTGTAGGTGTGGCGGTGATCTGCCCACTGGATTAATCTTGCTCATTTATCCCCCACTAAGTTGGCGAGATTTTGATGTGCTACTTTTAAATCTGGTTTGAGTTGAATTGCCCGTTGATAGGCTGCGATCGCCTCCTCCTTTTTTCCCTGCATCTGCCAGATGGCTCCCAGGTTGCAGTGAGCCTGCGCCACATTGGGGTTGAGGCTCAGGAGTTGTTGATAAGCGGCGATCGCTTGTTCTATCTGCCCCAACCCCTGCAAGGCATTACCCAACTGGTTGTAGGCAGCAATGTAATCTGGTTGCAGGCGAATTGCTTCAATAAAACTAGCCACTGCCTCTTGCAAGTTGCCCTGCTGCGCCCACTGTTTCCCCTGCTCAAAATAGGCACGGGCGGATGTATTGAGGAATTTATGCGATCGCTTTGTACTATCTGCCCCAGAAGTGGGCGTTTGCCAAGCCAATTTAGCTAACAGGGGTTCAAGGGCAATTCCCGTTAATGTTGTCGGCTGGTAAACTACACTGATTTGATGACAGCCTTCTTTTACCAAAGCTTTCTCTAAATACTGCAACAGCTTAGTAGCAATGCCCTGCTGCCGATATTCTGGGGCGACAAACAGCGAGATTAATTCCGCCGTTGCTTCTGGTAACATTTCCGCAATGGCAAACGCCACCATATCCCCCGCCACCGATGCCGAAATCCCCACCAATTCCCCCCGTTGGGGTTGGGTTTGCCACCGTTGCTGCAAACTGGGGAAGGTGAAAGCATCGTAATCAGCTAAACTGCTGGGGGTGAGGTGATAAACGCGTTGGTATTTTGGGGCATCAGGGATGGGGGATGGGGCATTGGAAGATTCTTCAGTGTTTGAAGCTTCCCAGATTTGCCTGGGTAATCCGGCGATGGGGGCTATGCTGCCGACACTGGGGCGTTTTGCTGTGGGTTTGGTGGTAACAATGCCACCAGAACCGGGAAAAGTTACTAGGCGTTCGATTGACTCTGACTGGAAGCCCAAAGCCTGGGGTTGACGGACACCCGGTAGCACTACTACATCAAATAGTTCTTCCACTACCCCATCTAGTTGCAGCCAATGTACCGTTTCCCCAGTGTTGATATCAATTACCATCAGCCCACACTGGGAAGTCTTGCCTAGATTAGTCAGTCTCTCTTCTAGGGGTAGTCCGCTAAAAGTAGGCGATCGCAATTTCGACAAGCCCACGAAGGCGAAGTTTTCCCAAAGTGCCAGCCCTCGCACAAACCCCGGACAGAAGGTAATCGGCACTAATTTTCCATCATCCACATAGCCAAAATCCCCCGTCCCTGCATTCAATAGCCACAGCTTGTCTTGATACCAGCGCGGCGAGTGCGGCATAGATAAACCCGTGGTGATGATGTCGTTAGATTGCACATCAATCACTACACCCCCGCCTACTCGATGATTACGCCATCCGGCGGCGGTGTCAGTAGTGCTACAGGCGGTGACGTATCTTGGTTTCCCATCGCGCAACCCCAACCCATTGAGGTGACATCGGTCTTCGGCGGCTAATTTGGAAATAAAGCTTGGTTGCCACAGGGGAACAAAACTATAGTCGTGGCTGATGGTGGCGAGACAACTAAAATCTGTATTGACAAAGACGATATTTTCTGAGTCATCCAGCACAACATCATGAACATTCAAATCACCAGTGGTGTATGCAGTGCGAGGGATGTAAAGGCAGTCACTTTGCTGATATATTTCTTCTGGTGAAAGTAAATTTTCAAACCGCCAAATTTGATAACGTGTGCTGATATATATGCTGTTGTTGACTGCATACATACCCATCGGTTTATCAAACAATCGCTCGTGAGCGGCTATCCTCCCTTGGTGATTGCAACCGATAAAAAATAGCCGATTAGTTTGATAAGTAGTGAACGCGAGGCTAATACCCTGAGTTTGCAGCCAGTTGGCTAACTGTGGTGAACAGTTAATTTCTAGTTTGGGTAAGTTTGGTGAAGAGATACTGTCAATTTGGGGTAGAATATTCTCCATAGAATGTTTAATAAAGACTAATTTTTGCCAAGACAAAATTTCTCCATCATCCATGAATAGTCACAGGATGGAGGCAGAACTCATTTATTTAATAAGGTCTGATTTGAATTGAAAGCACTGTTTATACCACAAGGGTTTCTTGATGCTTCCTAAACAAAAAACTTGTGGCAGCACCTATGAAATCACCAGGGGTTTAATACTTAATTCAAAGTAAACGTTAGTGTTGTCCTTTACGAAGCCATTAAATAATATGATGAAAAACTCAGTATTTAGGACGACTTTATAAAAAATTCAATAAAGTAGCCCGTGAAATTGCGGTAATTCTTTAATTTATTACTGATTGCTAAGTCATAAATAGGCAAAATTTCTAGCGGCGATCGCCAGACATGATATAAGTTTGAAGCGGTTCGATTTTCTACAAATGCTCAATCAAAATCAAGCACCTTTACTCGCAGCTTTGAAAAACTGTGCGGCGCGTCCTCATGCAGCTTTTTATACGCCTGGACATAAGCGGGGACGGGGAATTAGTCAAGCTTTGATTGATTTGTTGGGTAAGGATGTGTTTAGTGTTGATTTGACGGAGTTGGCTGATTTAGATAATTTATCTGCACCACAGGGAGTAATTCAACAGGCGCAACAGCTAGCGGCGGCGGCTTTTGGGGCTGCACAAACTTGGTTTTTAGTCAATGGTTCGACTTGTGGCATTGAAGCGGCTATTTTAGCTACTTGTGGTGCTGGGGATAAGATAATTTTGCCGCGTAATGTGCATTCATCAGCGATCGCTGGTTTAATTTTATCTGGTGCCATGCCAATATTTATTCATCCTGAATATGACTCAGTTTTAGATATTGCCCACAGTATCACGCCGGAGAGTCTACAAGCTACATTACAGCAACATCCAGACGCTAAGGCTGTGTTGACAGTTTACCCCACATATTACGGGGTTTGTGGAGATTTACAAGCGATCGCCCAAATTACTCATCAATACCATATTCCCTTACTGGTAGATGAAGCCCACGGAGCGCACTTTGCTTTTCATCCTGATTTACCTACCCCAGCTTTAGCCTGCAATGCAGATTTAACTGTGCAGTCAATTCACAAGGTACTCGGCGCAATGACGCAGGCATCTATGCTGCACGTCCAAGGTGAGAGAATTGATATTGACCGTGTGAGTAAGGCTTTGCAACTTTTACAGTCCACTAGTCCTAGTTATATATTATTAGCTTCCCTCGATGCGGCGCGTCAACAAATGGCGGTAGATGGTAAATATCTGATGTCTCGGACTTTGCAACTGGCGCGTGATGCGAGAAATAGCATTACTCAAATTCCAGGGTTGTCAGTTTTGCAACCACCCACAGGAGATTTATCACCGGGGTTTGTCGATTTAGATGCAACACGACTGACTGTCAATGTATCTGGGTTGGGTTTGACTGGGTTTGAGGTGGAAGAAATCTTAGACGCGCAAGGGGTAACGGCGGAGTTTGCTACCCTGCAAAATATTACTTTTATTATTAGTTTGGGGAACACAGGCGAGGATATTCAACAGTTAGTACGAGGTTTTCGGAGTTTAGAGAAAATCAACCCATCACCCAAGCTGATAGATAGAACTTTTGCAAACCTAACCCCCAACCCCTTCCCTACTAGGGAAGGGGAGCAAGAATTAAAGGCGATTTCTCCCCGTGAGGCTTTTTTTGCTGCTAGTGAAATCGTACCTGTGTGGGAAGCGTGCGATCGCATTTGTGCTGAAACTATCTGTCCCTACCCGCCAGGAATTCCGGCGTTAATTCCTGGGGAAGTCATTACACCAACTATCTTGGAATATTTACAGCACATTCAACAACAAGGCGGATTGATCACTGGTTGTCATGATTCTAGTTTGCAGACTTTGAAAGTAATTAGCTAGAATATGAGTCTAATTCACGCAGAGGCGCAGAGACGCAGAGAGTAAGAGTCCAGGAGAGGAGTTTTAAATCTAAAATTACCCTACAATCTCTCTTTTGGTGGTGGTACAATCCCACTTTTATTTAAACCTTGATCAATGTTTTTTAACAGTTGAAAGTCTTCCTCTGGTAAAGGATAGCTACTACTACTAAATACACCTGCACTCACAGCAGGTTGTCTTTCTAAAAAAGAAAAAGCTTGGCGAAATTGTCGCGGTTCGGCTTTAATTGGTGCGTCAAAATGACAGGGAATAATCCATTCAAAATTCCAACTAGCAACTTTATTTGCCCAGTTAATAGTTTCTTGGGGTGCGCGGTTGAGAATTAATGTCTGTAAGATAGGTGCGACAAATAAACGTCCATCACCGCGCACTGCATCAAAAGAACGCAGCCAATCGTATCGCCATTTAAAGGGATATAATCCAAAATAAGCTTTAAATGACCGTTCTGGGGCTTTGAAGGCATCACGCAAGACTTCAGCCCAACGAGGAACTTCTAAGGCACTAGGGCTAAAATACAGGGCAAATAGGGTGATGCGCTGCCATCCTTTGCGACGGTTGGCGGGAGTATCGGCGACGATATCGGCGGCTTGGTCTTTGGCGTGAAATAGTAAGGCGTAGGGGTCTAACTGAACGATCGCAGGCGGATTTTCTGGTATAGAAATAATCGTATCTGTGACTAGTAGAGTGTGCGATCGCTTGTGTAAAAATGCCACCTCTGCAAATTTACCAGGGCCAAGGTCGATGGTATCTAATATTGCATAATCGAACTCATCAGCAAAAGGAGTTTGACTACTATCGGCTGGTAGTACGTGAGTGCGTTGAGGAGGTAAACCCAGCCAACTCAGGGGCAAATTAAGCGGAAAACTCCATTGATTTGGTGCCACAAACACCTGTGCTTGGGGAAATTGTCTAGCAAAAGGCCCGACAAATACTTTATGTTCTAAACCAGAAATCGTAGGCAGAATAATATATTTTACATCCCCATGTTCTGCCACTAATTCCTTGACTAGCCTAATACATTCACGAGTCGGGGCGACTGGCGCGTAAACCAACAGCCCACCCTCATTTAATTTCACCACCGTCATCCGAATAGGGACAATCACATAAAAAACGCCCTGCATCTGGTCAAAAGTCCAGATTGTATCTTTAATCACTTCTTGCCGCAGCGTTCGCCGCCTGCTGTATGGATAAAGCGGTAAAGTAAACCAAAAAGGCCAAGTAAAATCTTTCGGACTCATTTTATCTGGGGATGGGGCATTGGGCATTGGGCATTGGGCATTGGGCATTGGGCATTGGGCATTGGGCATTGGGCATTGGGAATGGGAGACAAGGTAGACAAGGTAGAGAAAATGGCTAATGACTATTGACTATTGACTAATGACTATTGACTAATGACTAACTCAGCAATTTTACCTGGAATTAACTGTTCAACATTACTTAAAACTATGGTTGCGCCTGCTTTGATTAGTGTCTGGGTATAAGCTTCTGCACGTTCTGTGGTTTCTTGGACATGGGGTGGTAAAGTACCTACACCAATCCAGGTGCGGTGAGGTTGCAGTTCTTTGGCTTTGCCGACGGTGTACATATCTGCTACGGTATCACCTACGTATATAATGCTGGATGTCTCTTCTGAGTTATTTTCTATTTGTTTGAGAGTCGCAAATAATCCTGTGGGATCTGGTTTACCCGGTGCATCTTCCATTGCAATCAAAACTGGAGACTGTAAACCGAGACGTTTTTCTAAAACATAGGTAGCAGAACCACGAGTAGCACCACTGAAAAAACCCCAAGCAATATCCGCTTGTGTTAGTTGTTCTAAATAGCTAGGTTTTAATAATAACGGTTCATCACAGATGTATCCCGTCCAATTTTCGGGGTCTGTTCCCCGATAACGAGATTGAAAAAATGTAACTATTGTGTCGTAGTTGAGTTGTAATTGTTCGCGTGGTGTTCCTTGGCTTGCAAAGTAACGATAAATCAATTCCTGGGATGCTTCCCAATCGTTATTCCAAATCCCTTCTGATTTGAGTTGGTCAATTTCTAAAGATGTGGGACGATAAGCTTTGTGAGTAAAATGCTCTACCGTGTCTGCTAATGCCCGACGATAGGAACTGCCAACGTCACGGATAACACCATCAATATCAAATACAACGATCGCTTTTTTTGAAGATTCTTTCATCATAATTCTAGGAATGGGGCATTGGGCATTGGGCATTGGGCATTGGGCATTGGGCATTAGGAATGGGAATATGTTTTGACTGATGTTGATGGATTAATTCCTGTTGCCTATGGATTTGAGATAGGCGTTTAGTTTGGGTAGCAATTTGTCTAGGATGGGTTTAAAGTTGGTGACATCTTCGTCTTGCAGTAAATTTCTGACGTAGGCTAACCTTAACCAACTAATTGTTTCATATAAAGAACCTCTGGCAATCTTGATAAAATGCCTGTTTTCACGGTCATTGTATCTACCTCTACCCTCCGCAATGTTTGCACAGATACTATCAGCAGAACGCACTATTTGCTTACCGACTGTATCTTTAGCGAAATTATCCCATTTCTTGACGATATTCCAAATTACATTAGCCAATTTCTCAGCCAACTTATATATTTCCAAATCCTCAAAATCCGGTCTATTCACGATTATTTTTATCCACAAATCGTCCCTACTAATCTCTAAAATGCCCAATTCCCCATGCCCTATTCCCAATGCCCCATGCCCCATGCCCCATTCCCCATGCCCAATGCCCCATTCCCTAATTGATTTGGTTAACTGGTGAATATTGAGTTAAAATAAGCGATCGCAAACTTAGTAAGTCATAGCCGGATATTCCCCGGAGGTATAATTGTCCAAGTTCATTTTGAAAATCCTTTGGCTAGATGAGAACGTTGCCCTGGCAGTCGATCAAGTTGTTGGCAAAGGTACAAGTCCTTTGACTAAGTATTTTTTCTGGCCTAGAAATGATGCCTGGGAAGAGTTGAAAAAGGAACTCGAATCCAAACACTGGATTTCTGACTTAGACCGAGTAGAATTACTCAACAAAGCAACAGAAGTGATTAACTACTGGCAAGAGGAAGGCAGAAACCGTCCGATGGCAGAAGCACAGTTAAAATTCCCTGAAGTTGCCTTCACTGGTAGTGCTTGATTTGGGCATGGGGAATTGGGAATTGGGCATGGGGCATGGGGCATTGGGTATTTAGTATTTTCTACTCATTACTCATTACTCATTACTCATTACTCAGCACTCATTACTCAGCACTCACCTGCCATAGTCTAATTGTTTTGTCCCGGCTGCCACTAGCTATTAGTTGTGCAACTTGGCTGACGGCAACCGTGGATACTGAGTCTACATGACCTACTAGAGTAGTTATCTCTTGTGTTGTGTTGACTTGCCAAAGTTTGATGGTTTTGTCCCAACTGGCACTAATGAGTGTTGTGCTATCAGTGGTGAAAGCTAAGGCGACTACTGCCCAAGAATGACCCAATAATGTGTCAATTAGCTGACCAGTGTTGACATCCCAAAATTTAATGGTGTTATCATCGCTGCCTGTAGCCAGAATTTTACCATCTGGGCTGAAGGCGATCGCTAAAACCGCCCGTGTATGACCTGAGATTGTTTCTAACAAGTCATAGCATTGGCGGTTTTTTAATTGCCATAGGCGAATTGTTCTGTCAAAGCTAGCACTAGCTAAAAGTCTGCCGTCAGGACTAAAGGCTAATGCACTCACTTGTAATTGATGTCCTATGAGGTGACAGATTTCTTTCCCTGTGTTCACATCCCAAAGCTTGATTTGCTTGTCCCAACTTCCACTCGCTAAAATTTGCCCGTCGGGACTAAAAGCAACTGATTTGACGCTGTTTGTATGTCCTGTGAGGGTGTAAATTACTTGTGATGTATGTAAGTGCCATAATTTAATACTGTGGTCATCGCTAGCGGTGGCTAAAAATTCCCCGTTGGGACTAAAAACCAACGATGTCACGGCTTGAGAATGTCCTGATAGGGTGTTGACGAGTTTTTTTGTCTCTAAGTCCCATAATTTAATTGTTTTGCCTTCGCCACCACTAGCTAAAATTTTCCCGTCAGGACTTATAGCAAGGGTGTTAATACAACTACTACCTGTGAAAGTATAAATACATTGCCACGGTGGAGAGGACTTTTGACTGTGAAGAGAATATTTAGCTGTGTTATTAATTCCCATTGCCAACATGACCGCATCGGCTGAGTGATAGCGTTGGTTAATGGGTTTAGAGATGAGTTTATCAAGGATTTTGCCGAGGCGATCGCTAATTTTTATAGTTAGATATTGTCGCCACACCCAGCAATCATTAACAATATCAACTAAATCAAAGGGTGGAATTTGAGTCAAAAGATAAATACAAGTCACACCCAAGCTATAAAGGTCACTAGCAAATACTGGTTTACCTTGAATTTGTTCTGGTGCAGCATATTCAGGATTACCAGTCATGTTGTAATTGGTGTTAATTTCTGAGACGATTTGAGTATTCGCAAAATCGACTAAGGTAAAATTTCCTGAGTTAGTGCGGATGATATTTTGGGGTTTGATGTCACAGTGAATCAGATGGCGATCGCTCATCAACTGCAAAACTGGTAATATCTGTTGTAAAAGCTGCCAAATTTGTCTTTCATTAAAACTACCTTCATCTGCCAATACTTGCACTAAATTCGACCCTTGAATAAATTCCTGTACTAAATAAAAGTAACCATCCTCCTGAAAATGCGTCAGTAAATTTGGAATTAGTGAATATTCTCCTATGTCTTGAATTAACTGTGCCTTTGCTGCAAAAGATTGGTATGTGTACTGATCACCATTTAATTTCTGCACTATACAAAGAATTTGGGGTGATTTGCCTTCATCTACAGCCACATAAGTTTGGCAAAATCCCCCTTGACTAATGAAATTAATTAAACGATAGCGGTTTTGTAAAATATTCAACACCACCAAACACTTCTATTTACTACCAACTTAATACTATTTGTTGAACTTCTGCCAAATCTAAATAATCATAAACAAAAGCCTTCCGTAAAAGTGGATACGGAATAAATTCGTCATATTTTTGCATTTGTGGTGCTTCCGCATCACTCACTAAAGCTTCTGGGATGATTCTCTGCTCACACAAACCCATAATTTCTTGACGGACATCTTGAAATTTATTCTTACTTAACTTCATCGTCAAATAATAAGGATTAACACCACCAATACTGCTAATTTCCAAAGACTCACGACAGAAATTATTAATTAATCTGACTAGAGTCCGATAAGCTACTGTTCCCATCCAAGGAAAAATACAGCACTTACCATTATCTAACCTGACAATATTTTGCTGTTCTAATCCAGCTTGCCTCACTAGCTGACGCACTGTCTGTAAACGTTGGCGAGCATTATTTTGCAAATAACTATACTCTACATCTTCTAATAATACTTGCCGCATTCTTTGCAAAACTTTAGTGTGAATCGTCCCACCACCACCACGCCAATAACTAGTAGCTTTCCCCTCTACCTGCTTCACTATAATATTTCTTTTCTTAAAATCTATTTCCAATACTTCCCAAGTTCTCCCAGCTAAACCAAACTGACTACCAACAGGAGGCGGCATCACAATACTACCAATAGCGGTACTACCTTGCTTCACACTATATTCTTGGTTATCAGCAAAGACAGCATAAAATTGAAACTTACCCACTATTTTTTCTGCCGCTAAACCCAAAATTAATTTACCTTGCTCAGTGCGTTGGATGTGACCAATATCAATCAAATACAGCAACAATAATTTATAATCTTCCTGAGATATTGCCTGAAATGGTGGTAAATTTAACACCTGTTTAGCTAATGCAGCCGGAGAAATTTCCTCTGTGGCTACTAAAACGCTCATTGTCTGGTGATATAACAAACTCAAAGGATATTGAATTGGCTTAATTGGTTCAATCCAACGTTCTTCTAAATAAAGTTGAATAATAGCAATACATTGTAAAAGTTGCCAAGGAATTTGTTCTGGTAAAGCAGTATCTTTTGATAGTTCCTCTTCAGCACAAACAAAGCGCATATCAGCCGCTTCTCCTCTCCTACCTGCGCGTCCTAGACGTTGTAAGAAACTAGCTACAGAAAGCGGTGATTCTAGCTGAATAACTCTTTCTAAATGACCGATATCTATTCCTAATTCTAGAGTCAGAGTTGCCGCAGTTACAGCCGGTTGATGAGGTTCGCGCATGGCATTTTCTGCTACTTGTCGCAAACTAGCCGAAATACTACCATGATGTACATGATAGATATCTGGTAATGCTTGATTCGCCGCAATTTCTCGCAATGAAGCAATAATTGATTCTGTTTGAGTGCGATTATTAGCAAAAATTAGACATTTACGAGATTGAGTTAAATTGAAAATATATTGCTCATAGTCTGATTTATCTGATTCCTCATTATTAATATAAAAATGTTCCAAAGCTAATTTAATTTGGCGTTTACCTGCTTCAACTTGCGGTGTAATTACTTGTTTATCAGTCCCAGAACGCAACCATTCCTCAGCCATTGAATAATCACCAAGCGTAGCTGATAAACCAATGCGGCGCGGTTGTGTTTGAGTAAAATTTCCTAAACGCTGTAATTGACAGATAATTTGACAACCGCGTTCAGTCCCCATAAACGCATGAATTTCATCAATAACCACAAACCTCAAATCACCAAATAAGCGTGGTAAATCTTTATATTTATTTACTAATAAACTTTCTAAAGATTCCGGCGTAATTTGTAAAATTCCTTGCGGATTTTGTATTAACTTATTCTTGCGACTTTGCGCCACATCCCCATGCCAATGATAAACCGGAATATCGGCTGATTGTAGTAAATCATTGAGTCTTTCAAATTGGTCATTAATTAAAGCTTTAATAGGGCCGATATATAATGCACCTATGGTATTACTGGGATGATTATGTAAAACAGTTAAGACAGGTAAAAAAGCCGCTTCTGTTTTCCCTGCGGCTGTAGCGGCGGCAATTAGTAAGTGAGCATCCGTGTCAAATATTACTTGACAAGCTGCTGTTTGCACTGGTCGTAATTCCGCCCAGTTGTGATGATAGATATATTCTTGAATAAAGGGTGCAAGTCGATTAAAAGCATCACTCATGTCTGTTCAGCAAAAGTATTTCCAGTGACATGATATGCTAATGTCTTAAGGTGTAATTTTTGACGTACTTAATAAAAAAACAAGATATTGGTTAAGACTAACATTTTCTTTCTCTGCTGCTTCCGCTAAACGTCGATGCAGAGATTTAGGCATCCGCAAAAGTAGTTTACCACTATAGTTATCATCAGTGCTAGGTAGAGGAATTTCGTCTCCAGTTTCGTAAGCTGTTTCAATCCACAATTCCCTAGCTTCATTAATATTAGTAATTGTTTCTTCTAAAGTTTCGCCTTGGGTAAGACATCCTGGTAAATCTTTAACTTGAGCTACATATCCTCCCTCTGCATCAGGGTAAAGTGTTACAGGATATTGAAGATTTAAATAATGTTCTAAAGATAATTTCTCAATCTGCTTGTTCTGTACCTTCAGTGTTTTCATCGCTCCACTCTTCTAGATTTAATAACTCAATAATTTGCTGAATATAGACTCCTTTTACTTTTTGTCCACTTTTTTTAGGTATGGTCAAAATTCTCCCTTGAGAGTCTCGAAAACTATGATGACTACCTTTAGACCGTTTTTCCTCAAAACCAAAAGCTTCTAAAAGGTAACGGACTTCTTCAAACCTTACCTCTGGCGGACGTTTAAGAAACTGCTCAACCAATTTTTTTAACTTGCTCATTGGAGCATAGTATCATATATGATATCACAGTTTTTATAGCAATGATGGGAATAAAAATAGTAACGCACCAACTAAAGCTTTTGGTAGTTAACGACACTACAAATTTAAGTTTCACTTAATTTATATAACTTTGCGTTCCTCTGCGTTTACCTCTGCGCCACTTTGCGTTTAAAAATCAAAAGAGACTACAAACTAAACTCTGCGGCGTTATCTTCATTAACACCTGAGTCCTTACCCACAGCAGTAGGGTGAAATTGAGAACCATGAATTAATTCGCTAAATCTGATCTTGGGATTGTGATGTAGGATATTCAACACACTAATAAAATCTCGAATGATTTCCCCTGGTGTGAGTAATGCTTCTGCACCTAAGCGGTTAACAATTTCTTGAGTAAATTCCTTTAACTCACGACTATTCAAAGTTTTTTCATAATTAAAATGAGTTGAGTGCATCTCTGTTAACCGTTGCAATAACGTGAGAATTTCGGCTTCACTCAAAGGATTTAATCGGATAACTGGCCCCAAAAATTCCTGCACATCTACTTGAGTAGCAAAACGACTTTCTTTAGTGCGTCTGCGCCAAGCTTGGTCTGCGAATAATCCTCGGTTGGGGTCTTCTAAAAATTTGGTTGTTCCCCCAATAAAAATACCTAAATTTTCAGCTTTACACTGCATAGTGTCATTAAACATCCCTAGCAGTCGGTTATAGTTCTTCTCACGAGTTACTGTAGTGGAAATTTGATAGATATTTACCGCTTCATCAATTAAAATTAACAGCCCTTTATAACCAATCTCAGCGACAAATTTCGCTAAAAGTTTGACGTAATCAAACCAGCTATCATCATCAATAATGACACGTACTCCCAAAGCAGCTTTTGCTTCAATTTTGGTGTTAAATTCTCCTCTTAACCAACGCAGTGAAGCATTTTTTAGGTCATCATTATCTAAGCGATAACCACGCCAATAAGAAATAATGACTGTACCAAAATCAAAACCGTGGACTAAATCTTCTATATACTGAACAACTTCCCGAATTTTGGCTTCTACTTGGTCGTCAAAACCTTCGTCATGGGGATGTAAGTTAGTTTCTTTTGCTACTTCTTGTTGGATTTTATTAATCCATCCTTCTAATATTGAAACTAATGCTCCCCCATCAGGACGAGTTTTTGTAGAGAGATGGCTCATTAATTCTCGATAGGTAGCCAAGCCTTCATTGTTGCTTCCTGCTAGGCGACGTTCTGTAGATAAATCAGCATCAGCAACTACAAAACCTTGCTCAATAGCACGGTTACGGATCATTTGTAGCATGAAGCTTTTACCAGAACCGTAGTTACCAATTATAAATCGGAATGCGGCGACACCTTCAGCAATATCATCAAGGTTTTGTAATAGGCTTTTAAGTTCTTTTTCTCGACCAACTGCTATGTGTTCAACTCCGATTCTGGGAACTACTCCCGCACCGAGAGAATTAATTAATGCAGTTGAAGTTTTTTTCGAGAGTTTGAGCTTTGCCATGTATTTTACTTTATTTGGATGTCAACGCCTATGATAACGATATTTTACAACGTGTGATTGAACAAGGCAAAAGTTAAAAGTTAAAAGGCAAAATGCAGAAAAATAAAAATAAATTGTGGTATGTATTAATTCTAGGGGAGGTTTTGTAATTTTTTACTTTTTAATTGGATGAGGCGTGTCTAGCCATGAGGTTTTCATACAGGTCGATCATTTGGGTGACATGATGGATATATTCTGGATAAATTTCTAGTTTATCTCCTGTGGTATCAATAATTAATTCACCGATGACATCAGTAGCTAGTTCATTTATAGCGTCAATTAATATATTGGGCATGGTAATATTAGATTCGGCAATTTTTTTAATATTCGGGTAGGGGTCTTCTTGTTCGACTATAGCTTTTAATACTTGGAATTCATGCCCTGGTAATTGATTAAAAAATCTGTCCCATATTTCGGGTAAGTTATCTGATGTTTCTCCTGTTTCTAATAAGTCTGCAAAGGGAAATATTTCAATATTCTCCTCTTGTGAATTTTCAGAGATGGGTTCTTGGTTAAATGTTTCTATTTGCTGGAGTAGTTCCCAAACTTGATTTTGTAGTAAGTCTCGTTCTTGTTGCAGTAGGGAGATTTCATTTTTTAATTGCTGTAATTGCTCTTGTTGTTGAAACTTTTGAGATTGTAAGGAATTGATGGTGGCTGTGACATCATTTTTCTCAATTGTTGTGGCTTGGAGTAACTGATTTTGCTGATTTTTTTCTGACTCTAATTTTTGGATTTCTAAGCGCAATTCATAAAGCTTTTCTTCTAACTGCGGTTTGATTCTACCGAGTAGTGTAATATTGCTGTCTATTTCTTGTTTTTCTTGTCTGAGTTCTTGAATGTGGGTTTGCAACTGATTAATTTCTGCATGGAAGGCGTTGTAATTAGATTCGAGGCGACGTTTTTCTGAGACGAGTGCTGATATTGAATGCTGTAAATCTGACTGATTTTTTTCTAAATTTTGAATCTCGATTTTTAAGTTGGTGACTTCTGCTTCTATTTGCTTTCTTTGGGAAGCAAAGTTACCTAATTCTCGGTGTAAACTATCTCTTTGGTTACGACATTCGAGAATGTGATTTTGTAGTTGCTTGGTTTCGTTGTAAAGTAAATTACGATGGGCTTCTATTTGCTCAATTTCCTTGACTACGCGAAATTTAAGTCCCTCGGTTTCTTTGATGCGTTTGCGAAAGGAAGCTAAAACTAACATTTCATGGGTTCTGCGCCGCTTATCTACAAATAAGGCTGCGGCATAGGTAGCGACTACGGTAATTGCGCCTGTGAGGAAAGCTTGGTTAAAATCCCATTTGGGGACTAGACTCAGACCAAAGCTGACACTAAAGGCAACGATACCTAATATAAATCGATTGCTGAACATGGATGACTGCATGGCTGGGTTGGGGATCGGGGATTGGGGACTGGGGATTGGGATTTTTAATCAAGATTTAGGATTCAGCATTGGCTAACGCTGTGCTTTGTTAACGGCACTTTGAAGGTGGGTAGGTGATGGTGAAGGGGTTGACCTCATTTATTGGTAAGTGACTGTGATTGTATTGGCGGTTAATAAGTTCTCAATCTTGGTTTTCTGGATTTCCTCCCAAAAGTGATAGTTCTGCTTTGAGAAAATCGATAAATTGTCTTGCTGTTCTTCCAGAACGTCCATTATGGCGTGTAGCCCATTGTAAGGCTTGAAATTCTAAATCCTGCTGGGGGATGTCAATTCCAGATTGGGCGGCAAGATGTTGAATAATTTGTAAATACGTGTTTTGATCGGCGGATTCAAAGGTTAAGGTTAAACCAAAGCGATCGCTAAAGGAAAGTTTCTCTTGCATGGTATCCCAAGCATGGACTTCTTCGTTTTGTTTGGGTGTTGGTCTATCGGTGAAGAATTCCCGAATTAGGTGACGACGGTTAGATGTAGCATACACAACTACGTTTTGTGGTCTAGCTGTTAAGTTTCCTTCTAGCACGACTTTTAAAGCTTTAAATGCGTCATCGTCTTCTTCAAAGGATAAATCATCGACAAAGATGATAAATTTCTGGGGCAAGTCGCGCAAATGTTCTACTATGGTGGGTAAATCCTGCAATTGTGATTTTGTCACTTCTAATAAACGCAGGTGGCGATGACTATATTCATTTAACAAGGCCTTAACTAAGGAAGATTTACCTGCACCACGAGTCCCATAAAGTAATACGTGCAGTGCGACTTCTCCAGCTAATAAAAATTCTGTATTTTTAATTAATGTATCTTTTTGTAACTCATACCCGACTAGGTGGTGTAACTTCACGGGATCAGGGTGAGGAATGCCGATGAATTCACCTGTTTGCCAACGCAAGGCGCGATATTGGGCAAATAAGCCTGTACCACATTGGCGATAGTGATTTGCTAATTCTTGTACTAACTCTGCCCAATTATCGCAATGGTGCAGAGACGATACTAACCCTGTGGTGGTTGCTTCTGGTTCAACGTACCACACCACAGGAGACACGGCTAAATGTCCTACACCTTGCACCCATTCACTCAAAATTGCACTACTACATTCATACAAACTCTGTAATATTTGTAAATCATGCTGGGCGGCGACGACTAAAGCCTGGGGTAAAGCCTCAAAATCTCGTTTTTGGGCTAGTTTGGTGAAGGGATTTTCCGCCGTGAGAATTTGAATGATGAGGTAGTCTTCCCAGGTTTGCTGTTGATTTGCAAGGGCGTGAAAATAACTACCATAGGCTTGCAAACAACCCCGTGCATCAGCATCGGTGTAGCGAATGGCTTGTAACAACTCCAAAAAGGCAATTCCTACTTCATCTTGCAGGACTGATTGATAAAGTAAAAGTGACGCGGCTTGGCGTTGGAGGAGTTGAACCTGGGCATAGGAAGAAGAACTTGCCGTGGGCATAGCTGAGTTATCCGTCAATCAAAGGAATTCAAAATTCAAAATGAAGAACTGAGCATTTTTAAGGATGACTGTATATAGATTAAATGTAGAACAGCTTAAATTTAGCTGATGGTTAATTTTCTGCTGGACTGGGTAGCAAAGGCAAAATCTACATAAGGGTTAACCATGAATTCAAGTATAATTGCTGCGATCGCCTATGGTGTGTTGGCGATTATTGGTGGCATTATTGGTTACTTTCAAGCTCATAGTCAAGTTTCTCTCTTCAGTGGTTTAGTTAGCGGTTTTATACTGCTTTTAGCTGCCTACTTACAATTCCAAGGACAAGCCTGGGCTTTGATTCTAGCAACTTGCGTTACAGCTGTTTTAGTTGTTTTCTTTGCTTTGAGACTAGCTAAAACACGTAAATTCATGCCAGCAGGCCTCATGACTATTTTAGGGATGTTGGCACTGACAGTTATGGTAAATCAACTTGTGACTGTCAGGTAGCAATTGTTGACATTGTTATAGTACATCCATATTGGTTTATCAGACAATTATGGTGTATTGGGTATTGGGCATTGGGCATTGGGCATTGGGCATGGGTGGACAAGGTAGATTTTTTACTTAATTCCCAATCCCCAGTCCCCAGTCCCCAGTCCCCAATTTTGTATTCAAAGTAACCATTTACACTCACTGCAACTGGATGATGAATATTTTTCAGGAAAAATATCCGGTTGTAGCAACTTGGCGGTGATAGATGAAAATAATAGTCTGCTTCTGGTAGAGAAGCAACGTTACCCTTCTAAGACAAAATACTCTTTTTGAAATACGCAACTAATAGTGTTTACTGACATCTACCTAGAGACAGTTTTTGTAGTAGATGATGACTCAATTACACAAGACTAATAAATTTGAAAATATATAAATAAATCTTTTTGAGCATTTATTATAAATAAAATAATTATGTAAAATAAAATACAAAAAATCTATAAGTATAAAGTATAATTTAATGACTACCACAATTATTTATCCTTGGTTTTCAAGTCTGATGGGCTTGAAATAGCCAGAGATGACTATTGCTGACTATGTACTATTTATTACCTAACAAAGATGTTTTTTGCTCAATAATTATTGTTTACAACTCAATTAATTCAACAAAATACTATTTATTTATTTCTAGCAACCAGTGTATTTTCCATAAAGATTCAATAGGGAAAATATCAAAAAATAAAGCAAAAATAAAGCGAATTATTGCCATTTTGGCAGGTGATAAACTAACAAATAAGATATTAATGGAATAGATTGAAAAACATTAATATATGAATACTTGTTGTTATCTACCCTAATTGCTGAAGTAAAAGTCAGCCCGATATTTAGAGATTTACGGCGGTTTTACTAACTAGGAAATCATTTTATGTTATCACCACTTTCTGCTCGTAATGTTATCCGGTATCTACAAGGTAGAGGTCTGTGTAGCTTGGTAAATGGCAGTTTCGAGACTGTGAGAGAACTCAAAGCTAATCAGAAGAATCAGAATTTAGTGGTGAATTTAGATGATAATCTTCAACTCCTAGTCAAGCAAGAACAAAATATTAAAAGTGATGGAACTCCCCACGAATTGTTTAATGAATGGTTGTTTCAACAACTGCTGCAACAATTCCCCGTCTTAGGTAATATTTCTGCGATCGCGCCCTTAGTGCTACATTTTGATGAAGAAAATTCCATCCTAGTGCGTAGTTATCTCAGCGAATACCTAGATTTAAGTAATTTTTATCAACAAAACAATATTTTCCCCTTAGAAATCGCCTCAGCAATTGGCACAACATTAGCCGCCCTCCATCGCGCTACTTTCCAACGCAAGGAATACCGCGATTTTATGGCGACTGCCCCCGCAGGACAATTTCGCTATAGCTTTTACAACCCAGCCCAAGGGATAGATTCCATTACACCAGAAATTTTTGGTCAAGTTAACAGCAAATCATTACAGTTTTATACACTTTATCAACGTTATGAAAGTTTAGAAGCGGCTATTGCTGATTTAGCCTATGAATGGAATCCTTGCTGTTTGACACACAATGATTTGCACCTGCACAATGTTCTCATTCATTCCCGATGGGATCAATTAGATAACTGCTTAATCAGATTAATTGATTGGGAAGCCTGCGGATGGGGAGATCCCGCCTTTGATTTGGGTAATATAATAGCTAGTTATTTAAAACTTTGGCTTTCTAGCTTAGTGATAGACCCAACTTTACAATTAGAAGAATCTCTACAATTAGCCATTACTCCTTTAGAGGATATCCAACCGTCATTGGTAGCTTTATTACAAGCTTATCTTGATGCTTTCCCGATGATTTTGGAATATAGTAATGATTTTTTAATAAAAGTCATGAAATTTACCGGATTAGCATTAATCCACCAGATTCAAGACAGTATTCATAATTGCCACAACTTTGATAATTCTGATATTTATAAGTTAGAGCTAGCTAAAAATATTCTGACTATGCCCGAAAAATCTATAGTTAGTATCTTGGGAACTCAGGAATCAGAAATTATCAGTTCTATAACGAAGATGAATAAAGTCACTCAACCAGAAAAAGAGAAGCAATTAGTGCGGTTATATTACGAAAAAACTCGGTTGCGTGGTTGCTAAACCAGCTAAAAGGAAAGTGATGCAAACAGTATTTATTTTCCTTTGTCGTCGGGCGTTTGATTAATGTTAACTTAACTCTCCTGGAAAAATGCTAAATTCATTGAGAGATATTGCTGCCAATATCCACATTGAGCCAAACTTTTGTATATATCATCCTAACTATCAGCCCTTTGCTTTGCCAACGAAAGTAGCAGATAGATTTCAACAAAATTCGCCTGATCTACAATATAAATATCTCAATTTATTATTAAGAAATTTTCTTTACGGTATCTATTACAACGGTGCGCTACAAAACAGTTTAGCTATTAATGGTAGTAATAATAATTATCAATTACCTCAGAATTTAGCCACTAATTCGGTTGTCGATATTGACTGGGAATTTTACGAACAACTGCAAGCCAACAATCATGGTAAAGGTTATTTTGATCCCAGTTGGGAAGTGCTGCGAAAAGAACCCGATGGTAGTATGGCAGTGACTAAAGATGGGTTAACTTTATATATTGAGCCTGATTGTCATCTCAAACCAGGAAGAAAATCTGCCCAAGTCGGGGAATCAGTCGCAATTTGGATGCCGAATAATCGCTTGCAAAATGGCTATTATTTAGCTGTGAGTGATGTAGGACAACAGCAAGGTAATCCAGATGTTAATTTAGGCACTGGGAGAATCTATTTTAATTTTAGTGCAGACGGTGCGATCGCGCTGATGGATAGTCTCACCCAGCAACTCAACATCCATACTATTCCTTTTACCTTTCAAGTTCTTTATAACCCCAGTGCCTATGAACGTTATGATGCTGGGGTACTCTACTTTGAGAGTCACGACTATCCAGCAATTCACAAAATTTTGCAATTTGTCTACCAAGAAAATCAAGCTTATTTCCGTCCAGAAATTCCCTTATTTACCAAGTTTCTAGCACCAGGTTTAGGATTAGCAGAAGAACCGACTCAAAAATTTACCGCACAAGAAAGTTTTGGGATGAATCGTTGTCAAATCTTAGCAAATGCGTTGCTAGATGCTTGGCAAACAGGTAAAAATGCTGTGGAAGAAAGAATGAAAGCTATTCAGCAACATTTTCAAGATCATGCCATTGATTTACAGCGTCCCTACCTCAACCCTACTTCTCAAGATATATATTCACCCATCAAGTAATTTGTGTTGACGTTGCAGTAGAATTAACCATGAGAGCAGGCTTAATACCTGCTATTTTTTATTGTTGAAATTTATTTATGTCTTTTAGTTATCATCGCACTGTTCGCTTTCAAGATACAGATGCAGCAGGTGTAGTCTACTTCGCCAATCTCCTGAGTATTTGTCACGAAGCCTATGAGGAATCCCTAAACAAATCAGGGATCAATCTCAAAGACTTTTTTACTCACCCTCAAGTGGGTTTCCCTATAGTTCACGCTAGCGTTGATTTTCTGCGTCCTATATTTTGTGGAGACAAATTATTAGTGAATTTAATGCCCCAAAAAATCGGGACAGAAAAATTTGAAATTAACTATGAAATTTTCTCATCTGACGTAGTAGTAGCTAAGGCAATAACTCGCCACGTTTGTATTGATGCCAATACCCGCAATAAGCAAGCATTACCCACTAATATTATCCATTGGTTAGAAAGAAATCGCCGAGAAATAGAAGAAGCAGAAAGAAGAAAAGCTAGAGAAGTTATTTCATAACGAGAATTGAGAATAGGTTTGAGTTACCAAAGTCTTCCAGATGTTGGAAATCTTAGTCAACCTTATGGGTTCGCAAAAATTCTGTAGCTATTCTTTGTAATGTTTGACGGTTAATTTTACCTTGGGTGTTACGGGGTAAAGTTTCTAGAGGAATCCAGTGTTTAGGAATTTTAAATTTGCTGAGTTGATTTTTGAGTGCGGTTTTCATATCTTCCGCACTAATTTCTATCTTTTTAGGAACATAAATTGCTGTTAATGCTTGTCCCCAATCTTGATCAGGCACACCAATTACACACACATCATTAACCATTTGTGTTTGTAGGATAGCTGACTCGATTTCTATAGGATAAATATTTTCTCCACCGGAGATAATTTTATCGCTATTACGTCCTACTATTTTTAAATAGCCTTGTTCATCCAAAAAGCCTAAATCATCTACAGCAAAATTATCTTGCTCATGCCAAAAATTGGGGTAGTAACCCAGGGCTAAAGATTTAGCTTGAATGGTGATGTGGCCTATTGTATTAGCTGGTAAAACTTCCCCTTGATTGTTGCGAATCTTAACTTGAGCATGGGGAAGAATTTGACCACTACTAATTTTACCATTTAGAAAATCATCAGGCTTAAGTGTGACAATTTGAGAGGCTGTTTCTGTCATACCATAGGTTGGTGCTAAACGGATACCGTGAAATTTAGCTTTTGCTAATAATTCCTCCCACGCAGGCGCACCACCTAAAAGAACAGTTTGAAATTTAGTTAACCATTTAGTTAATTCTTGAGTTTGCAGCAGTCTTTGTAATTGTGTCGGTACTAAAGATATAAAAAATTCTTGAGGATTAATCTGGTAATTTGGGGCTAATTCTATTGATTTAAATGGCAGAATTACGAGTTTGCCGCCAGTAATCACGGCGCGCATAAATTGCATGAAACCGCTAACGTGATATAAAGGTAAAACACAAAATGAATTAATTTGTTGTAGCTGAAAATATTCTTGAAATCCCTGTACTGATTCTGTGAGAGTGTCCCAAGTGTGCATCGCAAATTTAATTTGTCCCGATGAACCACCGGTGGGAATCATGATTAGGGAATGGGGCATGGGGAATTGGGAATGGGGAGGGCATGGGGCATGGGAGAATGTGGGTAAGGTTTCTGTGGCTAAGATAATGTCGGGTTTGACTAGGGTAATTACTTGATCCCATTCTTGTTTTCCCCAATCGGGATTACATAAGAAGACTTGACAGTTTGCTGCATGGGCAGCGATGAAACTAGCTAAAAATTTGACTGGTTCGCGTTCAGCTATGATGATTTTTAATGGGTGATGAAGCTGAGATAATTGGGTGAGTTCGGTGTAAATTTTGGTGGCGATTTGCCGGAGTGCTTGGTTATCTCCACCAATTAGCAAATCATGGTGAATTAGTTCTTGAAAAGAAATTTTGTAGCCAGGTGTCATCTTCTACTTGGGTAAAAAAGTGATTGATGCCAAAACCAACAGCCCTGTTTTTGTGAGATAATTCTGCTGCTAACTTGAGTGCAGCAAATCTAGCGATCGCAGTTTCAAATACCGATGAAAATACTGCGTCAATTTCATACTGTTGGCAAAATTTTCGCAGGCGTGACGGATAACCCGCAATGGCTGGTTTAATCACAAAGATTCCTCGCCAACCTTGTTCGTAACAAGTCTTCAATTGTGGGAGTGTGGCGACAGATTCATCTAGGGCGATCACAGTATCATAAGATTGACTCAATGCCACCATCTGGAAAAAATCTGTTACAGCTAACGGTTGTTCAATAAATTCAATTTCAATCTGGGATTGGGGATGTTTTCGCCAATAATCACAAGTCTCTAACCATAATTGCGCCTGTTCATAATTCAAGCCACCGTTAGCATCTAAACGCAGTTTGGCAGAGTTGGGTAAAGCTTGTATCAGTAAATCAAATATTTGTAATTCCTGACTAATATCATCTACGCCAATCTTCCACTTAAAAGTGCGATATCCTTCCTGCCAAAGAGTTTGCCATTGATTTAACGCTGCTTCCCCGGCGGGGAGTAAAGCACTGTATTGGAGATTGGGCATTGGGAATCGGGCATTGGGAATTAGGTAGGGGGCAGGGGGCAGGGGGCAAGGGGTATGAGAAATACTGTCTACCTTGTCTACCTTGTCTCCTTTGTCTCCTTTGTCTCCTTTGTCTCCTTTGTCTCCCTTGTCCCCAGTCCCCAATCCCCATTCTGGAATTTTGAATTTTGAATTTTGAATTTTGAATTGATTTATCCCCAATCCCTCCAACGCCGATTCAAAGCCGAATTGACAAGCGGGTAAATGATCAGGGATGGAGAAAATTGTTGTGGCTGTAATTTTTGGGGGGAGTTGGCGACAGAAATCTAAAGCTTGTTCGAGATTTTCCGAACCAAACCAACTAATAGGGGCGATTTCTCCCCAACCGACATTCCCATTGGCATCACACAATCTGAGAATAATGGCTTCGCGAGTATCCCAAATTCCGTGACTAGTAACCAGCGATCGCGCAAATTTCCGCGATATTGTACGAAATTCAAATTGGTAGTTTGGGGACTGGGGATTGGGGACTGGGGACTGGGGATTGGGGACTGGGGATTGGGGACTGGGCATTACTTTCTTTTACCTTCTGCCTTTTGCCTTTAGAAGCCTGCGATCGCAAAGCCTACACCCAATAACAAGCAACTCCAAAAATGTACGGCTACGGCGATGAATTTACAATTGCTTACTTTTTCGGGGTAGTCATGATTTTCTTGGACATGGCGACACAATTTGAAGGCGTAGGGAAGACTTAGCCAGCTAAGAAGCGTCCATACTGGGAAAACTCCCAATAATACAAACAGTGCGGTGAATGGGTAAATGCTAGCGGTAAACCAAGTCAGGACTTCTGCACCTCTGGCTGTACCTAAACGCACAATGGGCGATTTTTTACCGGCGGCGATATCGTCTTTAACTTGGTGAAAGTGTGAGCAATATAAAATCAAACTGGTGACAATCCCCACAATAATGGAGACAGCTAAACCAGTGAGTGACCAAGTTTTGGTTTGACTGTAGTAGGCGGCGGTGATGCCCAAAGGCCCAAAGGCAAAAAAGCAAAGAATTTCGCCTAAACCTTGGTATCCTAGACGGAAAGGCGGCCCTTGGTACATATAGCCTAAACCGCAGCATAGGAGAATTATGCCAATGACTGTGGGATCTTGTTGCCAAATGGCGATCGCTAATATCCCCAATAAACCTGCTATTAAACACAGGTTTCCTAACCAAAATACTAAATTCTTCTTACCAGTTAAATTCACCAGCGAGTGGTGTTTATTTATATCAATACCTGTCTCTGAATCAAACACATCATTACTGATATTTTCCCATGCCAGAATCAAAATTGCGGCTAAAACAAAAGTAGAAAATATTCCTACATTAAAACTTTTAGTCTCTGCAAATGCTACAGACGTTCCAACCCAAATTGGCATAATAGCTACGCTGTACATCGGCGGTTTAATTGCCGCCATCCATAATTTACTCTTGGGACGGGAAATTTGTTTTGTAGTCATCAGTCCTGATTACTTAAACTATCAAAAATTTACTCATAATTTATTTGGGCTGAGTGATACGTAATATACTTTCTCTTTAGTTCAGTGTATTAGTTGAAAGTTAGCTATCTACTCACTCAAGAACTGAGTAATATGTTACAACTCTTTAACCTCCCGGTGGCAAATTTTACATTTTTTTATTGGTAGACAAACAATCAGCCTCCCTGATCAGGGTTGAGGAACACCAAAAACAAAGCAAGTCATACTCTGGTGAAATGGTGACTGAATATGCTACCTGTAGAAATACGACCATGTTTAATTACACTTTAGGAAGATAACTTAAAAAAAATTTACTATTTCTAGATTTATGACAGTTTCACCATGTCGTAGTAGCTTTGCTGTAAAACAAAAAGACCTCTACCAATTTTTGTCAGATGTTCAAGAAAATTGCCTCAAAAATAATTGTGGGCAAATTGTCAGCATTTCTCTATCAATTGATTTGGTAGATCCTTTGATAGTATTAGATAAATTAGCGCAAGCAAATGAAATAAATTTTTACTTTGAGAATAAAAGCAAAGGCGAGGCGATCGCAGCTATCGACGCGGTGAAGAAAATCCAGATTAATGGTAAAGACAGATTTCATCAAGCTGAGTATTTTATTCAATCTCACCTGAAAAACATCATGACGTTTGGTGATTCAAACGCAGATTTTACAGGCCCGCACTTTTTTTGCTACTTTAGCTTTTTTGATCAACACCACTCAGATGATTATCCTTTTCCTGCGGCGACAGTTTTCTTACCACGTTGGCAAATTTCTGTCAAAAATGAGCAATGTAATTTAATAATTAATACTTTTATCAATGATAATTTTAATATTCAGTTATTTTTACAAACAATCAGCCATAAAATAGAAAATATCCGTTCTTTAAAGCATTATTCGCCAAAAATTGATTATTTTCCGGCAATTTTTACCCACAAATCAGTCAAAAACACAGAACATTTTAAAGATGCGGTTGTATCAGTTTTAGAAAAAATTAATTCTAGTCATCTGAGCAAGATTGTTTTAGCAGACGTTTTAGATGTGAATTCCGATAAGAATTTTAATTTATTTAATTCCCTAAATAATCTGCGAAAAATTCATCCCAATTGTTATATCTTTTCTACCAGTAACGGCAAAGGACAAAGTTTTATTGGTGCGAGTCCCGAAAGATTAATTAGTATTCATCATCAACAATTAATTACTGACGCATTGGCGGGTTCTGCACCCAGAGGGAAAACCCCAGCAGAAGATGCAGCTAACGCAAATCGCCTACTCAACAGCGAAAAAGAAAGACATGAACATTTACTTGTCATGAATTTCATTACTCAACGCCTCACCCAACTGGGTTTATTACCCCAAGTTTTAGCACCACGCCTGAGACAATTATCGAACATTCAGCACCTCTGGACACCGATTAGGGCAATTGTTCCGGCTAATGTGCATCCTTTAAAAATTGTCGCCCAATTGCACCCCACGCCAGCTGTCGCCGGTGCAGCCAGAGATGTCGCCTGTGCAGAGATTCGCCATTATGAAAACTTTGAAAGAGGTTTATATGCTGCGCCTTTGGGTTGGGTAGACTCCCAAGGTAACTGTGAATTTATTGTGGGGATTCGTTCGGCTCTAATTGACGGCGATCGCGCTAGACTTTACGCTGGTGCTGGTATCGTCGCCGGTTCTGATCCTGAACGCGAATTTGCAGAAGTGCAACTCAAGCTTCAGGCTTTGTTAAAGGCTTTAGTTTAAAGGTAATCACTGAATGGATATCTTAAATAATTATCGCCAAATTATCCGCACAATATTAACCGAATACTCTCAACTCCCTTATGCTTACGGGCAACTAGAAAGACAGCTAATTATTGACGAAAACGCTAACCATTATTTACTCCTCACACTAGGATGGGAAAATAAACAACGTGTACATGGTTGTCTGATTCACATCGATATTATCAATGATAAAGTTTGGATTCAAAGAGACGGTACTGAAACCGGAATTGCGAATGAACTTGTCAGTGCCGGCATTCCGAAAGATAGAATTGTTTTAGCTTTCCATCCAGTTAATGTCAGACAGTATACTGACTTTGCGATCGCTTAGAAACTGCGAGATAAAAAATATTCAAAATTTAGGGTGCAGTATATTTAGGTTTTATCGCACTGACACACCCTACCTAACTGATATAGGACTAATATTTGATTGCTGAAATGTACGTAGGATGTGTTAGCGACAGCTTAACGCATCTACCGCAAAGTTTTCGGTGCGTTACGGCTTACGCCTAACACACCCTACACATACTGAAATTTTTATGCGCTAGCGCAGGCTACGCCAACGGAAATCAAATCGGATTCCTATAGATAAGTTATCTTAGTAATTAAATCTAGACGCGAAATATTTAAATATCAATTATTTGGCGGATATTTTTCTCAAGATCCATGTATTTTTGATGACTAGAACCACCACTATGTAACAGCAGACTTTCCCCTGATTTAAGTATAAGACTAAGTTTGTAGGTGATTTCCACTTTACCAGTTTTTCTATTGCGCGAACTACTCTTTTGCTCTACACGAATGTCAGAAATGTTAATATTTTCTCCACATTGAATTCTATTACCAAGTATACCTTTTCTCCTAATTAAAAACTCTCCACTATCTTTGTCAAAGCTACACATAATATCATCTGTAAATATCGAAGATACGCCGTAAACCAATAATAATCCTCCAATTATGTACATCGGTATTGTTTCATCCATAACATCTTGAACCTGTAAATTAGATGCTTGAGGATGATTAATAAAATCATTAATTTGGTTAGCTAAACTAGACATATTTGCTCTATCATCACCATTAGTAAAGTATATTTCACCATTTTTAGTTATTAGATTAATCCTGTAATCAACTCTCCTACCGCCACGCACTCTATAAGTTCGAGTCTCTAAATTAGCTCCCTTTAACTCATTCATCACTACTATTTTTCGTGTCTTTGTTCCCCATTTATCTATCTCTTGAATCTGGCAAGTACCCCCATTAACACTATTGTTCCTATTACAGTTAAAGCTATATATAGTTTTACCGGCGTATAATACAGGAATAACAATTCCCAGAGATGTAATAATACTGCCAATTATCCAATTTTTTAAGGCAGAACTATGTAGTGTGAGTTTATTAGGAGTGTATTCTATAATTCTCATAAATATGCTACTTGAACAGCATTTTTTCAGTTTTAGCAAGTAGCTTTTTCAGAGACAATGATAATTATACTTATTAAGTATTGGCAAGCAAGATTAAGTAGCCGTAATGAACTGCGTACACAATAAAATGTGAAAAATTCTTTCCCTTACACCCCTATACCCTTACACCCCTACACCCCTTTTTCAAGTCAGCACTGAAAGTATAATGACTAATTAAACAATCAGTGCCGAAATTCCCAAAGATAAAATTGTTCTAGCTTTCCACCCAGTTAATGTCAGACAGTATACTGACTTTGCAATTGCTGAGATTTACTCTAAATCTCTATGAGTAAAGGCCTTAGCATTTGCACTGGTGTAGGTAGCAACAATATGTCCATCACCAGTCAATTGATATTTATATGTAACTAAACCTTCCAACCCAACAGGGCCACGGGGAGGCATTTGTTGAGTGCTGATTCCCACTTCCGCACCAAAACCATAACGGAAACCATCAGCAAAACGAGTGGAACAATTATGAAAAACTCCGGCAGAATTAACTAAGCCAAAAAATGTTTCTACCGTCGCTAAATCTTCGGTGACAATCGCATCAGTATGACGAGAACCATATTCATTAATGTGAGCGATCGCATCTTCTAAAGAGTCTACAACTTTCACCGCTAAAATCAAATCACTATACTCTGTTTCCCAGTCTGCCTTAACAGCAGGGGCAATATCCGGTAATACTTTTAAAGTCTGTTCATCACCGCGTAATTCAACATCAACGGCTTGCAAAGCGGCAGCAACTCGCGGTAAAAATTCCGGTGCGATCGCTTGATGTACTAACATAGTTTCAATGGCATTACAAGCCGCCGCATATTGAATTTTGGCATCAACAGCAATCTGCACAGCCTTATTAATATCAGCCGCTTGATCTACATATAAATGACAAATCCCATCAGCGTGACCAAGTACAGGAATGCGAGTATTTTCTTGTACAAACCTGACAAAAGAATTAGAACCTCTAGGAATAATTAAATCTACATATTTATCTAACTTTAAAAGTTCTAAAGTTTCCTCTCTAGTTGTGAGTAATTGCACCACATCAGGACTCACATCTGTTGTTGATAAACCTTGTTTAATGGCTTTAACTATCGCCTCACAAGAACGTACAGCTTCCTTCCCACATTTGAGAATTACACCATTACCAGATTTAATCGCCAACGAGACAATTTGAATTGCCGCTTCTGGACGTGCTTCAAAAATAATCCCCAACACACCCAAAGGACAAGTCACCCGCTTCAAAACCAAACCATTATCTAATTCTCGGTGAATCTGCACCTGTCCCACAGGATCAGCTAGTTTACCAACATCCCGCACCCCTGCGATCGCATCTCTTAACTTATGTTCATCCAACTGCAACCTTTTATAGAGAGGCTTGGCGATACCCGCAGCAGTCGCCGCTTCACAATCAGCAATATTCGCTGACACAATTTCATCCTTGGCTGATTCTAACGCTTGGGCAACAGAGGCGATCGCTTGATTTTTTGCCTGAGTCGAGAGAATCGCCAATTTACTAGCAGCTTGGCGGGTTTGTTGGGCAATAGTAGTCAGGGAAGAAGCAACTTGCAGAGTAGTCATGATTCAACAAAACAGTGATTGATAGCACAAAACTTTCAGCTTTTCCCCATCCTATCCTTTTTGATGTAGGGTGCGTCAGTGCGAGGAAACCTCATTACACAACGAAAATATTCATTCTGACGCACCTTACTAATACCATTTCACGAAAAACCTGATACAGATGTAAACCCTGAAAGTTTTGCTGCATCTAAGTTTTTTAATTGCGAATTGCTAATTGCGAATTGTGAATTGGTATAAACTATTTTTTGCCAAAGACAAGATTCCTTTAACACCAACAAACCCTATGGCTTGGTGGGTGTCTTGGGCTATTTCGTCAGTAAATTGGTATCAAAATGAATATGATAACCATTTTTATTTTTCGGTAAATACTGAAATTTTATCTCGTATTAAACTTCACTTACATAATTGTTAACCTTACATCTGGTACATTTTCGCAGGAATGTACAGGTATTCAGGGATTTAGAATAGTGCTATCGGCACAAGGGCATTCAATGAAACGCTCAAAATTTGAGTCCAGCACCAATCAAGTTAGAGAGTCAGTTGCAATGTCATCAACTCCAGCGCAACAGAAAGTGCAGGCTCTTTGGACTGCTTTAGTTTTATTGAGCGTTTTTTTCTGTATAGAACTAGGGGCGGGACTTTGGAGTCATAGCTTATCTCTGTTAGCAGATGCTGAACACATTTTTGCTGATGTAGCCGCATTAGGTTTAGCACTCATCGCAGCCTGGTTATCTCAATCTATATCCCAACGCCAGATCCTGGGACGCTATCGTTTGGAAGTCCTAGCAGCCTTGATTAACGGACTGAGCCTAGCAGCCGTTGCGGGCTGGATCATTCAAGAAGCTCTGGTGCGTTTGCAATCTCCTACCATAGAGATTCATGGTGTACCTATGTTAACAACTGCCCTCATTGGTTTACTTGTTAACGGTTTTAATGCCAAGTGTTTACACAGATGTAGTCACCATGACCTCAACATCAGAGGAGCTTTACTGCATTTGTTAGCGGATGTAGCCAGTTCTGTAGGGGCAGTTTTAGCCGCGATCGCCGTCATCTGGTTAAATTGGACTTGGGCGGATGGGGTGATTAGTTTAATTGTGGCGGTGCTGATAGCCACATTTGCAGCTTATTTAGTAATTCAAAGTGTACAGTGTTTGCGCGGTCAAATTACAGACATCAACTGTAATTGTAATTTATCACCAGAAACTTGTATTGATGGCGATCGCGAGCAAGCAGAAAAGCTATTATTTCCTACTTTAGAGGAGCTAGTGCGATGATTTCATTACTGAAACGTCATTGGCGTGTATTAGCTGGTTTTATCTTTGGTTTAATGGTGGCGATCATATTTTCTTTCACCACACCAAACCAACAACCAGTTACCGCCTCAGTGCCAATTCAAAATCAGATTCAGGCACAATCTTTAGACTTCGGTCATCCAGACTTTTACTATAGCCACGAAGAACCAAATTTCTATCAATAATTAAGATTTCACCAAATACAATTATTCCCAAAAAAAGCAACATATCAAAACAGTGATGAGTGACTATCACTGTCATTTCAAATTTCGTATTGAATACCAATTCACCTGAAGAGGCAGAGGAGAGGGGGGAACAGCAAACGCTAAAAGCTATGCTGAGTCTCACTTTTGGAAATTGGAAATTTGAATTGGTATCAGAATCGGTGTCGCGCTCATTTAAATTATTCCCAGACATACTGCAATGATTTCATACTTAGAAAAGTACAGGCGAGTCCTATCACTCGCTATGACGAGCCTTTTTTGTGCCATTTTTTTGGTGTTTGGCAATCCCACCATTGAATCTGCCTTAGCTGCTGGCAATGGTATTAACGTCATCATCATGATTGGTGATGGTATGGGCTGGAACATGGCTAGAGCCGCAGCCTTAGCTAAAGGCGCGCCCTTTTATACCAGTGGTAAAGGCTCTGGTTTGAGCTTCCAAAATCTCACCGGATATGGATTGGTGACAACATACGGCACAACCATCCAAGCCAGCACACCCACCGAACCCACCAATCAAACACACTTCACTGGTAACTCGGCTTTGGATGGATCTAATTCCTTCACAGGCTTGAGTAATGTTCGTCCTGGTTTTTCCTTCCAACCTACTCCATTTAATCCAGGCGATCGCGCTGATGGTAATAGCTCACAACCTGGAAACTTAGTTGGTTACGATGTCAGCCAAGGTGGCCCTGCTCCTTGGATTCCTTTATCCCCGGCTAATCCTGGTAGTTACAACAAAGAGTACATCAAATACAGCTATCCCGACTCTGCCAACACCGCCACAACTCTATATACCGGTGTGAAAAGCTATAACAACGCAATGGGGGTAGATGTATACGAGAAGAAATTGAAAACCATCTTGGAAATTGCCAAAGAACAAGGCAAAGCCACAGGATTGGTAACGTCTGTACCCATTACCCACGCTACACCAGGCGCAGCAGCTTCTTACGTTAACCGTCGTAATAAGTATGACAGTGTTTACGATCCTAATAAAACTAACCAAGACAGTATTTTGCAGCAGACATTGTTGGACTTCCAACCTAATGTGCTGTTAGGTGGTGGTCATCCCCTAGATATGCAAAATAGAACAGGTGTCAGTCCGGCTTATGACTATACATACATCACTAAAGACACCTACGAATACCTGAAAAATAATCCAACTCCTACATCCAATCGCTACGGTTACACCTTCTTAGAACGTGGGACAAACGCTACTCAAACCCTATTAAATACTGCTGCTAACGTTGACCCCAATCAGGGCGGTAAACTCTTTGGTCTATATGGTGCGCGTGGTCAAAATGGAAATCTTCCTACAAGTTCCTCTAAGGGTGACTACAGCACCACAGGTTTAGATAACTTCTCCATTTATAGCTCTGTTGTGAGGGGTGGAACTCCAGCAACCTGTCCATCAGGGAAAATCATTCCTGGTTCTATTAGCGAGTGTGTTCCTGTTCTAGATGCTAATGGTAATCCAGTTAGTGGCCCTAATCCAGATACAGTCAGACCTCTAGCTGTGGGAGAAACAGACGCTAGTTTTGTTGCTAGAGAAGTTAACGAAAACCCCACACTAGCTGATTTAACCAAAGCCGCTTTGAAGGTTCTGGGTAAAGATAAAGATGGCTTTTGGCTGATGGTAGAAGGTGGTGATATCGATTGGTCAGCCCATGACGACAATATGGATAACCTCATTGGTACAATGAATGATTTCGACAAAGCAGTTCAAGAAGTCATCACTTGGGTTAATAAAAATGGCGGTTGGAGCAAGAATTTACTCATCGTCACGGCTGACCATGACCACTATCTGACTCTTAACAATGACTTTGTATCTAAACTGACTCCTAACGCTAATCCTAATTTAGCTAGAGGGTTGAAGTACAACGCTAAAGAAGCCACATATAACAAACACAACCCTCAAGAAGCTGGTCACTTCTGGGGTTCTGATCCTACTCAAAAATACCTTTGGGGCAGTCACACTAAACGTCCTGTACCGGTTTATTTCCAAGGGGCTTATTCTTCTGCTCTCACACGCTCCTTGGGACAAAGCGTCAAGTTTACAGATAGCACTGGCAATACTTACACCGTTCCAGGTGTGAGGGGTGTAGTTGACCAAACCCACATTTTCCAAGCGATGAAAACTGCTTTGACTAGCCCAGCTTTGTAAACAAGCTATTTTTTCACCCCTTTTTAGTCTGCGTAATAGACAAAGGGGTTACAAAAATTCTTCTTTCACCAAGGAAAAAAATGATTAACTCCATCCTCAAAAAGCTAGCAGTTGCTACAGCCGGGACGACTCTCATGTTTACCTTGGGAGAAATTACACCCGCCCAAGCTGCTAACATCACCTATAATTTCTCTAACCTTGATCAGACTCTTACAGGCTATTTTTCCTTTGATCAAGAGGCGGCGGCTGATCAATTTGTGACAGTTTCAGAAGGTTTAAAGATTTTTGCTAACTACAATGGCGTAACTTTTACGGAAGCTGATGATCCTATCGCCGCAGTTTTAACAGACTTTTCTGGCAACATTCCCAAGGGACAGGGATTAGGTTTGCAATATGTAGTACCAAATCAATTTTCTGTATTTAGCGAGAATTTTCTCAATGCTGATGCAACTGCAACTCAATCTGTAAACTATACTCGTGTTCCAGAACCAGGTTCTCTGCTGGGTTTGTCGATTGTGGGACTGGGTTTATTTTGGGTTAGAAAGAAACAACTTTCTCAATTAATCAACTAAATAACGCCAGGTTTGATGTTTTGTAGTTAGGATGAAAGTCCTGACTACAAACTATAATTTTTGGCTACGTTTTTCAGAATATTCATTGGGGTTTGATGTTTGAGAAGTTCCATTTCAGATGCGTTTCTCACTAGCATCGCACCGACGAAGCCTAATGAGTTCACAGAAATCGATTGGAAATGTTCTTGCGATCGCGGTACGATGAGCATCCATTCTCTTGTTGCTAGTAAGTTATAAGCACCTGATTGTCTATCACCATCAATTGCACCTAAACCTACAGCTTGCAATAAGTTTTGATAAATCTCTAAAGTTGCCTTAGCACCTGTCAAGGGAGATTCTACCCACTCTGGATTTAACTTAGCAAAGCCGTGTATAAACGGTAATCCAGGGATGGTGCCAATTTCACCCTCAAATTTAGCCTCAGCTAGAAGTGGTTCTATAGGCGTTTTGATTCCTGAAGGTGTAAGGGGTAGGGGTACTAACTGTAAGTGTTTATGTCGTTGACTTGCACCCGCATTTTTACCTGCGTTATAGAAAGCTAAACCATCTATCCCAGCTAAACAAGCCCACATAGCGGCAAAATCGGCTAAGGTGAGTAAGCTTTCCTGCTCTTCAAAAGCGCGAGTAATAATTAATAAGTGATAGTCAACGACGTTGAATTTATTCAATATACAGACATGAGTATCTGAGATATCGGCGACAAATAAATCTTGTTCATAGGGTAAGAAGGGATTAAACTCTTTACCGCTAGATTGGGTTTGTTTGTCTTGTTGTTTTTTAGCAGTATTTTTACGGACAAGATTAGATAAAATTCGCACCAAAAATTTCACCCCATCCTGTTCGACAAATTCAAATTCTGTCGGTATGGAGAGCAACGCACCGCATTCTAAAGCATGGTGCGTCCGTTCTTTCACGCTATCCCACAATGTGTCAGGTTGCAGTACAATTTTTTCGTCAGGCATGGTTGAGTCTGTTTGCTTTATCCCCACTCACCAGATTTTAAGGTGAAATGTCAATCTACTCAGCTATTACCTATAGAATTTCCTGCCATTGCCATTAAAGCAATGACAGGGAACAAGTGACTGATAACTGTATTAATCACCATTACCAATCATCAGCTTCCGCCTGACGTTCAATTTGCCCGATCGCTAATTTTGCTAAAACTCGCACCACCTGTTGTTCATCATCAAGTAATGCTTGTAAAGGTTCTAGCGCGGTGCGATCGCCGATTTTCCCTAAAGAGTTAATCGCGGCTTTTCTGACATCTAAGTCGGTATCTTGGAGTGCCAAAATTAAATGCGGTACTGCTGGTAAATAATTTACCTGTCCCAGTGCGGCTGCGGCTTCGGTACGAATCAATGCTTCTGGGTCAGTCAATGCCGAAACCAAGAGACTACAGGACTTTTCATCAGATTGTTCTTGGGCTACGTGACCCAATGCACCAATTACCGCACACCGTACATCTACAGAAGCATCATTTAACGCTTTGTATAAATAATCTGCGGCTTCCGAACCAATAAACGCTAATGCCCAAGCTGCATGACCTTTAATATCTTCTGGCTGATTAGATGCTAGTACCTCCAATAAACTTGGTACTGCGGCTTCTCCAGTTCTCGCTAGCGCACCTACAGATGAACCCCTCACCACTGTATCCTCATCATTGAGGAAGGCATAGAGCAAGTTAGGTACAGCTTTCGGATCGGCAATAATTGTGAGGGTTTTAGCTGCTGCCCGACGGACAACGACATTGCTATGATTTGCCAAGGCATCTAATAAAAAAGGGGTGGCAACTTCGCCAATTTCACCCAATGTTTCCGCAAACCGCAACCGTACTAGACCCCGTGGATCTCCTAAGCCTTCAACCAACTGTTTTAATACGTGGTCGCTGACTTCAAAGGTACCCATCGTAATCTGCTCATTGACCCTCTCAATTAGGGCATCATTCTCCGATTGAATTTGCTCTGTCTTAACTGGCGGGACTGGCTGATCCACTGTTGCAGAGTCGGAGTTAAGTGAGTGATTCATCAGAAAATCCTTATGTTAATTACCAGAGGAAAGAGCAGTTTGACGATCGCGCAGTGCTTGGATTTGGGCATCAATTTGGGCTAAGTTCGGCTCTAAATAAGCCATAGCTTGCGCTTTCATCACTTTGGCGCGTTGAGCCATAGACAGGGTATCATTCACCAATCTTTCTCGATATTGTTCTAATTCGGCAATAATTTCGGTGAGTTCTTCAGGGGTTGCCTGTTCGATGGGCATGGATTCTTGTGTATCAGCCATATCTTGATGTATTTCCTAAAGGTGATAAAAAACTGACTTTTGACGGTATTTGAAAAACCCCTCTCCAAACCTCTCCCCTACAAGGAGAGAGGCTTTAATTTTCCCCCCTTCCTTTGTAGGGAAGGGGGTTAGGGGGTTAGGTTTCACGTTAGCTTTTCCACATAACGTGAAAAGTCAGCATAAAAAAAGGTCTATATTTTAAATCTCTGTATTTGATCTTCTCAGATTGCGTCACCATTGAGCAACGCGATCGCACAGACTTTGTAAATTACCATGAAGCAAATTCTCAATCGATGTCGCCAAAATACTCTCGGATGCCGGAAATTTTATCCCCTGTGATGTCGAAGGAAATGAGATTGCGGCTTTGATAGGGTTGCTCTCCCATAGTCCCTTGACTGGCAAATTCTAGGGTAACGGTAGTTTCATTGCTGGTGATGTGATCAGGGGGATGGAAGATGAGGCGATCGCCTGCTGCTGTCCGCGCTTGGAGTCTGGCAATTAGCTGCTGTTTATCCTCGTATGTAAAGCCTGTGTCTCGCTGTTTTCCTACCGGCAGCCAGAAAACTACATCATCTGCCAGCATATCGATGAAGGGCTGAAAATTGCCTGTTGCCCATCCTGCGGCTAAATTTTCAAAAGCTTGTTGCGCGATTTGAATGTTTGTCACCTCTGTTTTCCTACTTACTTACGGCGATCGCATATTATAGCGGTTTGCGAAATGGTACTTAGCTCAATATTTACCACTATGTTTTTAATCAAGTCATATTTTTTATTACAGTTTGTAAATATTTTAGAAAAAAATGTAATCACGACTGCTTTTTTTCTATTTTTTTAGTGTTTGCAAATACATTCTCTGAATAAAAAAATCTATTTACGCTCTTAATTATGAAAATTTAACATTATTTTTCAGCATATTATTAGACAGTAAATTTAGATCGATTTATCGCATTGAACAAATAAACTATTCATTATATCTCTTGCTGTGTAAGCATTTTGTGCTTTGCGTTTTGATTGTAAACGAATATATTTAGATTATTAAAAATTTTATTATCCTGAAAATACAGATAATGTTTTTGTTTTTCGCTACTATTAAAATCTCTCTAAACATTTCTTAATAAAAATCCTATACGAAACAGTATATAAAAATATTTTGTAAGGGTTAAACAAAAAACAAAGCCAATATAAACTCAAATCATTAGAGAGTTTATTGCTCTTGTTAATGACAGAAAAACTTCCAATATTTGAAAAATTGCCTAGTCTTTCTCGTCAAATTAATGTGGTTGAGAAATTGAAATATTGCTTAGTTAGACATGATGTTCTGTTTGATAAAAAGTAAAAGCTCGGATTTTCAATTTCTGACTGCAACCCTCAATCAATAAATTCCGCATTAATCAAAATTTAGGAGATTAAAACTATGGTGCAGGATGCTTTTTCCAGAGTTGTTTCCCAAGCTGACACCAGAGGAGACTATTTGAGCGATGGCCAATTAGATGCTCTCATCGCTTTGGTAAAAGACGGTAACAAGCGCGTTGATGTTGTTAACCGGATTTCTAGCAACGCCTCTGCAATTGTTGCTAACGCAGCTCGTTCTTTGTTTGCTGAACAACCTCAACTGATTGCACCTGGTGGAAATGCTTACACCAGCCGCCGTGCAGCTGCTTGTGTGCGTGATTTGGAAATCATCCTTCGTTATGTCACCTACGCAATTTTTGCTGGGGATGCTAGCGTTCTCGATGACCGCGCCCTCAACGGATTACGGGAAACATATTTGGCTTTGGGTACTCCTGGGGCTTCCGTTGCTGTTGGTATTCAGAAGTTAAAAGAAGCTTCCATTGCTATTGTTAGCGACCCCAACGGAATTACTCGTGGTGATTGCAGCAATCTGATTGCTGAAGTTGCATCCTATTTTGATCGTGCTGCTGCCGCAGTAGCTTAAAACCGTACAACACTAGACCTCTTGCATCAGAGTCTCATCAGACTCAAACAGCGACTTTTGCAAGAAGTCTATTCTGACAAATTTTTTAAAAGCAATTAGGAGAAATCTTTCCATGACAAAAACACCCTTAACTGAAGCAATTGTTGCTGCTGATTCCCAAGGTCGTTTTTTGGGTAGCACCGAAATTCAAGTTGCTTTCGGTCGTTTCCGTCAAGCATCTGTTAGCTTAGAAGCAGCTAAAACACTTTCTAAAAAAGCATCTAGCTTGGCTGAGGGTGCTGCTAATGCTGTTTACCAAAAGTTTCCCTACACCACCAATACCCCAGGCTCTAACTACGCTTCTTCCCAAACTGGGAAAGACAAGTGCGTTCGTGATATCGGTTATTATTTGCGGATTATCACTTACGGATTAGTAGTAGGTGGTACAGGCCCCATCGATGATTATTTGATTGCTGGTTTAGCTGAAATCAACCGTACCTTTGAACTATCTCCCAGTTGGTACATTGAAGCTCTCAAATATATCAAAGCTAATCATGGTTTAACTGGCGATCCTGCTGTGGAAGCTAATTCTTACATTGATTATGTCATCAATGCTTTAAGCTAATACCTTCCAGCGTCAATACAGCAGTGAGTGCTGAGTTAATTGACCATATAAGTTTTGCAGTTTTGTGTAACTAGGATGAGAAGTGAATTTGGTAATTATGCGATTGAGATGAAAAAGACTACCAGAACATTTTAAACCGTCCGTAATTTAGTTACACCAAAACTGAATGTTAAGTTTGCAAAAGCGTCGAGCATTTGCGTGGTAAGTTGGAAAAGTTTTTAATACTGGATGTACACTGTGTTGGTGGTCAATTTTAATTGCCTACAATCTTTATGTAGACAGTATTTATAACGTTTCAATTTATTACGCAAGGCTTTTTCCTAATCATTAAAAAAAACTTTTTAACTAGTTATCTAGTCATCGATAAAATAAGTTTCAACAAAAATTTTTGGATATTTTTGACATCCTCTACACCACCTTATCCATAAGTTAAAAACAGGCTTATTAACTACTAGCACTTTTGACAAGGAGAATATTGCAATGGCTATTACGACGGCAGCATCTAAACTCGGAACTTCTGCATTTAGTAACGCTGCGGCGATTGAATTACGTTCTAATGCGACTCAAGCAGAAATTAAACAAATAATAACAGCTATTTATCGTCAAGTTTTAGGTAATGATTATTTACTACAATCGGAACGCTTGACCAGTTTAGAATCACTGCTGATTAATAAAAATATTACAGTCCAAGATTTTGTAAGACAGTTAGCAAAATCTGATTTGTACAAGTCAAAGTTTTTTTCTAGCAGCTTTCATAGCCGATTTACAGAACTCAATTATAAACATTTGCTCGGTCGCGCTCCCTATGATGAATCTGAGATTGCTGATCATTTAGATTTGTATCAAAGTCAAGGATATGAGGCTGATATTGATTCCTATATTGACTCTATTGAATATCAAAGCAATTTTGGGGACAATATAGTGCCTTATTATCGGGGATTCAGCACTCAATCTGGACAAAAAACTGTAGGCTTTACCAGGATTTTTCAACTTTATCGCGGTTACGCCAACAGCGATCGCTCCCAAATCACAGGTAAGTCTGCACGTTTAGCTAGTGAATTAGCCAAAAATACTGCATCACCAGTCATTGCGCCTGCGGGTAGTAACAATGGCTTTGCCTACCTTCCTTCCCCCAGAGGACAAACCCCCAGCACTGCGTTTCAAGGCTCACAAGCGTTTGGTGGAGGCCGATTGTATCGTGTGGAAGTAGCCAGTATTTCTCAGCCAGGCTATCCCAAAGTGCGTCGTGTCAATCAAGCTGTAGTTATCCCCTACGAAGAACTCTCTAATTATTTCCAACAAGTTCAGCGTCGCAATGGGAAAATTGCCAGCATCACACCACTCTAAAGAACTAAGGGACTTCCAATACAATCGCTGTGGTAGGCAGGGGTGCAGGGAGCAGGGGGAAAAATCAAAATATTCTCTCTCAGATATTGAATAATTTATTTTCTGGAAGTCCCTTGAAGTATCGGGTTGGCATCAAATTGACATCCTCCAACCGCTAACCCTTGCGGGTGTAGCGGGGGATTCCTAAACCTCACGATTCAGGTTTCTGTTTCCTTCCCTTATGGGTTTTTCGCAACTGCCCTTTAGACTTATGCCCATCAGGTCTTATGTTCACTCCACAGACTGTAACGGTGTGTCCCACCGCCAAGATATTCTGACTGGCGTTGATATCTCGGTCGTGGTGTGTTCCGCAGTTGGGACAGTCCCACTCTCTGATATTCAACGGCAGTTTATCAACGATATGCCCACAATTCCCACAGCGTTTAGAACTAGGAAACCATCGGTCAATCTTTATCAAGGTTCGACCACACCAAAGAGCTTTGTACTCCAGTTGTCTCACCAACTCGCCCCATGCAGCATCGCTGATAGCGTGGGCGAGTTTGGGATTTTTGACCATGTTCTTAACTGCCAAATCCTCAACCACTATCGTTTGGTTTTCACGAATCAGTCGAGTTGTCAGTTTGTGCAGATGGTCTTTTCGGGAATCAGAAATTTTAGCCTGAAGACGAGCAACTTTGAGCCTAGCTTTATCTCGGTTGCAAGAGTTTTTCTGTTTGCGGCTCAAAGACTTCTGTGCTTTCCTCAACTTTTGATGGTGCTTGTCAAACGCTTTGGGGTTAGCAATCTTTTCACCGGTACTCAGAGTAACAAGGCTACTCACCCCGACATCCAACCCTACAGAAGTGTCAACTGGTTGAAGTTTTTCATCTGTTGGATCATCAATCCTCAAACTAACAAACCAGCGTCCAGAAGGTTCAAGTCTAACGGTGATGGTGCTAGGTTCACATCCCTTGGGAAGCTGTCTAGACCATTTAATTGGCAGTGGTTCAGAACACTTAGCCAAGTAGACTTGTCCACATTTCCACCGGAAAGCCGACTTGGTAAACTCTGCACTACCACCGCTACGCTTCTTTTTAAAGTTGGGATATTTTGCCCTGCCAGCAAAGAAGTTGGTGAATGCTGTTTGCAGGTGTCTCAAGCCTTGTTGCAGTGGTACACAGCTAACCTCGTTCAAAAACTGAAGTTCTTCAAGTTTTTTCCACTGCGTCAACATAGCAGAAGACTGAACATAATCAACCTTCTGTTGTCTTTCATACCAAGTTTCAGTTCTCGCTGCCAAAGCCTTGTTGAACACCAACCGCACACAACCAATTGTCCGGCGCAATATTTGTTCTTGCTCGGTAGTTGGGTAAAAACGGTAGCGGTAGGCTTTTTCCATACCTCACATTTTACCGTTAAATCTGTAGCCATTAACTTTGCAAATTGGTGAAAATTAGTCAACCTGTAGCTTATTAACGTGAATTCGACGACCTCTCCCCAAACCCCTCTCTCTTGAAAAGTTCTGTTCGGAGGAAACCTCCGCTCAGACTTTTCGCTCCGACGCGGAGAGGGGCTTAGATATCTTGAAAATCAAGACAGTCGCTACTCTTTTTTAATTTTTGTAACATGAAACAGCTATTCTTCAGTATGGTGAGCGATTGACCCTGCTAATTCTCGATAACGACGCGGATCACCTTCTGCTAAAAGTAGTCTTTCTTGTCCTTTGCGCTCATAAAGTTTATCCAGAATCATTTGCCAATCTGTAGCAGACAGTGGCGATGGTTGTTCTATAATTTCTGGTGATTGTTTTGCTGTCTCGGTGTGAATCTGCTGTTGTGCCATGCCAGCACGCGCCCGGACTGCCCAACTGCTATCATTATTTAACATCTGCTCTAATTGAGCTTGAATTTGCGATCGCCATTCTGTATAACTGGGGGCGATGGCATTCGCTAGGGCTTGTAACCCCACAACCGCAGAGTAGCGTACCACCCATTCATCATCCTGCTGCGCCACAAATAGTAAGGCTTCTAATGCTTCTTCTTGGGCAATTTCCAATAAATCTTCTGGAAACCAATGCCATTTCATCATTCCCAACCCCCTCGCTGCTGCCCGCCTCACACTCAAGGCAAAGTCGGCGGTAGCGACTCCTAGTAAGGTGACTAATCCCCTGGGATCACCGATACCGGCGAGAGCGCGAATTGCCCAGGCTCTAGCGGTATAGTTGTGGCGATCAAGTTGCTCTAGGAGTGCGGGAACTGCTGGTTCTCCCAATAGAATTAATCCATCAACTGCGGCTACTGCTGCTCCTGGATTGTTATAGCTGAGGGCTGCAATCAAGGTGGGGATTGCTCCTGCTTGTCGAGCCGCCGCTAGGTTCTGTACTGCTTCCAACAAACGACTAGAAGAGTCTGCGGCTTCTACAGCCCGAATTAAGGAGGAAAGATGATCGGCCATAGGTCATGAGGGGAGGTATGATTGCTACCTTCTATATTTTAATGTCTTCAGGTTGGACTGTTACAACAATTCATCCATCAAGGTCATGACTTTGATTGCCCCTGGTGAAAGTTCTAGGGGTGTGGTGAATTTTAGTTGTGCTTCTAATACGCCTTTTAGCGATATTAACTTGAGGCTATTTTCTGCGAGAGTTTGGGCGATCGCATCGGCTGCTGGTAAGTATCCAATCGCACCTAAATCTGCTAATACAGCGCGTCGCAGTTGCAAATCATCGTTAGCCAGGGCTTGCACTAAGCGATCGCCATACTGACTCGCCAATTGTGGTTCTGGAGTCAGTTGATACATAGCACGGGCGGCGGCAAACTGCACGCGAGGAACAAAATGATCAAGAAAAGGCAAAATGTCAGGAATTGCTTCTTGTGCGCCGAGAGTTCCCAAGGCTTCTAAAATTGCATCAAAGGGTTGAGCTAGTTGAGGCGGTTCTGGTGCGGGTAATGTACCAGGAACTTGATCATTAAGTAACTCGATTAATCTGGGAATACAGGATAAATCCCCCAACATTTCCAAGGATTGGGCGGCTGCTTCCCGGACGTAAAAATCAGAACATTGTAACGAGTGGATTAATGCTGGAACAGCTCGCTTGTCTCCTAATTTGCCTAAAGCTCTAGCTGCATTACGTCGCAGAGGATAACCACCTGCATCTGTGCGATCATCCTCATCTTCTAAGGAGGCGATTAAGACATCAATTGCTGCCGGCTCATTCACCCGAAACCGTCCCAACCACCAAGCAGCATACACACGCAAGCCTAAATCTTCACCTTGCAGATTGGCGATCGCCTGTTCTACCGTTAATGAACCATCACTTTGAATTTCAGAGACTTCATCCATAACTCTTCATAGGGAGAGGCTTACTTAGCTACATCTGGGAATTACGCAAAAGATATATAAGACTGACTTTACTTAATTTTGAATTTTGAATTTTGAATTTTGAATTTTAAAACGGCAATGCCCGGAGGAGTAAACAACAACTAACCTGAGTCAGCAATTGCATACCCCTCCGGGCAAAGAACTATCGCTAATTAGCTTAATGCGTTGATAGCGTAGTCGATGTAGGAGTTTGCTTCAACAGCAGGATCACCGCTCAAACCATGGTTAGCTTTGATGTACTTGAGAGCTTCAATGTACCAGCTAGGAGACAAGTCGAAGGTGCGGTTGATTTCAGCAATACCACTGATGAGGTAGTCATCCAATGGGCCTGTACCACCAACAACTAAGCAGTAGGTGATCATCCGCAAGTAGTAGCCGATGTCACGTACACACTTGTCTTTACCTGTTTGGGTAGAAGCGAAGTTAGGCCCTTGCATGGAGGTGGTGTAAGGGAATTTTTGGTAAACTGCGTTAGCAGCACCAGAAGCCAAGCTAGAAGACTTTTCGGTCAATGCTTTAGCAGCTTGGATGCTAGCAGAAGCTTGACGGAAACGACCAAAAGCGATTTGAATTTCGGTGGAGCTGAGGAAACGGCCTTGGGAATCAGCAGCTGCTACTGCTTCGGTTAGAGGGGTTTTCATTGTCGGATTCTCTCCAAATAATCTTGTTTTAAGGATTTTATTGATGACTCAAAACCGCTTGTGGCGGGTTAAATGATTGGCTCAGTCGGCTTATGCAACTGCTGATGCAGCCTTATCAAAGTAGCTAGCTACTTCAGCCATCAATGCAGAGCAGTCACCACGGGTAATACCATTGGTATCACCAGCGATCGCCAATGCTGCATCCTTCATTTTTTGAACACCAACTGCTACGGAAGCACCAGGAGTTCCCAAAGCCAAGTAGGTTTCTTTCAAACCGTTGAGGCAGCGATCGTCTAATACACTTGCGTCACCAGCGAAGATTGCGTAGGTGATGTAGCGTAAGATGATTTCCATGTCGCGCAAGCAAGCAGCCATACGACGGCTTGTGTAAGCATTTCCACCAGGTGCGATCAATGCGGGCTGTTCTGCGAACAATGCACGAGCTGCGTTTGCAACGATTGTAGAAGCATTGCTGGTGATGCGGTTTACGGTGTCCATGCGCTTGTTGCCATCTGCAACCATTGCGCTCAGAGCATCTAGTTGGGAAGTGGTGAGATAGTCACCGCGTGCGTCAGCTTGGGAAACCACTTTTGCAAAAGCGTCGAACATATAACGTCAATCTCCGTAATGGATTTATTCGAGTCTGGTTCAGGTTACAGCCAAACTGGATTCAGCTCAAATGCTTTCGCCAGTGGATGACAACCCTTGAAATGCTCCCTGATCTTCCACAGGGAAGCTTGGGAAAATTTACATTTCTTTAATAGTCGGAAAACTTTATTCATACAGATGACTGGGTATATCTCACCGCCACCTTGTCCTTAAGTTTTCCATTACTTTGTTTATACTATGTCGTTGGATCGATATTTATTACAAATTGCAAACACTTGTTTCGTTATACCAAGCCTGTAAACACAGGTGTATTGCTTACAGGGCAAGGTTTTCAAGGCATAAACTGCCCTATAAAGCTTAATGAAACGCAATCAATTCCATAAAAATTCGTCCGGGAATATTGAGCTACAGGAATCTGAGCAGTAAATATTAAGAAATGTTGCGAAAATGAAAGGGGACTGGGGATTGGGGACTGGGGATTGGGCATCGGGCATCGGGCATCGGATCAGAAATCCTACCTTGTCTACCTTGTCTACCTGCCCCCTTGCCCCCTGCACCTCTGCCCCCTGCTCCCTGCCTTCCCCTACTCACTGGTAACGAGTAGTTTTCGTTCTAGGTCAAATAAGAAGCCATGAATATATTCTTCTGTCCATTCCGCACCGTAAAACCGGGTAAACATTCCCCTGGCTGGATCTTTCTCCGCCCGATAGCGTAAATAGCGTAGCTGCGCCTGCTCAATATCCTTTAAAGACTGAGTATCAGTGATGGGTTCTGCTTGCTCCACAAAATCCAAATATGCCTGAAGATAGTCTTTAAATGCAGCAAAAACGTGAGTTTCTACAACTTCCGTTTGTTGGGGACGCGTCCAGAGAAAGGCAGGCGAGAAAAAGGGTTGAGCTTCTGCGGGAAAATCGCCTCCCCAGGGTAAATGCTGCTGATGGGCGTGAAAAATTGGCAGGATAGGCTGGGTGTATTTCGCCTGATAGGTCGGCTCATTACGAAATAAAGGCTGCATATCCAAAGCAATCAAGTGACCTCCGGGCAAGGTGACTAAATCTGCTCCAAAAAAAGGCAAATCATAGTTTAAATGCGGGAAAATCACGAAATTTAACACTTGGAGGGAATTTCCTCCCTGGACATGAGCTGCGCGAATTTGTCGAAGTTTAGGAGATTGATAGGCGTAGCTAGTCGTCAAGACTTCTTCCTGATGTTTACCTTTACCTACCGTTGCTTGCTTCGATTCAAATCCTGCGGGAATGGGATAAGGACGCAAATCCAAACGTTCCTGCAACAGCGCGATCGCATAATCTAAAAACGGCTGATAGAGAGTCATATTCAATTCAATTCAAAATTCAAAATTCAAAATTCAAAATTCAAAATTCAAAATTCAAAATAACTAATGACTAATGACTAATGACTAATGACTATTGACTATTGACTCTTATTTACCAACCTTAGCGGCTAAAGGTACAGCATCTTCAAACAAAAACTCATGTAAAAACCGTTCTGACCACTCATGACCAAAATAGCTGCTAAATAAACCAGAGGCAGGGTCACGGTCAGCACTGTATTGGTCGTAATCCTTTTGAGCTTTGACAATCCGTTGAATATCTGACTGATCACTTAGAGGTTCTGCGGCTTCTAGCATTTGCCAATATAAATCCAGATAATCTTTGAAGGCGGCAAATACTCGTGTTTTCACCGTTTCCGCATCAGTTTTAGCAAATAGTAGATATTGGGAGAAATACTGATTAGCATCATAAAACTTCATTTCCAAGTCTTGTGACAGGTCTGGATATTTCTCGTGCAATGTCTGCAACGGCTGAATATATTTTTTTAGATAAGCCTCATCCTGAAATAAGGGTTGGAAATCCATCACAATCAGGTTTTTCACCTGACCGAAAGACAGAAAGTCTATACCTAGTAAGGGTAAATCATAGTGGTGACTAGGATAAATCACACTATTCATAATTTGCGCGCTTGCGCCTGCATCAATGTAGGTATAGCGAATTTTTCGTAACTCAGGACATTGATAACACCTGCTTTGGATGGTAGCGGGATTTCTACCGCGATCGCTAACTTTATACTCTAGTCCTGCTGGAATTGGGCGACTCTGTAATGAAAACCGTTGCAAAAGCGATTTTTCTAGATGCTCAACAAAGCACTTATACATAAGAATTTATAGACTCATCTGCCTTAACCCATCACAATAAGGGATTTCAGGACGGGTAGTCTCGAATACGTTAAACAAAGTAACGATCCTTAACGTGAGCCAAAAAGAGATTTCTAATGCTTGATTTCATCGTCTAGTTCTGGATGTTGAATGCTCTGGGAAGCCTATCATTGCTTTCCTTACGGGACACTGGCACAAACAGCGTAGCGTCTCGTAGAGAGGAGGAACGACGTTCGCGCAGTGTGTCTTAGACAAGCGATCGCAAAAACCAAGAATAATGCGATTACTTCGCTTCCCTCATAATGACAGTTAAAAGGGTTTTTACAGCTTGAACCTTTTGCGGGTAGCACTTGTGCGTACACCGTAGGCCAAAAGGGGGAGAAACTTAATCTTTTGGAGTTTCTCCCCTACAAGGCTACGGTTTATACAAAATTTATCAAATTACTACTACCAAAATTAAGCAACAGTCATTGCTTCCTGCAATTGAGGTGCAGAGATTCGGTAAATATTACTCCAAAATGTATCCCAATTTTGTTTAGCTTTCTGATACCCAGCAGCTAAATCACTCACGCAAGCCAGATCAACATCTACTATTTCATTGATTCCCTGTCTGACTAATTTGCGATGAGTAACATCAGCATCACCAACATGAATATTCCAAAATTCCCAATCAATGGTTTGTTTATTCTCCTTAATATAAGGATTCTTGAGCAAATTCTTATACATATTGGTCAGATAAATCTGACAAAGACATTCTCCTCCCATACCACACAAGCCGATAGCATACGCTGGTGACTTATGGATAGTTAATTGCTTAATCGTCTTTCAATACAGTAGTATTTTCCTGATTGATGGAATTTTCTAGTGCATCTTCGCTAATCCCAATACTGAGGAGAAAATCATCAAATAGTCTGAGGTGTGTCAGATTGTTATCCCCTTCTCCTAATTCTTCTGCCAGAATTTGTGCCATTAAACTTTTCATCTTGCCATAGGGAAGTTTAGAAACTAAAACACCGAGATTATTAGGATACTCTTTAATGAAATACCGATATTGAAGGCAGATATTTTGTAGTGTTTCTAGTGGAGCAATCTGTAAATAATGTAATTTTCTGTCAGCTACATATTCAGTTTCCAAGCGAGTATCATCGGCGATAATCCAAAAATCATCACGTGTAATCATGCCAACTCCCTCATACAAAAATAAATTTGCTGTCGCCCTCAACTAATACAGAATTATACTGAGTTTGTTGTTCACTTCAGACTAAATTCTCATGAAGTATGCGTAAAAAATCAGCAGATATACGTAGTTAATTCTGGGGTAGTAATTATACTATTTTAAGGACACCAAAAATTATAAATATGTGATGAATTGCTACTGATTCACCAAAAATTGTGATGTGGAGGCAATTTCTAAAAGCTTTGCTGAGTATGACTTTTGAAATCAGTGAAATCTGAATTTATACGAGTTGTGCTGAAACACGAAAAAAGGCAATAAAATTCAAGCAATTACTAATAAAATCTACGATTAACCAATAGATAAAACGTATGATTTACAAATTTTTAATTCCCCATCCCCCATTCCCCATTCCCATTGTCTAGATAGTTCACACTGATGCTCTAGACAAATTGTGTTGCATCATGGTTGCTAAATTCGCATCAGTCAAATAGCGGCGTTCAGAGCAGTAGGTCATTAAATAGACACCGTTCATCATCCGCACGGTACTAACACGCACGCGGAAATCATCTGTCATAAACCAACAGCGTTCTTGTCCCTGGTTACTCTCATACTCAGTATCGATAGTTAAAATCCCATCTTTACCAAACCAGTAGCGACTAACCACAGGAATCCTTTCTACATAGCCTTGATTACGGAGTAATTTACCTGATGTGCCAGTTTCGTCATCAGGTACATCAACTAACACAGCCGCATGATCAGGATTGGGTTCTCGGTCATCTTCATGTTCTTGCCACATGAAGCTAGCTCCACCGTTGGCTTTTGTAGGATCAATACCTTGCTGTTCACAAATGGCTTGGACTCGCGGGTCATCGACTGTAATCACGCCTACGTAAAGCTTTGATTCTCCCGACTGATCCGCCACCGCATCAAAGTGATGTACTGTACGTTGTGTAAACCAGACCCCTTCACTCTTACGAAAGAAGTCCATCATATTCATTGGTGGTAAAAATGGCATAAAAAATTTTAGATTTGAAATTTATTCAGTCAACAGTCAATAGTCAACAGTCAATAGTCAATAGTCAATAGTCAATAGTCATTACTCATTACTCATTACTCATTACTCATTACTCATTACTCATTACTCATTACTCATTACTCATTACTCATTACTCATTACTCATTACTCATTACTCATTATTCATTATTCAAAGAATTACCATATTTGATACTCTTTTGATTCTATTAACTCGTAGGTATTACCAACGGCTTGGCTAAACTTCTGCTCTATGGTCGCTAAATCTTCTGGGGGTATGGCAAACCACTGTTCTTTGGTTGCCCAACGAATAATAAATGTCACTTCTGTAGGATCATGGGGGTTAATCCATACTTCTTTGCCTAGAAACCCTGGATACTTAGCTAGGGCAGTTGTCCAAATGGCTGCATCCTGTTGGAGATAATTGTCTCGTGTTTCAGGGACAACTTTAAACTTCAGAAATTCTATAACCAAAACCTTTCACCCCGTCTCTTCGCCAATTTGCCAGAATAGATCTGTAGGCTAGATTAAACTAAGCTTCCAGCATAGCTTGATTGCACACACTCACAAGCAAGGATCAGCTGGTTTGAAATAAATAACAGGAAGGAAGTATGGACAGCAACAACTGGTTGCAGCAACTAATGATGCTTGGTATTGGGACAACTTCTCTAATGGCGGAGAAACTCAAAGAAGTGAGCGATGAATTAGTAAAGGATGGCAAACTTAATCCTGAACAAGCAAAAACTGTCATGGATGACATTGTAGAGCATTTAAAGTCCGAGCAGGGAACTTGGGAAACTCAAATGCAACGGCAAATGCGAAATATGATGCAGGATTTAGGAGTGGCGCGTCAGTCAGAGGTAGATGAACTGCGGGGGAGAATTGACCGTTTAGAACGACAAGTCAGAGATTTAGAGAATAAGCTTTGGCGTTAAGAACTGCTTGTGCTTTAAACTAATTTTGTCCTGTTGGTAATTTTCGTTGCCAAACTACCTCTGTAGGGAGGGCTAATTTTGAAAGCAATTTTACTCAGCGTGGCTGTCATGCTGGTCTGTGTTGTAGTGTTAGTGTTGTCACAAATTGGCGGTAAGCAGGAATCTGCTATTGCTGGGACTGTGACCCCAACTACTCCAGTGGTGGCCACAAGCGTTACAGAAAACAATACCTTAATAGCGAACAATCATATGTCTGATGCTTTGTCTAATGCTTCTAACGCCGTTACTACCCCTTCTGGTTTAAAGTATGTGGAACTAGAAGAGGGAACTGGTGCAACACCAGAAAAGGGACAAACTGTGACAGTACATTACACTGGTACTTTAACGGATGGTACTAAATTTGATAGTTCCCGCGATCGCAATCGTCCCTTTAGTTTCACTATTGGCGTTGGTCAAGTAATTCAAGGCTGGGATGAAGGACTTAGCACCATGAAAGTTGGTGGTCGTCGTCAATTAATCATCCCCCCAGAACTAGGTTATGGTTCTCGCGGTGCTGGCGGCGTGATTCCCCCTAACGCTACTTTGTTGTTTGATGTGGAATTATTAGGGGTGAAGTAGGGACTGGGGACTGGGGACTGGGGACTAGGAATTTTGGATTTTGGATTAAAGTTTCAACTCAAACCACAATTTCAAAATCTAAGATTAAATTACCTCATACTACATTTTCAATTCCCCCTTTGGGGTTCGCCAGTCGCTCTCGCGAAGCGTTTCGCAGAGAATACCGCGCTAGCTCACCAATACCCAGTCCCCAATCACCAATACGCAAAATGTCTAAAAATTCTTCTTACAGTCCTTTGTTTTCTCTCAACTCTCAACAAGAAAAATGGCAATCGAGAATTGCACAGGTTGCATTTCGATTTAATAAACAATATCAAAATCAGCCCTTTGAATTACCTGAAGAAGTTCAGGCGATGCCTATATTTCAAGAATGGAAATCGGGATTGTTAACAGGAAGAATTGTTTCGCCTTTTTGGGAAATAGCTAAACCCCAAAAAAATCACCACTGTTTAGATATTGGTTGTGGTGTGAGTTTTTTGATTTATCCTTGGCGTGATTGGCAGGCGTTTTTTTACGGTCAAGAAATTAGTAATGTGGCGCGAGATACGTTGAATTCTCGTGGTTCACAGTTGAATTCTAAGTTATTTAAAGGGGTAGAGTTAGGGGCAGCACATCAATTAAATTATGCTGCTGGGACATTTGATTTAGCGATCGCTACCGGTTTTAGCTGCTATTTCCCCCTAGAATATTGGAGTGCGGTCTTAGCAGAAGTTAAACGGGTGTTGAAACCAGGCGGGCTGTTTGTTTTTGATATTCTCAATCCCGAACACCCTTTAGCAGAAGATTGGGCGGTGCTAGAAACATATTTAGGTGCAGAAGTGTTTCTAGAAACTGTAAATGAGTGGGAAAAAAACATCAAAGCATCTGGGGCGAAAATCGTCACCAGACTAACGGGAGAATTATTTGATTTATACAAAATCAAGTTTTAACCAGTTACCTTTGGTAACAGTAAATAATACTGTCTTGGATGATATTCCCGATTCCTTGCCCAAAGGGCTTAATCATTCATTTTGCTGAAATGCTTGTATAGCAAGTAACATTAATAAAGCTCCTGTACCCCACTGAAATATAGGTAACTTACCCAAGGCATCAGTAATACTGGGTATAACTAAGTGACGATAATCTCCGTCAACTCTGCTGTCTTCGGGAACAGGTTGATAAAAATTGTTGGGCGCATCTTCTGATTTGGGTTCATTGCTACGTTGTAAATTAAAACCAATCGCTAATAGCAACGAATCTACCAGGGAAGGCGAGATTTTCTGAGCTAAATCGAGTAATTTAGCGACATCTCCCACTAACAAGTCTCGAATGGGGTGTTCGGCTGCATAGAGTATGGCATCGGCGACAATTTTAGGGTCATAGTAAGGTGGTATTCCTGACGGTTTTACGCCTAGTTTGGTCAAGCCATTATTCCAGAAGGGAGTGTTAATGACGGCTGGCTTAATACTGGTGACACTGATAGGCCATTTTTCATGTATTAATTCAATCCGCATAGCTTCGAGAAAGCCTTCTACACCGTGTTTAGCGGCAGAATAGGCACTTTGATAAGGAAGCGATCGCCTGCCCTCCATTGATGATATATGAATTAAAGCCCCTCTTCCTTCTCGTTTGAGATGGGGTAAAGCCGCCATCGCGCCATACACTTGACCCATCAAGTTAACATCAATGACGTGTTTAAATTCTTCTGGTGTGGTGTTGTCGAAGGTTGCAAATAAACCAATAGCTGGAACGTGTACCCAAGTATCGAGCCGTCCATAAACCTCTACTGCTCGATCTGCGATCGCTTTTACTTGTTCAAATACTTGCACATCAGCAACAATATGGGTTGCTTCACCACCAAAATTGCGAATTTCTTCCACCAGCGACTTTAACTTTAACTCGCCACGAGCCGCAACAACTACCTTTGCGCCCCGTCTAGCAAATTGCAGTGCGGCTTCTCTTCCGATACCACTAGAAGCTCCAACTACTGCAACAACTTGCTGATTGATTGGTTTTAATTGCATAGATGCTACTCCTGGAAGGAATGATTGGGGATTGGGGAAAGTAAAGATAAACTAAGCTAAAATCCCTTTCCAGATGTTAGGAAATATATTACATATCTCAATCTTTCGTTGGTTATAAGTAGCCATCATCAACTGGGTACACAAGAAATCCCTATTTCCTGTTAACCCATGACTTGGTTTAAAGCCAACAATAACTCGTTAATAGTGTAGGGTTTAGATAAAAACGTGGCTGCGCCGGTGTTGACTATTTCTCCCAGCTTATTTTTAGCAATTAAGCCACTGGTGGCAACAATTTTGACATCGGGGTTAATTTTTTTGAGAGTGCGGATAGTAGTTAAACCATCCAGTCCTGGAAGCATGAGATTTACTAGTACAGCACTAATTTTATCGGCATATTTAGCGTAGACTGCGATCGCTTCAATCCCATCACTAGCAACTAAAGTTTGATATTCGTGGCTTTCTAGGGATGTTTTGGTAATATCACGGATTGCTGGCTCATCATCTACAATCAAAATTAATTCGCCCTTGCCTGTGGATGGAATCAACTCATCTGTACTAAAGGTTTCTGTACTTTCTACGGCTGGCAGGTAAACTTTAAATGTAGTACCACTCCCTAAAACGCTATCTACATTCACAAAACCACCGTGGCTTTTTACAATACCAATTACTGTCGAAAGTCCCAAACCTGTGCCTTGTCCTACGGCTTTAGTAGTAAAAAATGGTTCAAAAATGCGGTCTAAGTTTTCTTCAGAAATTCCCACACCTGTATCTGCAACCGTCACCACTATATAAGGGCCGACGGTAGCTTCCAAATTCATGCGCGCATAATTTTCATCAATTAGGAGATTTTCCGCCGTAATCGTCAGAGTTCCCCCATTAGGCATGGCATCACGAGCATTGACACACAGATTCATCATCACTTGATGTAACTGCGTACTATCTCCAGAAATCATCCATAAGTCTTTCGATATATCTGTAACTACTTCAATAGATTTAGGTAATGTTTCTTTCAAAACTTTGGCAAGTTCTGCAATAATATGCCTCAATTGCAAAGTGATACGTTTACCTTCTACACCTCTAGCAAAAGACAATACTTGCTTTACTAAATCAGCACCACGTTTCGCATTGATTTCTAAAATTTCTAATAAATGCTGTGTGCGTTCATCTACGTCGGGAAATTTTAGAGGTAATAATTGCGCTCCGGCTAAAATCGGTGTCAGAATATTATTCAAATCATGGGCAATACCACTAGCTAAAGTGCCTATACTTTCTAATCTTTGGGTACGCAATAATTGTGCTTCTAAATATTTTTTCTGTGTAATATCTGTGTCTACAGTCAGAATTGATTTTGGTTTATTATCTTCATCACGAACTAAACTCCAGCGACTAGCAACAACAATTTCTTTGCCATTTTTAGTCACTTTGTTTAATTCTCCTTGCCATTTGCCCTGAGAAATGACTTGTAGTAGAGCCAATTCTATTTCTGATGAAGGTTCATGAAACAATACTTCACTGGCATTTTTGCCGATTACCTCTTGGGCCGACCAACCGTATAAATTTTCTGCACCTTTATTCCAAAAAAGTATCTGATTTTGTAAATCACGTACACAAATAGCATCAGTGCTGATATCTATTAATGCTGCTTGCTCACGAATTTTTGCTTCTGCTAAATGACGCTCTTGTAAAGCAATTTGTTGTTCAGTAATATCAATACTGGCACAAGTGATACCAACAATTTCTTGTGATTCATTTTGTAATGGTTCAACAGTCAAATCATAATATCTCACACCTTTATCAGTCGTAATCGATACTTCCGCACGAGTACCTATACCTGTAGTTAAAACATGATACTTAATTGCGGTTAACCCTTGGGCATCGGCATGGGGCATGATTTCACAGTCTTGCTTGCCCAACATTGTTTGTTCTGTCCACCCAGCCCTTTGGTTATAAACCCACGTATAACGTAAGTCTCTATCTTGATTGAATACAAAAATGGGAGAGTTTTTTAAGGCTACCCGGAATCGTTCTTCACTTTGACGCAGCGCATCTTCTATGTGTTGGCGTTCTATGGCGTAACGCATAGAACGGACAAGTAAATCACCAGTTACTTGTCCTTTGACTAAATAATCCTGCGCGCCTTCTTGCATGGCTCTTAAGGCCAAGTTTTCATCATCTATACCAGTCAGGACGATAATGGGAATGGTTTTAGCTTGGTTATAAGCTTGAATAAAAGTTTCAATACCTTGGCTATCGGGTAAGGATAAATCTAACAATATGACATCAAAATCAGAGCCATTAACATCTCCAGTTACCAGATGAAAAACGTCTGATAATTGCTCAACCGTATGTAAATTGACACTAACTGTATGAACTTCTTTGATTAACTCTTGAATTAAAAAAACATCACCAGGATTGTCTTCTACTAATAAAACTTGAATATGTTTATCTGCCATAGCCTTACTCCGGTGGCAGTTTGACGATCGCAAACCAAAAGTTTTCTATAGATTGTACAATTCTAACGAATTGATCAAAATCAACTGGCTTGGCAATATAACAGTTAGCCGCTAAGTTATAGGCTCTAAGAATATCTTCTTCCGCTTGGGAAGTTGTCAGCACTACTACAGGAATACGCTTGAAATTGTCATCAGTTTTAATCTCGGCTAATACTTCCCGCCCATCTTTTTTTGGCAAATTCAAATCTAGTAGGACTATATCAGGATGGGGTGCATCGGCATATTTATCTTGTTTTCGCAAAAATGCCATTGCTTCCACCCCATCTTCCACAACATTGAGATTGACGGAGATTTTGCTATCTTCTAAGGCAATGCGTGTCAATTCCACATCCCCTGGATTGTCTTCTACTAACAAAACCTGAATTGGCATAACATTATTTGTATTAATCACGATTTTTGACCTGCTCTGGAATTGTGAAGTAGAAAACTGAGCCTTCACCTGGTTGAGATTCAACCCAGATTTGACCTCCATGACGCTCAATAATTTTCTTACAAATTGATAGCCCTATCCCCGTACCAGGATACTTACTGCGTCCATGCAGGCGTTGAAAAATCACAAAAATACGTTCTAGATATTGTTTTTCTATCCCTATACCATTGTCGCGGACTGAAAATAGCCATTGGGAATGAGCATTGGGCATTGGGCATTGGGCATTGGGCATGGTAGTAAAATCTACCTTGTCTACCTTGTCCCCCAGTCCCCAGTCCCCAGTCCCCAGTCCCCCAACTACACCAATATGAATCTCGACGGGAACATCTCGCCGGAATTTGATGGCGTTCGCAATTAGGTTTTGGAAAACTTGGGTGAGTTGAGTAGGATCGGCGGTAACTGTGGGTAAAGGATCATGGGTGATGACTGCGCTGGATTCTTCGATGGCGATTTTGAGGTTAGTTTTGACTCGTTCTAAAATGGCGGCACAATCTACTGAGACGAAGGGTTGTCCACGGGTGGTGAGACGAGAATAGTTTAAGAGATCGTTGATGAGGGTTTGCATCCGTTGCGCTCCATCAACAGCGTAACTGATAAACTGTTCTGCGGTGCCGTCTAGTTGAGGTTTATAGCGGCGTTCTAGTAACTGTAAGTAACTAGTCACCATCCTTAGTGGTTCTTGTAAGTCATGGGAAGCGACATAGGCAAAACTTTCTAATTCGGCGTTGGAACGGGCTAGTTCTTGGGTTTGGCGGGTTTGTTGTTCTAGTAACTGCGCCTGGGATAAGGCTATACCTATTTGGTTAGCTAACTGTTGTAGTAAATCCAACTCGAATTGATTCCAGTGACGGGGTGCATGACATTGATGGGCGACTAGTAAACCCCAAATACCTTCGCGGTTGAGAATGGGAACGACAAGGTTAGCTTTTACGCCAAATTGTTGTAGGAATTCTCGATGGCAATCTTGAATATCTGCTTGAGTGATATCTGTAATTGCACTGATTCTACCTTGACGATATTTTTCTACATAGCCTTGTTGGAAGCAAGGATCAATAATGCTTTTGCCTAAAATCACAGGCCAGTCTGGTAACACGGCTTCTTGTTCTACTGTGCCTGAACCATCAGGCCACAGACGAAAAATTAATACTCTGTCGGCTTGCAGAAGTTTTTGTACTTCTTGGACTGTAGTTTGGAGAATTTCTCGAATGTGTAGGGTTTCGCGAATTTTAACGGTGATTTCGGCAAATAGTTGCGATCGCAAATTTTGCTTTTGCAGTTCTGCTTCTGTTTGTTTGCTTTCTGTAATATCTGTATGGGAACCTACCATTCGCACTACATTACCAGTTTCATCCCAAAGTGCTTGTCCCCGATCCAAAATCCATTTGTAGTTACCGTCTTTACACTGCACTCGATGTTCTGTAATGTAATACGGTGTTCTCCGGTCAAAATGAGCTTGAATAGCCTGCATTACCCAGCTTATGTCATCGGGATGGACTCGCTCTGACCACTCCTCTAGATTATTAGAGATTTCATGGTCTGCATATCCCAACATTTGCTTCCAACGTGGAGAAAAAAAGACTTGATTAGTTTTGAGATTCCAATCCCAAATACCATCATTGTTACCTTGTAAAGCTAATTGCCAACGTTCTTCACTTTCTTTAAGTGCGAAGGCTGTGTGATGTTTTTCGGTAATATCTTGAAAATACACAGATATACCGTCTTTACTAGGATAAGCATGAACGGCAAAACATTTATCTAGCGGTGGATAGAATTCCTCAAATTCTACGCTTGTTTGTTGGGCTACTGCTTTTTGATATTCTCGCTCAAAGGATGTGCCTACTATAGCGGGAAATGTTTCCCAGATATTTTGACCTAGTAATTCATTGCGATTTTTTTGTAGTAGCTGGGCAGCTTGGTTATTAATGTAAGTAAATCGCCATTGTTGATCTAGGGTGAAAAACGCATCGGTGATACTTTCGAGGATATTACTAATGCGATCGCTGACTATTTCTGATTCTCTGCGTGCATTCTGCTCTTGATTGAGCATTTGTGCGCTTATCTGTGCAACATGAGCCACATTCCGCCTGAGTTCTAGTTGAGCAATTACTAGGTGACTTAAAGCTACAAGCGCATCAATTTGTTGTTGACTCAAGGCTTTGGGTTGTTGATCAAGTACACAGAGAGTTCCTAACATCTGGCCTTGCGGACTAAGTAGGGGTACACCTGCGTAAAACCGCACATATGGGTATGCGGTTACTACTGGATTTTGGGCGAGGCGATCGTCAGCTAATGTATCGGGAATGACGACAACATTCTGTTGCTCTTGGCATAAATACGAAAAACCCACATTACGAGGCATTTCTGAGGCATCTAAACCTAATTTAGCCTTAAACCACTGACGATGTTCATCAATAAAATTTACCAAAGCTATAGATGTACCACAGATAAAGGCTGCTAAATGTGCCAAGTTATCATAAGCTGCTTCTGGTTCAGTATCCAGAATTTGGTACTGATATAGTTCTGCCAGTCTCGCCTGTTCCTGATTAGTAAAGTGAGATGTCATAGCACTTTGATTAAAAATATAGTCAGTGGTGTCAAATTTGCAACACCAGAGTTGTTATTGCAGCTAGCTTTCTGTTAAAAAATGCAACAAAATTTGATTTAAATATCTATTTCTAGAATAAAACGTTGCACTAATTTTAGGATATAAAAGTTAATTTAAATAAATTAACTTTCTGATCAGTAAAACAAAAATTCCATCTGAATATTTCTTACTTCAGAATCATTCCAAACAAACAATATCCCCAACTTTTGGGGAAAAGCCAGGGATATTTACTCAATAAATTTGCTTAATAAGTAGCTAGGCAAAAATAATTAAAGGTTTGTAGTGAGGACTTTAGTCCTCCGAGAAGGACTAAAGTCCTCACTACGAGCCTAATCGAATTTTTTTACATTACTTAATGTAGTTTGATTGATTTTCGCCCACTTACTTACTTGATTATGCTGGTGTTAAAACTGCATCCCGAAGACGCTCAACTAAATTATGTAAGTTACCTGTATTTAGGCGATAGCTAAGAGGATGAGCAATTAATCTAGCTGTGCTTTCATACAAAGTAGTAATCTCTACTAAGCCATTTTCTCTTAAGGTTCTGCCACTAGACACTAAATCAACGATCGCCTCTGACATCCCTGTAATCGGCCCTAGCTCTACAGAACCATAAAGCGGCACAATTTCCACTGGTAAATCTAAACTTTGAAAGTATTCATTGGCGCAATTAACATACTTAGAAGCAACCCGACTATGGGGTGGTAAATCCACAGGCGATTTATAAGGACTAGATGCCTTTACTGCTACTGACATCCGACAATAGCCAAAACCCAAATCTACTAAATGAGCAACTTGTGGTTGTTTCTCTCGCAGAACATCGTAACCAATAATACCAATTTGCGCCTGACCATATTCTACATACACAGGCACATCTTGCCCTCTGACTAACAATCCTTTGGCTGTTCCGCTAGCATCAGTAATTTGCAATTGGCGAGTTCCTGAGTCTAAAAAAGCACTAAAATCCAAACCCACAGATTGCAGCAGGCGGATGCTATTTTTTAGTAGTTCCCCTTTCGGCAGTGCAACAGTTAACATTCTCTTTCTTGGTATCCTTGGCTATGGACACTTTATCAGGATTTATGCAAGGGTGTAAGGGTGTGGGGGTGTGAGGGTGTAGGGGTGTGAGGGTGTAGGGGTTTGAGGGTGTAAGGGTGTGAGGGTTTAGGGGATGAATAATTAACTGGTGTTACTGATTGATAATATGAATTTGTCTCACGTATATTGCTTTGCAAAACCCGCAGTGTCAGTACAACAGTAGGAAGAAAAAAGGTGATTTTGGTGTTTCCTACTCTGAATCTAAAGCCAAATCATTGATATTCTTCTTTCCCCTACAACCCCTACACCCCTACACCCCATACCTCTAGCAGTATGAAAATTTTACTCGTTGATGATGAAGTTGAACTCACTGATCCTTTAAGTCGTGTTTTAACGCGGGAAGGTTACACCGTTGATGCGGCTTATCATGGTGCAACTGGTAGAGAAATGGCACAATCAGGTAGTTATGATTTACTAATTTTAGACTGGATGCTGCCTGGCAAAACAGGCTTGGAAATTTGCCAGGAATTGCGTAATCAAGGCCAAGTAACCCCTGTTTTGTTTCTCACAGCTAAAGATACATTAGATGATAGGGTAAAAGGTTTAGATGCTGGTGCAGACGACTATTTAGTCAAACCCTTTGAACTGCGGGAATTGTTGGCTAGAGTCCGCGCTTTGTTGCGGCGTTCAGGTTCGCACAGCTATGAAACAACCACAGCCAGATTAACTGTAGCTGATTTAGAGCTGGACTATGACAATCAAGTCGCTTACCGTCAAGGTAGAGTCATTGAACTTTCCCAGAAAGAAAGTCAGCTGTTGCAATATTTTATGGAACATACGGGACAGTTACTCACTCATGCCCAAATTCTGCAATATCTTTGGCAAAATGAAGAACAACCTAGCAGTAACGTGATAGCTGCCTTAATTCGGCTACTGCGACGCAAAATTGAAGTAGGTAAGGAAGAAACCTTAATTCATACAGTTTATGGTAAGGGCTATCGTTTTGGGACTTCATCTGTGGAGGAGAGATAGATTCAGATCAAAATCATAGATGAAAAGCTGGTAAATACATAAGCTATTCTAATGATAGATTTATTTAGATGTTATACATAAGTTTGATATATTCCTAACAATAACAAAGCTTGATATTACTAGGTCGCGATAACTCATCATTTATTGCCCTAAAAGTGTTGTCTGCATTTAATTGCTAACAATTTAGGGCGTTTCTTTATTTTTGTTTATCGCAATTTAGTGAAAATCTGCTGTGGAAAATGAGGGTGAATCATGAGTAAAATTAATGGATTTGTTGGGCGCAGAAACTTTTTAAAATTAGCTGGTGTAGGTGGTGTTGGTATAGGTGCTAGTGCTATTGGGAATGTACTTTTATCAGGAGAATCAGCAGTTGCACAAACACCTGCTACGGTTACAGGAGAAAAACCACAACCAGTTAATCCCCAAGAGGCTTTAGCCCTTTTACTAGAAGGAAATAAACGGTTTGTTGATGGTAAACGTCTCAATCCCCATCAATCAAAACTCAGATTGCAAGAAACTGCTGTAGCTCAATATCCTTTTGCTGCCATACTGGGATGTGCAGATTCTAGAGTACCGGCGGAAATTGTTTTTGATCAGGGATTAGGCGATTTATTTGTGGTTCGGGTGGCTGGTAATGTTGCGAGTCAAACTGCAATAGGTAGTTTAGAATTTGCCACAGCTGTATTAGGCGCGCAATTAATTGTAGTTTTAGGTCATGCTAGATGCGGTGCAGTGATTGCAGCAACTAAAGGTGATCCCTTACCTGGAAGAATTGGTGTGTTTGTGGAAGAAATCAAGCCGGCTGTAGAAAGAGTGAGAAATAAAACCGGCAGCTTGGAAGAAAATTCTATTATTGCAAATGTGCAGTATCAAGCAGAAAAATTAGGAGAGAGTTCCACTATTCTCGGCGGTTTAATTAAGGATAGTAAATTGAAAATTGTTGGTGGTCGTTATGATTTAGCTAGTGGTAAAGTTACTTTGTTGACTTAATTGCTAACTTCATTTGTAGGAATCCGCTTTGATTCCTGAAATTATTTGCGTAGGGAGGGAACAGGGAACAGGGAACAGGGAACAGGAAAGAAAGAATCAAAGTGTACCTAGCTTCGCAAAAATCAAATATGATTCCTATATTCATTGAAGAATATTATTGTTCTTCAATGAATACTTTCAACATCTACAAATATAATTTCAATAGTTTTTGAGCAACTACTAGCAGAAAATATTACGTTCCTGGGCGATAGCGGAGATGATCGGGTATATGATGGCGATCGCCTAATATTTCTAACAAAGGGCCATTAACATCAAATTTAACCATACTTACAGACGCAACCAAAATATTCACCCGATAGCGATAACGTCCTAAATCAATTCCCAGCAAGCTACAAAGTATAATCCGAATCGTGGCTTTATGGGAAACTACTAAAACATTTCCTTGAGGATGTTTTTCTTGAATTTCAGCAATTACGGGCATAGAACGGTTCGCAATCTCTACCGCCGTTTCTCCACCTATGGGTGCATTCCAAGCAGGTTCTGTCATCCATTTTACATAGTTGTCTGCGTAATTTTCTTGAGCAAAGGATTTACTCTTAGCTTCCCATGCGCCGTAACTACCTTCTCTGAGTCCGTCGCGCAACTGCATTTCCATACCAGTAGCATCACAAAATGGCTTGGCAGTGGCAATTGTGCGCTTCATCGGGCTAGCATAGACTGCTTCCCACTGCAATTTTTGATAAACATCAGCAAAACTCCTGGCCATCTGTATTCCTTCTGGTGTCAACTCTGCATCAGTTGCACCACAGAAGTTACCACTTTGACTAAAAGTAGTTTCTCCATGTCTCAGTAAGTATAAATTGAGTGTCATAGCTTGTATGTTGATGGGATCAAGGAGTCTGTGCAAATATAAACTACCATCACTTTCACCGGAGAATGTGTCATAACAGGACAAAGTCATCAACCAAAAAAGTCAATTAACCACAGACTTTTGAAATGGAAGACAATTGAGTTAGTAGTTGGTTAATTTGCATTTGTAATTGTTCACGCAATTGATTGGCGCGTTGATAAACTAATCTCCTAGTATTATTGCCTTGATGATTACACTCTATTTTGCCGTTGATGGTTGCCAATGGTTGAACAAAATAATGTAGGCGAGTTTTCATTGCCCAAACTCCCATTGAAGGAAAGAGAATGAGTATAAACATTAAAGGCGATATGGGACAAAAGGGTAAATTAAATAGTCTTTGTAACTTTTGTATATTTACTGTCCAAGGATGTAAAGATTCGCTACCCATACAAACGACTGGCAAAATCGGAATATGATAGCGATCGCTTAACTGTAAAAAACTCACATCAAACTTTTGCAGTTGATAGCGTTTCCCCCAACCCTTCAACGGGCCGCGTAAACCTTCCGGCGCATATAATAAAGTTTTACCCTGGGAAATAGCCTGCTCAAAATCAGCCAACTCTGCACGCACACCACCCAAAACCTGCGACCATTTTGGAGGTAGCCACCACACCATCCAAGGATGTTCAAATAATGATACTCCCGCCAAAGGTTGCACTGTCCAACCCTGTTTTTCCCCTAATAAATAACCCAAACTAATAAAGTCCCAAGGAAAACACATCCCTGCATGGTTCATAGCTACAATTAACGAACCCGTAGAGGGTAAATTCTCTACTTGGTGCAATTCCCCACGAAAATAATATTTCACAATAAAAGCTAAAATTTCTTCACGAAAAGCCCGTTGATAGTCGGGATTAAATTCTACAATTTCTGTTCGAGGAGAACGACAACTCAAACGCAACCATCGAATCAAAAACGCCAGATAGAATCCACCAGGAATTAAAAATAGTAAATATTCTAGCCAATGCCAACCGTCGGGATCTGCGTGATAATGTTGCCAATGACGGTTAAATAAAATTAACCAACCAGGAGGATACCACAAACAAAACCAGTCAACCCAGCTAAATTGATATGGTTGCTGAGTTGTATTTGCTGAAGAATGTATCAGACTTGCAGAATGTTGATTAATCACAACTACTGAGTTAATTAAGATATCAATTATATTTGGCTGCTATCTTAGCCTGATAAATTTATAATGTGTATCCAACTACGGGCGTAAAAAATACTACATCAATATCACAGAGTTACGATCAACAAAATCTATCAAACGAGCTAGCTTAGATATAAGTTTATGTGAGTGGCAATGATGTTATTAGAACTCAAGCGCATCTATATTCCACCTGGACAAACAGTAGTGTTACGAGATGTAACTTGGCAAGAATTAGAAACTATTCTCGAAGAGTTAGGAGAACACCGCGCCGCCCGCATTGCTTATGATAGGGGAATGTTAGAAATTATGGCACCATTGCCAGAACATGAATACGGTAAAGAAATTATCAGTGATTTAGTCAAAGCACTTCTAGAAGAACTAGACACCGAATTTATTAGTCTTGGTTCTACCACCTTCAAGAATCAATTCATGGCTCAAGGTATAGAACCTGACCAATGTTTTTATATCAAAAATGAACCTCAAATTCGTGGCAAAAAGAGACTAGATTTAACGATAGATCCTCCACCAGATTTAGCCTTAGAAATTGATATTACTGCTCGCACCCATCCCAATATTTATCAATCGCTGCAAGTACCAGAACTGTGGCGGTTTGAAAAAGATCAGCTACAAATTAATGTTTTGCAAGAGGGTGTTTATATAGAGTCTCAAAGTAGCTTAATTTTTCCCGAATTACCTCTAATTGATGTCATACCCCAATATCTTGAGCAAAGTAAAATTATTGGCAGAAATACTACCCTCAAAAACTTTCGGATTTGGGTAAGACAGCAGCTGCAACAGTCCTAAAGTTGGTGATTAACCATGACAGCTATAGTTACAGAAAATAGCACATTAGTAGAATTTTTACAACTTCCATACATAGATGAGTCACCAGCATGGGAATATATTAACGGACAGGCAATTCAAAAAACTATAACAGGTGCGAAACATAGCCTTTTACAAAAACGTTTAGTGGGAGTAATTGATACAGCAGGAAGTAATTACGAAGCTTTTCCCGAATTGCGCTGTACTTTGGGTAATCGTTCCATAGTTGCTGATATTGCAGTGGTTGCTAGTAACCAAATTCCATTAGATGAAAATGGCGATATTACTAGCACGGGTATTAATTTCGCACCTGCTTGGATAATCGAAATTCTCTCACCTGACCAAAGTCAGACTAGAGTAACAGGTAATATTCTCCACTGTATGAGAAATGGTACTCAACTAGGATGGTTAATAGACCCCTATGAACGCTCAGTGATAGTTTATCAGAGCAATAGTTTACCAGATATCTTATCAGAAGCAGATGTATTACCTATCCTAGAAGGTATTAATTTAAAACTCACTGTTAATGATATCTTTGCTTGGTTCCAAAGAGTTAGCTAAGAGATGTAATTAACTGCAAAACCCTCTCTTTGACTTCATCTCGCACACGGCGAAATGTGTCTATAGATTCTCCTTCAGGGTCATCTAATTGCCAATCTTCAAATACTTCTCTTAATACCCAAGATTCTGGTAAATTTACACCGCAACCACATAATGAAATCACCGCATTGTAATCTTCTGGATTGAAATCACTTAATGGCTTAGATGTTTGATTACTAATATCAATGCCAATTTCAGACATGACTTGTACTGTGATGGGATCTACTTCACTAGATGCTAAACCAGAGCTAGATACTTCTACTTTACCTGCACCTAAAACTTTGGTAAATCCTTCAGCCATTTGGGAACGGCGAGAATTTTTCTTGCAGACAAACATGATTTTTTTCATTGTTTTTTATTTTTGATGAATTAATTAGCTTTGACTTCCAATGCACTGTTTGCTATTTGAAGAGTGGCTTTTGCAGCTTCTTCTTTACGTTCGCTGTAGCGGTCTGTGAGATAGTCAACTTTATCCCGCAACAGGAGGGTAAATTTATACATTTCTTCCATGACATCAACCACGCGATCGCGGTATGATGAATCCTTCATTGTGCCGTCTTCGTGAAACTCCTGATAAGCTTTCGCCACGGAAGATTGATTGGGAATTGTAAACATTCGCATCCATCGGCCTAAAATTCGCATTGTGTTGACAGCATTAAATGACTGCGAACCACCACTAACTTGCATAACGGCTAAAGTTCTTCCTTGGGTGGGTCTGACCGCACCTAAACTTAAAGGTATCCAGTCAATTTGGTTTTTCAAAATGCCAGTAATATTACCGTGCATCTCAGGGGAAGACCACACCTGACCCTCAGACCACATACTCAATTCGCGTAACTCTTGTACCTTGGGATGAGTATCTGGCACACTGGCATAAATGGGTAATTCACGAGGGTCAAAAAACCTCACTTCCGCACCAAACTCTGTAATAATCCTGGCGGCTTCTTCTGCTAATAAGCGACTATAAGAACGCTCTCGCAAAGAACCATATAAAAATAATATTCTGGGAGGATGCTCGAAAGATTTCATATTTTTATTACCTACAACAATATTTAGTCACTAATTTTTCTCTGATTTATCAATATTGGTAAAGCCATATATCTTATTCTTTAAAATCACGAAACCCATGAGAGATTTGACCGTAAATTATTACTGCTAATTGCGCGCCTAAAATTGGTGCAACCCAGTAAAGCCAATGATGTTGCCAAATTCCCCCTACGAAAGCGGGTGCAAAAGAACGCGCCGGATTCATACTTGCACCTGTAATTGGCCCCATAAATGCTGCTTCTATTCCTACTGTTAGGCCAATTGCTAATCCTGCAAAACCAATGTGTGCGCGGCGGTCTAATCCTGAACCAAAAATCACGAACATTAAAATAAATGTGAGGACAATTTCTAAAATAAAAGACTGTAGCCAGTTACTATTTAAAGGCAAAGTCGCACCTAAATTAGCAACTCTACCCAAACTTAAAAGCAGTAGACTAGAAGCTGCGATCGCACCTAATAATTGTGCCAAAATATAAGGCAAAACTCGCCTTTTCGGGAAAAATCCACTAGTCCAAAATGCTAATGTCACGGCTGGGTTAAAATGCGCGCCGCTAATATGTCCCAGACTATAAATTAAAGCCGCTACAACTGCACCAAAAACACAGCTAATCCCCAAATGCGTCACTGCACCTTGACTAATTTGATTGACCATCACAGCACCAGTACCAGCAAAAACTAAAATAAATGTGCCGATAGCTTCTGCTAAAATTTCGCTTTGGTGTTGAGCAACTTCTTTGAGGAAATATTTCATCAATTTCAAAATTGTTTTTCGTTCCCTGTGTTATTTATATCATTTCAAAAAAAATTGATATGTCAATTACATCAGGGATGGTATTCACAAAAATTCATCAAAAAAAGTTGATATATCAGGAAATGTTATCACAGCAACGTGTGGGTAATATCTGCCCCAAACTGTGGAAATCTGCTAAATACCGCTCTAAGACGGTGAATTGGGGTAAATTTAGGCTGTAGTAAATCCAACGTCCCTGCTGGCGAGAGTTAACTAAGTCAGCTTCTTTGAGAGTCTTGAGGTGAAAAGATAACTTCGACTGACTCACCCCTAATGCTTCACACAAGTCACAGACGCACAATTCACGCTGACGTAGCAATTCTAGGACATTAATTCTAATGGGGTCAGAAAGTGCGTGAAAACCAGCAACAATCAAGCTGGTAGTGGTAGCATTAGGAGATTGCATTAACTTAACCTTGGTTCGGCAACAGTGTAAATCTGGCTCTATTCAAACATTTTGACGCAACAATCTAGAGTTTGATGCAGGTTATCTTAAACCTTGCTCACGCAATAATTCATCCGCCCAAATTGCATCTTTTTCTGACAAGGGTGGAACTACTTCTTGAGTGTAATCAACAATTAAATCATAATCATAAATATCATAAACCTGCGTGAATAAAGCCTGTAAATCTATCACGGGTTCATTGTCATCAGAACGCAAAGGTAGGGGAAAAGCAGGAATAGTATCTTGTAAATTGAAAGCATATAAATCTGCTAGAGGACGACGATTTCCCCGACAGACTAAAATCCGGTAATCACTTTCAATATCATCACCAAACATCAGCATGGGCTTGCCTTTGCGTAATAAATCAATTTCTATTAAATTAGTATGACTACCTAAGACCTGTTCCCGTTTTCTTTGATAAACTTTCCTGCCTTTACCTGGACGTTTATTAGTAGGAGAAAGAATTTCTATCGTAGTAATTAATTCTTCCGTCCCTACTTCTTTTACTTGTAAATATCCTTCTTTAATAGTAAGAGGTATTGGTACTCTGACTTTAATGGGTTTAGGTGTTGGGGTGGCAACAGCTACATTTATATTGTTGGGATCATTGGTGTGTTGACGAGTTTTCACCATGACATCAGGAACACCAACAATTACGGAACTATCATCTGTAGTTTCGTACATCCGCACTTCAACGGCGACACGATATTTAGGACGCAGTTGAGGAGATAAAAACCTAGCAATTTCAGTAATCAACAGGTGATGTAATCCAGGAAATAAATCCGGGTGTTCTAAATATGGGTTCATTCCTGGAAATACCGAAGGCATGATTTATACTCCTAGTTCTGAGCCAGCCCCAACAACTTCGGGTTGATAGCGAATTCCAGCTTTTTCAATGCGGCGTAGGGCTTCACCCAAGCGATCGCAATCTGCAATCAAGCTAATACGCACATATCCTTCCCCAGCCACACCGAAAGCATTACCAGGGGTAACAACAACACCTGTCTGTTGCAACAAGTTCAAAGCAAAATCCGTTGAACCCATACCCACAGGACATTTCATCCACAAGTACATTGTAGCTTTGGTTTTGGGGATATCCCAACCCAGCTTTCCGAAGCCTTCAATCAAGAAATCTCGGCGGGTGCGGTAGCGTTGCTGTACTTCGTGTAGGTAAATATCAGGCAATTGTAAAGCTGTTTCGGCGGCTGTTTGTAAGGCGGCGAAAATCCCATAATCTAGATTGGTTTTTAATGTCCGCAAGCCTTGGATGACATGGCGATTCCCCACCACAAAACCCACACGCCAACCAGCCATATTATAGGTTTTAGATAAGGTGTGAAACTCTACACCAATATCTTTCGCCCCAGGAATTTCTAGTAAGCTAGTGGGTTGATAACCATCAAAAGCTAACTCGGCGTAACACAAATCATGGACTAAGAGAATTTCGTATTTTCTGGCAAACGCCACGATTTCCTCAAAAAATTCACGGGGTGCGGTGGCGGCTGTGGGGTTACTGGGATAGTTGAAATACAGGATTTTGGCTTTTCTTGCCACTTCGTCGGGAATGGTGGTTAAATCAATTAACCAATCATTTTCCTCTTTTAAAATTAAGCTGTGGACTTGACCACCCGCAATCACAGGCCCGCGAAAATGGGCGGGATAGGCGGGGGAGGGAACTAAGACCACATCCCCAGGATTAATGTAGGCGATCGCTAAATGGGATAATCCTTCTTTAGAACCCAACAACGGCAAAGCTTCACTATCAGGATCTAGCATCACCCCATAGCGACGCTTATACCAAGTCGTAATCGCACGCCGAAAGTTAGCTGTCCCTTCAAAGGGGGGATAACCGTGATTACTGGGGTCTTGCAAAGCCTTCATCGCCGCTTCCACCACTGGCTGTGGTGTCGCGCCATCGGGATTCCCCATCCCCAAATCAATTAAATCAATGCCTTGTTCTCTAGCCTTAGCTTTTAACTCATCCAGACGGGCAAATACATAGGGTGGTAGTTGCTGTATCCGATCTGCTGGCTTAATCCAATCCAAACTCATTCCTCAACCTCGTCAACCCCTGTGGGGAATTCAAAATTCAAAATTCAAAATTCTTTGCACTAGCTTTCAGCAGTCAAAGTAATTTGTAGTTATGCGTGTTGCTTGCCAGAGGATAGTATTACGAATTAGTCATTTCATTACTTGTTTCCCTGGTGGAGACACGATTAACTAAGTCTCTACTTTCTGTCGGTGCAGTGGTAGAAACCATCGCCGCCATTAACTGTTCCAATGCAACCTTAAATGGGAGTCGATGAATATCAGATTCAGGTGCTAATGCGACTTCGGCGGCGGTTTGCAATTCACCCAGGGTAATGTTACCCAAACCTAAATCTGCTAATTTTTGTGGCAGTCCAATCTCTGCGTAAAACTTTAATAATTGTTGTCTGGATGTGGCTGCTAGTTGATTACCTTGTACCATTTCTTCTAAACGCAGCTGCACTAAAATTCCGAAGGCGACTTTTTCACCGTGGATGCTGCTGTGTCCGGCTATGTGCGTTAAACCATTATGCACCGCATGGGCAGCCACAGTGCGACATTGCGCCCCACCCAAGCCACCAATTACCCCAGCCAGTAAGACGGAAGCGTCTACAACTTCTTGCCAAACTTCACTCCCTGGATTTTCCAAGGCGGCGGCTGATTTTTGAAATAAGATATCGCGTAAGACTCGCGCCTGTTGGACTGCGGCGATAATTAAAGTCTGTTCTAAATGCCCACTGCTAACAGATGCTTCATACCATTTAGCGATCGCATCCCCAATTCCTGCAACTAAAGTATGTGGTGGGGCAGTTTTCACTAAATCGTAGTCTAAGATAACTAAATCAGGACAGCGAGACAAAGCCACATCATACAAAAATGCCCCCGACTCAGAATAGACATTCGATAAAGCTGTCCAAGCTGCACAGGTAGCGGCTGAGGTGGGGATAGTAGCAATAGGTAACTGTAATTGATGGGCGACTAATTTGGCTGTATCTAACGCCTTACCGCCACCGACACCGATAATCACATCGGCTTTATGTTCTTTCGCTGCCTTTCTCAGTGATTTCAAGCTAGTTTCGGCACAATCTGCACCATAGGAAACAGGGGTGACTTGGAGATTGTGCTGTTCTAAAATTGGCTGTAGAATTTCTTGGGCGATCGCAATAGTGCTATTGCCTGCCACAATTAACGGACGACTGCCTAACTTGGCAATTTCTAAAGCTGCGACGGACAATATATTTGACCCACGCATCACTTTGGCAGGGGCTACTGCTAGCGTGAGTAGAGAAGTAGAAGTTTGAGTAGACAAGGCTGGAGTAGATATTTGATTAGACATATACTCTAGTTTGCCAAAAACCTTGATGTTTCTTAATAAATTTAAATTTATCGCAATGACTGCTCGGACATAAACACCCCTGTGTTTCTACTGGGAGGCATTCACGGATACTGCTCATTGTCCATAAATTCAGAAATATCAAAGTTTTGAATAACTATATGGTTTATTAAAGATACCACTGTCAGAATACTCAGGGAAAGTAAATATTAGAGCGTCTAACGAATTTGATACAGAGTAGGCTGTCTGTATCTTGCGTGGATAACGCTGTTAAATTCATTTAAGTCATATCTTAATCTAAAATTAACAAATATTGTATATCTAAATACAAAAAATAATTTTTTCTTTGGAAAGTCCGATAATTAGCGTATGTATACGCGCTGAACTACAAGAGAGTCTCAAAACCTCAATTGCAGTTCAGTAAACGAGAATAGGTTAATTAAGCGTCAGATTTAGGTAATTGAGCGAACTTTTCGGGATATATTTCCACAGTTAAATTTTGGTCTTCACGAGTCACAAGCGATCGCCTAGCTTCACCTAAGTACAATGGAATAGATAAGCCTGGTTCTGGATGAATAATGGTACGCGCCCGAATTATTAGCTGATCATTACTATTTCTACCCCCACGCCCGAAAGAATAGAGATTGCTAGCAGCTTGCAGTAAGGTAGCTTCTACTTGATCCGGCGAAATTTGCGGTGATGTGGCGATAACTGCTTGATTTGAACCATTATCATAAACTAGGGTATATCTAACTGCGCCAGGAATCACGGTACGACTCAAAGGAACTATCGACAGGCCAAACAAACCAGCAGTTAGCACCAACATAAAGCCAGTTGTACCTACAAGCCGAAAGCGGATACCCCATTTAAACAAAAAAGCTAATATTGCTAAAGCAGCAAATACCAGTGTGGCAATACCTGACCATTGAGTGTATTGCAGAAATTCAGCTGTTGTGAGCATACAAATTGGCTACGAATGGCATTTTCTAAACATACCTATTTTACATAGCCTGTACGGGGTGGGAATAGGGATTGGGGATTGGGGATTGGGGATTGGGGATTGGGGATTGGGGATTGGAGAATAGCCTTGCTAATACTGTCGGCAATTGATCGCAATATTTCCTTTATCCGGGATCGAAACATCGACCCAAAAATCTGTGGGACATCTTTCTACGGAATTACCTCTTTGAATTTGAATATCTTCTGCTAACTGACAACGCTGAAATTGTCCGTTGACATCAAATAATATGTAGCTTTGAGCTTGACAAGGAAAAGTGGATATTCCGTAATTATAAGATAGTTGTACTGTTGCTTTTTGGCTCAAGAGGCAAGTATACAAAGAACCATTGGAGTGAGTAATAACTGTTCCTGATTCACAATTAATATTAGCACTTGCAGGCTGAGAGATAGCAAAACTTAATCCCAATATGCTGCAATAAGATAGTATTAGTAAAAATTTCCTAGAGACGGATTTCATAGTGATAGATGCTAGGTTAATTGAAATAAAAATAAGCATAAAAAAAGACATCTTTTCAGATGCCTGTTATGCAGGAAAAAACTAAATTGTTTTTCCCTACACCTTCCCAACAATCAGCAACAGTGGCTAATTTGAGTTAGCCACACTCACAGTCACAAACGTGAATGTAATCATATTATTAAAAACAACCTCTAAATAGCCGCAGTGTAACCACTGAAAATTAATTCAGGTGATTATTGAGAATTCGTAGTGGGATCTACTACCGCAATCATCTTGGGAATTGTTGATTTTTTATAAAGCAGATTGCGGGGAATAATGTATTAATTGGTCGCATCAAGCCATAAACCAAAAGAACTTTAACCTTGTTTCCTGTCACCTATTTCATGTTTCCTAGCGTCATGCTGATGGTAGTGATACGTAATTCCAGAAACAGCCGCCAATAATAACCAAGATATGGTGTTTAATCGGAAATCAAAAAGAGTCACATCAACTGTATTAAATAGCAGCCATTCTATCAAAACCACAAGATAGCTAAAAATGATTACTCGATTTTCTGTAATTAGAGAATGGGATTTTTGCAGAAGTTGGATACCAGAAAATAATATCCAGCCTAGTAAGCCAAAAAATAATAATGTAGCTGGTAATCCGGTTTCGGCAGCAAGCATCAAAAATAAATTATGGGGGTGTCCCAAATCGATATTCATGTGCGATTTATAGAGGGCGGAAAAATTACGTAAACCCCACCCTGTCCACGGATGTTGCTGAGTTAAAGACCAAGCAAATTGCCATTGAGTTTTTCGCATTAAAGCGACTGGCCGGTCTGGGTATAGTTCATCATTGAGCCTAGCCCAAAAGAAAGCGGGGACAATACGACGAAATAATTGAGCTACTGGCGCAGGTGCAAAAGCTGCTAAGAGAACACTAGCGACAATTCCAGTCACCGCACCCACCAGTAAACGCCAGCCTTGGTAGAGTGCAAAGCCTAAACAGGCAACGATCGCGATCGCCCATCCGTTACGCGAATTAGTTAAAATCAAAGCTGCGAAATCAGCCGCTAAAATCAATGGCAATAAAAAATAGGGATTACGCAGTAAGGATTTATTAGTTTTCCCAGTCCCCAGTCCCCAGCGAAGCACTGAGCTTGTCGAAGTGTCCCCAATCCCCCTTTCTAGCAATAACCCTAATCCCAGAGTGAAGACAATCGCTAAATAAGCCGCAAAAATGTTGGCGTGCATGAAAACAGATGACATTCTCCCAGGGGGACTTCCACCGGATGCGATCGCCACATCTAGGACTAAAATTTGTAACTGAGATGTCCAGCCAAAAAACAACTGTCCAAAACCCATGATTAAGACTGGGACAGAACCAATCACAAAAATCCAAGCTATGCGTTTTAATTGATTACCCGTTTGAATTAAGGCACTCAACCCAGCAAACACCAAAAAAAACGGCAGTAAATTAAATAAACCAATAAAAGCGGCTGGTTTATCTACTGCCAAGCTAGAAGATATCAGCAATAGGATAGTAAAAACTGCAAAGCCCTGATTAATGGGAGTGTGGATAATTTTGCGGTTTTGGCGCAACCAACTAAATAGGGTAGCAAATCCTATACTTACAGCTCCCAAAAAAGGGCTTAATGGGAATATTAATAGCCCGATTTGCAGTAATTTCCAGGGTAATTGCAGATTGTGAGGGGAATAACGATCAAAACCTAACTTCAAGCTAACTCCCAACATTCGCTACGGGTGAGACGAATTTGCGCCAAAGCAAAAATAGTGGGGATGATTCGACCATAGTTAGTGGTAATCATTCTCCAACCCAAGTCTGCAAAGAACCAAGTCCACATCATCGGCCCTACCAAAGCAAAGACGCTGCGAACTGCTGTGTAACGTGCAGCATTCAAAGCCATACCTCGACGCGCCATTTGCAATGTGACGTAGCTTTGAAATTGTGCGGTTGCGGCTTGAGAACCTGCAACCACCGTATCCTTAGCTACTTGATATGTGGCAAAGTGAATGGCGAATTGTCGGGCAATTTGTTGTAGGATGAAAGGCTTAACTACAGATGTCACAGCTAAAGCACTACCACCTTTTAACAGTAAACCCAATGGATCATGTTGTAATAACGGTGGTAGAGGTTCTGTAGGTTCTGATTTTGCTAGTTGATTGTGAAATTGTACAGTCAATTTTTGCTTTTCATTATCTGGTAGTTTTTTCCAAACTTGTCCTAGCAGATACAAAAATACTTCTGCTTCTAAATCTATAGTTGTTAAATTGACAGAATAAGGGATTTTTAAGTATTTACAGACTTGAATTAGTGCTTGACGGTAAGTTACTTGGTTTGTACGTCCACGTAAAACTGTCATTCCGTCTGCGGCTAAAAATCGAAAGCGACCTTCTAAGGAGTCCAGCCAAGCATGACGATTTTGGCTTTGAACTTCGATAGGTTCAGGCGTTTGGAGATAATCTAAAGGATTAAACTTCCTGCTAAACAAAATTGCTGTTAAATCTTGCAATTCATCTTCGGTGGCTAACTCTAACGCCGCCCTTAGCTCATCCAATTTCCCTTCCTCCCTTCCATAGAGCATATCTGTACCCTATTCTACTAGGCGATCGCGGATTCAGGATTGGCATCGATATCAAGGTTTATGGAACACACCTTTGACAAAAAAGTAACGGGGTGAATTGGGAACATCACGAGGAGGGAATTTATAAGTAAATCGGCCATAGCTTGAGCCATCTTCTCCCGCTTGTACAACTGATGTTTGCCAACTATGCAAAGCAAAAAATGTTTCTGGCTCATCACAACCGAATTTCCAATGTTTGGATAATTCACCATTGTTTTGCGCTAAAAAGAATGAACCGATTAAATCAGCCGCCAAAAAGCTTCCAGATGCACTTAAGTTATTTATCTTACTCAATAATTCATTTACTTCTGATTCACTAAGGTAATATAAAAATCCTTCCATCAACCAAACAGTAGGGATTTCTACTTGAAACCCTTGGGCTATTAATAAATCTGTCCAAGTTTCTCGTATGTCTACTTCTATAGTGTGGCGATCGCACTGACTAGGAGTATCTGCTAAAACTGCATTTTTATATTGCAGCACCTCTGAGTTATCTAATTCATAGACACAAGCTTCGGGATAAAAAGGTAAGCGAAAAGCCCTAGTATCCATTCCTGCGCCCAAAATCACTACTTGACGTATTTGAGCAGCTTCTGACATTAAAAAGTCATCAAAAAAGCGTGTACGTACGCTGATTAGGGGTGTACCTCTATCTTCGTACTCTTGGGTGCTGGGAGAAACTTCTGCAATTACTTCTTCCCCTGCTAGTTTAGCTGCGAGAGGATCTCGAAACAAAGCATCTGGTCTTTGTGTTTCTATCGCTCGCACAGCAGCAGCCATTCTGGCAGAAAAAGCCACCCAATTTCTAGTTTCAGGCATTAGTCAGTTATTAATGGTAGATTCAATAGGATTGGCTAGTTTATACTACATTTTGCTGTTCTTAATCAAGAATTTAACAGCTTTATTCATCAGCTTATTCCTCAACACTGAAATCTACCTTATCGTAAATATCCCCTAGCAAAACCTGACAAGGAATAGAAGCCAAAGACAACATAACATCTGGGTCGTCATACTCAGAGAAAATCCACTTGTTATGATCAGTTTTGCAATACTGCTCAACATGAATTTTATACTGGTCAATCAGAATATACTCCTGAAAACTCGGAATTGACCGATAAGCCGCAAATTTTTCATCCCTGTCATAACTTCTGGTGGATTTTGATAACACCTCAGCCATAAACACTGGATTAATCAAAGTATCTCGTCTTCCCTCTTGATATTCCAAAGGAGTTCTTACCACCATGACATCAGGGTAAGTGTGAATTCGTCTGTTAGGTATCCATAGACGTTGGTCACTGTTATATACTTCATAGGGCTGACGCTTGAGCGCGTAAAGGATGGCAGCATATAAATTACCAGCTAGTTTGTTATGATTTGGTGTTCCACCTGCCATAAAAATAATTTGCCCATCAATATATTCGTGTTTTTCCTCTGAATTCACCTCCATTTCTAGGTATTCTTCAGGCGAATAATAGTGTTTTTCTTGTGCAATGGTCATAATATTTCCACCCCCAAGGCGGCAAGTTTTTGATAGATCAAAAAAGTAGAAAGAGGACTACAGCCTCTCTCTACCGATTTTTCTTTAAACCTGCTGATTTAAACTCAGTAACTCTGTTTCTTCAATGGTGTTCATTTGGTCGAGAATATGCCAAACTTCTTGCAACATTGGTTCTAAACCAGTGCGAGTCACCGCAGAAATCAAGAAGACAGGAACATGAGCAAGATGATTTAATTGTGTTGCTAATGCTTCTAAATCTACAGTTTCTCTATCAACGGCATCGATTTTATTTAAAGAAATAATTTGCATTCTTTCATCTAAACCGCGTCCGTAAGCTGTTAATTCTTGCTGAATTGTATTGTAGTCTCCGATAATATCATCGCTGGTTGCATCGATTAAATGCAGCAATACCCGTGTGCGTTCAATGTGGCGGAGGAAATCATGTCCTAAACCTGCACCTTCGGCTGCGCCTTCAATGAGTCCAGGGATATCAGCAAACACTGTACCGTCACCTGTGGGTTTTTTGACTACGCCTAAATTTGGTATTAGCGTTGTAAAAGGATAGTCAGCAATTTTAGGACGCGCAGCTGATAAAGATGAAATGAGGGTAGATTTACCTGCATTGGGTAAACCAATAATTCCCACTTCTGCTAGGAGTTTTAATTCTAGACGGAGGAGTTTTCTTTCTCCTGGTAGCCCTGGAAGGGCGTATTCTGGGGCGCGGTTACGGTTACTCAAGAAATGTTGATTTCCTAAACCACCTTTACCGCCTTGTGCAACTAGCAATTTTTGGTTGTTTTCGGTTAAATCCCCAATGAAATCACCAGTTTCTGCATCATAAATCACGGTTCCGCAGGGAACTTCGACAATTAAATCTTTACCGGATGCACCTGTGCAGTTATTAGGGCCACCTCGTCCGCCATTTTCACCTTTAAAAATGTGGTTGTATCGGAAATCTAACAAGGTTTGGAGATTTTCTACAGCCATGAAAATTACTGAACCACCACGCCCCCCATTACCACCGGAAGGCCCACCTGCTGGTACATACTTTTCTCGCCGGAAAGCGACTATACCATCGCCACCTTTACCGGCTTCTACTTCAATTTGTGCTTGGTCGATAAATTGCATAATTAGTTATTAGTCAATGGTCAATAGTCAATGGTCAATAGTCAATAGTTATTTATCTGCTGAAATTTTTATCTACTGATAACAATGGTGCGTCATTGCTATGAACGCACCTTCAACATTCTATTTTGTATAACTAGTCTTTTTTGCCTTAGACCTTCTTATTGCTATTATGCCAAACTAATGACTAATAACTAATGACCAATGACTAGTAACTAAATATATTCTGAAACATCTTCTTTACAATCATCCGCTAAGTAGGAGAGGGCGCGGAAGCGTAAGCCTACAAGTTGTTCATAGAGGGGATTAATTTTACATAATGGCGGAATATGGACAATTTTGCGTCCAAATAGGGTGACATCTCGCTCAAAGGGGCATTGAGAAGGAATCATTTTACACAAAAATCTGGCAACTCTGGGGTCTTGGACATCTAGTCCATCTAACCAGTCGCGTAAGGGTGTAAGTGCGTCTGGTGCTGGTGCTGTAAGTGGTGTGGTGAGAACAGGAGTGGCTTGTGCTTTGTCTTCTAGGGTGTGGCGTAGGGCTGATAGAATGTCTTCTGGTTCACCGAGGGCTTGGCAAAATTGGTGTAGGACTTGATCTTCGCTGGGGGAATATGTAGCATCTGCGATCGCTACCATAACAGCTGTACGCAAAAAATTCTCCGCAGTTGGTGTATTTTTCCCTAAAACTGTTGCTAATTCTTCGGGTGTGATGACTTCTAGTGAGTCCCATTCCAAACAAGGGGCTAATTCATCTTTGGTGATACTAGCAATTAATTGCTGTTCTTGTTCATCAAAGTTACCGTCTGCCCAAGCTATAGTTAGCATTCCCCGCAACCAAGCGGCTATCTGTTCGCTGCTGTAGGGTGATTGAACAACAGTTGTCATATACTTATGCCTTGTGGTTTTCTCAACTCATAATAAGCTATGGGAATGGGGCATGGGGCATGGGGCATGGGATGTTGAATTTAGGTAATTTTTAACAAACTTTATTCCTGTGTAAGTGGTGTTTCTGAGGTTGGAGGTTGGGGTAACTCGAAGATGACATCTTCGTATACGTCTGCGATCGCACACCGAAAATCTATACTAGCTAAAAGGTAGACGAGGTAGAGGAAGTATTGTCAATTAGTCAACCTACCAAATGTATATTATGGCAAATCTAGCTGTTGTTAGATGCTGTGATTCTCTTGTCTGTCTTAATCTACAGATGTTGTACCAGAAGATAGACTTGTGCATACAATTTTAGAGCGATCGCACTTTTTAAAACAGGCTTTATTAGATTTTGTGCTGGATGCAGAAGGAGAGTTAGCACAAGCTTTAGAAACCTATGCAGCAGAACAATCTCGCCGTGGTCAAGATAACACACAGCAAGATTTCATTATTGATAGCTTTTTAATAGAAGGGAAAGTTGGAGATCAATCACCAATAGATTTATTTACTAAACAATATCAGGATATTACAGAGAGCGATCGCTTGTTACTTGATAGTTGGCATCGCAGTTTTATCGGTTTATTTGCTATTACCGAAATTGAGGGCGATCGCTTAGAGTTAAAAAACTGGTTAACAGATAAATATTATATTATTAGAATTAATAATAATCAAATTTTACAAGAAAGTTCACGCTTAAAAATCGGAGAAATTATATTAGTTCGTATTGCCCCTGTAACTGATACATACTGGACACTTTTTGGAAAATATACCCTACTTGGTAAATTGGGTAAGCCTAAACTAGCCGTAGCTATTGGTAATTTTAAAGAAAAATATCCACATTATCTTTACAGTGACGCACCAGAATTATTAGAAGCAGCTTGGCAATCTGTATCTCATTACCACGAGCAATTTATTAACTTTTTTGGCAGTGACGAGATTACCTTACCTGGCTATCAACTCAATCAAAAAATTGGTGAATTTCAAGAATTAATTTCTGAACAAAGACTGGCAGCCATGGGAATTAATCAAAACAAATCTCTGAGTGAGTTAGCAGCCGAAGCTGGCGTTTCAGAAACAGAAATTCAAGCTGCGATTCAAGAAACTGGTGCTGATAGCAAATTAGTATCACAGCTAATGAATCAACAAAATGGCAACAATAAAATGGTCATGCCAAAAGTAGATTTACCCATAGAATTAAGAAAAGCAGAACAAGTCACATCCATTTCTCATCCCCGTTGGGGACAGATGTTTTTACCAACTTATACTAAATTCCAAAAATTATTAACAACAAAAGACTGGCGAACTATAGAAGGTGCGGAAAAATTAGTGCGTCATTACCTAGAAGATAAAAATATTAATGCTTTCATTTGGTATCGTTTAGCCGAAAATTATCCCGATGCTTTAGACAAACTCCTACAAGACTATTTGCAACGTCCAGAATTTAGCCTTGCTGATGACTTAGAAAAACTCCTACAAGAATTCCAAAAACCTCTCCAGCCAGATTTACCAGAAATTGCCAGTGTACCCATACATCTGCACGAATTATTTCAATCTGCTGTCGTGGAGGTGAATAAATCTAAACCTAAAGATAAGAAGCCGAAAAAGTCCGTTAAGGGGTTTAAGTGAATGGAAGGGCTAGGAGGCAGGGGGGCAGGGTGCAGGGGGCAGGGAGAGAATGAGTAATGAGTAATGAGTAATGAGTAATGACTATTGACTATTGACTACTTTTTCACCCGTTCTTTTTGATAGAAAGCCACAACTTTTTGTACATAACTACCAGCAAAGCCACTGCTACAGCCTGTATATTTACCAGTCATCCACCAACAGGCGGCGTTACGTACAGCAGCAGTTTCATTATTAGTAGCGCGAAACTGCTGAGTTAACTCACGGCTTATAATACAACCAACGACTTGGCGCGTTAACTTTGGGTCATTTTCAAACTGTGCTGGTGTAACTTCTCTTTTAAGACAATTTCTTGACCAAGCTTTGAGGGTTTCTGGTTTAATTTGCCAATCAGTATACAAGGCATCGTTAGCTGTGCCTGTTTGCGGTGCAGCTAGGCGCAAAGCTTCTACCATTGCGGAAATTTGAGGATTTTGTGCTTGCTGTTGTGCTTGAACTGACAAGGGTGACAAGCTAAAACTACAAAGCACTCCAGTAATCAGCAGTAATTGTTGAGAGCATTTTTTCATAGGTAGATGAGCTGTAACAATCTTGTAGTGGTTGTCAGTAAGACTTGACATCCTCTCATTTTTTATGTTCCCATACCCCATGCCCTATACCCGATGACCAATTCTGCAATTTTCACCAAACTATTTTTTTGAGTCGTACCAGCATTTTGATAAGTTAGTACATAGTTCGCAACATATCGTAGTTATCGCCAAGGGGGAATGTAAGTTGAGTCAGCGTCCAGATGCCATTGCACCACACGGTGGACAGTTAGTCAATCGTATTGCCACACCAGAACAAAAAGCCGAGTTTCTTTCTAAAGCCGAGTTTTTACCACGGGTACAACTTGACGATCGCTCGCTTTCTGATTTAGAAATGATCGCGATCGGTGGTTTTAGTCCACTCACTGGTTTCATGAATGAAGAGGACTACAACCGCGTAGTAGCCGAAATGCGGCTTGCTAACGGTACTGTGTGGTCAATTCCGATTACCCTCTCAGTGACAGAGGAAGTAGCTGCACCTTTAAAAGAAGGTGGTCTTGTGCGTCTGGATAACCCCAAAGGCGAATATGTCGGGGTTTTACAGCTGACACAAAAATATCATTACGATAAAACCCGCGAAGCTATCAACGTCTATCGTACCGATGATGCGAAACACCCAGGGGTAAAGGTAGTTTATAACCAAGGTGCTGTGAATTTAGCTGGTGATGTCTGGCTATTACAACGCGACTCCCACCCCTATTTCCCCGCTTACCAAATTGACCCTGCGGCTTCACGCCAAATGTTTAGAGATAAGGGTTGGAAAACAATTGTCGGTTTCCAAACCCGCAACCCCATCCACCGCGCCCATGAATACATTCAAAAGTGCGCTTTAGAAACAGTAGATGGTTTATTTTTACACCCCTTAGTTGGTGCAACTAAAGAAGACGACATCGCGGCGGATGTGCGGATGCGCTGCTATGAGATTTTGCTAGAACACTACTATCCTGCGGATAGGGTAATATTAGCCATTAATCCCGCCGCCATGCGTTACGCTGGCCCTCGTGAAGCGATTTTCCACGCTTTAGTGCGGAAAAACTACGGCTGTACCCACTTTATCGTCGGTCGTGATCATGCAGGCGTGGGTGACTATTATGGTACTTACGACGCTCAATATATCTTCGACGAATTTGAGCCTGGGGAACTGGGTATTGTTCCCATGAAGTTTGAACACGCGTTTTACTGCACCCGCACCAAACAAATGGCGACTACCAAAACCAGTCCCAGCAAACCAGAAGAACGCATTCACCTATCGGGGACAAAAGTTAGAGAAATGCTGCGTCGCGGTGAGTTACCCCCACCAGAATTTTCTCGTCCCGAAGTAGCCGCAGAATTAGCAAGGGCAATGCGAGTACAAGTATTGGCCTAAAAGGGGTATAAGGGTATGGGGGTATCATCAATTCAAAATTCAAAATTCAAAATTCAAAATTCAAAATTGAAGAGTTAGCCAGGATTCACCCCTACACCCTTACACACGCCAGAGTGCTACGAGTCGGGAAACCCGCCCACGTAACTGGCTCTCCTACACCCTTACACCCCTAAACTATGAAGCGTCGGAGTTTTATACAAAGGATTGGCTCAATACTCGCTGTTTTGGGTGTGACTGAAGCTGAATGGTTGACTGTTAGTGACAGCTATTATCAAGCTTTAGCCCAACCAACACCTCGCAAATTAGCTTTATTAATTGGTATTAATAATTACAAAAATATTCCTGCTCTCAATGGTTGTCTGACTGATGTCGAACTGCAAAAAGAACTGTTGATTCATCGGTTCGGCTTTCAATCTTCAGATATTCTGACGCTGACTGATGAACAAGCTAGCAGAGAATTCATTGAGGCGGCTTTTACCGAACATCTCACCCAGCAAGCCAAAGCTGGGGATGTGGTGGTTTTCCATTTTAGCGGTTACGGGACACGGATTCAAGTAGCACCGGAGCAAAGCCAAAATGCTTTAGTCCCTACTGATGAAAATCAAGCGTCACAAAATGCTCCAGTAGGTAATTATTTATTAGAAGAAACCTTATTATTATTATTGCGATCGCTCTCTACAGATCGAGTTACGGCAGTTTTAGATACTAGTTATTCTCCCCCAGATACCGTCCAAACTAAAGGTTTAAGAATTCGCGCCTTTCCAGCATCAGCACAGGCGCAATTAGCAGCAGAGGAACTAGCATTTCTACAAAAACTCAAAACCCAAACCGCTAGCAAAACTCCAGATGCAGAACTCAATAGTCCGGCTGTGGTGCTATCGGCTACCTCAGATATACAGCAAGTTGCCAGGGAAGTGTTACTGTCTGGATTTAGTGCAGGGTTATTTACCTACGCTTTAACCCAACAATTATGGGAGTCTACCCCATCTACTACCATTCAAGTCAGTTTTTCTCGTGTTGCTAGTGCAATGTCTCAATTGGGGAGTAAACAACAACCTGCACTTGTGAGTAATAAGAAAAATCAAACGGGAGTAACTATAGAAAATCTACTTCCCGATGGTAATATCGGGGCTGAAGGTGCAATTATCGCTACAGAAGAAGAAGGTAAAACCGCGCAGATATGGCTAGGAGGACTACCCGCCCAGGTTCTAGAATACTACGGTAGTAATTCTCGGCTGGCTCTGTCTACGGGGGAGGAATTAGTAGTGCGATCGCGCACTGGATTAACTGCCAAAGCACAACTTGCTAAAATCAGTGAGGCGACTCCCCTGCAAGCTGGACAACTCCTCCAAGAAACACTGCGGGTATTACAGAGAAATATTAATTTAACAGTTGGTTTAAATACAAATTTAGAAAGAATTGAACGGGTAGATGCTACTAGCGCGTTTGCAGCCGTTCCCCACGTTTCCACCGTAGTCGAGGGAGAACAACCAGCAGATTACATATTTGGTAAACTCCTACAAACCCCCAGCCGATACGGTTTATTTTCCTTGGGTGGTGAACCCATACCCAGCACCACAGGGGAATTTGGTGAAGCTGTGAAGGTAGCTGCACTGCGGTTAGCCAAAAAATTACCCGCACTGTTAGCTGCAAAGTTATGGCGGCTGACAGAAAATGAAGGTTCATCGCGCTTACCTGTCAAAGCCAGCTTAGAAGTAGTAGGAATTTCACCAAGAGTAGTATTACAACGGGAAACCCTGCGAAATGCTGTAGTGGAAACTTCCCCGAAAAAATCATCTAGTAGCCAGTATGCTACCCTTAAAACTCCTGTGATTCCCATTGGTAGCCGGGTACAGTATCGAGTGCAGAACAAAAGCCAAAAACCAATTTATTTAATGCTATTGGGGATGAAAAATAATCGGACTGCGATCGCATTTTATCCTTGGCAAATTATCCCAGAAGCCGAAACCCCCGACAATAAACTGCAACTCCAACCCATCATCATCGCCCCTGGTGAAACAATCACCTTACCCCAAACTGCTACAACATCCGGCTGGACGATTTCGGGGCCTGCTTATGAGTGCGAATACCAATTAATTTTGAGTACCGCACCCTTTAAAGAAACCTTGAAAGCCTTAGAAATAGCCAAATATCCCACAGGCGACCAACAACCCATTAGTACACTAGTCAATCCCTTAGTAATTGCCCAAGCCTTACTGCAAGACTTACACAATGCTAGTATAATTAAACAAGATTTAAGTAGTACAAGCACTGATACTTACATCTTAGATGTTAATAATTGGGCAAGTCTCAACTTTAGTTTTCAAGTCGCCTAGTTAAAAAAATAACAGTAAAAATAAATAACCAACCTGCGGTCGAGAGAACAAAAAACGAGGTATGAGTAAAAGTCTTCCTCTAACCCAATCCCCAGTCCCCAGTCCCCAATCCCCACTAATACTTAAGTACGACGAGCATTTATTTCATCCGTAAGATGGAATGTGGGGAAAACTTGACGAAAGTAGAAGAGCAATTTTGATACAAGTTCTTCATACAGAGGTCACATAATGACAAATAGCAAAAGCGATCGCCAAATCCGTTATGCTGTGGTTGGCTTGGGTTGGTTTGCTCAAGAAGCCGCTTTACCTGCATTTGCTCACAGTGAAAATTCCAAATTAGTCGCGCTAGTTTCAGACGACCCCGAAAAACTGGAAGAACTTAGCCAAAAGTATGGTGTTGACCATACTTACTCTTATGAAGAATATGAAGACTGTCTAGCCAGTGATGAAATTGATGCTGTTTATATTGCATTACCCAATCACTTACATTGTGAATACACCGTGCGTGCTGCTAATCAAGCAATTCATGTTTTGTGTGAAAAGCCAATGGCGGTAACAGAACAAGAATGCGAGGCCATGATTAAGGCTGCAAACGACAACGGTGTCAAACTGATGATTGCTTACCGACTACACCTAGAACCCGCAAATCTAGAAGCAGTGGAAATAATCAACTCCCAGCAAATAGGGGAAGCACGGGCTTTTAACTCAGTTTTTACCCAACAAGTAGAACAGGGTAATATTCGTCTACGGGACATTACTGGCGGTGGTACACTCTACGATATTGGCATTTATTGCATTAATGCTGCACGCTACTTATTTCAAGATGAACCTACAGAAGTGTTTGCAGTAGCCGCCACTAAGGGAGAACAACGCTTCAGTGAAGTGGAAGAAATGACTAGCGTAATTCTCCGTTTTCCTAATGAACGCCTAGCCACATTTACCTGTAGCTTTGGAGGAGCAAAAGTTTCTAACTATCAAGTTGTGGGAACTCAAGGTGATTTGTTTGTTGAATCCGCCTATACATGGCAAGGAGAAATCAAGCATTATCTAACAATTGAGGGTCAAACTCAAGAACGGAATTTTCCCCGCCACGATCAGCTAGCAGCTGAATTCACCTATTTTTCTGACTGTATTTTGTCAGACCAAGAACCAGAACCAAACGGTATTGAAGGACTCATTGATGTCAGGATTATTCAAGCACTCTATCAATCTATTACCACAGGTCAATCTGTAAAAATCCCAACTCTTGAACGGGATCAACGTCCCACATCAGATCAATCTATTGAACGTCCTCCCGTGAAAGAGAAACCAGACTTAATTCATGCTGCTTCACCTGGTGGTGATTAACATAATAAATACAGGTAAATAGTTAGTAGTAAGGACTTTAGTCCTGAGATTAGGACTAAAGTCCTTACTACTAACTTCTTCTTCCTTCAATTAAATCATGAGATAAAAACAGAGAATTTCTGCTACCTTGCCATTTTTAATTGTGAAATTCAAGCCTCCGGGACTGGGTGATTCAATTCCGTAGCTTATAGTAGTAGTGAACTGTGCATTTTCACTATCGGGGGGTTTACCATAAACTTTCAGCACTTTTGCTTGGCTATCTCCGACTTTTACACCATTTACAGTGGCATATTTAGGACTAGTAACTTTGATTTGATAGACACTAAAGTAACCAGGTCTCGCACCTTCATCTAAATCAATAGTGATGCCCGAATATTTCAAAGTCCGCACATTACCAATCGCATGAGAAAAACTATTTTCCACCTTCAATGGTTTACCTAAAAGCCTCCTCACTACCTGCTCAGACATGGAAAGTTTAATTCTACCTACCTCTAAACTTCTGGTGGTAATGCCTTTTGTCTGCTGTTTAATATTTTGAGCAATGAAAGGATGAGCATTGATAGCCTTAACTGAACTAATATTGTAGTCAGCAAATGTGAGGCTGAAAGTAGCGATCGCTAGAAAAATTGTTCTTAAGTACATAACTAATTAAACCAAGCTGCAAATTGAAAAAATTGTCCGCGAAAAACTTCTAATAATCGCTGCCAAGTCGCTGCGTCAGTTGGTTTCCCAAACTCTAAATAGGGATCAGCAGCAGTTCCTTGTACCCACAAAATCAAGTCAAATGTTTGCGGGTCATTAAAAACTTTATTGAGATTAATACCTCTAACTTCGCGTTTTCTCCAAAACGGAACTAACCTTCTACCAGTCAATAAAGTATCAGCTTCATCTAAAAAGGCTAACCAACTATCAATCATTTCTTGAGTCACTGCTGCATTGGGAATTACAGCCTTTTGTTTGGGGTTGGGTAGCCATTCTCGGTCATTATCAGTTTCCGCTAAAATAGCATTCCAAGACTGACGACTTAAGGCTGTCACCGCTTGTAAATGTTGCATTGCAGCCCTTAACCTTTCTGGTTCAGCCACGGGAAAATTCATCAGGTGAACAAAGGCTACAATGTCGCTAATGTCAATATTACCGAAGCTAAATATACCTGTACCTTTAGCTAAAAATGGATAAGGTGATTGAGCATTGGCAAAAATTAAATGGCCTGTAGAATCAAATAGTTTACTTTCATCGTATCCCAAAACAGTTTGAGTCATGGCAGAGAGTAAATTACAGTAGCCTTTGAGCCAAATGACATCTCCGAAATCAAAGGCGATCGCAAAATCTTCGGCAGCTTTTTCGGTGGTTTGTATCCCTGACAATAAACTAAAAATTTTCCAGAAAGATTCATTTTCTTCTAGTTTCCCATCAGCATTAAAATCCATCCGTGTTAAACCAATCCGCACAGGTAATTTAACTTGACTATCCTTAATAGGTTCAAGTGTGGCTCTGATTTTAGTTAAATCATCAAGTAAATTTTGCAAAATATTACGAGCATCTTTGTAAGTGACTGCTTGCGGTTGCGGATTTGCCGGCACAGGTAAACGCAAAATAGGAAAAAATTGGGTAATGCCGTTTTGCTGTAAACCATAACGGTACAATGACTGCATTAACTTTTCAGTCGCGCCCATTAGTTGCACAATACCCAAACCAAACCGCATCTGATCATTATTTTGGTTCTCTTGAATCTTGGCAACTAGGGCTGCTTCTCCCTCTTGAAATTGAGCATTAATTAAGTAAGTCTCAATATCTGCAAAAGGCGTTTTTGATTGTGCTAGTGGTGCAAAGGGAAATAAAAGCAGGAGAGTCAGGAGAAGAGAGCATAGAAAAAGACGCATAACTTATGATTCTAAGTAGTCTTCGATGGCCGTCACACTATAGCCTAAAATTACTTTTTATACTCCGTATCTTAACTTTTCCTCAAGCTTGATTCCTCTAAGGGTGAATTTGCTCAAGATTTCGCAACATTTCGGCTGTGTTTCCATCAATACTGCATTTCTGATAGAACGTGGTTCATTTTTTTAAGAAGTGATGACTTGTGAGTAATAGATCATTAAAAATAAGTTTTTATGCTATTGCTAAACTGCAAAAATCACTGCTAAAGTAACAAAACTATGTGCAAATAAAACATAATTCTTCTTCTACCATTAATGATTAATTATGTTCACAAAGTTATCAAAATAGTTGCAGTAAAATGTTACTATGTAGAACCAAAATTATCTGCGGGTGTGATATTTTGATGATAAATTTGGCATCAAATTGCTAAAATAGCCCCATAAAGTCATATAAGTTGCAGAAAATTTTGGCAAAGTTTGGCAAACTGATATCTATCTGAAAAATCAGATTCTTCATTTAAATAACTGACGAATACTCAACTATTCGTGAGAGACAGTAACCCAGTTTTAGTAGAGAAACCAGGGTGATTAAGTCTAGTCGCTATAGGTAGTTAAAATCCAAAATTTGCATCTCACCTCATAGCTGATTCAAGCTGTGAAGTTAAATATTTATCAGGTATAGGCTGAGTGCTGAGTGCTGAGTGCTGAGTGCTGAGTGCTGAGTGCTGAGTGCTGAGTGCTGAGTGCTGAGTGCTGAGTAGTGTGTTAGCAGTGGCGCGGCTTTTAGTCAGTGCTGAGTTCGGGGATTTTTCTCCCCTGCCCCCTGCACCCCTGCCTCCTTCCTGCCTTCTTTTCATTAGAGAAATTTCAGATAAACGGGCAAAAAAACCATGTCAAGGGTGACTGAGCAGCAAAGTTCAAGAGAGCAGCCACTTGAGCTAGAACAACCTAAGATTTGGTGGGGTCTTGCTGTAGCTCTACCAGTAGCAGTTGCAGCTGGCTTATTAGCTACAGCAAAAATAGAGCAAATTGGCAAGTTTAACCCATCTGTACCCATCAAACCAGTTGCTAGTAGTGTTAGTGCTTTAGGACGTTTAGAACCACAAGGAGAAGTGATTAGACTTTCTGCACCAGTAGGAGGATTACAATCAGCTTCGCGAGTTAAACAGCTCTTTGTCAAAGAGGGAGAACGTGTCAGAAAAGGTCAAGTGATCGCTATTTTAGATAATCATGATACCCAGCTAGCGGCTGTGGAAGAAGCAAAAGCCAAACTCTTAGAAAGCCGAGCTAATTTGGCACAGGTAAGAGTTGGTTCACCTAGAGATATTCAAGCGCAAACAGCAGTAATTGCACGTTTGCAGGCTCAGTTGCGCGGTGAAAGCGAAGCCCAACAAGCTACAATTACGCGTATAGCTGCTCAATTAAGTGCGGAGAAAATTGCTCAACAAGCCACAGTTAACCGCTTAGAAGCCGAACTCATAGGACAACAAGACAGTTTAAGAGCTACTCTCAACCGTATCCGCGCCGAGCAACGTAATGCTCAGGTAGATGCTGGACGCTATGAGTTTTTATATCGGCAAGGGGCAATTTCCCAGCAGGAACGAGATAATAGGCGATTGAGTGCGATTACAGCCAATCAGCAGGTAATCGAAACCCAAGCTAGCCTACGTCAAGCAGTGGCGACTATTCGCCAGCAAGTAGCAGAAGCTAGAGCCAACCAAGTCAAAACTCTATCCACTTTGCAACAGCAGCTAGTAGAAGCTAGGGTGACTCGCGACAAAACCATCGCCACATTGCAAAGACAAATCGACGAAGAAAAAGCCAGACTCAAAAGACTGGTGGAAGTTAGTCCTACCGATGTGCAGATGGCGCAAGCACAAGTAAGTAATGCGATCGCTAACCTCAGAAAAGCCGAAGCCGAACTAAAATTAAGCTACGTACAAGCACCCACATCTGGAGAAATTTTAAAAGTTCATACCAAATCAGGTGAAGCCATTAGCTCAGAAGGTATAGCGGAAATGGGTGACACTGAGCAAATGATGGTAGTGGCTGAAGTTCCAGAAGACAGCATTGGTAGAGTGCGTGTTGGTCAAAATGTCACTGTCTCCAGTGATAACGGTGCATTTAGCGGCGAAATCAGAGGAACTGTCACCGAAATTGGCAGAAGAATCGGCAAAAAAGACGTACTCAACAATGATCCCGCAGCTGATGTTGATGCCAGAGTTGTAGAAGTCAAAATCACTTTGTCACCAGAAGATAGTCAAAAAGTTTCTGGTTTAACTAACGCCAAAGTATTAGTTGAAATTAATAACTAATCAAAGGGAACAGGAAACAGGAAACAGTAATGAATTACCTGTTAACTGTTGACTATTGACCATTGACTATTGACTATTGACTCATAACTAATGACCAATTTACTCACAACAATTAATCGTAAAAAAATACCTCTGGCGTGGCTACAATTAACACGAGAAAAAACTCGCCTCGCCGTCGCTTTGGCTGGAATTGCCTTTGCCGATATCTTAATGTTTATGCAGCTTGGTTTCCGCGATGCGCTGTATTACAGTAACGTCCGGCTACATACTAGTTTACAAGGCGATATTGTTTTATTAAATCGTCAATCTAATGCTGTTTTGTCCATGAAAGGCTTTTCACAGCGACGATTGTATAAAGCATTAGAATTACCATCTGTACAATCAGTACATCCCATCTATTTGGATTATTCCGTTTGGAAAAATCCTGATACTGGTAAAACTCGCAGCATTCTGGTATTTGGCATTAATCCTGAAACTAATGTTTTTAATTTGCCAGGAGTACAGGAAAATTTAGATAAACTCAAACTGTCTGATACTGTTTTATTTGACCGTTCTTCTCGACAAGAATATGGGCCGATCGCCAAATATTTTGAACAAGGTAAAAATGTCACAGCAGAAGTTCGCAGACGACAAGTAAAAGTAGTAGGACTGTTTACTTTGGGTGCATCTTTTGGTGCAGATGGTAACTTAATTACCAGTGATGTCAATTTTTTACGTTTATTTCCTATTCGTCGTCAGGGTTTAATTGATATTGGTTTAATTAGATTAAAACCAGGAGCTAATGCTAATGCTGTCGCTCAAGAATTACGCAATTATTTACCTCAAGATGTCAATGTTTTAACCAAACAGGAATTTATTGATTTTGAACGCAATTATTGGTCAAGCAGTACAGCGATTGGTTTTATTTTTACTTTAGGCACAATCATGGGTTTTATTGTGGGAACTGTGATTGTTTACCAAATTTTGTATACAGAGGTAACAGATCATTTATCTGAATATGCTACTTTAAAAGCCATAGGTTACACCCACAAATATTTATTAGGTGTTATTCTCCAAGAGGCATTAATATTAGCTCTCATTGGTTACATTCCTGGATGGGCTTTTACTATGTTTATGTATCAAACGGCTAGAAACGCTACATTATTACCTGTGTTTATGAGCTTTGAGCGTGCTGTGACAGTTCTGATTTTAACATTTGTAATGTGTGTAGTGTCTGGTACAATCGCCGTGAGAAAATTAAACTCTGCCGACCCAGCAGATATTTTTTAGTCGAATGTTACCTAAAATTCAAATTATAAATTTGGCATTAAATACAGCAATATCAAGGTAAAAATGTGCTTATAAATCTAGAAATATTGTTTTAAATTACGAATCAGCATTTGAAATCATCACTATTAGCAAGTCAATTAACCATGAGAAAAGAACCTGTAATTGCCATTAGTAATCTCAATCATTATTATGGCAGAGGCGCGCTAAGAAGACAGATTTTATTTGATATCAATCTCGAAATTTATCCAGGAGAGATTGTGATTATGACTGGGCCATCAGGTTCAGGTAAAACTACACTATTGAGCTTAATTGGTGGTTTGCGTTCTGTACAAGAAGGCAGCCTGAAATTTTTGGGTGTGGAATTATTGGGTGCGAGTCAAAGTAAACTGGTGCAGATTCGACGTAGCATTGGCTATATTTTTCAAGCCCATAATTTGCTAGGGTTTTTAACTGCGAGACAAAATGTACAAATGGCCGTGGAATTGAACGATCATGTTTCTCAAGAAGAAGCGATCGCTCAAGCAAAAGCCATGCTCACAGCCGTAGGATTAGAAAATCGGATTGATTACTATCCAGATAATATGTCTGGTGGACAAAAACAAAGAATTGCGATCGCCCGTGCTTTGGTGAATAATCCCCCTCTAGTCTTAGCTGACGAACCAACAGCCGCCTTAGATAAACAATCAGGACGTGATGTTGTCGAAATTATGCAGCGTCTCGCCAAAGAACAAGGAACATCTATTTTATTAGTCACCCATGATAACCGGATTTTAGACATCGCCGATCGCATCGTCGAAATGGAAGATGGAATCCTAGCGCGTGACTCCCAAAGCGCAGTCATCAGTTACGATGGTGGCGCGTGGAGTGAGAAACCTTAAGGAAGAGAGCAGGGGAGCAGAGGGAGACAAGGTAGACAAGGTAGACAAGGGAGAAGAAGTATTAACAGCTAACAGCTAATAGCTATTGACTATTGACTATTGACTATTGACTCTTATCTAGCACCTGATGGTTTTTGTGGTGTGGAAGCATTGGGTTGGCGACTGGTACGGAAAGTGACGTTTACACCTTCGTTAGATTGTTCTAACACTAATAGAGGTGTCGGTTTGGCTTTCTGATCCCAGTGCATCGTAGCAATGCGTCCTTGAATTGTCGGTTGCCAGTTGTCTTCTTCGTCTATGGGACTAAGATAGGTTTCAATACAGTCAATAATCTGGCTAATCGTGGCAGAAGTTGCCTGTGTTGGTAACTTCATCAAACGAATTTGAATCCGAAATAATACGCGTTTTGCTATATTCGGCGGCGTTCCAGACTCATATTCCACATCAAAAATTTCATCTACTTGTCGCGCCGCATTATTCGCGATTCCCACCGTTCCTTGGTTTGACTGACTAGGACGTAAGGCTTGGGAAACTTTATCTTTAACCCTGATTTTAATTTGATTTAAAATCGCAAAATGAAACACTTCCTCAGACATCCGCATTCGGAGATAGTCTAGGTTAAAATCCCGTGAGTTAACTAAATCGGGATTAGTTTCCATTTTGCGGATAGTTTCTAATGCTAATTTAAATTTTTTCTCTAATTCTCTAGCGCGGAATTGCTCAAACTTAATTTTTTTCTCTAATTTAGTTAATTGCATTTTCCCAAACACAACTAATGCAATCAATGCTACTAATAACCCACCAGAAGTCATAATGAATACTGGCGGTATCTGAGAATCTTTTGCTGCTTGTTGTGTAGGTATTGGCTTTTTTGGTTTTGAAGATGTTTGAGCAAGGTATACGTGAGTTAGCATAGGTCATAAACAGAAACACTGGAGTTACTATTTTTAGGATGCCCAAATTTTGCCTGTGATATTGCTGTATCATTGGTATTTTTTACGGCTTGTCTCTCACGACGTATGTACATCAACCCTGATATTCCGGCTAGTCTCCAGCCTCTGTCCTCAAACGCGTCTACTGACTGGGGCAAAATTCGCCTGATTGCTACTGATATGGATGGGACACTGACAAATCAGGGCAAATTTTCCACCGCTTTACTACAAACCCTAGAAGACTTACAAGCGGCTGAAATTAAAGTGATGATCGTCACAGGACGTTCTGCTGGCTGGGTAAATGGGTTAAATAGCCTACTGCCAATCACTGGGGCGATCGCAGAAAATGGCGGAATACTATACTTATCTGGAAGTGAGGAAACAATAGCATTAACACCTATTTCAGACTTCACAGCCCATCGCCATGAATTAGCCACCGTTTTTAACCATTTAAAAACTAAATTTCCCCAAATTCAAGAATCTGCTGACAATCGCTTTCGCATCACCGATTGGACATTTGATGTAGCGGGGTTGAGTTGGGATGCACTCCAAACTATGGATGATCTCTGTCAAAACATGGGTTGGGGATTTACCTATAGTAATGTGCAGTGTCACATCAAACCCCAAAAACAAGAGAAAGCCATTGGTTTATTGCAGGTATTGCGAGAATACTTTCCTGATTACAACCCGCAACAAATTGTGACAGTTGGGGATAGTCCTAATGATCAAAGCCTATTCAATCGCCGAGATTTTCCCTTGTCTGTAGGCGTGGCGAATGTGCGCCAATATGTCAGCCAAATGCAATATCAACCGGCATATATTACCACTGCGGCTGAGGGAAAAGGTTTTTGTGAGCTTTGTGATTATATCTTGGCAAACAGGGGTTAGGTGGCGATCGCGCTTCCCGTTGTCGCAGACATCGCTCATTACCGTATTTCTAGGGAGAACATATGTAAATACAGATCATGATTAAATTCATCTGTATTTGTCTTAGGTTGAGCGATCGCTCTTACCGCCGGATTACTCAACAATTCTAATATGGCAGTGTCGGCTGCTATTTTTTACAGTAATATCTTGTTACTCACTTTTTCATCAGAACCTGTGTTATTAGGAAATATACCAAATCAGCAGCCTGGATTATTTGGATTAATACACTCAAACAGAGATTTTACCCAAAAAGAAGCTTGGGGAAAAAACTGTTTTAACTCTTCATTTCCGGCTTCTCTTTGCTCTTACTTATATAGTTTAAATCTAGAGAATGTATACATTAAGCTAAACTCAAACCTCAAAGTTGAGCATTCAAGCATTAGTACAGAAAACTTCTACGGAATCGACCCAACCTCCGATAATCTTTTCTATGCCTTTGAAACGCAGTTTACACCATATCAACAATATCTAATTGGAAATCTACCAGGTGTTGATCTAGTTACCCAAGCAAGAGATTCAGGCTCTTGCTTACAGCCAATTGAGATTAAATTAACAGCTTTACCGGATAATACAACTTGTGAATTTGCAGAGGATTATTATGGTTGTGAAATTGTAGTCAGACCGGATACTATAGTTTATTTAGCTTGTAGTATTGTAGAAAATTTTAGAATCAACCCGTCTATTATGGGCAGTGTGATTACGGAAAAGCTGGCAAACATTACTGACTGGACAGAAGCAATTTCTGTAATACCTTACATTCCAGATATGATTGACTATATAGATGCGATCGCACTTTCACTTATAGATGTACAAAAGCCTTTTTTAATGCAGCCTATCTGGAAAACAGAAAGAAAATCATCAAAGTTAGTAGATAACTGCTTGGATGTTTTTGTTTGGAGTAATCTAGCTTTTACTAGATTATTTATAGATTTAGCAAAAATAGAAATTAATACATACGGAAGAATCAGAAATATTACTAGGCATACTCGAACAATTATTTGGCTGTTTAAAATGCTATCTGACTTTAGTATTAATGGTTATTTTAATCATGGGAGAATTATAGACAGCCTTTCGTATAATACGAAAAATGATAAAGCATTTGCCGTAAGTGGTAGAGTTACCCATGCTTACATGACATCGGCAGCCTTGAGACAACCTAGAATTACAAAACAAGAAATTAAAAGAATTATCTTAGGCGGTGGTCAGAATCTCTTGAGTCCAGAAAGAAGATTTGATGCTATAATATTCAACTCACCAGATATATTTGATTTATCAGTTCCTTCTATGCCAGATTATTAGTTAACAATTAAAATTAAATTGCAACTATCAAATTACCAACTCAGAAATGAACACAGTAGATTTATTTGCAGGTTGCGGAGGTTTGTCCCTGGGATTTCAAAATGCTGGTTTTAATTTAGTAGCAGCTTTTGATAATTGGCTGCCAGCAATTGAAGTATATAGACAAAACTTTCATCATCCTATTTTTGAGAAAGACATTTTTCACGAAGATATATGTAGGATAATTTCCCGCTTTAATCCAGAAATAATTATTGGTGGACCTCCATGCCAAGATTTCTCAAGCGCAGGAAAACGAGATGAAAATCTTGGTAGAGCCGATTTAACGATTGTGTTTGCCAATATTATTTCGCAAACTAAGCCTAATTGGTTCGTGATGGAAAATGTAGATAGAATTACTAAAAGTCAAATTTTAACAACAGCCTTAGAAATATTCAAAAAAGCTGGATATGGTTTAACTTGTTCAATATTAAATGCAAGTTACTTTGGAGTTCCACAAGCTAGAAAACGTTACTTTTTAATTGGTCAGCTTCATGGAGAAGATAATGCTCTCAGCAATTATCTAATCAAAAATCAATCTAAGAAGCCTATGACTGTTTTTGATTATCTGGGTCATGATTTAGGTATTGATTATTTTTACCGTCATCCAAGAAGTTATAAAAGAAGGGCTATCTTCAGCATCTATGAACCTAGCCCAACAGTTCGGGGAGTAAACCGTCCTATTCCCAAAACATATAAGAAGCATGAAGGGGATGCTTGTGATGTTAATGAGAAATTAAGACCTCTTTCTACAATCGAAAGAAGTTATATTCAAACATTTCCAAAAACGTTTAAGTTTCAGGGTAATAAATCAGATTTAGAACAGATGATTGGTAATGCCGTTCCTGTCAAGTTAGCTGAATATGTAGCTCGTTGTATCTTTCAATATGTACAAGATTCTTCTCTTCAAGTTTCACTTCATACGGTTTCTTCCTGAATGTAGAGACGGTATGTATTAATCTCTACATAATTTATTGTGAGGCGCATTTTTATAACTAATGCGCCTATTTTCCTGTTAAATTTGTTATTCCCACGTTTCTAAACTTTCTTCATCCTGATTTTCATCAGAAAGTTGCAAAGTTGGTGTTTGAATGACAAATGGCAATTCTGCACCTATCAGACCCCTTTGAATACGTTCTGATGTCTCATTAAACAGAATAAATAAAGGATATATACTATTAGCACCCTCACTAAAAATATGGCTGTGACGATAGGGCATTAACCATTCATAATCTTGATCTAAAAACACCTGAGTTTGCCGCCAACGTCCTAACAAATCCGAAAAATCTTCATCGGGACGATGGATAAACAGTAAAATTTCCGCGCCAGTTTTTACCTTCCACTCAGGATCACACATTAAAATTGCCACATCACAGGGGAGATGAATAGCCTGTGTAGTTGCAGACTGAATGTTGCGTAAACGAACAATTGGCAGAGGAATAGAGATTAAGCTTTCATGTGGACGGCGCAGACTAGGGAGCATTTCCAAGTAGGGACGGTATTGCTTGAGTAATGCGATCGCTGCTAAATGATTGCTATACTCTGCTAAACTCGCTTCATAATAAGATTTCTGCACAGGCATAATCAATTCAAAATTTACAACTCATCATTCATGTTTGACTATCCCAATTTTTCAAACACCTTAAATAAGGGTAGATACATAGCTAACAAAATTGTCCCCACCATACCCCCTAAAACCAAAATCATAATTGGTTCTAAAACACTAGTTAATGCTTTGACGGCTTGCTCAACTTCATCTTCATAGAAGTCAGCAATTTTCATTAACATCCCATCTAGTTCACCAGTTTCTTCACCAATGCTAATCATTTGAATCGCCATTGCTGGAAAAACATTCGCTTTCTGTAGAGCCAAACTAATCATACCCCCTTGTTGGATTTCTGCTCTGGCTCCATCAATAGCATTAGCAACTACCTGATTACCTGATGTATCTCGCACAATTTCTAATGATGTCAAAATCGGTACACCAGAACGAGTCAAAGAACCAAAGGTACGACTAAAACGCGCCACTGAAGATTTTTGAATTAAATCGCCAAACAAAGGCATCTTTAAAGAAAGACGGTCAATAGTTTCCTTACCAACACGGGTCTTATAATATTGTGTAAAAGCAAATCTTACACCTACAAGTGAGGCAACAATTACTAAAGACCAAAGACTTCTTAAAATTTGACTGCAAGTCATCAAAAATGCCGTCAGTGCTGGTAGTTCTGTGCCTAACTCTTGGAAGATTTTCGCAAAAATGGGAATCAAAAATACAGTCATCCCCACGAAAATAGCAGTTGCTAAAAAACCAACCACCACAGGATAAGCTAGAGCTGACTTAATTTGGTTCTGTAATCTAGCCATATCTTCTAATAATTTGGCGAGTCGGTTGAGAACTTCATCAAGAACACCACCAACCTCCCCAGCTTGGATCATACTGACGTATAACCCATCAAAACAATCAGGATGCTTCCGCATAGCATCTGAAAGATTCACACCACTTTGAACATCATTACTAATATCAATGAGAGCCTGCTTCATTTTAGGATTCTCGCATTGATCACCGAGTACCCCCAAACCTCTCACAATAGCTACACCAGCATTCACTAAGGTAGCCAACTGTCGAGAAAAAACTGCCTTTTCTTTAACAGTAACTTTTGCAAAAGAATTCTGGAATTTTTGGAAGTCAAAACCACCACCTGACTGTTTTAGGTCTTGGACTACAAAACCTTTATCTCTCAAATTAGTCCGAGCGTCTGCCAAAGATTCGGCAACCACTTTTTCGCTTCTAGTTTTTCCCTGTGAATCCCGAACACGGGCAACAAATGTTGGCATAATAATTCAAAATTCAAAATACTTTACAATAAGGCTTGCGCCTACAAAATTAAGATTTTAGTCAATAGTCAATCATCTATAGTTAAAAAATTACTAATGACTAATGACTAATGACTAATAACTAAGATTAATGTGCTTTGACAGCACCGGGTTTTGCACCTGCTGCTTGTGGGGGAGCAGTACCAATGAGGCGTTGAATTTCATCTGGTTTAGAAGTTTTAGACATTGCAGCTTCAAAAGAAATTGTGCCTGCTTTGTAGTAATCTGCTAAAACTTTTTCTAAAGTTTGCATTCCCAATTTACCGCCTGTTTGAATTGCGGAGTAAATCTGTGATGTTTTCCCCTCACGAATTAAGTTAGAAATAGCGGGAGTAACAATCATGATTTCCTGCGCCATTACCCGTCCATATTCACCGGGTTTAGGATTCTTCTTCGGTACTAAGGTTTGACTAAATACTGCTACTAAAGAGTTAGATAATTGCACCCGCACTTGGGTTTGTCTTTCATGGGGGAAAACGTCAATAATCCGGTCAACAGTTTGAGCGGCGGAACTGGTGTGTAATGTACCAAATACTAAGTGTCCTGTTTCTGCGGCGGAAATGGCCAAAGAAATTGTTTCTAAGTCCCGCATTTCCCCCACCAGAATGATATCTGGATCTTCCCGAAGGGCAGCTTTCAAGGCATTAGCAAAACTCTTAGTGTCTTCACCTAATTGCCGTTGGTGAACTAGGCTTTTAATTGGTTCGTAAACAAATTCGATGGGGTCTTCTACTGTTAAAATATGTTCGGCTTTCGTGCGGTTAATTAAATCAATCATGGCCGCTAGAGTGGTGGTTTTACCAGAACCTGTAGGGCCTGTCACCAGAATTAATCCTCTGGGTTTATCAGACATTTCTCTGACTACATCTGGTAAACCTAATTTCTCAAAATTAGGGATTTTAGAACTCAGAGCGCGTAAACAAGCAGCATATGCACCACGCTCTTTATAAACGTTTACCCGAAAACGAGCTAAACCCTTAACACCATAGGAACAGTCCAATTCCCAGGTTTGTTCTAGGGTTTTGCGTTGGGTATTATTGAGCATACTAAAAATTAGTCTTTGGCACTGTTCTGCGCTCAAGACGTTATCCCCGATGGGTGTGAGCTTACCACTGATCCGAAAATAGGGGGGTAAACCTGCGGATAAGTGCAGATCCGAACCACCCATTTCAATCATCTGCTCCATCAAGTCTTCAATCATCATTTCCATAGGTTCGCTGCACTCCAATTCAAAATGCAAAAAGGGTATAGGGGTATAAGGGTGTCAGGGTATAGGGGAAACACACTAAAGATGTTTCCTCTTCTTTTCTGACTAATCATCAAACCGAGGTGTCATACAGTAAGGACAATCGAGCCATTCTGGTTGTAAAACGGCGTTACAACTGCGACAGGTTAGTCCACTCTTACGTTTAGCTTTTAATTCAGCTTCTAAACCTGTGTCTGTGAATGTCACCCGTTCTACTTCTTCTAAGGTGGTAGAACCTTGGCGTACTAGGTCTAAACTGTAAGCCAGCAAGGTTTTCATTCCTTCTTCAACAGCTACCTCTTTGATGCGTTCTGTGGGTGCTTCTTCGTTGATTAAAGTTTGTAGCTGTTCAGTCACCCGCATGACTTCATAAACACCACAACGGCCTTTGTAGCCGACACCGTTACACGCGGGACAAAGCTGATTTTTGTTTTTAGCTTCCGCGATCGCCTCTGATGGTACAGTATTAGCCTTATAGAAGGTGACGTTAACTTCTTGGGAAGCAGACATCCCATAACGGGCTAATTCTTCTGGTGTAGGAGTATAGGCAATCTTACACTCAGAACAAACACGCCGCACTAGACGTTGTGCTAACACCCCAATTAGAGAACTTGACACCATGAATGGTTCAATACCCATTTCTCCCAAACGAGCGATCGCCCCAGGAGCATCATTTGTGTGTAAAGTAGTTAATACTAAGTGACCAGTCAAAGCAGCTTCAATCGCTGTTTTGGCTGTTTCTTTATCTCGTGTTTCCCCCACCAGTAGCACATCGGGGTCTTGTCGCAAAAATGCCCGTAATGCAGTGGCGAAATCTAGTCCTTTCTCCCGAATTACCTGGACTTGAGTAATCCCTGGCAAACTGTACTCAATCGGATCTTCTACCGTACTGATGTTAATACCAGGAGAGTTCTTTTCCGAAAGTGCAGAATACAGCGAAGTAGTTTTACCAGAACCAGTCGGCCCCGTTACCAAAATTAACCCGAAAGGCTTACTGACCATGTCTTTGACAATATTCAAAGTTTCTGGATCAGTAATTAACTTATCTAATCCCAACTGGGTAGAAGAGTTATCCAGAATCCGCAGACACACCTTTTCCCCATAGCGACTGGGTAGGGTATTTACCCGAAAGTCTACTTTGCGTCCCTCAAACATCCGACGAATCCGTCCGTCTTGAGGTAAACGTCTCTCTGCAATATCTAAGTTGGAGATGATTTTAAATCGGGCTGTGACCGCCGGAATGATTTTTTTCGGTAGAGGATCAAAAGCCTCCCGCAACACCCCATCCTTACGGAAACGAATCCGCAAATTTTCTTCTTGGGGTTCAATGTGGATATCAGAAACCTTCTCATGCAAAGCTTTCGCCAGAATGCGGTTCACCAGATTAATCACTGGCGCATCCTCTGCACCCTTCATCGCCGCCCCTAAATCCGCCTCCATTTCTTCTGGGGCATCTTCCAGGTTGAGATTGCTGAGGTTTTCTAAATCCTGATTAATATCTGTAAATTTTTCTTGTTCTATGTGTTTTTGTCGGACAGCCAAATCATCCAGATATTGATTGATCAGTTGTTGATAATCCTCCTGGGTGATTACCATGCGCTTGAGTGCTAAACCTTGGGGGCGCAAGATACGATTCAGGTCATCAGACGCTTCTAAGTTATCCGGATCAACCATTGCCACCAGAATGTAAGGTGGATTTTGTTGATCATTTTTTGATAAGGGTACTAAACGATGACGACGGCAGATATCAACTGGAATCAGAGATTCTATCAGTTGACCCACCATTGTATCGCCAACATTGTTGGCTTCCGGATCAAGGAATTCGACACCGTATAGTATCTTCAGTTCAAATAATTGTTGTTTCTTGTATTGTCTGAGAAACTCAGGTGATAATTGTCGCCCGGTGATTGACTCTAGCACGTCTGTCAATGGTCTACCAGACTTGCGACTTTCAATCAACGCTTGCCTCATCTGGTCAGTATTGACATAACCAGACTGGACTAATTTACTACCAAAAGGCGAAAACTCCGTTCTTGTCGTGAGAGCGGTACTGCGCCGTTGCGGAGAGGATTGAGTCATAGATGAGCAATGAGTAGGGAAAACCTCTGCTTAGAGTATTCCCAACCTGAGCTAAATAATTTTCATTAAGACTAAGTAAATTCAGGTGAAAACTTTAAAATGTTTGGATTGGTGATTGGGGACTGGGGATTGGGGACTGGGGAGACAAGGGAGACAGGGGAAGAGAAACTAATGACTGTTGACTAATGACTAATGACTGTTGACTATTGACTATTGACTAATTTCGGTTTCTCACACCTAGAAGGTCTGTTCACCATTTGTCAAAATAAGATGACTGTAAAACCATTTCTGGGGAAATTGCGGTCAAACATCAGCCTGAGTGTATAGCCATTGATCAAAATGGTGGGTACTTGTGGCGAAATTCTACCGTAAAGCACACCTGGGATGAGTAGACTTAGATAATGATGGACGAAAATAAACAGGTCAACAATACAAGCCAGCCGTTGGGTGAATCAACAGAGGTAAATCAAGCAATGATGAGCGACTCCCAAGCCCCAATTAATTCTCACGAATCTGGCAGCGAGGTTACTGAGCAAGTGGCAGCCCCCAATAATGTATCGGGAGACACTGTACTCACAGAAGAAAATAACTTTGCTGCACCAGAAACAATTCAGCTCGAAACAGCCGCTTTGGCAGAATTAAATCAGCAAATTGATTTACTCAAGGCGCAACTGGAAGAACGTAGTACGCAGTACATGAGAATTGCGGCTGATTTTGAAAATTACCGTAAACGTACACAAAAAGAAAAAGAAGAGTTAGATTTGCAGGTAAAGCGCAACACAATTATGGAGTTACTGCCCGTAGTTGATAATTTTGAACGGGCAAGAGCGCACCTGAAACCGCAAACTGAAGGTGAGATGACAATTCATAAAAGTTATCAAGGAGTCTATAAACAACTGGTAGATTCCCTGAAGCGACTGGGTGTATCACCAATGCGTCCCGAAGGTCAAGAATTTGATCCTAACCTTCATGAAGCAGTAATGCGCGAACCTACGGATGAACATCCTGAAGGAACAGTGTTAGAAGAGTTAGTGCGCGGATATTACTTGGGCGATCGCGTTTTGCGCCATTCGATGGTGAAAGTGGCTGCTCCCAAGGAAGATGCACCACCTGCACCAGAAAGTCAGTCGAGTCCAGCCGACAGTTAATTACTGTATTTGCTCGCCTCACTGACCAATAGTGCCTGGATTATAGTGGAGGCGAGCATTGCTCAGTGTTGGGTATTGGGAACTGGCAACTGGCGATTGAGGATTGGTGAAACCTGGTATGAGGCATAATCGGAAATTTCCTTTCCTAAATTCCTCCAGTGTTGCACCCCTAAATCTCCCTCTTTGACCTCAAGGTTGTCCGCGCATGTAGCATTACGGCAACAGCAGTCAGTAAAAATACCTTAATATGGGAAAAGTTATTGGAATCGACTTAGGCACTACAAATAGTTGTGTTGCGGTTTTAGAAGGTGGACAGCCAATTGTCATCGCCAATTCCGAGGGCGGAAGAACCACTCCAAGTATCGTGGGATTTGGTAAAAGTGGCGATCGCCTGGTCGGTCAATTAGCCAAACGCCAAGCTGTCACGAACGCAGAAAACACGGTTTTTAGTATTAAAAGATTTATCGGTCGTCGTTGGGATGACACGGAATCAGAGCGCGATCGCGTTCCTTATAACTGTGTCAAAGGTCGAGACGAAACTGTTGATGTGCAGATTCGCAATAAAAATTTCACGCCCCAAGAAATATCTGCCATGATCTTGCAAAAACTCAAGCAAGATGCAGAAAATTTCTTGGGCGAAACTGTCACGCAAGCCGTAATTACCGTACCTGCATATTTCACCGATGCTCAACGACAAGCCACTAAAGATGCTGGCACTATTGCTGGTTTAGAAGTATTAAGAATTATCAATGAACCGACAGCTGCGGCTTTAGCGTTTGGCTTAGATAAGCAAGACCAAGAGCAGCTGATTTTAGTTTTTGACTTAGGCGGCGGAACGTTCGATGTCTCTATCCTGCAACTAGGGGATGGGGTGTTTGAAGTTAAAGCCACCAGTGGCAATAATCAATTAGGTGGTGATGACTTTGATAGTTGTATTGTCAACTGGATGATTGAACGCTTCCAACAACAAGACAACATCGACCTAGCTCAAGATAAAATGGCACTGCAACGACTCCGAGAAGCCGCAGAAAAAGCCAAAATAGAACTCTCTAGTATGGTCAGTACCTCCATTAACTTGCCTTTCATTACGGCCGATGCAAGTGGGCCAAAGCATCTAGAAATGGAACTGAGCCGCTCTAAATTTGAAGAATTGGTGGGATATTTAATTGAAGCTACCATCCAACCAATGACGCAAGCCCTCAAAGATGCTGACCTCCAACCTCAAGATATCAACAGAATTATTCTTGTAGGGGGTTCTACTCGCATTCCGGCTGTCCAAAACGCCCTAATTAAATTTTTTAACGGCAAAACTCCAGACCGTTCGGTGAACCCGGATGAAGCGGTAGCTTTGGGTGCAGCTATTCAAGCAGGTGTTTTGGGTGGCGAGGTTGATAATCTTTTGCTGTTGGATGTTACACCTCTATCTTTGGGAATTGAAACTTTGGGCGAAGTCTTCACCAAAATTATCGAACGTAACACCACAATTCCCACCAGCAAATCACAAGTCTTTTCTACCGCCGTGGATGGTCAGACTTCCGTGGAAATTCATGTCCTCCAAGGTGAACGGGCGATGGCAAGAGATAATAAAAGTCTCGGCAAATTCCTCTTAGCAGGAATTCCGCCAGCCCCCCGTGGTGTACCGCAAATTGAGGTATCTTTTGAAATCGATGTTAACGGTATCCTCAAGGTTGCAGCCCAAGATAAAGGCACGGGTAGAGAACAGAGCATTCGCATTACCAATACAGGTGGATTGAGTACCACTGAAGTAGAACGGATGCGCCAAGAAGCCGAAGTTTTTGCAGAAGAAGATAAAAGACGCAAAGAACTGGTGGAACTCAAAAATCAAGCCGACAATCTGTTGTCTAGTTATGAATCGACAATCAAAGATAACGGACAACTGATTGGAGAGCAGATGAAAGTTCTGGCCAACGAAAAAGTTGCTCTACTTCAGAGTGTCATGACAAATCCTGCGATCTCCCTCAAAGAGTTTCAACAGTGTCTAGAAGACTTTCAACAAACTCTGTTTGCAATTGGTGCGGATGTCTACCAACGAGCAGGCGGTCAAGGCGATGAGACAATAGATGCGATCGCCGGTGAAGCGTTACCTCCCGAAATGGAACATCCGATGAATGGGACTCTGATCCCTCAATTTAATTTTGATTTTGATGAGGAAAGCACAGCGCAAGCTGATTATGAAGCGATAGATTAGGGACTGGGGACTGGGGACTGGGGACTGGGGACTGGGGACTGGGGACTGGGGACTGGGGACTGGGTAATAAACCAAGGTCTGACTATGTTTACCTCGTTTCAATAGCTCCTCAGAGCCTCCGCACTCTCTAAATTGGAGGTTGACGTAGATTAACGGACTATATTCCGACTTCATACAATCCCTAATCCCTAATCCCCAATCCCTAATCCCCAATACCTCGCAAGGGGGGTTTTCCACACCTGATGGTGCGGCTAGCCCCTCTAGTTTGTGGGCAGGCTTTTTTCGTGGTACGTAGCACAATTGTAAAAGAGACAGCCAAGTTTGTGAGTCACAAATCTCAGCTGTTGTTCTCTGACTCTCAAATGCAGTAGCTTTTTTTTGTTGAATCAAGAAAAGCTCTCTTAACTTGCTATCTGCTGGTGATTTTTGTAAAAGGTAAAAGGTAAAATCAATTATTAAAATAAGTTAACGTCTACCTTCTGCCTAGCTGATAGCCAGCCGCCCTAGTGGTGTCTGCTGCTTTAATTATCTATTCGTCCTCACTTTTACCTTTGCTATATGGCCCGCGACTACTATGAAGTTCTTGGCGTTTCTCGTGACGCTGACAAGGAAGAAATCAAACAGGCTTATCGTCGTCTCGCCCGGAAGTATCACCCAGACGTGAACAAAGAATCTGGTGCGGAGGAACGATTTAAAGAAATTAACCGTGCTTACGAAGTCCTATCCGAGCCAGAAACCCGCGCACGTTATGATCGCTTTGGGCCTGAAGGAGTTTCTGGTGCTGGTGTAGGCTTCCAAGATATGGGCGATATGGGTGGCTTTGCCGATATCTTTGAAAGTATTTTTAGCGGTTTTGCCGGTGGTATGGGCGGCCCCACGCAAAGACGGCGTAGCGGGCCGGCGCGAGGCGATGATTTACGGCTAGACTTAAAGTTAGATTTTCGGGAAGCAGTTTTTGGTGGTGAAAAGGAAATTCGCATTTCCCATTTAGAAACCTGTGAAACCTGTGCTGGTTCTGGTGCAAAACCTGGGACTCGTCCCCGTACTTGTTCCACTTGTAGCGGTTCTGGTCAGGTACGGCGTGTAACGAGAACACCGTTCGGTAGTTTTACTCAAGTATCCACTTGTCCTACCTGTAATGGCACGGGTATGGTAATTGAAGACAAATGTGATACCTGTGATGGTAAAGGTACTAATCAAATTACCAAGAAACTGAAAATCACCATCCCCGCAGGTGTAGACAACGGTACACGCTTACGCATATCCCAAGAAGGTGATGCTGGTCAACGCGGTGGCCCGCCAGGGGATTTGTACGTATATTTGTTTGTCAATGAGGATGAGGAATTCCAACGCGATGGCATTAACGTCCTCTCAGAAATTAAGGTGAGCTATTTACAAGCGATTTTGGGCTGTCGCTTGGAAGTGAATACCGTAGACGGGCCAGTAGAGTTAATTATCCCCGCCGGGACTCAACCCAATACGGTGATGAAATTAGAAAATCGTGGTGTACCCCGCTTGGGTAATCCCGTAAGCCGTGGGGATCATCTGTTAACGGTGTTAATTGATATTCCTACTAAGGTGACACCAGAGGAGAGAGAATTGTTAGAGAAGCTAGCTAAAATTAAGGGAGACCGTACTGGTAAAGGCGGTTTAGAAGGTTTTTTGGGAAATCTGTTTAAGTAATGAAGTTATCTTCTCTATCAACTCCTGATGCTCAACTAGATTTGCGCGGCACTCCTTGCCCGATTAATTTCGTGCGGACTAAACTCCGTTTGGAGCAAATGTCCCCTGGTACTTTGCTGGAGGTATGGCTAGACCCTGGTGAGCCAATTGAGCAAGTCCCCGATAGTTTGACTATGGCCGGTTATCAAGTAGAAAAAATTACCGACTGTGCTGGCTATTTTGCTTTGTTAGTTCGCCGTCCTGTAAACGCCTAATGAAAGTTGGTACTACTGGACAGTTTTTGGGTACGGTGTTAGCCGTACAGGCGAATTTCTACAAGGTACAGCTTCAGGAAGCAGGGGTGCAGGGGTGCAAGGGTGCAGGGGGAGAATTAGATTTAAATTCTCCTCTGCTCCCTGCGCCTCTGCCCCCCTTCCTCCTATGTACTCGTCGGACTCGATTGAAAAAAATCGGCCAGCAGGTGATGGTTGGCGATCGCGTGATTGTAGAAGAGCCAGATTGGTCTGGAGAACGCGGAGCGATCGCGGATGTCTTACCCCGTCAAACGGAATTAGACCGTCCACCAATCGCCAATGCGAACCAAATCCTGCTGGTTTTTGCGGTGGCTGATCCTCCCTTAGAACCTTACCAACTCAGCCGATTTTTAATTAAGGCTGAATCTACGGGTTTAGATGTGGTTTTATGCTTGAATAAAAGCGATTTAGTCACATCCCAAGAGCAGCAAGAAATTTGCGATCGCCTGTTAAGTTGGGGATATCAACCCCTATTTATCAGCGTTCAGCAACAAATTAATATTGACGAAGTAGCAAAACATCTCAGCCAGAAAATTACGGTTGTGGCTGGGCCTTCTGGTGTGGGTAAATCTAGCTTAATTAATGCCCTGATTCCCGATATCAACCTGCGCGTGGGCGAAGTTTCCGGGAAATTAGCTCGTGGTCGTCACACCACACGCCACGTAGAATTATTTGAGTTACCTAGCGGTGGTTTACTCGCAGATACTCCAGGCTTCAATCAGCCTGATTTAGATTGCAGCCCCGAAGAATTAGTACATTACTTCCCAGAAGCCAGTGAACGCCTCGCCCATGCTCACTGTAAGTTTAATGATTGTTTACATCGAGATGAACCAGATTGTGCTGTGCGGGGTGATTGGGAACGCTATGAACATTATCTAGAGTTTTTAGACGCAGCGATCGCCAGACAAACACAACTCCAACAACAAGCCGATCCCGAATCGACCTTAAAGCGCAAAACCAAAGGCAAAGGCCAAAGCCAATACGAACCCAAACTAGAAAGTAAAAAATATCGTCGCACTTCCCGACGTACTCAAGTGCAAGGTCTACAAGATTTATATCACGATGAAGAATAACAGCATTTCCCAGCCCCTAAATTTATTTATAGGGTTCTCTCCCCTGTTCCCCGTTCCCTGTTCCCCATTCCCTTTCTTTGTCGGGTGATATTTAATTTGCTGAAATTACTCATCTGCTACGATCCCCAGAAGGTCTTAAAATATTGTTAATTTCCGCCTACTCCCTAGACCTTCAATTTATAAGAATCACCCCAGAAAATTATGGCTATTGGCTACGTCGCGCTTGTACTTCATGCACATCTACCCTTCGTGCGTCACCCAGAAAGTGATTATGTGTTGGAAGAAGAATGGCTTTATGAAGCTATTACAGAAACTTACATCCCCTTATTAAAAGTATTTGAAGGCTTAAAGCGAGACGGCATCGACTTTAAAATCACGATGAGTATGACACCCCCATTGGTGTCAATGTTGCGTGATCCATTATTACAAGAACGCTACGATGCACATTTAGCACAATTAGAAGAACTGATAGAACTGGAAGCTGAACGCAATATCCACAATGGGCATATGCGTTATTTGGCGGAACACTACGCCACTGAGTTTAACGAAGCGCGCCAGATGTGGGAACGCTACAATGGCGATTTGGTGACGGCTTTTAAACAGTTCCAAGAAAGTAATAATCTTGAAATTATCACCTGTGGTGCAACTCACGGCTATTTACCGTTGATGAAAATGTATCCGCAAGCGGTGTGGGCGCAAATTCAGGTAGCTTGTGAACACTACGAAGAAACTTTTGGTCGTCCACCTAAAGGAATTTGGCTGCCGGAATGCGCTTACTATGAAGGCTTAGAACGGATGCTGGCTGATGCTGGGTTGCGCTATTTCCTCACCGATGGACATGGTATTTTGTATGCGCGTCCTCGTCCCCGCTTTGGTACTTATGCGCCAATTTTTACAGAAACAGGTGTGGCGGCTTTTGGACGAGATCATGAATCTTCTCAGCAAGTATGGTCTTCTGAGGTGGGTTATCCTGGTGCGGCGGAATATCGGGAATTTTACAAAGACTTGGGCTGGGAAGCTGAGTATGAGTACATCAAGCCCTATATCATGCCCAACGGTCAGCGTAAAAATACGGGGATTAAGTATCACAAAATTACCGGACGTGGCTTAGGTTTATCTGATAAGGCACTTTATGACCCTTATTGGGCAAGGGAAAAGGCGGCAGAACACGCGGCTAATTTTATGTATAACCGCGAAAGACAAGCAGAACATCTCTATAGCATTATGCAGCGTCCGCCGATTATTGTTTCGCCCTACGACGCGGAATTATTCGGCCATTGGTGGTATGAAGGCCCCTGGTTTATTGATTACCTGTTCCGTAAATCTTGGTATGACCAAGGAACATATCAAATGACCCACTTAGCTGATTATTTACGGGCTGAACCGACTCAACAAGTGTGTCGTCCTTCCCAGTCGAGTTGGGGTTACAAAGGTTTCCATGAGTATTGGTTGAATGATACTAATGCTTGGATTTACCCGCATCTGCACAAAGCTGCGGAACGGATGATTGAAATCTCCCAACTAGAACCAGAGGATGAATTAGGCTGGAAGGCTTTGAACCAAGCAGCGAGAGAATTATTGTTGGCGCAATCTTCCGACTGGGCGTTTATTATGCGGACAGGAACAATGGTTCCCTATGCGGTGAGACGGACGCGATCGCACTTAATGCGCTTTAATAAACTCTATGAAGATGTGAAAGTCGGCAAAATCGACAGTGGTTGGCTAGAAAAAGTCGAATTAATGGACAATATCTTCCCTAATATCAATTATCGGGTTTATCGTCCTTTGTAAGTGCTGAGTGCTGAGTGCTGAGTGATGAGTGCTGTTAGCGGAAGCGGGGCGTTTAGCCCGTGCTGAGTGCTTAGTAATTTTTTCGCCCCTACACCCTTATACCCACACCCTTACACCCCTAAAAAACAAACCCCCAGCGTCAATGACTGGGGGTTTTATTATTGCTGTCCATGACAGCTATTGAGGTAAATTGCGGCTAGTGTAAGCATCCATAGCATAGGCGGGGGTGCGATCGCTATAGTCTATGTCTGCACCTGTAATCGATTTTGCTAATTTTTCAAAAGATTCAGAACGCCAGTTTCTTTCGTGGATGGGCTTTTTCTGCTCTCCTAAGAAGTAAGCTAAAGTACCTAGTACGGAAGCTGCTACCCAACCTAAAAGTGTTACTGCAACTAGAATTGTCATAATTAACCTTTCTTTCTATACTTTTGTAACCTTATGTAAATAAATATAACATTACCGCAACAATATTTGCAATATGTGCAGCAATCTCTCTTGGTGCTAGGAGTTATCTAGACTTGTCAAAGTGCGTCAAATTGCTTATATGCAAATATCTTTAAATGATATTTATCGACTGTTAAGTAGCCATCATGAACTGTGTTCTTCACTAGGTTAACAACAGTTATAATCATGTAATTTAAATTACATGATTATTTTCTATACTTATATAAATATGCGGTTTGAGATATGTTCACAATTAAACTGGATTTCGATATCAGAGGTTTTGAGAATTTGTAGCGATCGCAGCTTTTAAATAGGAAAAATATTAATTTTTAATTAAGTTTATCTTGATCTCTGCTGTCGAAATCGCCGTTGGAAATCGCTAACTTTGCTATTGTGAAAAATTTAAACTTTCCTTGATGGTTTTGCTGACTGAATTACAGAAGTCAAACGACTTCATGAGGGGTGACAGCTATCTTGGCAACTTTACGGCAATTAATTAGCCATATCTGCAAAAATCTGTAGCACAGGATACATAATAGCTGTTTTAAATGCTTTAGTATCTCTCTCTTGGGTAGAATTCTATCTAAAAAAAATAAAAAGCATTCACAATTTTTGGTTTGATTTTCCGGTTATCTAATCAATAACAGGAAAGTGTAACTAGGTTAAGAAAACTATCAATTCTCACAAATAAAATTTATTTTGTGTATGGATAACCGTGTTAATCTACCCAATTAGGATATTACTAAAAACAGCAAAATTTAGTTCTTAGTGAACATTTAGGGAGTGGAAAAATTACTTTTAACAAGTTTTTAGTAGAAACACTGTGGTAATAATTCCGAGACTGATTAACAAAGTAAATATAGGCTTCTGGCAAATTACTCAGTTTTGACTTTGCGCTTAATTTTCTCATGAACAGCCACCAGATACCCAAAGCTAAGTTTATGAACACTGGTTAAAGAATTCGTGAAAATTTGATAAAATTGGCAAGTCACCCTGAATGCCACTCAGATCAATTCAAAAATAAGTCAAAGTTTATGCCAAATTGCTGATTTATTGATGATTGGCTTGTGGTGAAAAACCATTTTGCCATAAAGCAATTATTGGGAAAAATCGCATGATTGCATGAATAATGAAATGTTGAAATGAACCAATTTTCATGATTCAAATCAGCATGAATTTTTGACATTGGCAACTTTGAGCTAAATCTGACCAAGAGTTTACACACCAATCTGAAGTTAAACCATGAACCCCTCTTCGCCGTTAAGAGTTTCGGGAGGGCTGAATCAATATGCTAGCAATCAGCCATCTTCCACTCCAGTCGCGCCTATCCTCAAATTGCTGAGGTTAGTTGCAGGGGATACGAGTCTAATGACGGAGTTTAGCCAAGCTTGGGTGGTACGGGAATTCCAGCTAGGTGATGAGTTGGCTAGCTATAGTTTAGGTGGGGAAGTTGTAGATAGTAATAATATTGTTTCTTTGGTTTGTCAAGGCCGAGTCCGGTTGTTGAGTTTTAATCACAAGTTAGGGCGGGAAGTTTCGACTCAATTATTATTAGATGGGCAAGTTTTTGGGGGAGATTATTTATTTTGGCATCATTGTTTACCATATCGAGCGATCGCAGCTAGTCCCGGTAGTCTGGTGCAAATCTCTGTCACTGAACTAGAACAGTGGTTAGAACGCATACCCCAACTAGAAGATTATTTACAGCAGTTAGCTAATGAACGACAAACGCTAATTTTCTTCAAAAGCTACACTGATTTACACTCGCTCAAAAGTGCCACACTGCGAGAAATATCACCCTTATTAACCACTAAACAGATCCCCGCCGACACACCTTTATCAATAGCTACTCCCCCAGAAGCTGGACGATTTTGGCTAGCGCGTGGCCAAGTCGAGTCTATATCTGTGGGGAGTTTAACACCGGCGATGGGTGATAGTTGGGGATATCCAGAACTGACACAACCAGACGGGAAGGCGCAAACAGATTTGTTAGTGTATCACCTATCTATAGAAAACTGGGATACAGCTAAGGCTTTAGCACCTAATTTCTGGATTAATCATCATCCAGCAGTAGCAGCCAAACCAGTGGCGAAAACTACGGAGAGTAAAACTAAAATCCTCCTACCGCCAATTACGAATGTGTCAGTGCGGGAAAATCATACCCATCATCCCCAAGCAGATAGTGAAGTTGTTAACGAGGAACTCTTAACGGGGAACGAGGAACAGGGAATTGACTTCCCCCAACAAGAGGTAAAACGCCGGTTTTGGTTTACTTATCCCTTCATTCAGCAACAGAGTTTATCTGATTGTGGGGTGGCTTGTTTGGCGATGATTAGTCAGTATTGGGGTAAACGCTTAAGTTTCCCTACCCTACGTAAGTTAGCCCAAGTGGATAGATTAGGTGCAACTTTAGAAAGTTTAGCCAATACCGCCCAAACCTTGGGTTATGATGTCCTACCAGTCCGCGCTAGTTTAAATAAATTAGAATGGCAAACTAACCCGTGGATTGCCCACTGGCAAGGCATTCACTATATAGTAGTGTGGCAAATTAAAGGCGATCGCATCTTAATTTCTGACCCTGCTTTGGGTAAACGATGGCTAAAACGTGCCAAATTTACGGCAAATTGGACGGGTTACGCCCTGTTATTAAATCCCACTGATGTTTTTTATGCCCTCAAAAGTGAGAAAGTATCACTAGGTCGCTATGGGCAAATATTGTGGCATTATCGGAAGTTACTCAAGCAAGTTATTCTCGCTTCCCTCTTAATTCAGATATTTGGACTAGCTGCACCTGTTTGTACACAAATTGTTCTCGACCAATTCATCCCCAGTAAGAATTTAGATACTTTAAATGTCTTCGCCATTGCCTACCTATGTTTGGGGATTTGGCGGAACATCTTAACGGTGCAACATCAATACTTACTGGATTATTTAGCCAGTCGTCTTGACCTCAATCTCATTGGTAGTTTTATTCACTACACCTTGCAATTACCCTTGCAGTTTTTTGCCACTCGTTCCGTAGAAGATATTGTCAGTCGCGTCCAAGAAAATCAAAGAATTCAACAATTTATTACCCGTCGGGCGATTGGTGCAACTATCGATGCTTTGATGGTCATCATTTATCTGGGGTTGATGATTTCCTACAACTGGCAACTGACTTTGTTGGTCTTAAGTTGGATTTTAGCGATCGCATTTTTTACGTTAGGTGTCAGTCCTTATATTAAGCAAGCATCTAGAGAAGTTTGGCAAGAATCCACCGGACAAAAAACAGCAATTGTCGATATGATTAGTGGGATTACCGCCATCAAAACCGCCACAGCCGAACGAGGACTGCAAAAGTATTGGGAAGAACGCTTCTTGAAAATGTTAAAAGCGCGGTTACAAGGACAAAAATTAGCGAATCGATTACAGCTAACCCGCAGCTTAATTAACCACATCAGTAGCACCCTGATTTTATGGTTTGGGGTGACATTAGTCATGGGAAAACAAATCTCCCTTGGTCAATTTGTCGCCTTTAATCTACTAATTAGCAGTATTACTAACCCAGTTTTAGCCTTGGTGGGATTATGGGATGAATTTCAACAAGTGCTAATTGCTGCTGAAAGACTTAATGATGTGTTTGCAGCTGGTGCAGAAGAAAATCAACAAACCACACTGTTGGTGATGCCTCCTATTGATGGGGAAGTAAGGTTAGAAAGTGTCTCTTTTCGCTATCATGACCAACCAGAACGCGAAATTCTGCAAAATATTTCCTTGATTGCCAAACCAGGACAGATTATTGGCATTATCGGCCATAGTGGTGCCGGGAAAACCACTTTAGCCCATTTACTTGCAGGCTTGTACAATCCCACATCCGGCAAAATCTTCATTGATGATCATGATACAGCCATCATGTCTACCCAATCCCTGCGGAGTCAATTGGGACTGGTATTACAAGACGTGTTTCTGTTTTCTGGGACAATTTTAGAAAACATTATCTTACATGATCCAGAGTTTAGCCGAGAACAAGCCATTGCGGCTGCCAAGTTGGCTAACGCCCATGAGTTTATTCAAGCATTACCTTTCGGTTACGACACAAAGATTAGTGAAAGGGGTTTAGGGCTTTCCGTCAGTCAAAAACAAAAAATTGCGATCGCCCGCACTTTAATTAGAAACCCCAAAATTTTGATTTTTGATGAAGTGACTTTTAACTCCGATATCGAAACTGAAGCAGACTGGCACGATAATTTAGCCCTCATCACTCAAAACCGCACTACATTTATCATCTCTCATCGCGCTGCCAGTGTGCGCCATGCCGACTATATCTTAGTCCTAGACAGAGGCCTGATTATTGAGCAAGGTACACACGAACAACTGATGAACATCGCAGGTATTTATCATCAGTTAGCAGTGAGGTAGGGACTGGGGATTGGGGCGAATCAATTCAAAATTCAAAATTCAAAATTAAAGATTCCGTTCCCTGTTCTCTAATGACTCAACATTTTTAGTAAAAGTTTTTTGGATAAACTGAATAATACTGATACTGAATACATATTAATTCGTTTTTGAAGGCAAATTTTATATTTATTTTATTTTTGTGTAAGTAGATAATTAATAATCATTAAAAAGTAGTCTATATCTACATTCTGTATCAGTTATCTGCTATCGAATAGTTTCGTCTCTCTATGCTGTTCACTTAGCAAAGACGGTATCTGGCAAATCAATAAGTGACATAGCTGAAGAATTAAATTAACACTCTTCTTTCTCCTCTTGTCGCCTGCTTACTGCCTCACAAGCAATTGCGATTACATTCAATCAGTGAAAAAGGGTTTGACCCCTCACCCAAAAAGTTATTTAATGAGCTTTTATACGGTATTAATTCTGAATTTTAATTGTTGCTTATAACCCTATTTAGTGGTAAATTTTCTTAGTGGGTTTAAAGTCTCAAATGCACGACGGGCGAGGGGTTAGACCCCTCATTACCTAGTCAAAAGTATTCAATATGAAAAACAGTACAGCAAAAAAATCCACATTGAAAATATTCCGTAAATTTAATGGTTAAAATCCCAGATCCGTAGGTGACATTCATGAAAAAAAATAGTATAAATACGAATATCACACTTGATATATTGAGTATGAATCAATAATTTTTCAGTAACATACTCAAAAACACTGAAGATGATAAGTATTTTATTCTCATACAGAGGAAAATATCACACAGTGAAAATATCAGGGGTAAGATAATTGGGAAATGTGACAGTTAAGTACGAAAAACTGTATCTACCAAAATCCGAATTGAGACTTTTGTCTGCTAGTCAAAATCAATGACAAGGAGCAGTTAAAAGATGAAGCCAGATAATGTTTACCAAGACTTAAGAGTAGTCATCAAAAGGGTAACAATTAGCAGTAGCGATCGCGTTGTCAAATTAACAGCACCTTTGGTAGAAATGTCCCAAACTGTAGAAAATGCCACATCTTACATTCAGTTATTTAATACAAAGCAGCAAGTATATTTTTGGCAGATGTCATCTGCATCTACTTATCTAAATATCCTTAAAAAATTTACTTTTATTTTTCCAGGTATGAAACAAGATAAGTCTTACTTCATACCGAAGACACAGCAAGTTTTGTGTGCATTTTTAATCTAGCTATTTATTCCTGCAATATCTGCTAGTACAGCTTTTTCATTACGTTAATTGAATTGCGATCGGCAAGCTTTAAATGCCGTATCAACCATCACACAACCAAAGTAGTATTTCTTCAGACAACAAACACTATGAATCAACATATTACAAGCATCAACAACCCCAACAAAGCAGTTAATCCTCAGCAATTTGACAAAGTAGTTGAAGCAATTTTGGCTGGGAAATATTCTTGGGCTTGTGTTTTAATGCTACGTATTGCAGGCTATAATCCTTTACACTATATTCCCTACCGCACCTATAATCGACTACTCAAAGAAAACTCGGAATCTGGAAGGGCGCAACAATCACATCAAAGTAATGGCACAATGGGTAAATCGTCTGAGACGCATACTTCATCTAGTTGCTTAAGTAAGATTAAAGACTTGGCATACTTTGAAGTAGTGGGTAAGCAGAAAACAGAGATTCGTGGCGGTAGTATAGATTCGTGGTTTGCTCAGAAAATTTACGAGACTCAACCCATACAATTTGATTCACAATCCCTAAATGCTGGTGAACTGAATCTGATCAATAATTAGAAAACTATTTATAAGTTAGTTCGTAGTAAGGACTTTAGTCCTTTTCCGTTCGCGGAGCGTCTCGCAGAGAGAACTAAAGTTCTTACTACAAACCTTTAAATTTACCTTGTGCTACTTACTTCCACACCTTGAAGGTGTGGGATTTTTTTAGCAACCCATATTACTCAGAGTCTGATTGTCAGGAATTGCTGAATTTACCGCTAAACTCTGCCAAAATGGCAAATATTCAGTAATGAAATCTTATATATTAAGGGTACGACTCAAAACTTGGGTAATTAGCTGGCTGACTCAATTTTCAGGGTAAAATCAGTGATTAACCGACTATGAGATATACCTAACTGATCACTTGTGCTGAAGTCATCAGTTGATAAAACTAAAGTGACAAATTAACTATTACTATTAGTAGTACAATTCTCAGGAAATGTGAGCAGGTAAAACTGGGAGTGCTGGCTTCCTTCAATTTACACAATCAATGCTCTTTGTCGAGTTTCCCAATGGTGGAGGAAAAGTAGATAATTTTCCTGACTAGGGCTAGTTTAATTTGAGTATTTATACTCTATTGATAGCCATAATAGTCAAAATGAGAATAGACTCAGTAATCGTTGAAATTTTGTCATCAATTGTAGAACCTGTAGTTCTTATTTCTGTCAAAAACTGTAATCCTCGTCCTCCCAGATAGGATTACTAATACTTGATAAACTTTTAACTTATACAACAAATTGAAATCAAGCAGGGAGTTAAATATTTTATAAGCTTCCTGCTTTTTTCTTGGCCAAAGTGCAGAATTTTTGAAAATGAGTATATGATTGAATTTTCAACAATTCCGAAGAAATGAACGAACCAAATCCCATATTGATTACACCAGAGGAAGTGGTGAACTTACTCAAAAGAGAGATGACTTTTAAGGAAGTTTATCAAAAAATTCTGTTTAATAAAGTGATTTGGCAAGTTACCCAAGAACGTGGGATTATCGTCACAGAAGAAGAAATCGAAGCTGAAGCCAATCGCCAGCGACGGGAGAAGCATTTAGAGAAAGCCGCCGATACATTAGCATGGTTGCAGGAAGAAGTCGTGACGACAGATGACTGGGAACTGGGAATTCGCGATCGCCTGTTATCGGAAAAATTAGCTAATGTATTATTTGCCGCCGAAGTAGAAGATTTTTTCTATAAAAATAAACTAGACTTTGAGCAAGTTATTTACTATCAAATCATTGTCGATTCTGAAAAACTTGCCCAAGAAATTTATTATCAAATCGAAGATAGCGAAATTAGCTTTTATGAAGCTGCCCATCTTTATAATATAGATATATCCCGCAGAAGAAAGTGCGGTTATGAGGGTCAAGTGTATCGCTTTAACCTGCTAAAAGATATTGCTAAAGTTGTATTCACATCTCAACCCCAACAGTTAATCGGCCCTGTAAAAACTGAACAAGGTTATCACCTACTCATGGTAGAAGAATTTATCCCGGCTGAGTTAACACCCCAAAAGTATCAAGAAATTCTTCATCATTTATTTCATAAATGGTTATTAGTGGAGAGTCAAAGGACTTCCAATTAAAAACGGCAATGGGAATGGGGAATGGGGAATGGGGTATAGGCCATAGGGCATGGGGCATTGAGTAAAAAATTCTACCTTCCCTTGTCTCCCTTGTCTCCCTTGTCCCCCTTGTCCCCAATCCCCAGTCCCCAGTCCCCAATCCCCAAAAACTACATAAGGTCAACCAGCCTAGAATTAAGAACAGATGTCAGGCGATACTGCTATTGATGGTTAAGTTGACAGACTTATGGGTGTGACATCGCGATATTGGCAACTGGTGAAAATTGATGGAGTGGGAAGGCGACAGGTTCAAGAAATTACGCCAGCTAAGGTGTTTTTTGCTGAATTGTTTCCGGCGATCGCACATAATGCAGATAATGACCTTCCCGATGCAGAAATTCAACGGGAATTGCTGCAAGTGGCGCAGGATGCACCCATTGATAGATGCTTGTTAGCACAGCGTTGTCTGTTGTGCTTGATCTCTTGGCAAATTGAACAGGCTTGCTTGCAGATAGCAGAGAAGTTTGGCACTACTCATGGGTTTAGTAGTGTTGATTTATTACCCTATGTTTTAGATGATGACGGTTCTATTCAACCTAGTGATGACTATCAATGTTCTGCACGCAAGATTTTGCAAACTTTTGACCCCCAACAAAGCAGCCTGACAACCTGGACAACCACAAGAGTTAAACATGATGCCGGACTCAATAAATTTTTGCTAGAGTGCGGGGTATATTTGGTGAGTGATTGGGCAATTTTGAATGATACTCGTCCTCATCAAATACAACGTATATTTACAGAGTTTTACTCACTAACGCCCCATGAAATCCAACAAGCACAACAACTTTTAGACAGCTATCATGCTGTTTATCGTACTGCCCGTTTACAACAACGGGCGCAGGGAAAAGGCGGTAAATGTAGTGTCCCAACAACACAACAACTGCAACAAATTGCCACTCTTCTAGCGAGTAAAACAGGTCAAACTTTCAAAAGTGAAATTGTGTTGACCAAATTGCAACAACTTGCTGACCGACTGCGACAATACCGGATTTATATTCGTGGTGGATATTTACCGACGGAATCTTTAGATAATCTTCTACCAAATAACTATGTTGATACTCCAAAACTGTTAGATAATGAAGATGAACAATTAGAATTTTTACAGTTATATCGACCACAGTTTTTAAGTTGTTTAGAACAAGCTTTAGCTGTGGTGATACAATCGCGAGTCCATAAATTGCAAAAGAAAAAGGGTGATAAAGCTAAACAGTTTTTAACAGCACTCCAGTTATTTCACTGTCAAAATTTATCTATGACAGAGATTGCCGCAAGGGTAGAATTACGCGCCCAAGATGCTGTCACACGCCTTTTAAAACTTAAAGAATTTCGTAACGATGTTAGTCAGCAGCTTTTAATGATGTTATGCGATCGCGTGCTGGAACTAGCCAAAAAATATTCCCAAATAGAAAGCCTGACAACTTTAGAACAGCAAATTAAAATAGCTCTGAATGAACAAGTTGAATCTGTCATTAGAGAAGCAGAAATCCAAGCACAAACGGCGAGACCTTATATTAAAACCAGTTTATTTAATGATAGACTCTGCCGCTATCTTGATGTCATTAATGAGGTGAAATGAATAACTTAGCAACTAACGATTCCCCAAAGCGGCTAGAATTTGAAACTTTACCAACAGCCGCCATTACTCTGACTACTACACAAATTAGTCAGGCTGTAGAAATCAGTAATCAAATTAATCATTCGTCGCAGCAATGGCAAGTTTATCTTCAGGCTTTAGCATTAATTGCATTTGAGTCATGGCTAGATGAACGCTCAGATTCCCTGAAGATTAACCTGGAAAATTGTACCCTTTTGCAACCAGGATTAGCAACTGCGATCGCGGCTGTTGCCAATTTACAAATAGGTGAATTTAAGCTGTGTTTACTCACAACTACTAGTCTCACGGATAATCAAGTTACTTTACCGAGAGCAGTTGTAGATTTACCAGAGTATATTGCTCATTTTTATGTCTTACTGGAAGTCTTAGAAGAACAAGAAGCTGTCACTATCTCTAGTTATTTAACCTATTCAGAATTAAGAGATAACTTTTTAAAAATCAATTTACAAGCCTCAGCCGACTGGAATTATCACATTCCTATCAATTGGTTTATATCTGACCCAGACCGCTTATTACTATACTTACATTGTTTAGAGCCAGCAGCAATTACCTTACCCAAAATAAACAACAAAAATACACAGGTATTAGCCAAAGTTCAACAGGAATTATTGAATTTATTACCTCAATTGCACTCACCAGAAATTGAACTGTGGCAAATATTAACTTGGGAACAGGGGATAGCTGTAATCACTCATCCAGAATTACTCACTTGGGTATATAATTTACCCCAGCAACAACATGATTATTCATTACAAAACAGTTTAAAAGACTTACTCAAATTATTAACCCAACCTGCCTTAAATGTGGGTCGTTGGCTGTGGGATGAATTGGATGAATTAGCACAAGAATTGGCTTGGCAATTATTGCCAGTTGTCACCCCCGCCGCCGCTATGAGGAGTCCGACAGAAGAATTTACAGCCATTGTGACGCAACTGCAACAGCGAAATATTGAAATCCCCATGCAAGCGCGGGGTGCATATCAAGATTTTCTCTTAACAGGAATTCCCCTGCGTTTATATGCTGTAGCTTGGCATTTGTTATCAGAATCAGACCCGCATTTATGGACATTGTTGTTAGTCTTGGGTACAGCTTCTCATCAGACTTTACCTAGTAACTTAAAGTTAAGGGTAAGTGACCAAACAGGAGTATTAATAGAAAAGGGGATAAATCCACAGCAGGGAGAAGCTTATTTATTTACGCGTGTAGTTGGTAATTGGGATGAAAAGTTTTTAGTCACTGTGAGTTTAATGGATGGGGTCGAGGTGAATTTACCTCCATTTACATTCTGCCCCAAGAAAGTAATTTAGGTGTGCTGGTTACAGTTTTAGTAACAAAATCTTACTTGAATTTTGAATTGATTCATATTCTGATATTGGCAGATCATGATGATTGCAACGACGTTTTATTTAAAAGTTCAACAATTCCATAAATCATGTGCTTTTGAATTATCTTGGGGGCTAGGGCAGCAAATTTTAGTGACAGTTGCCTATCCTGAAGAACTGCAATTAAAATATCAAGAATGGCAGCGTATTTATCTGCGATTTTATAATCATGGACTGCGAGGTAGAGTAGAAGAATTTGGTAGTTTAGTTGCGCCTCCTGTTGACTGGAATTCACAATTAATTCAAGCAGAAGCGCAACTTTTAGCAGCGTTTCATCACTGGTTACGTAGTGCAGAATTGTATGAAATTCGAGCAACTATCGCCCAGGCTACTACTAATATTGACGTTTTTCTGACTTGTCATCCTCTAGATTTAGCACGTTTACCTTGGGAAGTCTGGGAATTTGGCGCAGAGTTTGGGAAGTCGTCTACTAGGAAGATTAGAATTGTTCGCACAGCTTTAAATCGTAAGGAAGCAGTTAATCAGAGGCGACGCAATGGAAAGGCTAAGATTTTGGTGATTTTGGGGGATGAAACAGGTTTAAATTTTCAAGCTGAAAAAAAAGCTATAGCCGCTTTAGGTTCTCTCGTAGAAACAACTTTTATTGGCTGGCAACCAGCAGTTAATATTAATGAATTAAAAATGCAAATTGTAAAGGCGATCGCAGCAGATTCAGGTTGGGATATCCTCTTATTTCTAGGACACAGTAATGAAACTAGTTTAACTGGGGGAGAAATTGCGATCGCTCCCCATGTTGCTTTATCAATTAGTGAAATAGAACAATCATTAATTACTGCTAAATCTAGAGGATTACAGTTTGCAATTTTTAATTCTTGTCAGGGCTTAAGCATTGCCAATAAATTAATTGATTTAGGTTTAAGTCAAGTAGCAGTGATGCGTGAACCCATCCATAATGATGTAGCTAAAGAGTTTTTAACGCAATTTGTCCGGGCTTTAGCTAACTACCAAGATGTGCAGGAAGCATTAATCACTGCGGCTCAATATTTGCAAATAGAAAAACATCTAACTTATCCCAGTGCTTATTTAATTCCTTCTTTATTCCGTTATCCTGACACAGATTTATTTCGCCTCCAACCCTATGGAATTCGGCAATTAATTCAAAGTTTTCAACCCAGCCGCCAAGAAGCGATCGCTCTAGCAATTATCTTATTTATTAGTCTACTATTACCAGTACAAAATTTCTTATTACAAAGACGTTTATTAGTACAAGCTATTTATCGCCGATTAACTAATCAAGTCACCAACTCTAATAATCAGCCACCAGTGCTTTTAGTAGAAATTGATGAAGAGTCTATCCGCAAAGCCAAAATATCTAACCCAAAACCATTAGATCGCAAATATCTAGCCAGTCTTGTTGACAAATTAGTGGCTAATCAAGCAAAGGTAGTCGGTATTGATTATGTCTTAGATCGACACCAAGAACAAAGCGATCGCTTCCTCGCCAACTCCATTCAAACTGCGGTTTCTCAACCCCAACCGACATGGTTTGTCTTTGCAGCTACTTCTGATCCTAACGGCGTATGGCTACAGACATTACCTAATATTGCTAGCCTCAACTGGAGTTTACAAGGGGAGATTGAATTTCTGCCTGGGTATATGCAATTATTCCCTATAGATGATTTACAAGCACAACCTTGGTACTTTTCGAGTTTATTAACACTGTCATACCAATTACAAAAAATACCCAATTCACCACAACCAAAATTAGATAGTCAGATTGACTTTTTACAACAGATTAATATGTTTTTAAAAGAGGGTAATAAAAGTCATCAAACTATTTTATTATCACCGCGATCGCATCTACAACCAGTTACCGCCTTGAGTTATTGGCTAGAACAAATGTGGATGCACCCAATTGTTGATTTCTCAATTCCACCTCAGCAAATATATCAAACAATCCCCGCTTGGCAATTACTCGAAAATCAAGGTATCCCGCCAAATTTATCCCAGCAAATTGTGATGATTGTGCCTGGTGGTTATAACGATGCAGGTGTTGATTTCGATGGTGAAGATAATTTGCATGGTGCAAATTTACCTTTAGCTGTTAAATATTGGCGACAACAACAAAATACTTTAAATAACAATCGGGTATTAACAGGAGGAGAATATCATGCTTATATGGTACATCATTTATTAACTAAAAGATTAGTGACACCCATTCCCGATATTTGGCTAATTGGTATAGCAATTATCTTGGGTAAGAGCCTGTATTTATGGCAAAATCATCAAAAACATGATTTTAAGAAATTATTAGCCATGACTACAATAACTACAGGCTTATACGGTATACTCAGTTTGCAATTATATATGACATCATCTGCTGTGTTGTTTCCTTGGTTTTTACCATCAGCTACATTGTGGTTTTATATTTTGCGTATTGTCTTCCCTAGAAAAAAATATGGTTAAAACTGTAGTTTCAAATCTATCTATTTTAGCCCTCAGCTTAATTAGTTTCATAGGAATAAACCAGCAATTAATTATAGCTGAAAAGAAAAATCCACCTAATACATCTTGGTTTAATATTTCTCGCCCATTATTTACGAAAAAACCACCTGTTAGCCCGCGCAAAGGTGGTTCACGCCCCACAGAAATCATCTGTATGATTTCTCCAGATGCGCCCAAGACGACAAGAAAAATTTGGAGCGATCGCCCGTTATTTATCTGGCAAGGTAATGTTAGGGAAGTTACTGTTAAACCGGTAAATAAGAATCAGGTTTTATGGTTTGAAACAGTCAAAGATACTCAGCAGATTATCTATAATGGTGAACCTTTAAAACCAGGTCAAAGCTATAAATGGGAAGTCAACTCCAACAGATTTATTACATTTCAAATCATCGATACACAACAGCGCGATCGCATCACAACCCAATTGCAGACTATAGAAGCTCAACTGCAAAAACAAGGGGCAAATCAAGAAGCGATCGCCCTTGCTAAAGCTAACTATTTCGCCGAATATCAATTATGGTCAGACGTATTGCAACAAATATATTCTGTCAATCCACCTTCCGCCGAATTAAATAATCTGCGTCAACAAATCACTCAAAATCTCTGTACAAACTAATAATTTTAACAGGGAACAGGAACTGCCGAAAAAGATCCAAATGTGGGGAGAGGGGTTTTCCCGATACCGTGAAAATTCAGGCTTAAAATTCCGGGTCGCTTAACCGATTACTCGGACGACTTTGATATAAATCTTGGATAACTTGGACAGCGACAACTACAACCACCAGGGTGATGACAGCAATAGGTAATAAACCTTTGCCAAAAATAGCGATCGCTACTAATAAAATTGCCCCTATGATGCGATATTGAGATCGGATTTTGCAATAGCGAATCACACCAAAATTATGCAAAATACTGATGGCTGTTAAACATAAAGCTACAGCACCGCATATTAACCACCTTTGGGGATCAGGAAGTGCTACCTTTGACTGGTGAAGGATGACCTCTTCTACACCTACACCAGCAGCTGCTATCCCAATTACTAAAGGTAAGTGAGTATACAGCCAAATATTCATAATACTGACTTTGCCACTAACTTTTGCGGCTTCAATGGGTGTTCCGCCTAAATTATCGAAATAAATCCACCACAACCCAAAAGCAATACCTAGCCCAAATAAACCAGAAATGGCGGTAAAAATATTCCAATGGTGTTCAGAAACTCCATTGACGACAGCAATGATGGCTTCACCTAAAACAATAATAGTAAACAGCCCAAATCTTTCAGGAAGGTGGGAAGCATGGGGAAGAAGTCCCATTTGGACTTTGTGTGCTGTTAAGGGTGTGGCAAAGTCAATGATAATTCCTAAACCCCAAAGTACAAATCGCCAAGGCGCAGGTAAAAAGGCGGATAGTAACCACAATACAGCAGCGATCGCAAAACCGATGGCATAATGAGTAGTTAGAGCCTTGGCTGCTGGTATATGTATTCCCGCCAAAACATACTGAACTACTAAAATCGCTCTACCCAAAGCATAGGCTAAGGCAAATCCGGCTGCACTCTCACTCAAACCATGATGAATATTCACCGCCATCGCTGCGGCTGTCAGCATTTGTACTCCAACTAGCAGGCGATGTCCAATATCATCACTATCAAAGCGGTTTGCGTAAAATGTTGTGCCAATCCAAGACCACCAAACAGGTATAAATAAAACTACAAATCCCCATAAGCCTGACGGGGAGATATGACTTTTTAAATTGTGTGCTAGCTGAGAGACTGCAACCACAAACACCAAATCATAAAACAACTCCAGCCAAGTTGCGCGTCTTTCTTCCTCGTTATCTTCGCCAATCCGTAACCTGGGAGTGTGCAGAAAATTTGCCATAGTGGTATATGCTCATTGCTAATTGTTTTTTACCATTAGTCGTGCGTGAGGGGAAGACAGGAAAGCAAGGGAATTTCTGCCCAATAAAGAAAATCTACCCTAGAGGCTGAAGTGCTTGTGGGGGGAAGATTAGAAGAGTTTAGTAAACAAGTAAGTCTGTTGAGGCGTGTTTAGAATGAAATAGTTAGCAGCTGATTCTACACACAGAGCTACAGAGGAACGCAATGCTAATTTTTGAGGAACACTTTCAAGATAATCGCTGTAGTTGGGTGACACGGGATAGCTCAGAGTGCAGCCTTTACATGGAAGTGGGTCACTATGTATTTGACCACAAACGGGCAGGGGATGCTTATTGGCTATCGTGGAACTCGACAGAGTTCTTTTACGACAGAAGCGATTTTCATATTCACATGGTCTTAGAAAAAGCTGCTGGTGTAGAGGATCATGGTTATGGATTCGTCTGGGGACTATTGGACGATCGCAATTTTTTTGAGTTCGTGATTTCTGGTAATGCTTGTTATCGCATTGCTGAGGTGAGGAATGGTAGTTTTGTCAACTACACAGATTGGAAACGTTGCGATCGCATTCAGCGCGGTAATGCTGTTAACTTATTAGAAATTTGCCGGGTGGGGAATTTTGTCGAGTTTTACATTAACAGTACCCTGGTAGATAAGTTTCCTGCCGATAAGTTAATGGATGTCCCCGGCCGTAATTTTGGTTTTGTCATCCACGACAAAATTAAAATGAAAGTTCACAGTCTCATGGTTAGCGCACCCGATGCGGAAAAAGACCTCAGCGATGGCAGTTTAGAGGTTTATGATTCGAGATACGAAACCAAAGCTAACTTTGTGGAGCATGAGCCACCTGGCGACGATAGTCTAGAGCAAGTATTTGCAGATTTAAAGGCATTAGTTGGACATGAGCGCACTAAACAGCAACTTTTTTCCTTAGCAAATTACCTCAAAGTCCAAACTGAGCGACAAAAACGGGGTTTAAAAACTGTAGACATTTCCCTCCATCTGATGCTGTACGGGCCTCCAGGGACGGGTAAAACTACAATTGCGCGCTTGGTGGGGAGGTTGTACAAACAGTTGGGATTTCTGGAACGGGGACACGTTGTGGAAACTGACCGGGCGGGAATTGTCAGTGGCTATATTGGTCAAACTGCGCTGAGGGTAGAAAATGCTGTCCAGCAAGCTTTAGATGGTGTCTTGTTCATTGATGAAGCCCACGCCCTAGTCCCCGAAGATAGCCCCAATGACTATGGTAAAGAAGCATTGCAGATATTAATTAAACGGATGGAAGATTGTCGCGATCGCTTGGCGGTGGTCATTGCTGGTTACACTGAAGAAATGGATCGCTTACTTGCTTCTAACCCTGGTTTTAAATCCCGCCTACACCGCTTATTTTACTTAGATCACTATAATCCCCAAGAGTTATTATTAATTTTCAAAAAATTCTGTCACGATAATGGCTACACTCTAGATGCTTCAGCCCACATCATCTTACAGGCTACCTTTGAACTGGCTCATGTCAAACGAGATAGAAATTTTGGTAATGGACGGTTTGCGCGTGCTTTATTTGAACGCAGTATTGAAAAACAAGCAAATCGCATTGTCCATAATCTCCACAAGCTAGATGATTTTGAGCTAACTTTGATTACGGCTGAGGATTTATCTGGTAGTTAATGTCCGTAGAGCCAATTGCAATTTTTATGATCATGCTTTCTCAACGCTTCAGCCAGGCTTTAATCTACGCTACGGAACTACACGCTAGCCAAGTGCGTAAAGGTTCTGGTGTTCCCTATATTGCCCATTTATTGGGTGTAACTAGTATTGCTTTAGAATACGGTGCGAATGAAGATGAAGCGATCGCAGCTCTATTACATGATGCCATAGAAGACCAAGGGGGCGCAGCTACACGCGCCGAAATTCTCCGCCGCTTTGGTGAAAATGTCACAAACATCGTAGATGGTTGCACGGATGCTGATACCACCCCTAAACCGCCTTGGCGACAACGCAAGGAAGCATATATTGCTCATCTAGCGACAGCTTCGCCATCAGTGCTACTGGTATCATCTGCCGATAAACTGCACAACCTACGCTCACTGCTACAAGATTATCGTTTAGTGGGTGAATCTCTATGGCAACGCTTCCAAGGCGGTAAAGACGGTACATTGTGGTACTATCGAACACTCATAGATGCACTCAGAAAAATTCAACTGACTGCCATTGTGGAAGACTTAACAAGAGCTATGAAGGAATTGGAGGCATTAGTAGAAGGCAGGGGGGCAGGGGAGCAGGGAGCAGGGAGCAGGGAGCAGGGGGGCTAGGAAAGCAAATATAATGCCCCATTCCCAATGCCCCATTCCCAATGCCCCATTCCCAAATTAACGGAACATACTACTTACAGAAGTATCTTCGTGAATGCGCCAGATGGTTTCCCCTAACAAATTGGCTACTGATAGTGTCACAAGTTGGGGAAATCGCTTTTCTTCGGGAATAGGAATAGTGTTAGTAACAATTACTTCCTCGAACAAGCCACTCGATAATCTCTCAACTGCTGGTGGGGAAAAAACTGCGTGGGTGGCACAAGCATATACTTGGCGTGCGCCTTCTTCCCGCAATAACCGCGCACCTTCGGCAATAGTTCCGCCTGTATCAATCATGTCGTCAACTAAAACGGCGGTTTTACCTTTTACATCACCAATCACATTCAAGACTTCCGCTACATTGTGTGCTTGACGACGCTTGTCAATGATGGCTAGGGGCGCATCATTCAGTTTTTTCGCAAAAGCCCTCGCTCTGGCTACACCACCAACGTCGGGGGAGACAACCACAATATCATGCAGTTGTTTGCTGACTAAATAGTCTAATATGACTGGTGAACCGTAGACATGATCAAAGGGAATATCGAAATAACCCTGAATTTGCGCTGCGTGTAAATCCATCGCCAAAACGCGGTTAGCACCTGCTTGGGTAATCAGGTTAGCCACTAGCTTGGCGGTGATGGATTCTCTGCCGGCTGTTTTGCGATCGGCACGAGCGTAACCATAGTAGGGTAAGACTGCTGTTACTTGTCTAGCAGAAGCACGCCGACAAGCATCAATCATAATCAGCAGTTCCATTAAATGGTCATTAACGGGCTGACAACTCGGTTGGATGAGGTAGACATCACAACCGCGAATTGATTCTTGAATTTGGACATACAATTCCCCATCTGCAAATCTTTTGCGAATCATGGGGCCTAAATCCATACCCAGGTAACGGGCTACTTCTTGGGAAAGTGATATATTGGCAGAACCAGAAAAAAGCCGCAAGCGATGATTTTCAGTCAGCCCTGTTGCGGCTGGCTGCATTCTAAAAGCGGTAGAACTGAGTACAGCAGATCCTCGATGTGCATTCATGGCGATATTAGCACTAGATATTTAGTAGGTTTAACGGAAATAGACCAAAAAAAACATCTGTGAGTTTTCTTTAAGCTTTGATAATGAGTTTAAATATCTCTCAACATAATTATCAATTGCTCATATTCCCTTCCTTGTTGTAAGAACCGTTCCATAGATGGACTGATACCAATTCTGTAAACTAGTCTCATTAGTTAAACCTGGGGTGATAAGAAAAAACCGCACTTTCTTGTGGTTGCTGCCTCTACCCATTGTATGTCTGAATTCAAGAATAAATTAATCTTGAACAGAGTTAACAATCCTATGGGATTGGGAATAATTCCGAGCATAAATTTTATTTTTCGAGAAACACAGGTTCTCAGCTCTGAGGAATAATTGAGGATTGCCGTAGCATTCAGAAAACATAGACTTCTACCAACAAGTATGTTGAGGGTATCTGTAGTGTTTGCTGAATGTCTAACTGATAGTGGTTGCAAAATTATAATATAAACTGACTGACTATATTTTTGGTTGAAAATCACAAAAATTTTTCTGTTTTCGATGTGGCTGGGTCAAAGTTGATTTGTGGAAGTCTTGACTGATGAGTCTTGTGGTGATTGGGTTTCGCTGGTTATGAGTGTGGGTAAATAGTGAATGTGTCAAACATTAAATAGCAAAATTTGACTACTAATAATCAGGACTAGTAGAGCTATGTAGACTAATAGAACTAAAACTATGAAACTTGGCTGTATTTACCGCTAGAGACACTACATTTACAGGGAATAGATTTACGGTAATAATGCCGATAGCATACTTTTAGCAAAGTGAGCAAGGTGAATAACTGCGATTGTTTTTATTGTTTCAACGCAGTTATTATTGCTGATCTGGCACTGAAAGATGATGCTAGCTTCACAAAGTTATGGGGTGATTTTGGAGTGAGTTTATCACTTTGATGTCAGGGCTGTTGCTGACAGCAGATTTGAGATTTACGACTGTATATATTTTGGGCAAATATATCTTACCACGGTAATTAACGATGTCAAAACTATATTTGTTTGATATGCTTTAGCATTTACCTACTCCGCAAATTGCGATTCCTGTAAATCTTCTGGTGTGAGATGAGAATGCACTACCTGACCATCCCGAAACCAGACAATACGCCGAGTTTGACGCGCCACTTCTGGTTCGTGTGTCACCATAACGACTGTAATTCCACTCTGATTAAGTTCGGTGAAAATATCTAGAACTTCTTGGGTAGTGCGAGAATCGAGTGCGCCGGTTGGTTCATCAGCCAGGAGAACAACGGGACGGTTGACAATGGCACGGGCGATCGCTACTCTTTGTTGTTGTCCACCAGAAAGTTGAGTAGGTTTGTTACTCAGTCGCTTTTCTAAGCCTACTTTAATTAGTGCTTCTGTGGCGCGATCGCGTCTTTCGTTGGGATTAACACCCGCATACACCATTGGTAACATCACATTTTCTAAAGCCGTGAGTTGGGGTAGCAGGTGAAATTGTTGGAAGACAAACCCCAGTTTTTTGTTGCGAATGTGCGCTAAATCTGCATCATTCATTTGTGCCACATCAACGTCATCTAGATAATAATGTCCAGTGCTAGGGCGATCGAGACAGCCGATAATATTCATAGCTGTGGACTTACCTGAACCGGAAGGCCCCATAATGGAACAATATTCACCTTCGTCGATTGCTAAGTTGACATTATTTAAAGCCTGAATTTCAGTTTCTCCACTACCGTAGATTTTGAAGATATTTTCTAGACGAATGATTGCTGATTTCGGTACTGGATTAGGAACGAGTGAATCAGTAATGGAAATGGTTGGCATAGGATTTTAGTCAATGGTCAATAGTCAATAGTCATTAGTCAATAGTCATTAGTCAACAGTCATTAGTTCTTAGTCTATATTAAGAGACTGTGACCTTTGTTACCTGTTCCCCAATCCCCAATCCCCAGTCCCCAATCCCCAATCCCCAGTCCCCAATCCCCAATCCCCAGTCCCCAATCCCCAGTCCCCAATCCCCAGTCCCCAATCCCCACTCCTCGCGACTAACTCTTAGGTAAAGTAATGGTAAACGTGCTTCCTTCATTTAACCTAGAACGCACTGTGACATTACCATCCATGCTTTCTACAAGGGTTTTGACGATAGATAAACCTAAACCGGAACCACCTATGGAACTCGTGCGGGCTTCGTCGGCGCGGTAGAATCTTTCAAAAATCCGTGATTGTTGTTGTAAAGGTATGCCATAACCTTGATCAGCAACTTGAATGATAGCTGCTTGTTCTTGTTGATCTAACTTCAAAGTTATGGGTGTATTTGCTTCAGAATATTTTACGGCGTTATCAATTAAGTTAAGTAATACTTGTTTGAGGCGATTGTAGTCGGCTTTAGCGATAATTGGGTTAGTTTTATTTTCAATAATTATCTGGCGATCGCTGTATTTCTCTGCCATCCCTGCCACTTCTACAATTAAATCATTTAATACGCATTCTTCTAAACAAAATTGCAAATAACCACTATCGGCTCTCGCTAAATCTAATAAATCTTGCAGGAGTCGAATTGTTCTTTCGGCTTCTGATGCAGCAGTTTCTAAGGCTTCTCGCTGCATTTCATTGAGGTTGGTTTGGCGGCGTAAAACACTTTGTAAATAGCCGTGTACTATTGTTAGAGGTGTGCGTAATTCATGGGAAACATTACTGACAAATTGACGCTCCTGTTCCCAAGATTGGGACAGGCGAGCTAACATCATATTGAAGGTTTGAGCTAATTCTTTGACTTCACTTGGTGCTTTATCTAGATATAATTTGGCTTGTCCTAAATCCGCGATGGAAATTACAGATGTCATTTGACTAAGCTGCATTAATGGTTGCAAAGAACGCTTGACATAAATGGCGATCGCGATGGACATGACGATAATTGTTACAATACTGCCAACACCCAAACTCCGCACCATTACTAAAAACATTTGCTGTTCACGGGTGACATCCTGAATCACAAATAAGTTACCTAGAATTTTTCCCTTGACGGGAACAGCACCACCACACAACACAAAATAACGTCCCCCTACTTTTTCTATGCGTGCTTGTAGGATCATTTCACCCAGGGACATTAATTCAGTTGTGGTTTTATTCGGTAACTGGTTCCAGTTATTAGATTTACCTATAATCTGATTTTCAGAATTTTTTACCCATAAATATGTATTGGTTGCTGTGAGGCTATCAATTGATTTTTGCAGTGCAGCTTCTGGCGGCATCATTTCGCTATAAATCTGCACATCACGAGGTAGCCGTTGAGCAATTGTTTCAGTATTATGTTTATGGTTATTGATTAAAATTTGCTGTATTTTCCACCCCGTCCAGAATGCTAAGTTTCCTAGACCTAAAGTAGAAAGTACAGCAATCCCAATTGTTAAACGTAAGCGTAAGGAAAACGGATCTATTTTTGGGTGCAATTTGTGAAGTTGTTTCACTTGGGAGCTTGATTATTTGGGGTTAGACAAGTTTTCTGGACGTAATTACATTGATAAATGTATGACTCTTGCCAATTTAAGGGAATTTCTAATAAGTCTCGTGAACCTGTAAATCCTTGACCAAGAAATAGTAATAAAGCCACACAATTTAAAATGGTATGTATCAACCGCCAGCGATGTGATCTATCTTGATAAATATCTTGGACAATCGCTACAGAAAAAATCATGAGTAATGATGCGGTAATTCCTATATAATAGTGTGACCAGTACCATTCACTCGTGCGGCGAAATACGCCATCTTGACAGCCTAAAATTACTAAAGATGTACCAGTTAATGTGGCGAATACACCACGCCATAAACGTTCTCTTGCTCGCAACAGTAAGACTAAACAAATTATAGCTAAAACAAACATCAATAGAATAAATATTACTGAGAATAAGTTTTGATTCCACAGTTGCTTTTTGATGATATTTTTCCCAATAGGGTAGGCTAACCCTAATAAGCATAAACCGACAACAGCAATACATAGCCATTCCCCAATTCGCTTATGTTCTCCACCTACAATTGGCGGAATCTTGCTTTTACCACCGTCTGCACTTTGTAGTCTGCGTTCCCGTGTCTGCCAAGCAAAATAACTCACAATACCAATGCAGGGGAAAACAATGGTAACTGCGATCGCCGGATGTACAAGTCCTAAGAAATCTACTAATTCCATATTAATAACAGATATTCAATTTTTATTTTTATGTAAATTAATTCACTACAGAAATTTAATATTTATGTAGCTTTATAAAGCAGCATAACCAAATGTAGCATTAAATTTACGGCACCAAATAGCTACAGATTTATAGTTTGCTAGCTTGATATTTTGTGGTACGGCATAACGTTGTTTACCACTAATTTTTTGCAAAGGGGCAATCTGGGTATAATCTTGTTCTTTAATACCCGATACTGGTGGCGCATCAGTACGATAAAGAATCACAAATAAATCTGGGCCGTTATCTGTTTTGAAATTTTCATCAAATTCTAGATATTGTTTACCTGCTTCTGTGACAACTGCAACTTTCCCCTTAGTCGGGTGTTCTGCTGCTTGAAAATTACCAACTCCAACAGGCGCACTAGCACTAGTTTTCGTAGCATTTGGTGTTGGATTATCAACTTGATTATTGCTAGGCTCTCCTGTGCAGCCAACAAATAGATTCGTAATAATTGCCAAAAGGATTAAATATTTCCATTTCATTTTTTAACAATCCTCAAACTTTCATACCAGAATTAATTTAATACTTTATCTGTCTAATTAAATTAATTTATGCTGAGAATTTGTTAAAAATTAATTTCTTTGATTATTATTTAAGTAATTCTAGCGAATATTTTAAAATTTATTGCCTTTTTTATATTTTATTGTCATTTTATCCAAGATTTTACTTAAATTTAAATGTATATTAATTTACGTAATTTATAAGTAATACAAACTATATAAAGACGCTATCCGGAAGTAGTTATTTGCTCTTGTATCTTTATAAAGAGCGAAAATCACCTTTTTCAGCGAATTTTACGGAGTATACTAATGCTGCGATCGCTTAGAAAAACACTTGTATTAACAGTCCTACTGGTGTTTTCTTTCTTACTACAGCCTAACACGGCTCTCGCTTTCATCTCCTTTGATGGTCAATTCACGGCTACAAATGCTTGCGAAGCGGTAGTTTCTATCAAAAAAGGAACTAACCCTGGCAATGTGAGATTAAAGCTGGGAGAAACTTACCAAACTGTTGGCAAGAATAAAGACATACCCTCTCACTACTTATTACAAATTTCTCAAGCTAATCCTCCTCAACGTTGGGTTGAGGCTAGTTGTCTGAATATCGCGAGTTTACCAGTTGATACAACTCCTAATCCCACTCCCGACACGCCTATAATTCCAATTCCCGTCGGTGAAGATTACTTATTAGCTATCAGTTGGCAACCTGCATTTTGTGAAAGCAAACCAGACAAAGAAGAATGCAAAAGATTAGCTAAAAATCCCAGTCGTCCTGAAGCCACTAATTTCACCTTGCATGGTCTTTGGCCTCAACCTGAAGATAATGTTTATTGTGGTGTTAGTAGAAATGATAGGGCTTTGGATGGCGATCCAAAGATCAATAATGGCAATGATAGGGACTGGTCAAAATTACCAGCAGTAGAAAAAGAGTTGTCCCCTGAAACTTGGCAAAAATTACAAGCTGTGATGCCTGGGACATTATCCAATCTGCACCGCCACGAATGGATTAAACATGGTACTTGTTACCAAGCCACACCAGAAGAGTATTTTTCTGAGTCAATTGTGCTTCTGCAAGCCTTTAATCAATCACCCGTGCAGCAGCTATTTGCTAATAGTATTGGTCGTCAACTTGCTGTCAGAGAAATTGATAAATCCTTATCATCTTTTGGTGCTAAAACAGGAGATAAAGTAGAAGTAAAATGTGATAAATCATTACGTATAGGTGAACTTTGGGTAAATCTCAATGGTGAGATTACACCAGATACTCCAGTTTCTCAATTGCTGGTTAATAGCCCAAATGCCGAACCTGAAAAACCAACTAAATCCTGCTTGGTTGATGATGCTCGTGATTAGTATTGTACTTCTCGTATCAATATCTTATTGAATTGGTATAAGAAGAAAAGCGATCGCATTTTGAGATACTTGAAGTGCGATCGCTCTTTAATATCAAAGATTTTAGGTTCCTAATTTGCGGATAATACGTAGACTATACTTATAGTAATAAAATCACTATTTTAAGTATCAAATTTTACATGAAACAACAAGGTGCTATTCTCTGGCTCACAGGGTTAAGTGGTGCTGGCAAAACGACAATTGCTCAAAGACTATCCCAAGAACTACAAGCACGCAATTACTCAGTAGAATTACTAGATGGTGATGTCGTTCGCACCCATCTTTCACAAGGACTAGGCTTTAGCAAACAAGACCGAGATACAAATGTGCGTCGGATTGGCTTTGTGGCTAACTTGCTCAGTCGTCATGGCATAATAGCGATCGCTGCTGCTATCAGCCCTTATCGTGAAGTGCGTGAGGAACTCAAACAAACAACTACCAACTTTATCGAAATTTACGTCCAAGCACCACTAGCGGTTTGTGAATCTCGTGATGTCAAGGGACTTTACGCCAAAGCCAGGGCCGGGGAAATCAAACATTTTACTGGCATTTCTGACCCCTACGAAGCCCCAATTAATGCAGATATTATCTGTCAAACTGATAAATTTACAGTGGCAGAATGTGTTAACCAAGTGCTTGATTATCTAGAAACTCAAGGTTTGATTATGACAGTTTCGATTTAGCCTGTCTGTTTTGAGGACTTTATCAGCAAGCTGTTCTAGAAGAACGGAGCTTTAAACCGATTTTCTTGGTAAATTATGAAAGGACTTGGGCATAGTCATTTGGGGAGATGTCAATCGTTCTAGTTGTCATCTAGGTTGAGAGGGTTGAATAATTAATGTGATAGAAATGATTCGACCTCAAGCTATTTACATTCCCGACCCAGAAACCAACCCAGAACCCAACCCATCACCAGAACCTACAATTCCCTCACCTTTACCTGAGCCTGTACCAGAAACTGTACCAGCTCCCATTCCCCAAACAGTTCCGGGGACTATTCCCCAAACAGTTCCAGGAACTATTCCCCAGACGATACCTAATCCCGTCTAATTTTTCTTTGTCAACAAACTCAAAATTACATCTAAAATGCTAAGAGCCGGAATAGTCGGACTTCCCAACGTCGGAAAATCTACTTTATTTAATGCTGTAGTCGCTAACGCCAAAGCAGAAGCGGCTAACTTTCCGTTTTGTACCATTGAACCCAATGTCGGCGTTGTCGCAGTACCGGATGAACGTTTAAACAAACTTTCTCAAATTTCCGGTTCAGCACAAATTATCCCCGCACGGATTGAGTTTGTCGATATCGCTGGCCTAGTCAAAGGTGCTAGCCAAGGTGAAGGACTAGGTAATCAATTTCTCTCGCACATTCGCGAAGTAGATGCGATCGTTCATGTGGTACGTTGTTTTGAAAATGACGATATCATCCACGTAGCTGGTTCAGTTGACCCAGCACGAGATATTGAAATCATTAGTTTAGAACTAGGTTTATCTGACTTAGCACAAATCGAACGCCGCATTGAACGCACCCGCAAACAAGCACGCACCAGCAAAGAAGCACAATTTGAAGTCACAGTTCTAGAAAAATTAGCTGCGGCTTTAAATGAAGGTAAATCAGTGCGTCAAGTCAGTTTGACTGAAGAAGAAGCCGAAATTATTAAAGGTTTAGGACTGTTAACTAATAAACCTATTATCTATGCTGCCAATGTCTCAGAAGATGACTTAGCCACAGGTAATAATTTTGTAGAACAAGTGCGACAAATTGCAGCGCAAGACAATGCTCAAGTCGTGATTGTTTCGGCGCAAGTAGAGGCGGAACTTGTAGAATTGCCAGAGGAAGATAAAGCTGATTTTCTGGCTTCTTTAGGTGTAGAAGAAGGCGGTTTAAAATCTTTAATTCGTGCAACTTACACCCTCTTAGGTTTACGCACATATTTTACTAGCGGCCCCAAAGAAACCCGCGCCTGGACTATTCATGCTGGAATGTCAGCACCCCAAGCCGCAGGTGTAATTCACTCCGATTTTGAACGTGGTTTTATTCGTGCTGAAACCGTTGCTTACAATGATTTAGTCACAACGGGTTCTATGAACGCAGCGAAAGAAAAAGGTTTAGTGCGAAGTGAAGGTAAAGAGTATACTGTGCAGGAAGGCGATGTGATGTTGTTTAGATTTAATGTGTAGTTAATCAAGGGTGTAAGGAAGGCAAAAGGCAAAAGTAGAAAAATAATTTTTTACCTTTTTCCTTTTTACTTTTGCCTTTTTATGCCCTATTAATTATCTTGTCCTACAGTGTAAATATAGCCACCTAAATTTTCATCATCTGTACCCACAACTAAGCCACCATTTGCACCAGTAACTAGTTCTAAAGCTTCAATTTTGTGGTATTTAAAACGGTAGAGAGGAAATAACTGTGGGTTTTGTTTCCAGGTAATTTTGTCACCAGATAATCCGAAATAACCAGCCACATAAACAGCAGATTCAAACGGGCCATCATCACCTGTGTCACTAGCAGATGTGATGTAGACAATTCCGGCTGCATCTACCTTAATATCGGAAATGTGGCGGACATTATTAGTGGGGAATGGTACTTTGATCTGTGCAGAACCGATGGGAGTAATTTGATATTTTGCTAAGTCAAATAATCCCCAATAAATAATCGCTGGTTCTTTATCTGCGCCTCGATGCGCCCAAACTGCAATTAATTTACCGTCGATATTTTGTAATGTAAATCCTTCAAAATTACTGTCTGGAGGAATTTTTGCTAATTCAAATACTTTGATGAGTGAGATAGTTTTATTTGTAGGATTTAATTGAATATCATAACCTTTGCCAGCACTGCTAAAAGCTATAAACCGAGAGTTGCTTTTACCAGGAATAGATGTTAAAGCTTCTAAATCTAGGGGTAATTCGGTATTATTTGGCCAATCTATAGGAAAATAGACTGGGGATTCCTGACCTTGAATACTAATAATTGCTAAACGACCTTGATTTTTCTGCTTGTTGTCATGAACAATGAGGAAATCTACAGCATTATCTTTCTGGCTTAATACTGACATCCCACTGATACCAAAGCTAATCCCACCGCGAACAGGTCGCCAAGACTGTGCTAAGACTTGTTGGGATATCAGTAGTAAAGCCGCCACAATCAAAATCTTGATAACTAACTTGTGTCTCAGTTTTTTCATTAATTAGCTCTGGTATTGAATGTAATAAAAGTAACATGAAGATGGCGATCGCCTAAAAAACCTCGCCACCATACTAGCTTGGTGTATTATATTCTGGTGGGATTATTAAGAATTTTTCCTATTAATTGCTATGAGTTTTTTCTTTGGTATTGAACATGAAGTGGCTTTCCTCAACCGAGAAGGAAAGTTTGCAGATTTTACCTGTACAAAATTTGCAGATTTCGCTCAAATTGTAGATCAACTACCCATATATCCTGATGACCATTTGCAATTGCGAGTAGGTGATGCTGGTATTAGGAAAAAAAGATGGTACATTGAAGGGTTTGAAAGATTTGCTGATTCCGACGAAGTTATTGACTGTACCTCCAAGGGGATCGAAATTAGAACTACAATACACTCCTGTATTCAGGATGTAATCCAAGAATTATCCAATAGTTTTGATTTACTATCTCAAGTAGCTGCTCAATTCGGATTTTCACCAGTTTTAACTAGTTTTAATCCCTACAAAACGGTTTTTGAACCAAACCCACCATTAAATGAATATGAAATACAGCAGTTACAAGCCTATCCCGATGAACAAACTGCTTATATTTACATGGTTTCATACGGGCCCGACTTAAATATTTCTTGTCCAGGTTTATCTATTCCGCAGGTAATTGATATTGGAAAAAAGTTGACTTACTACAGTCCTTATATTGTGCCTTTTAGTTATAGTTCGCCTTTTTATAACGGCACACTTTGGGAAGGTTTATCAGTGAGGACATTTATCAGAACAGGCAAAAGGTCAGCTACCTTAGTATTTGTGCCTGAAGCAGAAAAATTAATTAAAAGTGTGCCGTCACTCACAAAAATAGCTCGTTTACCAGCCGAAGTAGGACGCATTGAGTTTAAAGCCTTTGATACTTGTGATGATTTTAATATCTATGCCGCATTATTAGCATTATTAAAAGGCTTAATACTAGATGATTCATTAAATGGTAGAGCCATCACGCCGGACACATCTCTACATCAATTATCAGCAAAAGTGGGTTTTGAACACGAAGATATATTTAATAATGCTCAACAAATCTTGCAAGCAGCAAAATTTGCACTCAGAGATGATCCTGATGTGGAATTGTTAACACCATTGCAATTAATGTTAGAAAAACGCCGTACAAAATCTCATGAATTAATAGATGTTTTTCACAGTGTAGGCTCTATTGAAAATACACTTAGACAAACTTATTAGTGAGGGACTGGGGACTGGAAATTTTAGATTTTAGATTGTGGATTTTAGATTGAATTCAATCCACAATCCACAATCCACGTAGTAAACCTGATAATTGATAAATATTTTAATCTCTAGGTGCTGGTTTCTCACTATCTGTATTAGATTGTGAGTCAATATCTTGACTGGGGGGAATCTTTTCAATAGGAATTAGAGCATCCATCACTGACTTGACGATGGGGGCTGCAACAGTTGAACCGTAAGCGTTTGCTCCTTTGGGTTCGTCAACTACAGCTAAAACTACATAACGGGGAGAATTTACCGGTAAAATGCCGATAAAACTGGTAATCCTAGCACCAGGAATGTAACCACCGTTAGGACTAGCTTTTTGGGCTGTTCCTGTTTTTCCACCTATGCGATAACCAGGAATTTGAGCAGCTTTTCCTGTTCCTTCCGTGACCACAGTTTCCATCATTTCTACAACTTTTTGTGCTGTGCTTGCTGAGAAAATTTGGCGTGGGGCTGGGCGATTAGGTGTGTAGTGAACTTGTCCTTTACTATCAACTAATCCTTGTACGATATGAGGCGTGACTAATTTTCCACCATTAGCTAACGCGCCTTGCATTTGGACTAACTGTAAGGGTGTTAGAGAGAAACCTTGACCGAAAGAGGCGGTTGCATACTCGATAGGTGAACGAATAAATGTTTCTTGATTTTTGAGTTTACTAGTAGCTACAGAGGGTAAGTCTGTATCAACTGCTTGTCCTAAACCCAAGCGTTCTAACCAGTTGTAATAAACCGAAGGTTTTAACCTTTGGATGATTTGCACCATCCCGATGTTGCTGGAGTTTTGCAGAATTTGAGCAATATTAATCCGCCCATAACCATTGAGACCAGCATTTCTAATGGTGTATTTTCCGACTTGAATTGCACCAGGGTCGTTAAATGTATCATCGGCTTTGATGACTCCATTTTCCAATGCGATCGCCACATTTAACGGTTTAAATGTTGACCCTGGCTCGTAGAGATCCGAGACTGTCCAGTTTTTAAATAGAGAAATATCTGCTTTAGAATAATCGTTAGGGTTATAGGTAGGTTGAGAAACTAGGGCTAAAATTGAGCCATCGAAAGCATCCATGACAATAACAGCCCCACGTTTACCCTGAAACTTTTCTAGTTGATCTTTAAGTGCAGTTCGAGCTGCCCTTTGCAGACGGCTATCAATGGTCAATTTCATCCGTAAATCGTCAGCATTCAGAAAACCTTCAGGCGCGTAGTCTGGCATTAATGCGCCATTACCAGCCCGACTTAAGCGCACAGTTTTCACAGAACGTTCCAACCACTGTTGCTGAGAAAGTTCCACACCAGCTTGGCCTAGTCTGTCAACATTGACATATCCCACAATATCTGCCAGTAAGTCTCCTTGGGGGTAATAGCGGGAGTATTTGGGGATCAACTCAAAACCATTTAACCGTAAGGCTGTAACTTGATCAGCTGTGGTTTCAGGCAAACTTGAGGATAGGGTAATCCCCGTTTTGCGGCTTTGAAAAATTTTGACTAAATCAGCTGGAGTTTTGTCGAGAAGGGGAGCTAATTTTTCCGCTATGGCTTCCTGCGACTTGTCAAACAACTTGGGATGGGCATACAGAGTATACACAGGACGGTCAACCGCTAACACATTATCATTGCGATCGACAATCAGACGACGGGGCATATAGGGGCGCAAATTCACCATTTGCTGGTTTCTCGCCCTCTGTGTGAGCTTGTTCCCCTGGATGATTTGTAGATTATACAAATTGATAGCCAATCCTAATCCACAGGCCATTAATATGCCCCAAACAGTCAATAATCGGGATTTAGGATTTGATGTTTGTTCTGGAATGGAGGGGACTGTGTTGTTCCGATTCCGTTCTCGATTAACCCTTTGCCGTCCAGTAAATTCCGCAGGCTGACGCAATTTTCTGAATTTTAATTGACTTGGTGATTTTGGCATTACCCTGATTTTTTCTGGTGACTGTTGACTGTTGGCTGTTGACCGAAAATCAATATGCCATTGGCGAGGAAGTAGGCTGTTTTGTTTCTGAAGTTGGTTTCTTGTCTGGGGATTTCAGAGGGGTGGGTGGGGATGTCGTAGATAAGAAAACGCTATTAGCCGGAGATGGTGATACTAACCCTGTACTGGATTTTTCTGCTTCCTCGGCCATTTTATTTTTGAGGGTGGCGTTGGTAGTTGTCATTTGTCGCTCATAGCGTTGGAGGTTTTGCAACCTCCGATAATTTTGCCCCCAAAGTTCTTGGGCGTAAACTGTCCACCCATAGACAGCTAGAACTGAACTTACCAATAAAAAAGCAATGATCGAGGAATGGCGATGTAAGGCGTTGAGTCTTAACAACCACAAGGGCATAACTTGGGCGTTAGGTACTACAGGTAAGTCCAGAGATTCTGACTTTGTGTTTCTTAATTTCGGGTGTGGTGGACTTTTGAGGGTTGAGGATGCTGGTGAAAGAGGACTTTCTCTTCTAGGATTTAAGGGCAGAGACAAGCCTTTTGAGGTAGGACGTTGTGTTTTAGTGATTACGGGAGAGGGTTCGGTGATAGCACTAGAACCCAAACTTGTCGATTTTCGCCTCCTGCGTCTGGGCGTAGAACCTTGGCGAAACCAACTACCAGTTGTAGAAACAGCTGATTTACGAACAGCAGCCATAACTTTTTACGATAAGAAATAATGTATTGTAATCTGATTATCCGTTTTTGCTAAGGTTAGACTTACCCTCTAGTCACAAATGCGAATAATACCTGGATTGATGCCCATCAGGTTAGTTTACCGAAAAACTGGGTTGAACGACTCAAGTGTTATCCCCACGCTATCAACAGGGCGATCGCATACTATAATGTCTGATCTATTTACTAGATTCTGATAATTGACAGATTTTCGGTTTCTGGCACGACCCGCACATCATAATAAAACTAATAAACTCCGCCCATAGTATAGATTTTCAATATACATTCGCAGAGCTTTAAAAAATTTAAAAAATCAGCAAAATAGGTTATCGTATTCAACAGGCGAGATTGTTTTATTGCCGCAATTGGTGAAAGAGGAGTTATGAAAACAAAAATCTTTGGTTTTGCTTTACTGTTGAGTCTGGCTGGATTTTTAGGAGCTTGTGGCGAAAATCCCCCTGCTCCCGATGCTACTACCCCTGCTACTACTACTACCACCCCTGCTGAACCTACTGATTCAGGTACAACCCCACCTGCTACCCCTGCTACTACCCCTGCTACCACTCCAGCTTCTACCCCCGCTCCTACCACTCCCTAGAAGATAGTTCTGATTCTTCTATAAAAAGGTTTGTAACTAATCCTCATGAAACTCAATGAGGTCATTAGTTACAAGTGAAAATATCGATATAGCTGCGTTTTGCATCACATAAAGGCTCAAAGCTCAATTTAGCCTTGCCAGTAGTTGATTATTGGTAGAGCAGTAGGTAAAGGACACTGATGAAAATTTTGAATTTCTCACTTCAGTGTCCAAATCACTTAGAAAGCAAAAACTAAGTCCTGAGTCGGAAAGACCTAAAAATTACAGGGATTGTGGTTTGTTAATTTATAATTAAGTCAGATTATATAGTTATATTTATAGCATAAGACTAAGTATTTTTACTAGAAAATTAAAAGCGATCGCCATCTGTAGAAAGAATTGAAAGCTTGCTATTAGCCTCAAAGTGCGCCAAATTCATGAAGTGGATTAGGTTTTCCGTGATTAGCCTCAGTAGTAGTATTTTGGTGTGGTTATTGAGCCACATGGGAGCGACTGTGATGGCTTTACCGCCTGTAGAGGATATTCCCGAAGAAATACTACGCACAGAAATTATCATTGAAGCGCGATCGCCCATAGATGGGAAACCCTTAACAGCCGTTGAATACGCACAACTACAAGAACAACTGCGAGTCAGTCCCCCTCCCAAGTTAAGCAGTAAATTACGGCAAACAGTCTTCCTATTAAGGATACGCGGAGTTTTACTGCAACTTTTTCCTTTTTTAGATTTGTGAAGATTAATTATTAGAGAACAGGGAACAGGGAAGTTTTTACCCCATCCTCAATCCCAGAACAAGTAAAAAGTAAAAAACCAATTCGCAATTCGCAATTCGCAATAAAGTAAAGATTCTTTTGCCTTTTGCCTTCCACCTTCACCAATCCCCAGTCCCCAGTCCTGCGGTACAATGCAAAGAAATGTTTAAATTATGAGCTGCCGATCCCAATGATTTCATCTGAAGCGAACACAACATCTAGCGATAAAAGTTTAGAGGCCATGCGCCACTTTTCAGAACAATATGCCAAGCGTACAGGAACTTTCTTTTGTGCTGAACCTTCCGTGACTGCGGTGGTGATTGAAGGGTTAGCGAAACATAAAGATGACTTAGGTTCGCCTTTGTGTCCCTGTCGCCATTACGAAGATAAAGAAGCTGAAGTTAATGCTGCATATTGGAACTGTCCTTGTGTGCCAATGAGAGAACGCAAAGAGTGTCATTGTATGCTATTCCTGACACCAGATAATGAGTTTGCTGGACAAAGCCAAGAAATCTCTCTGGAAGCGATTAAAGAAGTGCGAGAAAGCATGGCATGAGTGAAACCATGCCTTTAGAATACTGGCAAGGTGTAGAACAATTTAACGCTGGACAGTTCTACGCCTGTCATGACACCCTAGAAGCTTTATGGATTGAAGCCACCGAACCGGAAAAAACCTTCTATCAAGGTATTCTGCAAATCGCTGTGGCTCTTTATCATATGGGAAATCGTAACTGGCGGGGTGCAGCTATTTTATTAGGGGAGGGTAGTAATCGCCTCAGACGTTACCCATCCGTTTACGGTGGGATTGATGTCGATGAATTACTGAGTCAAAGCGCGATTTTATTAAAAGCCATACAAGCGATCGCAGTTAATCCCAATAATAATGATAACCTTGACGAAAATATCGCCTTACCCATCCCCAAAATTATCCTGAATTATGATTAAAGCAAGGTGAAATACTGTCAAAAACAAGATAACGTCTTCCCTAGCGACTATCTCAAACACCTCTGGGGAGAAATTCACGCTTGTCCTTACTTTGCTATCAACAACCTCAACCGCGATTTTGTGGGTACTAAAGGATTTTCTGTGGTGTTTCAAAAATCCCACATCCCACAGGTAGAGACGCAATTTCCCTACTTTAAGCCTTACCTAGATTTAGCCCTCCGTCCTGACTGTAATGCTTTTTACCTCAATCCTTTACTGCTCAAAGAAGGCTCTCGTGTTGATCCGCATATCGATCGCTCTTTGCGTTCTTATTGTAAAACGGTTGAACCCCCCACTGTAGTCAGCGTTCTTTATGTACGCGTACCAACGGATATGGAAGGGGGAGAATTGGTACTCAAGTCCCACAAACGACTACTGGGACAAATTAAGCCGCAAATGAATAGCTTAGTTTACTTTCAAGGCGACTTAACACATTCTGTCAACGCCGTCAAAACTCCTGGAAATCGACTGAGTTTAGTTTGTGAACAGTATAGTTTGAGTGAGGCTGAACTCTCGGAAATACCAGAGTTTATAGTGGAGTCTAGGGTGGCGAGGAGAAATTGAGGGGACTGGGGACTGGGGACTGGGGACTGGGGATTGGGCATTGGGCATTGGAAAATAGGAATATAATTATTCTCCCCTAAACCCCTACACCCTTAAACCCTTGCACCCCACTAACGCACCATTTGTACTTCTTCTGCTACTCGTTTGAGGCGGCGTAGCTGTAATTGCATATCTTCTTTTGTCCACTTGGCGGCGAAGGTGTTAAATCCCCAACTAACTATGGGGTTGGGAATCTCAAATTCAAAGCGGTTGAGTAATAGTGTACCTGATGGTGTGGGTTGACATTCCCAGTGATCGCGCCCTTGGAAAAATCCCTGAAATTCCCACACCACTAAACCCGGTTGTCTCTCCACCACCACACTATTTAAGGTGGGTTGAATAATAGGAATTTGAATTAAAAAGCGGCTTTTACTGCCTACCTCTGTACTCCAAGTTTCACCCACAGGTTCACAACGCAGCACAGGATTGAGCCATCGGTGCATTAATTCTAAATCAGTCAAGCACCGTTCTACGGCGGTGGCTGTGGCGTTAATTTGTATTGATTGTTCTAGGAGTTGGGGCATTGGGAGACTGGGGATTGGGGATTGGGGACTGGGGACTGGGAAAGGCAAAAGGTAAAAGGTAAAAGTAAAAAGAAAAGAGTCTTTGGCTTGTTTCCTGTTCCCCGTTCCCTGTTCCCTGTTCCCTGCTGTATAAGTTTTACTGAAAAAAGTAAAAAAATACTCTACTGGTTCATGAAAAATGGATTCTTACTGCTAAATTAATACGCAAAACAATAGAACACAATAGGGAGCATCGTTTTTTGGCGAATTTACCGAGATGTCTTTACTAAGCCCCTTCGGGGCGGGAACAGGCAAGAGGGAACAGGGAACAGAAGAAAAAAGTAGCCCCGTTCGCGCAGCGTCTCGTTAGAGAAGCAAGGTTTTAAGCCGAGTGGAATTGTGGGCGAAATAATCCTTGTATCGCAAGGTAGGTTGAAACCCCAACGCCAGTTCTCTCAAGTCGGGAAACCCACCCACGCCACTCCCCTTTGTGGGTGGCTTAGTTTTCCCTGTTGCCCGTTGCCTGTTCCCTGTTCCCTTTCATCTGTAGAGTTTCTCGTCCAGGAGATTCTGAGTAATGATTGCAACACTTAATGTTGGCGATCGCTGGGAATAACTGGATTAATTCGCTATAAATAGTGATGTTTTTACACATGATGAATACTATTTTCTCAGGAATATTACAGACGAGTAGAGTAGATGTATCATTGAGGTGGACGCAACTACTAGCACAATCACCCAACTTACCTGTAGAGTCACCGGAGGTCAATCAAGGTCTGGCTGATTTACAAGGAATATTACAGCCAGTGCTGCAATTTATACCGAGATTGCTAGGGGCAACGGCAATTTTATTAGTCGGTTGGTTAGTTGCGGCCGGTGTGGCGGCTGTTGTACGTAAAATTCTGAACAATACCGATATTGATAATCGCATTGCGGCTGGAATTACGGGTCGTCAGGATGTACCTCAAGTTGAAAAATTTATTTCTGGCCTTGTTTTTTGGAGCATTATCCTTTTAACAGTTGTAGCTGTCTTACAAACATTAGGCTTAGAGGTAGCTTCTCGCCCACTCAATAGTTTTCTCGAAAAACTCATTGGGTTTTTACCCAAAGTAGTCGGTGCATCTGTACTTTTAGGTTTGGCTTGGGTTTTAGCGACTATCGTCAAGTTGGTGACAAGACGCGGACTGCAAGCATTGAAACTGGATGAACGTTTGCAGCAAGATGAATCAGATGGTAGTTTCAAGTTTCAGGGTTTGTCTTTAAGTGAAACTATCGGACAGGCTTTATATTGGTTTATCTTCCTCTTGTTTCTCGTTCCTGTTCTCGATACGTTGGGACTCAAGGAAGCATTACAGCCCATACAAGCTTTAATTACAGAAATTCTCTCAATTCTGCCGAATATCTTAGCAGCAACACTGATTGCTGGAGTTGGTTGGTTTTTAGCGAATGTAGTTAAGCAAATTGTCACTAACTTGCTAGCGACAACGGGAGTCGATCATTTAGGTAGTAGACTAGGGCTATCACCTGCGGCTGGGATGCAGTCTTTTTCAGCGATTACAGGGACAATAGTTTACATCTTGATTTTAATTCCTGTCGCGATCGCCTCTCTCAACGCCTTAAAAATTGAGGCGATCTCTGTACCTGCGATCGCCATGCTACAGCAGATTCTCAATGTTTTACCCGCCATCCTCACAGCGATCGCCATCTTGATTTTTGCCTACTTCCTGGGGCGGTTTGTAGCAGATATTGTCACCAGCATCCTCACAAGTTTAGGCTTCAATAATATTTTCGCCATTCTGGGTTTACCCGTACCCAAAGCCAAGCCTGTCACCGATGCAGATGATACACACATTCCCTCAGTAACGACACGTACCCCATCAGAAATTGCTGGGATTGTGGTGTTAGTCGGGATTTTATTATTTGCTACAGTAGCAGCCGTTAATATTCTCAATATTCCAGCACTAACGGTTTTAGTAACAGGTATTCTGGTAATTATTGGACGAATTTTAGCAGGCTTAGTAGTCTTCGCCATCGGCTTATTTTTAGCCAATCTCGCCTTTAACATCATTACCAGTTCTGGCAACCGTCAAGCCATGATTTTAGGTCAAGTAGCGCGGATTTCCATCATTACTTTAGTTTCCGCAATGGCATTACAACAGATTGGCATAGCCAGCGATATAGTCAATTTAGCATTCGGCTTATTACTAGGTGCGATCGCCGTTGCCATTGCCCTAGCCTTCGGCCTTGGCGGCAGAGATATCGCCCGTGAACAAATGCGAGAATGGGTAGAGTCTTTTAAGCAAAAGAGTTGATTTAGAAGAGGGGGTGTAATACCAATTCGCAATTCGCAATTCGCAATTCAGAAAGTCAGATACCATCTGAGTTTCAGGCTTTGCATCTGTTGCCTAATTGTGCAGAATTGGTATAAGGGCAATCAATTCAAAATTCAAAATTCAAAATTTAAAATCCAAAATCCAAAATTGAATTGCCCAGTCCCCAGTCCCCAGTCCCCAATCCCCAGTCCTTCAAAGCCCCAAATCTTCGGGAACACCCAACATAATATTGAGATTTTGGACGGCTGCACCGGATGCGCCTTTACCGAGATTATCGAGACGCGCTACTAATAAGGCTTCTTGGGTGGCATCATTGGCAAAGACGAATAACTGCACAATATTTGTGTCATTCATTGCCATTGCATCCAAGAAAGTACCGTCTCTGAGTAAACTTGTATCTTTAAAAGGTGCTACCTGGACAAACTTTTCACCAGCGTAGTATTGTGCGATCGCTTGATGAATTGTTTCACCTGATGGGGGATTAGCTAAAGTCCATAGAGGTAAAGGTATTTGAACTAACATCCCTTGGGCGAAATCTCCCACTGATGGGACAAATAACGGCGGTGATGCTAAACCAGAATGCTGGTGCATTTCCTTAACGTGTTTATGTCCGAACTGCAAACCATAAATACCGTAGGGATAAAGAGAATGTGCTGCCGTTTGCTGTTCATGAAAGGTATCGTATTTTTGGATGAGATTCTTACCGCCACCAGAGTAACCAGACACCGCATTAATGGTAATAGGGAAGGTGTGAGGAATAATCTCTTGAGCTATCAACGGACGAATGCAAGCTAAAAATCCTGTAGGATAACAGCCAGGATTACTCACAAACTGAGCATGAGCAATTTTTTCTCGTTGTTCTGGGTTCAGTTCTGGGAAACCATAAACCCAACCCGCAGCCGTGCGATAGGCGGTACTAGCATCGAGAATCTTCACCTGATCATTATCTACTAAACTGACAGCTTCACGGGCTGCATCATCAGGTAAACAGAGAATCAAAACATCAACTGCATTAATTAATTTTGCCCTTTCCGTCGCATCCTTGCGTTTAGATGGCTCAATACTAACTAATTCAATATCATCCCGTTGATTCAAACGCGAGTAAATCTGTAAGCCAGTAGTTCCTGATTCCCCATCAATAAAAATTTTCGGCTTATTCATACCTTAATTGTTAATTGTTGACTGTTGACTATTGACTGTTGACTATTGACTGTTGACTATTGACTGTTGACTATTGACTAATTTTTGAATTTTACCTTGTGCATCAATTCATCTTTAATGCGATTCAAAATTGATGCTTCATCTAGAGTAGACAAAATACGATTAATAACGGCTTTCGGCCCATCTGGCCCCCAGGTTGCGCCATTGGCTAAATACACCTTGGTAACTTGTCCAATCCCATAGGAAGAAACACCAGCTACCCCAGCTTGGGTTAAAGCCACGGAAATATAAGGGCCAAGGGCAAAACCGGCTGTGGCTGATGCAGAGATACCTAGTAAAGTTTTCAAGCCACTTAAACCCAAGTTGGCTAATAATTCACTAACTCCGATACCACCCATACTGATAGCGATTTTTTGTAATAACTGCACAGCCCCAGCTTCAGTCATAGGGATGCCGTAGAGTTTAGATAAACCTAAAATCAGAGCTATATCAATAACTATACTACTCAGTATATCTACTACTGTAACGGGATTGAGTGCGATCGCCACAGCTTTAGTCATGACTGCTTTCCAAATTAACTGATTGGCGTTCTGTTCCCGAATCAGCAATTTACGCTGCACTAGTTGCTCGTTCACTGTGTCAGCATAAAGCATGGTGTTGAGTGCGACTAAAGCTTTACCTTCACGCTGCAAAATCTCTAAGATTTTCAGCTTTAACTCTTCCACCTGCGCCGCACCAGGACGCATCTGTACACCCCTAGTCCCATCTGCACGCCGGACAGCAGTTTTTACCAATGGCGATGCAGCCGCCATGACGATTTCTAAAGGTGTGAGTAATTCCCGTACCCGATCATCTTTAATTTTCCGATAAATTGCCAAGCGATCGGCTTCAGGATATTGGTCTACTTTGTTAAATACTAAAATTATCGGTTTACCTGCTTCCCGCAATTGCGATAAAGCCACCTGCTCAACTTTAGTCATATCACCTGCAATCACAAACAGAATTAAATCAGCCTGTTTTGCTATTTGTTCCGCTAAAGCTGTGCGTGTTTCCCCATCAATTTCATCTAAGCCTGGGGTATCAATTAATTCCACTTGGGATTTACCAACACCTGGTAAAGTCACCCGTAAAGCACGTTCTGTTTCGCCAATAGCCTCTTCGCTAACACTCCAATTGACACTTTGAGCCGTACGAGTTACACCATGTAGGGGGCCAGTTTCAAACACTGATTGTCCCACTAAAGCATTTAACAGCGAAGATTTACCCCTTCCCACCATGCCAAAAGCTGCAATCTGGACTACCATACTGTCTAATTTTCCCAGCATAGTTTCCAAATCAGCAATTTCCGACTCTAAACCCGCTTTTTCCTGGGGACTGAGGTCAAGACTAGCCACTAGATTACGCAGTGCCGTTTGTGCTTGTTTATAGTTGAGTTCTGCTTGAATGTCTTCAAAGCTAAAAATGGCACTATCTAATTCTTCCTCCCAGTTGGATGAGTCATTATGATGCGGTTCGGGCAATGTGGATGTCACTTCGCTGCGCTCCGAATTTAAAATTTAACAGTCCTTTTTAATCGTAGTGTATGAAGGTAGAGGTGTAGGGGTATAGGGAAAATCTCAGAATCCTATAGGACTAATCTTTGATTTCTGAAATGTACATAGTTCGTAGGATGTGTTCGCGACAGCGTAACGCATCTACTGCAAAGTTTTCGGTGCGTTACGGCTTACGCCTAACACACCCTACACATACTACAAACCTTGTATTCAAAACACGCATATAACAATACCTCTCTGTAAGAGACTACAGGAGGGTACTGTTATGTGCATCTGCAAAAAAATAGTATTACTACACAAATTTAATTTGTGATGCCAGCAAAAGGACAACGACTAGTCGAGAGATTTACATCTGTTGTTTTTCTTTTCCAAGGTAGAAATCTGCTGATGAAGTTCCATAACTTTTGCCAGAGAGAAGATTTCTTCTTAGGTGCTAACTGCTGTGTTTGATCATTGTTGGGTAATTTTCCACCTGCTGTGAGTTTATCTAAGAACTTGGTATTGTCATAGTAATGTTCTAAGCAGAGAATTTTTAGGTCATCTCTGAGATGAACTACACTAGTACCAATAATTTCAATGGTTTCACCTGTTGGGGCATAGTTTTTATATGCACCTTTAAAAGTACCCCAGTGTCGCCATTTAAACACAACTCTTGGTGGCGTGGAATAAACTTCTATAACTTCCCATGCAAAACCATCAGGAAAAGCTGTATGAAAGAGATTAGTTGAAGTTTCAAAGTTTTCTTCACTGGCTTTGTAATGCTGGTTATCGCCGATTAATAGTTTATAAGTACCTGAATTAATCAAATCTGTAATTGTGTAACCATAACCGCCATTGGTACTCATGCGAAACTTGTCTTGGACGACAGTTAACCATTGAGATGGATTAGTTTTAAAGTTGGCCTCAATATCAAAGGCTCTGACCAAATTTTGAACTAATCTTTCTAGGGAGTTTTCGGGATGGTTTTGTATACTTTCTGCGGCTAGTTTTTCATCAGAACGGGTATAGTCTGGCTTTTGACCATAACGCCATTCTACATCGTTGCTATATTGCAACACAGTGTCTCTATCTTGTACCCAAAGATGAAGTTTACTAATGTCGATGGAATCCATAAATACCTACACGCAAAGGAACTAAGAAGTAACTGTAAATTAAGATTAATGGCAGAATTTTGCAGCGATCGCCCTCTTATTTAGCAGCAGCTTATACAGTTTTTCTGGTAGTTTTAATTAGTTACCATTTGTTAGCACCAAAGCTTGATTATTGCCCATGTCAGCATCTTCTATCATTATGCCAATCATAAATCAAGGATGTTCGTAAACAGAAAGATTGGGAATTTTAATATTTTATAAATAAAATTTCTCGCCAATTAGAGCATATATAAATCTAAAAAGAAGATACGTAATTATCAAAATAGCCGGAAAAAACTATCTCATGAATTATTGCTTACCTGGAATGCGTTTATTTAATCGGAAAATGGGTTTATTACGGGCAAAGATGCACTACGCCCCACCGTTGGCGATGCTCCGCGCACCTTTGGTGATCGCATTTTTGTTGGCTGGGTGTGAATCTATCGAAAAAAATTTACCCCCTCTGCCAACAATACCTATTCCCAACCAATCACCACAACCGTTACTTTCGCCTGAGTCTGTCACAACTTCCCAAATGGAAGCACAAATTCGCCAAGGGATTAACCAAGTCAGACAAAAAAATGGGCTTCAGCCACTCAAAGATAATCAAAAGTTAGCGCAAGTTGCCCGCAAATATAGCCGCCAAATGGCTGAACAAAACTTCTTTAGCCATACTGGTGCTGACGGTAGCACACCACAAGAAAGAGTCCTCAGAGGCGGGATTCTTTACTCAGCCGTGGGTGAGAACTTATTCACTAGTCAAAATGTACCTCGTCCAGTACCAGCAGCTATTGAAGGATGGATGAAAAGCCGAGGACACCGAGAAAATATTCTGCGTCCAGTATTTACGGAAACAGGTGTAGGAGTTTGGCGCGAAGGTAATACTTACTACGTTACTCAGTTATTCTTGCGCCCCTTTCCGTAAAAATGCCAGTAAAGTTTTTATGTTTTATGGTGATAGATGCGATCGCATATTGCCCAGATATCTCCAAGCTAAAATCAAAACGAACTAGAAACTATGTTGTTATGGTAGCAATCTCCTAACAACCGCAAAAAATGAGCGTCAATGATGGCGCAGATTTTACTGTGATGCGATCGCATATTGGGAAAATCCGCTTTTGTGCGATCACTCCTGAAAGTTGTGCGAAAATGCGATCGCACTTACGAAATAATGGACATTATAGCCGATGAGCTTTTATACACTTAATGGTAAAATTGCGTCTGTACTAAACTCCTAAGCTTTTTAACAAAAGCTTTAAGTGTTTATGCGAAAGTTCTATCTTTAGTGAACGGTTCGCGATTTTAATTAATCAGGGGTATTCAAAATGCTCAAGGTCAGCAATTTACCGATTCCGAATACTGACTCCGATCTAGACAAACTTTTTTCGCGCTATGGAAAAATTCAGATTATTACATTATTGAGGGAGCAGGAAAGTGCTTATGTGATACTAGATAATCATGAATATGAAAAGGATGCTATTGAAAAACTGAATGGATCATTATGGCATAAGCAGGAAGTTAAAGTTGAGAAAGTCCAAGACGAGCTGCTCAAAGAGCAATCGGAAGAGACGAACCCTTATGACCCCCCTAGAGGCAAATAGAAGTAGGGCGAACTTAACGATATATAGGACTCATATTTGATTTTTGAAAAGATAGGTAGTGGCGTAGCAAGCAAAAAAATTCTGCATTAGACGTAGGTTGGGTGGAGCGGAGCGCAACCCAACAGATATCAGGATGTTGGGTTACGCAAAGCCTTCACCCAACTTACAATTTTTTTGTAACATCTTAGCCTCGACACGCAACTGCATTACTTAATTTTGTTCAAAAATCAAATAGTAATCCTATATCAATTACATAATGTTTTTAAAGTATTTGTTTGAGTGTTCAAATAATTGCTGATCTGGTTGCATCCTTTTTCCAGCAACCCCTTCAAACTAAGAGCTGACACATCCCATAGCAAAACAAGTTTATCTGCACCAGCAGATGCCAACCATTTGCTATCGCTACTAAAACTCACAGTATGCACCGAACCTTGATGTCCACTCAGAGTTGTAATTAATGTTCCATCCCGTTGCCAAAGCTTTATTGTCTTATCACTACTAGCGGAGGCAATTATTTTTCCATTGGGACTAAAACTGATGTCAAGTACCGAACCTTGATGTCCACTCAGAGTTGTAATTAACCTTCCATCTCGTTGCCAAAGCTCTATTATCTTGTCACCAGCAGTGATGATTGTTTGTCCATCGGCACTAAAACCAACAGACCGAATTACACTTGTATGTGTTTCCCATCTTCTAAGTTCTTTACCTTCATGGCTCCACAATTTCACGGTCTTGTCATCGCCCGCCGTGGCAATTGTGTGTCCGTCAGAACTGAAAGCCACACTCAACACCCTATAGTTGCCTTTTTCTAAGGTTATAAGTTCTTTGCCATCTAAATTCCAAAGTTTCGCGGTTCTATCAGCACTGGCAGAAGCAAGGATTTGTTCGTCAGGACTGAAGCTAAGGGACAAGACAGACCCTTTGTGCTTTCCGAGTATTTTCGAGGGTTGTCCGTCACGCCAAAGCCTTATTGTGCCGTCATCATCACCACTAACAATAGTTTTTCCATCTCGACTGAAACTAACGGCATTGACCGCACTTTGATGCTTTATCGGGGTAGAAAGTAACTTACCGTCTTGACTCCAGATGCTCACCGTTCCATCAGAACTTGCACTTGCAATTCGTTTACGATCCTGGCTGAACTTTGCGCCAAGCATATCGTCTTGTCCAACCAAAAGAGTAAGCCCACTTCGATTTACCTGCCAAAGCTTCGTAATGCCATCTCTACCAGCAGTAGCAAGCACATTTCCATCTGGACTAAAAGCTACATTGGTAATTACTCCCTCATGACCTGCCCAAGTATCCAGTAATCTGCCATCTCGCGCCCAGAGTCTTACGGTTCCATCCGTACTAGCAGAAGCAATTGTTTGTGCATCTATACTCACACTAACGCTCCATACTGCTCCAGAATGCTTAAAAGTCCTTACAAACTCACCCTCTTGATTCCAAAGATTCACTGTTCCATCTGTACTACCAGTAACAAAAAAGCTACCGTCAGGGCTGAAATCTGCACTCGCAACAGCGTCAGAGTATTTGTCGAGAGTTTTTAGTAACTTGCCATCTTGGCTCCAGAGCTTTACCGTTTTGTCATCACTGACCGTGATAATGCGATCGCCTTTAGGACTAAAACTCACTTGCCTTACCAAACCCTGATGTTTCTCGAAAGTAAAGAGCAACTGACCATCCAATCGCCACAGTTTTACAGTTTTGTCAACACTAGCAGTAGCAATCGTCTTTCCATTAGGGCTAAAACTGACGCTCATAACCGGATCTTTGTGAGCTGGAATAAGTCGTATAAAATTACCGTTGTTGTCCCAAAGCCTGACTGTTCCATCCAGACCGCCAGAAGCAATCGTTTTTCTATCAGGACTAAAACGGACGCTCCTAACTTCTTGTGTATGTCCTTTCAAAATTTTAAATAAACTTCCATCCCGTCGCCATAACCTTACTGTGCGATCAGAACTGGCTGTAGCAAGCATTTGACCATCCGGGCTAAAGCTAACACTCTGAACACCGCTTGTATGTCCTTGCAAGCGGTTTTGCTCCCTCACCCAGTTCACGGACTGTGCCAAATTTGTCAGAACATCAGCCTCGACTTCTTGGTCGGTGATGCCTCCAGGGAATTGTTGTAAATGCTTCCCTGCTTTTAATACATCAATTAGCGCATCAAAAGAATTTCGATTCACCGTGAAATTAGTTTTTGAAGATTGGCTCAATGCCTGAATTTGCCCGATTTCTGCTTGTCTCCATTGATATCCAGCCAAAATCGCGAATCCAGCAAAGAATACAGATGTAATCGAAGTTACCACGATCTGACGCTTTCTAGCTTCTTTCTCTTGCTTTTTTTGCCGATCGCGCACTTCCACACTAGCTTGAATAAACTCTTGCTCGCCTGTGCTAATATCCTCTCGCCGCTGTTTTAGCTTTTCTTCCCCCTCTACCAACGCTGCACCCCGCAACAATGCCCCTTCATCCCGTTGCGTCTGTTCCCATTGATACATTGCAGAGCGCAAACGGTCTTGCCAAGCCCGAAAGCTACGGTCTGCATCCATCCATTGCCGAAGTTCGCCCCAATTACGGATTAACGCTTCATGAACAACTTCTACTGTCTCTTGGTTAGCAGAATTTTGACTGGTGACTACTAATCGATTATCCGCCAACTGTTTCACCAATCCCCAGCTGGCTTCACCCAATTCGGCTTTTGTCGCTAGTCGTCGCGTATCCTCCGTTCCTTCCCCTGGATGCACCAACTGAATAAAAATTCGCCGCACATGTTCTTTTTGAGTGGGACTCAACTTACCGTAATTCTCATCTGCATGACGAGCCAAGGCACCTTTTACCTCACCAATTTCCTCATAAGCTGTATGAGTTAACTGTTTACCCGTTCGCTGCTTCCACAACTGAGTTAATGCAAACTCCAAAAGAGGTAAATTTCCCGGTTCATCTTCCACATCATCCAAAATGCGTTCCACCAGTCCATCTTGAAATGTTACCCCCAATTTCTCAGCAGGCTTTGCAATCACCTGTGAAAGTTCATCACAGTTCATCGGTGGCAGCTTGATGTCAGCATTTTGCAACACATCTGCAAGCGGACGATAGGAGAGGAGATTTCCCAAGAAATCCGCCCGCATGGTTCCAACCAGCACAGTATTATTGTCAGGGTCAGATTGAAAGCAAGCTAATAACGTATCTAGGAAACTATGGCGAATTTTCTGATCTGCACACAAAGTATAAAGTTCTTCAAATTGGTCGGCAATCAACAACACTCGATGATTGGGATAATTCCGTTTAATTTTGGAGAAAACATCTTGCAGAGGAATAGAACCATTAGCAAAGTATTCAGCTAACTTACGAGCTTGAAACATTTGCTCAGTAGCATTTTTATCCGGCTCGTAAAGGGGAACCAGCGACTCAGCCAGAGCTTGGAATGGTTCTGAACCAGGACGGAAGTGAGTAAACTTCCAATAACCTTCTTTTTGTAACTTCGGCACCAATCCCGCCAACACCACCGAAGATTTTCCGCTTCCCGACGCACCCAACACAGGGATAAAATTACGGCTTTGAGTGGCAGCGAACAGTTCTTCTACAAATACCTCGCGTCCAAAGAAAAACTCCGCATCATCGGGGCCAAAGTGAAACAAACCGCGATAAGGACAGGGAAGACTTTCGTCAGCAGCGTCTGTAGAATCAGAAGGGACTAATCTTGCTTCTTCCCGATAGTAATAGTTAATTATCTGTACAGGAGCGTAAGTCAAATCGCCCCCAACACTAGTATCCTTTAAGAGATTTTCTTGTTCTTGAGATGGTTGATTTGGGAGTAACTCGTTCATGCTCCTGGTATCCTTAACAAAATTTAGGGGTTTAATCCCTGGCTTCTATCAAGCCGCAAGTGTTTTAGTGGGGATTTAGCCCATTGCGAATTGCGAATTGCGAATTGCGAATTGCGAATTGGTTTAACCTTGCTGAACTGGGGCGAAGTTTACATTGCCAGAGATCGTATTTCCACTCATTGTGTTGGTTTGAGTTTGATTGATTATTTGCTGTCCCCCAGGTTGTTCTTTCAGCTTGTCTAGTAACTCCTGAGCCACTTTAATGATTTCCTGGTCTTGATCTGCACCAGTTTTGGTAATTTTGTCTTTTAACAAACCTTCAGCTTGCTTAATTTCTTCTGGTTTAGCATCTACCATCGCTTGTCCCAGAACATCACCTTCCAATTTATTTTTAATCAAAGTCTTCAAACCCTGATAGGCATCTTTAACGGCTGTTCCTGCGGTTTCTTGAGTAGCTGCGATCGCACCAGCACCTAAAGCAGTAATAATCAAAGAAATAGGCTCCATAATTCACCCTTAGTTAATCGTTAATAATTGATAGCTGTGAAAATACTTAGCTTATGCGCTTATATTATCAGTAATTCTACTAGTTGTTATGCAATTAGCTGCTTGTTAACTTTGCTAAAACCCTTTACCATGAATCCACCATGCAGAGATACTTTGTACACACATCTTTCTCATGGGAGTTTCAATACGTCAAACCCACGTTAAACTACGAATATCAGCCCACTCTGACAGGAAAGCATTGTGAAAGCTAAATGGATTATCACAGCAGTTTCAGCAGCGTTGTTTTTTGGTGGTAGCCTGTTTACCTCACTGCGCGATCCTTGGTTTCAAAACTTACAACGTCCTGACTGGTTGACGTTTGAATTCATCATTCCGTTTGTTTGGACTTTGATTTGGGCTTGTCTGACTATCTCAGCAATTATTGTGTGGGAGAAAAAAACTAGACAAGGTTCTCGTCCTTGGTTGTTGATGGCTGTTTACGCATCAATAGCCCTCCTCACTTCCACCTACAGCCCTGTTGTAGTAGAACTGCGAAGCCTCACAGGCGGAATTATTCTCGGTGGACTAGCTACGCTTTTAGTATATATTTTAGCTTTTGTTGTCAGACCGATTTCTCAAAAGGCTGCTTGGCTATTTCTTCCCTACGCCCTTTGGGGGCCATTCGGGACTTATTTGACTTGGTTATTATTGCAACTCAATCCTGGCGTGGCTGGATAAATCAACAGTCAGTAGGGGCGGGTTTTGGTAGATATTTACGTTTAAAAACAGATATTTTGTTTAAACCCGCCCCTAAAACAGTCAAAAATCAACTTATTTCATATCGTAACCAAACAAATTTGGGTCAACTTCTCCTAACTGTAAATCCGCTAAACCATACTCAGCCCAGCGTCTATCTACCATTGCGGCTACATCTAGATCAGATTCTAAAGGTGCGCCCCATTCATGGTCTGTTTCTGGGGGAATTTTGGTAGTTGCATCAATTCCCATACGTCCACCTAAACCGATTTTCTCACTGGCGAAATCTAAGGTGTCAAAGGGGGTATTGGGGAGAATAAACACATCTCGCGTGGGGTCAACTTTGGAACTAATCGCCCATACTACTTGACGCGGGTCACGAATGTTAATGTCTTTATCAACGACAATCACAAATTTGGTATATGTAAATTGGGGTAAAGCACTCCAAAAGGCCAAGGCGGCGCGTCTTGCTTGTCCTGGGTAGGCTTTATCAATGGAAATAATGGCGGCTTTATAACTCAAAGCTTCCATGGGTAGGAAGAAATCCACGATTTCTGAGACTTGTTGCCGCAAAATAGGAGTATAGATCCGATTGAGAGCGATCGCCATCATGGCTTCTTCTTTGGGGGGACGACCGCTAAATGTGGTCAGATAAATCGGGTCTTTGCGGTGTGTCATGCACTGAAAGCGAATCAAGGGGGAATCTTCTACGCCGCCGTAATACCCCATGTGGTCGCCAAAGGGGCCATCTGGTAATACTTCCCCTGGTGTAATTGTCCCTTCTAAGACAAACTCGGAATCGGCGGGAACTTCTAAATCTACAGTTTTACACTTCGCCAGATTTACACCAGAACCACCATAAAGTCCCGCAAATAACCATTCTGATAAATCTACAGGGATGGGTGTAGCCGCAGCCATGATAATTAGAGGATCTACACCTAATGCGATCGCTATTTCTAATTTTTTACCTTTTTCGGCAGCTTTGCGTAAATGTCTTGCCCCACCCCGCACTGATAGCCAGTGAACGGTCATGGTATTTTTAGATTGCAGTTGTAAACGATACACGCCGACGTTTGGCGTACCTGTCTCACAATCCTTAGTAATTACTAGTCCGAGCGTGATAATCTTACCTGCATCACCAGGGTAAGGACGTATTAAAGGTAACGTGTTTAAGTCTAAATCATCCCCTTCAATCACTACCTGCTGACAGGCGGGGAAAAAGTCTCTTCCTGGTTTAGCTTTGACTACATCAAACAGCACTTTCCCAAAGTCTATGGCTTGGGAAATCTTTTTTGGTGGCTTTGGTTGTTGCAGCAGACTCAGCTTTTTACCCAGAGTTTCTAATTCTTGGGGATGCTGCATATTCATCGCCCAGCATATCCTTTCTACAGTTCCCATTAAGTTGACTGCTACGGGGAAGGATGCACCTTTGACGTTTTCAAATAACAAGCCAGGGCCACCTTGTTGTAGCATCCGGTTGGAAATTTCTGCTATTTCTAAGTCTGGGTCAACTAGGGCAGAAATACGCCTTAATTGTCCTCTTTCTTCTAGAATTTTAATAAATCCCCGTAAGTCTCTGGCCATGGTTTTGTTTAAGCTAATGTTTAAGAAATGTGAAGCGTCTTCTTATATTATTAGCTGGAAAGGGAACAGGGAACAGGGAACAGTAAACAGAGAAGAAAGATGGCTTACCTACGCAGTGGTGTGATAGACGAGTTTCCAGCTTACTCCTACTAGGATGGTGTAAATTACTAGTCTGAGGGTTTTTTGGGGCATCATTTGACAGAGTTTAGCACCAACTATGACTCCTGGAACTGTGCCGCACCAGATGGGGAAGACTAAACCCCAGTCAACTGTACCTAGAAAGATATGTCCTAATGATGTGAATAGGAGTAGGATGGCGGCTTGTGCTAAGTCTGTACCTACTAGTTGGCGGGAGTCTAAGCAGAAGAAGGTAATTAGGACGATCGCAAACATTGAACCTGATGATACGCTGGTCATTCCCACCATGCAGCCTAAAATTGCTCCCACTACTAAGCTTTGGATTTTACCACCTGGGGTATTTAAGTCAAATTTTGATATTTCCGGTAACTTGACATCGGGGAAGAAGGCTTTTAAGAAAATCTGCACTAGTCCAATGATGGCGACGAAAAGAATCATTACGCCAATTGCTCTGAGTAAAATATCATCGAGGTTGAGTGTTTGAGTCTGTTTAATCAGGTAAAGAATTCCTACACCCAAAAGAGAACCAGGGACGCTTCCCAAGGCTAGCCATTTGACAACATCTACATCTAAAGTCTTTTGCTGCCAATGTTTCCAGCCACCGATAAATTTCATCAGAGTGGCGGCGACTACATCCGAACTAACTGCAATAGACGGGGGAACTTGAAAAACGAAGATTAACATCGGGGTGATGAGAGACGCGCCACCAATCCCTGTTAAACCAACGATGATGCCAATAACAAAACTCAAAAAAGGTAGTAGTAAATAGTCCATGATTATTGAAGAGGAATTGGGTACTGGGGATTGGGGATTGGGGACTTGTACTGAGCTTGTCGAAGTATTGGGGATTGGGGATTGGGGATTAGGTGAAATTTTGATTTTTATCTGTTGGTACTGTCATTTTTAATTTTTAATTTTTAATTTTGAATTGCTATGACTTCCTAATCCCGATGTCCCGAAGTTACTAAGTTTCAAGCCACTTGGGGATGAATATTCATCCCGAAAAAAAACCCCGACTAACTACCGGGGAATAAGTCTGGAGTGTCTAGAATCTTGAATTGGATGAGTGCCAGAATGACTAGGGTGTAGACAGTGGATGAAGCTAAACCCATTAATAGTTCTTTTTTGAGGTTGCGTTCTTGGGGTTGATTTTGAAACACATCTACAACTCCCGCCTGCATTAAGAGAATCCCGGCGACATTCGATAGCCAATACCCCGCGATCGCACAGGGAATTAACAAATCTTTATTTAACAAACTGCACAAATACCCAAAACCATAGGCTACAGGCAAATTAAAAAATAGATCATTCCACCAAGATAGAGGTGACAACATATACCCCAGCACAAAGAAAAAACCACCTCTGATTTTCTTCAAAATGCTTCTAAAATTAACGCTTCCAGTGATTGTATCTGATGATTCCTGGGATATGTTTATTGTGTTTTCGTTTAATTCATCACTAAAATTTTGCGTATTTTCCATAAAAGTACCTTTTCTCTATCTACTTACCGTAGTTTAATATAAAAAGACATAAAAATCTATCAAGAAATACACATTCGTAAAATCAAAACTGTATTTCAAATCACGATTAAGAGTTTTAGGTAAAAAATATTACTAGTTAGATAGTTATTTATAGTATATAAATAATAAATTCAGGGTAATTTATGCGGTTATTACTAAATGTAAATGTTTATTTTATACATGAGTGCTGATTGTTGAGTAGGGACTTCCAGATAAAAATATCCAAACTGTAGGGTGCGTCAGTATGAATAATCTCTTGGTGTAGTTAGGTTTTCTTGTACTGACGCACCCTACTAAGCTATTGACTGTTGACTGTTGACTATTGACTGTTGACTATTGACTATTGACTATTGACTATTGACTATTGACTATTGACTATTGACTATTGACTATTGACTATTGACTATTGACTATTGACTATTGACTGTTGACTATTGACTAAGAATTTCCTCAAAAGCCTTAGAAAGCTTAGTTTGAAAACGTTGGCGATGCTTGAGTTTCAAAAAGGCGCGGACGATTTGCAAGTATTGAGGCTGGCGTGGGTTAGGTTGAGAGTAGTTATCAATCACCTGAATAGACCTTAAAGTACCCAATTGCAATTCCTTCTTCACCATTAATTCGGAAATTGCTGCTGCACCAATGCCATTTTCTACTACGGCTTTTACCATTTCCCCACTATTCAAAATGGAAATGACATCTAATTGCAGAGGATGGATATCCCAACTTTGCAAGGCTTGCTCAAATTGTTGTTGAGTTCCAGAACCGGCTTCGCGCATTATCCAACCGGTTTTGCATAAGTCAGATAGGGTCACTTCTGGATGGTCATACCAAGGATGATACTGACCAACTACAATTAATAAGCGATCGCCTCCCACTATCTCTTCTTCTAATACATTCTTGAGTGATGGCTTCACCTCTCCTTCCACTAAGCCTAAATCAAACTTACCTGTAGCAGTCCCAGCGCAGATTGTCTCTGCATTGGCGAGGGTGCAATTAATTGCTATGCGGGGGTATTTGTGTTGAAATTTGGTAATTTTCTCTGGTAGCCAATAATTACCGATTGTCAGACTCGAACCTAAATTGAGTTCTCCTCGTTGTAAATCATTCAATTCTCTAAGGGAGCGTTCTGTCAACGCCACTTGATCCATAATTTTTTGAGCTTCTACTTGCAGTAGCTTACCAGATTCAGCAATCTCGATATGGCGGCCAATCCGATGGAACAATCTCACACCATACTCTTCTTCTAAACTTTGGATGGCTGCACTCACAGCAGGTTGTGTAATGTAGAGTTCCTCTGCTGCACGAGTAAAGTGTAAATGTTCGGCGACAGCTAAAAAAATCCGTAACTGATCAAGCGTCATTCCTGCCATTCATATACCCAAAAAACACTCCCAACACCCGCATTGAATTTTACTCAGTAAATGCTAAAAAAGATGTTTTGACGAATACGAAAAAATCGTATTTGCGGATACAATTTTTTCGTATAGAAGCCAGTCAAAATACTAGAAATCCTTACAAATTACTAGTCTCCAGTCCCCAATCCCCAGTCCCTATTAATAACTTCTATTTATCGAAATCACAAAAAATAGTATTTGATTCTCTAACTTAGGGGGGATAAATTAACACCTAGTCTTCAATAACAAGTGTTTACTCTGGTAAAGGCTGTAACTCTTCACCGAAAGAATTAAGCAGTTGGGTAAAAGGATATGGTGTATGACAGCTGAAATCGAACTGACTCAAAGCGTTCATGGTTTAAAAAAAGAGTGTCTATCCTACGGTGAAGTTTTAGCGCAATCTATAGCAGTGATTGCACCTACAACTACACCAGCAGCGAATTTAGGATTGATTTACGCCTCTGCTGGTAACGGCACATGGTTGAGTTTTTTGATTGGTATGATGGGTTTGATGTTTGTAGCTGTCAACATCAATCAATTTGCACGCCGTTCAGCTTCTCCTGGTTCTTTATATTCCTACATCGTTAAAGGACTAGGTGTCACATCTGGGGTTTTGTCAGCCTGGGGTTTGGTTCTGGCTTACCTGTTTACGGGAATGTCCACATTATGTGGCTTTGCAATTTTTGGTCAGTCTTTGTTAACTCACATCGGGATTCATACCCATGTCCTAACGTTATTTGCTTTAGGAACAGTTTTGGCTTGGTATGTGGCTTATAAAGACATCCAACTATCAGCCAAGATGATGCTGTTATTAGAGGCCTTTTCCATAGGCTTAATTCTGGTGTTGGGATTGATTATTTGGTTGCAAAAAGGCTTTGCTATTGATATTTCCCAACTGACACTACAAGGAGCAACACCCGGAGGAGTATCATTAGGAGTAGTTTTAGTTGTATTTGGTTTTTCTGGCTTTGAAAGCGCGACTTCCTTGGGAGATGAAGCCAAAAAACCCTTGAAAAATATTCCCAAATCGGTGATGCAAAGTGCGATTTGGACGGGTGTGTTTTTTATGATCATGGCTTATATCGAAGTCTTAGGTTTTAGAGGTAGTGCTGTAGACTTAGCCAAAACTGAAGAGCCACTTTCATTTTTAGCAGAACAAGCAGGTGTAGGATTCTTAGGCACATTAATTAGTGTAGGCGCGCTGTTATCATTCTTCGCTTGCGTTCTAGCCTGTATTAATCCTGCTGCTAGGGTGTTATTTATGATGGCGCGTCACGGGTTGTTTCATACTTCTTTAGGGAAAGCACACGGCGCAAATTTAACTCCCCATACAGCGATCGCGTTATGTTCTCTCATCACATTTATCATACCCGCAACCTTGAATTTATTAGGCATTAAACCGTTTGTGATTCTCGGTTATACCGGCACAATTTGCACCTATGGCTTCTTACTCGTCTATATCTTAGTTTCCATCGCTGCACCTGTATATCTGCACAGACTAGGAAAACTGCGATCGCTAGATTTAGCTTTCTCAGTTCTAGCCGTATTATTCATGATGATCCCAATCATCGGGACATTAGGAATCCCAGGAAGTGATTTATTTCCTGTTCCCCCTGCTCCCTACAACATCTTTCCTTACCTATTTTTGCTCTATCTCTTAGCTGGCTTTGGCTGGTTTATGATCCAACGCCTACGCTATCCCAAAATGGTCAAGAAATTAGAGCATTCCATTGATGCGATTCACGCGAGTTTTAGTGATGTTGAATAAATGGGGCATTAGTCATTAGTCATTAGTCATTAGCCATTAGTTGTTTTTCCTCTGCTCCCCCTACACCCCCACACCCCTACACCCCTAAATCTATGAGCAATTTCGTCACTGCCATTCCCTCTGGGATTACGGCTTTTACTGCAACTAACCTTGATGATTTGGTGATGCTGACACTATTTTTTTCACAAGTCAGTGCAACTTTCCGTCGTCGCCATATTGTTTTCGGACAATATTTAGGTTTTACGGCGTTGGTAATTGCTAGCCTTCCGGGTTTTTTTGGTGGCATGGTTTTACCAAGGCATTGGATTGGATTATTGGGACTTGTACCAATTGCTATTGGTTTGAGTCGCTGGCTTAACCCTAGCAATGATGAATCAGAGGAGAATCAGGAAGATAAATCTGAGTCTGAACAATTACCATTTGCCAGTTTTTTATCTCCCCAGACTTATAGTGTGGCAGCAATCACCATCGCTAACGGTAGTGATAACCTTGGTATATATGTACCATTGTTTGCCAGCCATAATTTAGGAGGTTTGCTGGTGATTCTCGGCGTGTTCTTCTCGTTGATTGGGATTTGGTGCTATGCCAGTTATATGCTAACCCGCCAAAAAGCGATCGCTGAACTACTAACTCGTTATGGTAATTATTTAGTGCCTTTTGTTTTGGTCGGGTTGGGTGTATTTATTATCTTAGATAGTCAAGCTTTATCACCGTTGGCTTTAGCTGCTTGTTGTTTGTGTTTGATAGGCCTGGTGAAAAAACCCCGACTCTCGCCGGAAGTAGAAAATAATTGACGAGGTGAAAAATATTGTCATGGGTAGTATTGTCAAAGCGATCGTCTCTGGAATTGTATCCTTTGCTGCTACCAACCTCGATGACATCATTATTTTGATGGTCTTTTTTTCTCAAGTCAATGCTAACTTCCGCCGCAGACATATCATTATTGGTCAGTATCTAGGCTTTAGTGCTGTGATTCTTGCTAGTCTCCCTGGTTTTTTTGGTGGTTTAATTATCCCCGCAGCTTGGATTGGTCTTTTAGGTTTCATTCCCATAGTTATAGGTATTAGCCGTTTAATTAATTTAAATCGGGATGAAAATGAAGTCCAGACAGTCTCAGAGGAATTCAACTCCTCACCTGGAAGATTTGCGGGTGTACTTGCTCCCCAAACTTATCAAGTAGCGGTAGTAACTTTTGCTAATGGCGGTGACAATATAGGTATTTATGTGCCGTTATTTGCTAGCAGTAATATCGTCAGTTTAAGTATTATTCTGAGTGTTTTTGTTATCTTAGTTAGTGTTTGGTGTTACGTAGCTTATCAGTTAACTTTACATCCCATAGTAGCCAGATTTTTAACTCGTTATGGTCATGCGATCGTGCCTTTCATTTTAATTGGATTGGGAATTTATATCTTAATAGATAGCGGTAGTTATCGTTTAATTAACATCGATTTTTAGCTTAATATTTATCTGAAAACCAGTGTAAAAAATATTGCAATTAATACAAGCAATCTACTAGGAGCCAATTATGCGACTCAGCAAAATTATTGTAGTATGTCTAATTTTAATCACTAACTTCATGATTGCCAGTCCTTCATGGGCAGACAGACCGAACCTCACCAAGCTACCACAATATACCGAAGTTAACCAAGCATTAGATGATTTATTGACAGCCCAATTTTCACCAGAAGCATCGAGTTATACGCCCACAGAAATAGAAAAAAAGATTGTAGAATTACAGCTACAAAAATACATATTAGAATCTGCCCGTAGTTGGTCACAGTGTCTCAATCAAACAGGAAAAGTTTTAGGGATTTATGCTCATAAACCTAAAAAATCTAATCTGGAACAAGAGGGAGATATCTACTTTTTGGGAGATGGGCAAATTACAGAAAATAAATGGAACTGTGATGGAATTTACTTACCAATTGGTGCAAAAATCGCTGCGATCGCTCCTAGTGAAACACAACCCCAAGAGTTAACCGAACCTCTATTAGTAAAATTTGTGCCAGGAACACAATTGGTAGTTACAACTAACCAAAAAACTGGCACAATTGAATTTAACGTTCCTCCTGCCAAAATTGTCAAAACTGGTGAAGGTAGCTTGTCAATTCCCAATTTTTCTTTAGCAGAAATTGACGCACAAGTTCCCAATGCACCAACAGAACATTGAATTAATTAATGAGGGATGAGGCCATCAAACGAGGAAAAGTCAAAAAGTAAACCAATCTATTTACTTATTCCCCAGTCCCCAAGCCCCCATCCCCAATCCCTATCTTAAGGAAATAAATGTGAATATTTGGGAATTTTCTTTACTAGTTTGGGTAGGTTCATTCACTGCTGGATTAGTTGGTTCACTGACTGGCTTAGGTGGTGGAGTTGTAATTGTTCCTTTGTTAACTTCAGTATTTGGGGTGGATATTCGTTATGCGGTTGGTGCTTCGTTGGTATCTGTAATTGCGACTTCTTCGGGTGCTGCCTGTAGATATATTAAAACTGGCTATACTAATCTTAGATTAGGAATGTTTTTAGAAGTTGCAACTACTATTGGTGCAATTATAGGGGCGTTAATTGCTACTTTTGTGACGGTAAAAGCACTCACAATTGTATTAGCAATTGTCTTATTATATTCCGCATACCTTTCACAACAACCCAAAAAAGAACATCCTGAAGGTGAATCTACAGATTCTCTAGGTGATTATTTCCAACTTAATGGTACTTATCCCACTGGTAATGGCTTGATGTCTTATCAAGTTCATGCTGTTCCTGCTGGGTTTAGCGTTATGTTAGTCGCTGGGGTAATTTCTGGGTTACTAGGAATTGGTTCAGGTGCATTTAAAGTATTAGCAATGGATCAAATTATGGGTATCCCATTTAAAGTTTCTACTACCACTAGTAACTTTATGATTGGTGTCACAGCCGCCGCTTCTGCTGGGGTTTACTTAGCAAGAGGTTACATTGATCCAGGTTTATCAATGCCTGTGATGTTGGGGGTATTACCCGGTGCTATTTTAGGTGCAAAAATTCTGGTAGGGACGAAAACACAAGTATTAAGAATTATTTTTGGTCTTGTGTTAGTAGTTATGGCATTGAAGATGGTTTACAACAGTTTCGTGTAGGTTTTGTGTAGGTGGTAGATATGAGCAATTTTGATTCGGGTTTGCCTTGGGTGGTATCGCCACCACAGGAGGATCAGATAGATGTTTTAGCTTTACCAAAAGAAGAATTAGATAGTGATATTGCAGCACTAGAACAGCAACAATCTAAAATTTCTGCTGGTGAATCTGATATTTATGAAAATATCACTAAAACAGACAAGGAATTGCAATTAGAGAATATTCTTAGTCAACTATTGAAATATGGTGTGTTCATTGCCTGCGCTATAGTTCTCTGGGGAGGATTATTATATTTAAATGTTCACGGTAGTGAACGTGCTAATTATCAATTTTTTCGGGGAGAACCAGATACATTGCGTTCGCCTGTGGATGTCATGCAAGCTGCTTATTCTGGTAGCAGTAGTGCAATTATTCAGTTGGGATTATTAATATTAATTGCTACGCCTATTTTAAGAGTGATAATTTCTCTTCTTATGTTCTTCTGGCAGAGAAACTTTATTTATGTGGTTCTAAATTTATTAGTCTTATCGGCTTTGCTTTACAGCTTGATAGGTGCGTATTATTAATTAGCTTAAGTTTGTAGTGAGGGCTTTAGCCCTCTTTATTTTACTTGATAACAGGGTCAAATTACTAAAATGCTGGAATCTAATCGGCTTACATCTATTCTCAGGAAACGTCTACAAACATTTACTACATTTTTAAAACAGCTATTAATTACTCGTTGGCGTTCACTATTGATATTATTTACAGGCGTATATTTACCTTTACAGTTATTTGAACTCATAGCTGTGCAGGTATTAGTAAAAAAAGGTGGTTTCCCGTGGGATGTTCCCATTTTATTGGCGATTCATCAAACAGCACAGCCGCAATTAGATACTCTTGCTGTGGTACTAACAAAGCTGGGATCTGTATGGACTATTGCGCCTATTTTAACTTTAGTAGGAATCTTTTTGTTGTTTCGTAAAAAATGGCGATCGCTTACTTTTTTAATTATTACTGGCTTGGGTAATGCCATTATTAATCATGCCGCTAAGGTCTTACTACACCGAATTCGTCCGCATCTTTGGGATTCTTTAGCACCAGAGTTTAGTTATGCCTTTCCTAGTGGCCATGCAATGAGTAGCTTAACTCTAGTCGCTATTTTATTAGTCTTAACCTGGGATACAAGCTGGCGTTGGTTAACTTTATTTGGTGGTGGTTTGTTTATCCTTACTATTGCATGGACAAGACTATATCTAGGCGTGCATTTTCCCAGTGATATTATCGCCGGGTGGATGTTTGCAACAGCCTGGGTTGTAGCTGTTAACTTAATCATTCAGCCGAGATTTAGTCGTTAGTCATTAGTCATTAGTTAATAATCTTTAGTTTAAAAATTGACTGACATCGAATTTTAAACTGTCATTAGGCATAATTTTTGGTAACTTACCATCCCATTTTTCGATAAATTGCTTTTGCAAAATATCAGGTGTTAATGTTTCACGAATTAGCCTTTGTGCTTCTGTCTCACCTCTGGCTAGATTTATCTTGGCTTCAGCTTCTTTCATGGCTTTAAGTGCAATAAATTCTGCTTTTTTAGCTTCTTGTTCTGCAATTTGTTTGGCTTCTACTGCTTCGCCAAAGCGTTCAGAAAAATGTATATGCACCAATGAAATATCATCGATAGCCACATGATAGTTTCCTAATCTAATAGTCAACAAATTATCCAACTCTGCTTTTAGAACTCCGCGTTTTGTGATAATTTCTTCAGCCGTATATTTAGCAATGATAGCTTTTATAACTTCTTCTATTGCTGGGTTGATGACTTTATCAATTACCTGCTGTGCTGTTCCTAGTTGCTGAAAAGTTGCGTTGGCTGCTTCTGGAATAATATGCCAATTCAGTGCTACATCTGTAAACACATCTTGTAAATCTTTAGATAAAGCTTCTGCTGATATTTCTTGTTTTTGGACTCTGACACTAATTTTTTCTACCGTATTCATAATGGGAATAATTATATGTAGTCCTTCTCCTAAAATTACCTGTTGCACTTCCCCAAATTTCATTAATACTCCTCTTTCGCCAGGATTGATGATGACAAACGGCCAAAAAATGATAATTATCAGCAATAAACTTAAAGTTGATTTGATGAAAAAGTTACGTGATTTAATATTATTCATGTTTAATTAAAAATAGCTTTGATACTTAATTATCTCATTCATATTTTGCTGATGAAATCAATGGTGATCATCACATCTCACTCTCTAAGATTAGCAAAATATCTTCAAAAAGTCATGATATCTTGACATTACCCTAAAATGAGAAAATATACTCATTGGTTTGTTGACAAAAATGCACTGTTAAGTAGTTAAAGATTATAGAAGCTTTATCCTGTAAAGCTTAAGCAAATATAGCCACTAACGATGAGCAAGGTGCTGAAGTCGAATAAAGAGGTCAGTTAAAGGCTAATTTTGTGTCAGCGGTGACAAAAATCTTCCGCATAATTTAGACTAATTCTGCATTGCAATATGCGAAAGCCTTGATAGAAAAGGATTTTTTCAATTACTAGCTAAATTTACTTTAAGTAGATGGGATTAGTGTCCTTAAATTGGCCGAGTTGCGTAAAACTCTTGATTTTCCCAAAATAAGGCTTTATCTTGCAATTTAGTACAGAGCAACAGACCCGATTAAAGCTAAGAAGTTACTTTTATGATCAACGAATCTATCTCCACTACAATGGAAGCCGCTAAACAAATTTGTATTGAATGCCAAACAACTTGTACTGACACTCTTAAGTATTGTAAAAATCAGGGCAGTAAATACATAGATATGGCAATGATGTCTATGTTGCGCGACTGTGCAGAAATGTGCATGATGTGCGTCAATATGATAGATGATGGTTCTGAGTTTATGGGAAATACTTGCGGTTTGTGCGCGCAAATTTGCGATCGCACTGCGATGGCTTGCGAACAAATGAGCAATGACCCCACAATGATGTTGTGTGCTGCTATTTGTCGTCAATGTGCAGAATCTTGCCATGCCATGAGTTTAAATGCTGCGGCTTATTTTCGTAGAGCCAGTTCAGTTACAGAAGAAGCACTTTTGTCTCGTTAAATAACAAAAATTATAGAGCGATCGCCTCAACTCATCATAGTGCGATCGCTCTTGGAAAAAAGATATATGCTAAAGATATGTTACACAAGACTTATCTGCAATATCCAACAGTAAATTATGTACCAAAATATTAATATTTCTTTACCAGAAGAAACTATTAAACTCATTGATCAAATTCTGGAAAAAGATGATTCTACAGGAGAGAAATTACATCAGCGCAGTCAATTGATCAATGAAGCTATACAATATTATTTAGCAGAGAAAACATTAACTAATTTGGAAGAACAGTTAAAAGCTGGGGCTATTCAAAGAGCAGAACGCGATTTAGGATTAGTTTCAGAGTGGTATGATTTAGAAGAAGAAGCGTGGAACAAAAACGGAAAATAATACATCCCAAGCGTGGTGAAATATATTTAGTCAATTTCGATCCTACTGTTGGCGCAGAAATTAGCTTTGGCCTAGTAAAATTATAGAGCGATCGCCCAAACTCATCATAGTGCGATCGCTCTTGGAAAATCTACCCCTTATGTTCTCTATATTCCTGCTGAGTTACTTGCACTTCAACAGCAAACTTTTCTAACTTTTGTCTTTGTCCAGTTGTGATCATCCACTTACCACCAGAAGGTGCTAAAGTTACGCCACGACGAATAGGTTTGACTGGATAATTCTCCACTAATTTTAAATCCACTTGAGATAATATCGTCGCCAACACTAATTTCATTTCAAACAGCGCAAAAGCCATACCTAAACAACGCCTATTGCTACCACCAAACGGGAGATATTCATATAACGAGTATTGCTTTTCTAAAAACCTTTCTGGACGAAATTCTTCCGGTTGGGGATATAAATCTGGACGGTGATGAACCAAGTATATACAGCCAAGTAACATCGTTCCCGGCTCAAATTTATGACCCATAATTTCTATTGGGGACTTAACAATACGCGGGATAGTAATCATCCCGATGGGATAAATGCGGAGTGTTTCTTGACATACAGCCGTTAAATACGGAAGACGAGTAATTTCATTGAAATCTGCATTGTGAAAACTATCTAACTCAGCTAAAAGTTGTTCTCGCACTGATGGTAGATGGTGAATCCAGTATAATGCCCATGTTAAAGCTGAAGCTGTAGTTTCATGACCAGCCACTAATAGAGTCATCAATTCATCACGCAACTCTAAATCACTCATGGGTTCGCCATTTTCATCACGCGCTGACATCATCAGGGACAGAATATCATTTCGGGATGAATCTGGATGATTTCTGCGTTCTTGAATTTCTGCACATAATAATTTGTCAATTTCCTCCCGTTGACGCAGGAAATTTCCCCAAGGACTCCAGCCACCTAAATCTAAGCGTAAAGCTGGGATAAAAGATAGAGAAGCACGGAAAGAAGACGATATTAACTCTAACATTGAGCATAAGCGTGTTTGTAACTGTGTATAGCGTTCACCTTCATTTAGACCAAACACGGCTTGTAAAATTACTCGTAAAGCAATTTCTTGCATAGAATCACGCACAGAAAAAGCCTTACCAATTTGCCAATTACTGATTACATCTTTGGTGATGTTGATAATAATATCACCGTAAGCTTTCATGCGATCGCCATGAAAAGGCGGAGTTAATAATTTGCGTTGGCGTTGATGAGTCTCCCCGGATAGAAGTAATAAAGAATTATTCCCTAATAATGGTTGTAAAATTTGGGCTGAAGCTCTAGAGTCAAGGTTTTCTAAATGAGTTGTGAAAATCTCCTGTATAGCTTGGGGATGGCTGAGAAATACCATTGGTTGTTTGTTAGTTAACCACAGGGTAAAACAATCGCCATGAGCTTTGGTAGATGCTTCCATTAGCTGTAAGGGATTGTTAATCCACTTTACTAGCTGCATAAATTTGGGCATTTTGGGACTATCTGGAAGTTGCATAAACCAATGCTCCTGTTAGGAATATCATACTAAGCTAGCAAACATAGAAAAAACTGGAAAATTTCTCCATAAAATCTGCCTCTAGATATTTTATACAAACAAGCGATCGCAAGTAAACTGACAAAGCGATGTTTATTTTTTATACATATTTATATGGTAGATATTTACATACTGGATCTACTGCTAATTGGTCTACTACTACTAGTAGTAACCCTATGTTCAGGTTGGATTACACGCTTACCACTTTCCTTTGCTTTGATATATCTATTGGTGGGTATATTTCTCGGTTCTGAAGGCTTAGGAATGATTCAACTAAGAGAAAATAATGTATTTAATGCCAAAGTTTTAGAAAGATTGACAGAATTTGTAGTGATTATTTCTGTCTTTAGCTGCGGCTTAAAAATTATTCATCCTCTGCGCTGGCGGGTGTGGAATATTACAGCAAGACTGATCATTTTATTGATGCCGATTTCTATTGTGGGGTTGGCTATTGTTGGCAGATTATTTTTAGGGATGAATTGGGGAGAAGCAATTTTATTAGGAGCGATTCTTGCACCCACAGATCCAGTATTAGCCTCAGAAGTGCAACTTACAGATACTAATGATAAAGATGAGTTGCGCTTTGGGTTAACCTCTGAAGGCGGATTAAATGATGCGTTAGCTTTTCCCTTTGTTTATTTTGGCATTTATGCCATGAAAGATAATAATTGGAGTAACTGGTTTAAAGATTGGTTACTAGTTGATGTAATATGGGCGATCGCATCTGGGATGGTGATGGGTTTTATAGTAGCAAAACTTATAGTTTGGGTAGATCAAAAAATTCAAAAAAAGCGTGCGGCTGATGCACTCATGGAAGATTTTGTTGCTATTAGTGCCATTTTAATCACCTATTGTTTAACAGAAATGATCAATGGTTATGGATTTTTAGCTGTGTTTGTGGCTGGATTGATCGTTCAAGATAGTTATAGAAATCCTGAAAAACCAATGGCACAATTAGAATTTATTGAAAGACTAGAAAGATTATTAGAAGTAGGAACAATTTTATTATTAGGGTCAATCTTATTATGGCGACCAATGCTTAATTATGCCTCTCAATCTCTCATCGTTATAGTTTTATTATTTTTAGTGATTCGACCTGTAGGAGCTTGGATTAGTACGATTGGTAAACGTCCCTTAAATTCCCAACGCCGGAGATTTCATCCTGCAACCCGTTGGTTATTTGGCTGGTTTGGAATTCGTGGTGTAGGTTCTTTATATTATCTTGCTTACGCCTTTAGTGAAGGGTTAAAAGGTGAAGTCAGTGAGCAGATTTCCTGGATAACTTACACCACTATTGTAGTTTCTGTAGTTGTGCATGGCATCTCAGCGACACCTTTAATGAATTGGTATGAAAAGCAAGTGGCGACAAAAGCATCGGTGACTCATAATATTATTAGTGAATTAGAAGATAATTAAGACCAATTCGCAATTCGCAATTCGCAATGGGTTTCTCTCCGAGACGCTAACGCGTAGCTTGCTTCCCGTTCTACACTACAAACCTTTAATTATTTACCTTGTTCTACTTATCTGCATCTAGAAAATATTGATTAATCCAATCTAAAATCACTTGATTGATTTGCTCTGGACATTCATCATGGGGACAATGACCAACATCTTCTAGAGTCAGCAATTGCAGCTTTTCATTATACTGAGCAAATTGACTAGCTAATATTGGCGGTACAAAGCGGTCTTTTTGTCCCCAAATTAGCAACATAGGAACTGTAATATTAGGTAGCAGTGCTTTCACACTGGGACTAAAATTAATAGCGATCGCAGCTTTAAATAAAGCACTAAAAGCACGCGCTGAACCCCTATCTTGCGGAGGCCCGGCCAAAATCTCAATTAATTCATCCGTAATGGCTTCAGGATTAGCATAAGCCAAACCAGCCCAGCGACGTAAGACACTGGGTCGGCGTACAAAGTAAAATACAGGCTTTAAAAATATCGGTGAAGCCACAATACTTTTAATTGTCTTCACCAAAGGACGTAAAACTGGCGGAATTGCTTCTTGCTCTAATGAAGGGTCAGGTAAACTCATCATCACAATCCCTTTTACCATCTCAGGATGTGCGGCGGCGGCGGCTAGAGAAACCAGAGAACCATTAGAATTTCCCACTAATACCACTGGTTGACCGATAAAAGCCCGCCAAAACTCATACACTTGCTCCACCCATAGTTCTATGCTGTAATTAGCTGGAGCTTTTTCTGAACCACCAAAACCCAGCATATCTAGAGCATAAACAGTATGATATTCGCCTAAAACCTCTAAATTATGTCGCCAATGCCCGATAGAAGCTCCAAACCCGTGTAAAAGAATGAGAGGGGTTGTATTCTGGGAATTTTGACTAGCGCGAATATAGGTATAACGAATTTGCCAACCACGCCATACCCAGTCTCGTTGATTCCCTACTCTTTGTTGCCAGTTGAGTGCGATCATCCTGATATATTGAGGAGTTCAGTTCTATTGTAAATGTGGGGATTGGGGATTGGGGATTGGGGACTGGGGACTGGGGATTGGGGATTGGGGATTGGGGACTGGGGATTGGTGAGACAAGGGAGACAAGGTAGACAAGGTAGAAGATGAGAAAAACTGTTCCCTGTTCCCTATTGACTGTTGACTATTGACTATTGACTATTGACTATTGACTCTTTACCATTACCCCTCGAATTGAAAAATAATTGTTACAATAGTTAACGCTTCTCTAGGTTATGTGATTTAAGTTAACTATTGCAGAGAAATCCTCTCAGAATGAGTAGAATAGCAAATACAGAGAAAACAAATTACTCTGTGGACTAGCTAACCTAAAACTATAGACTCTTGATGAAGTCCTCAGTTATTTTAGTGTTGTGTTTAGTGTTGTGCTTATGAGCCACACAAATCAAAATCTAGTTAATCCAGTCCAAGCCACATTCTTAACCAAGGAATCCTACTAATTATAATGCCTGTGATTGAGAAAAAAAGAACTCGCGATCTGCCCCAAATTAACGAAAGAATTCGCTTCCCAAAAATTCGAGTCATTGACACTGACGGCTCCCAGCTTGGAATTCTGACTCCCCAGGAAGCTCTGCAACTAGCAGAAGAAAAGGAGCTTGATCTAGTGCTGCTCAGTGACAAGGCCGACCCGCCAGTATGTCGGATTATGGACTACGGGAAATACAAGTTTGAGCAGGAGAAGAAAGCGCGGGAAGCCCGGAAGAAACAGCATACAGCCGATGTCAAAGAAGTGAAGATGCGTTACAAAATCGAGGAACACGACTACAATGTGCGTGTGAAACAGGCGGAACGCTTCTTGAAAGACGGTGATAAAGTCAAGGCAACTGTAATGTTCCGAGGTCGAGAAATTCAACACAGTGACTTAGCAGAAACCTTACTCAAGCGGATGGCTACGGATTTAGAGCCATTCGGTGAAGTCCAACAAGCACCGAAAAAAGAAGGGCGCAACATGATGATGTTGATTTCGCCTAAGAAATGAGAGTGCTGAGTAATGAGTGCTGGGTCAAATAATTAACCACTGAAAATACTAAACCTGATAGTCCTGAGAGCTGAGTGGGAAACATAATACTCAGTTGTTCAGGACTTTTGCCATTCTTAATGGAATTGAAAACTAAGTCGTTGGCGGCAAATCATCATTTGCTGACACAGCTATTAAAATGGGTTAATCTACGACCAGAAGAAGGTGAACGTACTGGGTTGATGTTTGCCTTTTATACAACTGTATCTATAGGTTTACGTTGGGCAGAAGATAGTACAGTCGCGCTTTTTCTGGATGAATACGGAGTGGGGCCATTACCTTGGATATATATAGCTAGTGCGGCTATGGGAATTGCACTAGTTTTCTTGTATTCCTGGTTACAAAAGATTTTTCCTTTGCGTTGGGTAGTAGTGGCGATCGCACCTTGTATGGTGGTACCGTTAATCTTTCTGGTATTACTGCATAAAGGGGTTACTATCTCCTACCTAACGGTGATCGTAGTATTTTTACTCCGCCTCTGGGTGGATTCCTTATATGTAGTTAATGATCTCAACACTTCTATAGTCGCTAACCAAATTTTCAATATTCGAGAAATTAAACGTACTTACCCCATTGTCAGCAGTGGGTTACTAGTTGCAGATGTCATTAGTGGTTTTAGCTTACCTTGGTTGCTGCAATTTGCCAAACTCAATCGGGTGATTATCATCGCCTGTGGTGTGATTTTCTTGGGTTCGGCAATTCTCGCTTATTTAACTTATCAATATCGTGGTGTTTTTCCCGATGCGCCGCAGCGTGTACTTCCTCAAGAACAAGCCTCTCGACATCGCCGACTAGAAGCACCTCTGCGACGTTACACCTTACAGTTGTTTGCTTTTGTGGGTCTTTTGCAAGTCATTGGTTTATTAATCGATTTTCAATACCTGCAAGAACTAAAGTTAAATTTGGGTGACAAAGAATTAGCAGGTTTTTTAGGTTTATTTGGTGGGATTGTCGGACTTTGTGAGTTAACCACCCAGTGGTTTGTTTCTAGTCGCTTAATTGAACGTTTTGGAGTGTTTTTTAGTGCAGCACTTTTACCTGTAGCTGTAGGTTTTATTGTTCCTGGAGTGATTTTTGTTCTAAATTTAATCCCAGGAATTCAATCTGTGGCTTTTTTCTGGGGATTAGTAGGGCTGAAATTTGCCGATGAGTTGCTACGTTATACCTTTGTCGTCAGTAGTGGCCCGGTGTTATATCAACCCATACCAGAGCGAATTCGTAGCCGAATGCAGGCTTTATCAGGAGGAACAGCCGAAGCGATCGCCACAGGGTTAGCAGGGTTAGTAATATTTTTAACTTTATCAATTGGGGGAAATTTTGTCTCCGCCCCTGTTCAAAAATGGATATTTATTGCAGAGACAGCAGTTGTAGCGATTGGATGCTTGCGTGTAGTGTGGGTATTGCGATCGCGCTATGTAGATTTGCTAGTCTTGAGTGCAGAACGTGGTGAGTTAAGTGCTTCTAAGGTGGGATTGCGCGCCTTTAAGCAAGGTGTAGTCAAGGCTTTAGAAGAAACAGGTAACACCACCGATAAACATTCCTGTATTGAACTTTTAGCCCAAATTGACCCCCAAGGGGCGGCGGAAATTTTAGCCGGATTATTATTTAAACTCGCCCCAGATTTACAGCACCACTGTTTAGAAGTCATGTTAGCTGCGGGTGCGAAGGCTGAATATGTGTCAGAAGTACGCTGGTTATTAGAACGACCTCCTGGTGTGGTAAATCCAGAGGTTTTTGCTTTAGCGTTGCGTTATGTCTGGTTAGCAGAAACCCATCCTAATCTCAGTCTTTTAGAAGATTATCTGCATCCGCGCCACCATTCCCTCGTGCGTGGAACTGCGGCGGCTTTACTGCTACGTCAAGGGACACCCATACAAAAAGCCGCAGCGACTAAAACCCTGCGTCGGATGCTGACTCACAAGCAAGAAGTGGAACGGATAAACGCAGTCAAAGCCTTAAGAGAAGCAGTTTATTTGCAAGCTTTGCGGATTCATGTCCCCAATTTGCTACAAGATGAATCTTTAAGAGTGCGCTGTGCTGTTTTGGAAATGATTGCGGCGACGCGCATGGAAGAATATTATCCAGCTTTGTTGAAAGCACTGTATTACAAATCTACCCGTGAAACAGCGATGCGCGCCCTGGTAAAAATGGAAAATGAAGCATTGGAGATGTTGTTGCAATTAGCCACCAATGTTTATAAACCAGAAGTATTACGAATGTATGCTTGGCGGACAATCGCCCACATTTCCACCCTCGAAGCCTTAGAAACTTTATGGTTACATTTAGAATCCTCTTGGGGCGCAACTAGATATCATATTCTGCGGAGTGTATTAAAGATTCAAAAACAGTCAGAAGTTACCAATTTAGTAGATAGATTTCAGCACAGCCGAGTGGAAACTTTAATTGACCAAGAATTAAAATTTTTAGGTGAAATCTATGCTGCACACATAGACTTAAAAGCACGGCAAAATTTTGAAAGTTATCAAATTCAAGAGCGAGCCGCCATTATTGAAGAATTATTACAACGCGCTTTGCAAGAAATGGAATGGGATGTGAAAGAAAGAATCTTACTTTTATTAAGATTACTTTATTCCCCAGAAAAAATGCAGGCGGCAGCCTTTAATTTACGGTCAGAATCAGGGGCTAATTTAGCACGGGGTCTAGAGATATTAGAGCATACAGTCAACTTACCCACAAAATCATTGCTGTTGAATATTTTAGATCAGCGATCGCCCCAAGAAAAACTCTCTTATCTTGTAGAAACTGGGCTAGTAGAATATGAGCCATTTTCCCCCAGTGAAAGAATCCGCCGAATGCTGACTTTAGGGGAATTTTTCTCTGACTGGTGCTTGGCTTGCTGTTTCCATTTTGCTCAAGTCAACCGGATTCGCCTGACGATTAATGAAATTTTACTAGCTTTGCGTCATCCTACAGGCTTTGTGAGAGAAGCTGCGATCGCTTATTTAGGTGTAGTATCTCAACGCGTGCTTTTAGAACTTTTACCAAAATTACAACAAGATTCACACCCGCTTGTAGCTACTCAAGTCCAAGAGTTAATTAAGAAATATCCCCATAAAAGTGATGTCGATGCCAAATATGAAATACCCCATCATGTTTAATATAAATTTTGGATAACTTCCACATCATCTGCTAGTAAATTTTCTGCGGCTTCTAACATTAATCCTGATATATCTTTGAGGTCTTCACGATTGAGTAAGTACGTTTTCAGTGCTTCCATTGGGTCAATACTACTACTAGCACTCAATTCAGGAATGCGGGGACGAGCTAATTGACTCACTAATTCTGCTTGAATTGTGTAACTATGGGCAGCACTCAAGGCAGAATGTAAAGCAGTATTATCAATTAAATCAATTTGTTCAGAGCGGATTTTGTAAATTAACCTGACTACTGCATCTTGCAAATCATGTTTAGTAATTGCTTTGATTAAAGCAACTTGAGGATCTTCTGCTTTTGACACATCTATTTCTAAGGTGTGGAAAGTCCGAACAGGTAAAGGACAAAATTCCCATTTCGCACTCCCCCGTTGTAATTCAACTATCACATAACCTTTATCTTCTTTCTCTTCACTAAAATCTACCCGTTCAATACTCCCTGGATAAATTACTGGCGGGTTATTAGATTTATTTAAGTTTTGATGACGGTGGACGTGTCCTAAAGCCACATAATCAAAACAGGGACGCGTCAATAAAGATAAAGGGAGAGTAAAACCTTTACCCACAGCTAAAAAACGTTCCGCCCCTAAAGTTGCATTATCCGCCATTAAATGAGCTAACAGTACAGTTGGCACATCAGGATCAAGTCGGCGAATTTCCCCTTCAATCACAACTTGCAAGCGTTCCGTTAATAATTGATTGACTTCCGCTAGTGATAAACCCTCTGTTTCTTGACGAGTCATCAAAGTGGAACGGGTTAGCCAAGGTAAAGTAATTACCTGTACTTTTCCGTTGGGTGTGGAGATGTGATGTGTTGTTAACTTATCTCCCACCACAAAACCTGGTACGCCCAAAGTGCGGTAGATATTTAAACTTGCGCCTCCCAAACCTTGGGAATGTTGGTCATGATTTCCCACCAACAACACTGTCGGAATTTGAGCATCAACTAACCGCCGAAATTGTGCAGCAAAAGCTTCCTGCACATATGGCGGTGGTGTCGCGTCAGGAAAAGCATCGCCACCGAATAAAACTAAATCTACGCCATCAGTTAACGCCCGATCAATACATAAAGATAAGGTCTTAACGAAATCCTCCAGTCGTGTATTTAAACCTGTGACTGGATTAATCCTACCGTGGGAAAAACCGCTTCCCATATGGATATCGGAGAGATGAAGAATTTTAACCATAATGATGAATAAATGCTAGATGATAGTATTTTTACTTAATCAAATCAATAGAAGCGCGTAAATGATTCCAGGCTCGTTGTCAGGACTTCAGTCCTTAAATCAGGACTAAAGTCCTAACTACAAACTATTTTTTCATCAACAACGCCGACTTAAGTTATTGTACGGAATCAAAAATTATGTTTATCTAAACAGATGAATCTGATTTTTAAGTAAACACTATAGTTTTTACTAAGAATAGTAAAGCTATTTTAAGTTTTGCATGGCTTCCATAGATATTTATACTGAGACTGTTATATTTAGGGGATAACTAAAAATTGCAGGATTCTACTATGATGAATAATTCAAAACGTCCTAATTCCTTGGGAGAATCAATGGTTATGGGTGTTTTAATTATGTTGACTAGTGTCAGCATCATCACAATCATGAGTGTTTTCTAAAAAAACAAATAAAAAATTAGCAACAAAGGTTTACAAAACTCCCCTCAATCCTGAGAGGAGTTTTTAATTTTAGTAACAAAAATGAGGAATGCAAATTTAGTGTTTCTTCCCTCCTACCTTGTCTACCTTGTCCCCAATCCCCAATCCCCAATCCCCAATCCCCAATCCCCAACCCTCTACACCCCCACTAAAGCCTGAGTCCGAGAAACTTTCCGCCACACTGATTCCCCAGTGAGTAGTTCTGCTACATCCATACCATTACCGATGACACCAGGTACACTAGGATAACCGGCACTTGCACCAACTAAAAATAGGTTGGGTAATTCCGTTTTGTAGCCTATGCGATTTAATCCTACTTGTTGGGGGACTAATTTCGCGCCGTAAATATTCCCTTCTGGTTGTCCTAGATAATATTCACTGGTGGTGGGTGTACCGTAAATTTTCATGCGGGTGTAGTCGTCAATATCAGGAATTAAATCTCTGACGCTGTGCATAATTTGTTGGTAGACTTCCCGCTTTTTAGCTTTGTAGGCTTGTGAGTCTGTTTTATGCAGATGTGCAAAGGGTGCGTAAGGACAAACTGTGGCGATTTCCAAAATATGATGTCCTGGAGGGGCCATTCCTGGTTCGTCAGATTTCATGGTGGGACAAGATAAGAAAATCCAGGGATGGCTAAAATCTCCTTGCAATTGTTGTTGATATTCTCGGTTGAGGTCGCCTGTGGGATAGTACCAAATGTTCCAGTTACCAATGCCGTAATTCTGGGGTTGAAAGCGGCTATCTAAACCTAAGTAGATATTAAAAGCACTGGCGGAGTATTCATAGCCAGTTAACCGCCGACGTTCTTTGTGACTGATGGCTTCATTGTCGTGCATCAACTCCACTGTTAATTTCGGGTCAAGGTCGCTAATATAAGCCTTAGTAGCACGATAGATTTTGCCATCAGCTAGGACACTATGAACATTACCGTTACTAACTTGGATATGGTTAACGGTGGTAGCATAGGCAACGACTCCACCACCTGCGGTAATGGTATCAACAATAGTGTCTACAAAGTGGCGAAAGTGATGTTTAGGATAATAAGCACCTTCAGAATAGTCCCAAACTAAGGAAGTATGGGTGATGAGGGCGATTTCTTGGGGTGACAGTGCGTAATCACCACTTTGTCCCGCTAAGATGGCTTGTAATTTGGGTGATAACCCGACATGATTATATAAATCTTGTAGTGTCCAGTTGCGTTTGCGAAACAGATGGAAATATTTTGGTAATTTTAGCCAATCAGACCATTTTTGATGATACCAACGCACTTCTTGAGTTAAGCCGCGAATTTCTTGGTGGAGTTGCTGAATCTCGTAACAGTAGCGGTTGATAGCATTGGCTTCTTCTGGAAAAGTTGCAAGCAAGCGATAACGCAGACTTTCCCATCCCAGGGGAATTTTAAAATCTACCTCTGGTGTAATCACACGATCTATGCAGTCTGGGTCAAGACTATTAAAGGGTATATCTCTGTTGATATAGTTAAGAAACTGTGCGATCGCCTGACCATGACCACATTGAGAAACATAATGGACATCAGCACAAAAACTATATTCTCCATAATCAAACGTGTGACAGCAACCCCCTGGTAAATAATGTTTTTCTAAAACGGCTACATTATATCCTTGGCGTGTTAAGCAAGCTGCTGTTGCTAGTCCACCTAATCCAGCTCCTAAAATTACATAATCAAAGATTTCCATGTTATCCTCCTCTGGTCATCTTGATTGCTCTTGATTTCAGTGATCTGATTTTTATGAATTTCGTGATTTACAGTTTTGACACAATAGCGACAACAAACCTGAAAAAACGCAATTAGTATTGTTAAGTCTTTACTCCGGGTGCTGAGTAGCAACTGTTATGTAGTTACCCTGAAAGTCTTGCAACTAAGCAATACATAGCCCTTCATTTTGATGAAATGGCAGATACTCAATGGCTAGGTAGTGCTGATTTTTTATGATTTAACGTATTTTATATTATCTAAGCTTTCAAGATTTGTTCAATAAACTTTATTATTCTTAACTGGAGTGGAGACGAAAGGATAGCGATCGCCAAATCAGCCGACCTTTCCCACACCCTCTGACCGGAAAAGACGAGGTTTCAAATCTCACACCCTATGAATGGCTGTATCTGATTATGAATCTGGAATTGATTCATACATCCAATAAATCTGGCCTCTACATAATGCTTTTGTTCTAATGTGGGCTGTATTGCTCGTTCAAGTATCTATGACTGCACATATTTTGTACAAAAAAATTAGCTATTCAATATTTTTCCTAGAAATAAAATATATATTTTAGAAAGCGCGATTGTCACTAAGAATTACTTTGATTACACTAATTCATGTAATCATGTAAAATCATCACAGTTCTTGCTATGCAGTAGGTTTCGATTTATATTCAGCTAATTTCAGTTGAATAATTTGACAAATTCAGTTTATTCATTTAATTCAGGAAATTCATTTATATGAATAATCAAATCAATAATATTCATCCGTTTGATGATGTAAATAGAATGCTGTCCTCTAACCAGCAACCTAGTATTTTTCATCAGGGTGGAGACTATTTCCCTTCTGGTTTAAGTAATGTAAATTCCCTCCAGTCAAGCATTCATAGTAGTTCCATATTGGCAACACTAGACTCTTTAACATCCGATACTTATCCTGTTAGCTATCTAACTCAAGATATTGAGAGCAATAGTATCTTGATGACAGCCACTGCAACGGCTCAACCAGACTTAACAGCACCAAACGCCCTAATTCCTCCGTCAGTAATCGTTGGTGGTAATGTTCAAATCACCTATGAAGTGAAAAACCAGGGTAGTGCGAGTGCTGGATATAGCTACACTGATTTCTACTTATCTTCAGATTTGAATATCGATAGTAGTGATGTGTATCTAGGCTTTGACTATGTGAATGGTCTAGCTGCTGGTGCATCTAGTCAAGAGTCAGCTACATTCAACATTGGTAGTAATATCAGGCCTGGGAACTACTATTTGATTTACTATGTGGATGCTGATGGCTATGTGAGCGAAAGTAATGAAAGTAACAATGCTTTCGGTGCGCCAATCTCCATTACCCAGCCAGACTTAACGGTATTAAACGCCTCAATTCCCACCTCAGCCAAAGCTGGTAGCAGTATTCAAATCAATTATCAAGTGAGGAATCAAGGTAGTGGAAGTGCTGCTGCTAGTAATACCAGATTTTACCTATCTCCAGATTTGAATATTGACAGTAGTGATGTCTATCTAGGCTTAGACACTGTGAATAGTCTGGCGGCTGGTGCATCTAGTCAAGAGTCAGTCACATTCACCATCGGTAGTAACATCAACCCTGGTAACTACTATTTGATTTACTACGCTGATGCAGATGGTTATGTGATTGAAAGTAATGAAAATAACAATGCCTTTGGTAATCTCATTAATATTACCCCAGCAGGGAATCCAGACCTGATAATTCAAAACCCCACAGCACCAACGACTGCATCAGTGGGTAGCACTATTGCATTGAGTTATCAGGTGAGAAACCAAGGTGTGGGAAGTGCAGGTGCTAATACCACCAGATTCTACCTTTCCAGAGACACCGCATTCAGCACAGATGATGTGTTGTTAGGCTCAGATGCAGTGAATAGTATCGCCGCAGGTGCTGTCAGTTCCGAAACTGCATCGATTCTCATATCCAATAGCATCGCGGCTGGTAACTATCATTTGTTGTTCAGAACTGATGCAGATAACAACTTAGGCGAAAGTAATGAAAATAATAATGTGGTTTCTCGTGCCATCACGATTAACTCTGCTGATTTAATTATTCAAAACCCCACAGCACCAACGACTGCATCAGTGGGTAGCACTATTGCATTGAGTTATCAGGTGAGAAATCAAGGGTTGGGAAATGCCGTTGCTAGTACCACCAGATTCTACCTTTCTAGAGACACCGCATTCAGCACAGATGATGTGTTGTTAGGTTCAGATACCGTGAATAGCATCGCCGCAGGTGCTGTCAGTTCCGAAACTGCATCGATTCTCATATCCAATAGCATCGCGGCTGGTAACTATCATTTGTTGTTCAGAACTGATGCGGATAATAACTTAGGAGAAAGTAATGAAACTAATAATGTGGTTTCTCGTGCCATTACGATTAACTCTGCTGATTTAATAATTCAAAACCCCACAGCACCAACAACTGCATCAGTGGGTAACACTATTGCATTGAGTTATCAGGTGAGAAATCAAGGGTTGGGAAATGCCGTTGCTAGCACCACCAGATTCTACCTTTCTAGAGACACAACATTCAGCACAGATGATGTGTTGTTAGGTTCAGATGCAGTGAATAGTATCGCCGCAGGTGCTGTCAGTTCCGAAACTGCATCGATTCTCATAGCCAATAGCATCACTGGAGGTAACTATCATTTGTTGTTCAGAACTGATGCTGATGGCACAGTAGCAGAAGGTAATGAAACTAATAACATCGTTTCTAGAGCCATCACAATTAATGGCCCCAGACCAGACCTAATCATTCAAAATATCTCTGCGCCTAGTATTGTTGACCCTGGCAATCTAATTACACTCAACTACCAAATAGCGAATCAAGGTACTGCTAGTGCTGGTAATCATACAACTAAGATTTATTTGTCTAGAGACACAACTCTTAGTAGTGATGATACATTGTTAGCTTCTGACCTGAACTTCTTCTCTCCTACACTCAACGCCGGGACTAATAGTTCAGAGTCTTACTATCTGTCTATAAGTAGGGATATCAATTTTGGTGACTACTATCTGCTATTCCAAGCTGATGGCAACGGCGAAATCAGTGAAAGCAACGAAACTAACAATGTCACCACCAAAGCGATTACAATTGCTGCACCAGATTTAATCATTCAGAATCCTGGTAATCCCACTAGTGCCAACATCGGGACAAATATTCAACTCAATTATCAGCTGAGAAATCAAGGTAATGGCAACGCGGGAATTAATAGCACACGCTTTTATCTTTCTAAAGATACTAGCCTCAGCAGTGATGATATTTATCTCGGTTCAGATATAGTTGGTATTTCTGATATTGCACCCTCTGCTGTAATTTCCGAGTCTGCATCTGTATACCTTTCCAGCACTATTACCCCCGGTAGTTACCATCTCATATACCAAGCTGATGGTTTTGGATCATTGAGAGAAAGCAATGAAAATAACAACATTATTGCCCAAGCAATTACGATTACTGCTCCAGATTTAGTTATCCAAAATGCTACATCTGCCAGTAGTGTTGCCATCGGGGCTACACTACAAGTTAACTATCAACTGAAAAACCAAGGTAATGGCAGTGCTGGAGGAAGTAAGACAGGTTTTTATCTTTCACGAGATACAACATTGGGTAATGACGATGATATCGACTTAGGTATTGAAGTTGAGGCTAGTGCTAGTCTGACACCTGGTAGTGTTATTTCTCGCTCTACATCTATTACCTTTGATCCAACTCTGAATCCTGGCAAATACTACCTCATGCTTAAAGCCGATGGAGCAGGATCTGTTGCTGAGAGCAATGAAGGTAACAACAGCATTTACATCACAGCACAAATCAATATCACTCCTCCTAATGGCGGTGGATTTAACTCTACTACAGGTTATGGCTTAGTCAACGCCGCCGCCGCCGTAGCCAAAGCCCTTAATCAAAGCACCTTTGCTGATGTTGCTGACTTGGGTGGTAATGATTGGGGAGCAGACGCGATTAAAGCACCTGAAGTCTGGGCGAAGGGATACACTGGTCAGGGTGTGATCGTTGCGGTGGTGGATAGTGGCGTGGACTATACACACCCAGACTTGAGTGCCAATATGTGGAGGAATAGCAGAGAAATTGCGGGTAATGGCATAGATGACGATAGCAATGGTTTCATCGATGATATCTATGGTTGGAACTTTGTTCACAACGACAACAACACCTTAGACGGTACTGATCATGGTACTCATGTTGCTGGTACTATTGCTGCGGTGAGAAATACCTTTGGAGTGACGGGTATTGCTTATAATGCCAAGATTATGCCTGTAAGAGTTTTTGATGATGCTGGCAAAAGCAATGGTACTGCCATACCGAATGGAATTCGTTATGCAGCAGATAATGGAGCTAAGGTTATTAACCTCAGTTTGAGGAGTCCTGCCAGTGAAGATTTACTCTCAGCAATTCAATATGCTATCAGTAAAGGAGCAATTGTTGTTTCCGCCGCAGGTAATCAAAGTGAGTCAACACCTAGCTACCCAGCTCGCTATGCAGACCAGTTTGGAATTGCCGTAGGAGCAGTTTATTACGATAGAACCTTAACCGATTTTTCCAATCGTGCTGGAACAACTCCACTAGCATACGTTACTGCACCAGGAGGCTACTTCACAGGCGATAACGATATAGGACTTGGTATATATTCGACACTTCCAGGTGGTCAATATGGTTTTATGCCAGGAACATCAATGGCGGCTCCTCATGTTGCGGGTGTAGTTGCGCTGATGCTGAGTGCTAAGAACAATCTCACTGATGCTCAAGTGCGGCAGATTCTCACTTCTACCGCCGCGAACGGTGGTACACTTCCCAGTGCTACTTCCAGCACTGCATCGACAGCCAGTAGTAGCAATTCTGTAGTATCTAGGTCAATTTCTAGCCCTACGAATAACACACCATTGATGATTGCTAATGTGACTCCAATTACTGGTGAGGAAAGTATAACTGAAAATCACACTGAAAATGTTGACAATTCCTCGAAACCATTCTTACGGTATCAGGATAGTCAGCAAAACATTCTTTCAGATGAACAGGTTGATACTCATGAAAATATCATAGGGAAAAGACGTAGCAACAGCCGTAAGTCTTGGATGAGGAGTAATGAGTAATGAGTAATGAGTGATGAGTAATGAGCTTAGTAGGGTGCTTCAGTGCGAGAAAACCTAACTATACCAAGAGATTATTTATACTGACGCACCCTACAGTTGGGATATTTTGTTATCTGGAATTCCCTTTGTATGTCATGGCGATCGCAACAAGAAATTGGGATTGCAACTAGGTTGTTAAATTTGATGAGGAGTAATGAGTAAATGCCAGTTACTTATTACTCATTACTTATTACTTAAAGAGTGTCAACCAAAAACCTCAAGATTTTACAATTTGAACACGGTTTGATTGAAAATAATTTCATTGACTATATCCATCACATCATTGACAACATCTTCAGCAGTCATTTCATTATTAATATATTGATTGAGTGACTTAAATTTGGTGATTGAAATATTACCCATAATTTGAGTATTCCAATCTTTTAATATTTCATCAAATACCCGTTTAGCATCACCATTAGTGCAGACAATGGGAATCACTGGGATTTTTTCTTGTTTAGCATAGAGGTAAGTTTCATAAGTACCACCAAGACCCCCTAGTAGTATCACTACGTCAGCTTTTTGCAAACATTTCAGCCATTCATTAATCCCTGGTTCTGTGTATTCTAAAGTGCCACCTCTAAAAGTAGGTTGTGTTCCATGCACAACTACTTGGGTTAATTTGCGGGAAAGGGGAATATTTTTAAGTGCTAGCTGATTGGCAAAACTTTCTGCTACTACATAATCTACACCTTGCCAACCACCTGTGATCAAATTATAGTTATACTTGGCTATTTTCTCTCCCAGGTGTTTCGCAGTTAGATAAATCTCTGGAGCAAGTTGATAATTACCTGTACCAGCTACTAAAATATTCTGATTACTTCTGAGTTTTGCTGCATCATCTTGAATACTGGAGGTAAGCTGATTAATAAAACCATCGAAATTTTTCATCGGATTAATACTGAGTTTATCAGCAATGAAGAAAATAAAATCATCGATTTGGTGGGAAATTTCGATGATTTTGTCAGATATATTGTGAATGGCAGAATATATATCTGAGTGAAAATCTTCATTGACTATTTTCTCTATCTTTTCTTTTTGCTGTTTCCAGTAATTTATATAATGAAATTGTCCTTCTTTGCTGTAAATGTCGGCATCTTCTAAGACAATGGGAAAAATTCTCTGTTCATATTCTTTAGATTTAATAACTTCTACAGCTTCAAACATACAGTATTCTGATTTTAGATATTTGTCACTAATTACCAAAATCACATAATTACCGCGACCAATTGATTCCATGAATTGCTTAATGCTTTTTCCTAGAGATAAATGATCGCGATCGCGAATTAATTTATAGTTTTGAGCAAGTAGAGTATCACAAATTTGATCAACTAATTCTTCCCGGCGTTTTCCTGATTCGCTGTTATTGTCTTTCCAAGCATAGGATATATAAATTTCGTTCATATTTTTAAGCAAATACTGAGTTTAATGTCAAAAGTTGGTCTGATATTTACCCTTGCCAATTGCTGCAAATTTGGCATCAAACTCAGTATTCCCGCAAATACGAAGATTTTATCAATCAACTCACAAAGACTAATATTTTCTCTCCTGTGGCTCAAACATGGTAATGGCTACCGGACGATATTGAATATCAATCCCTGCTGGTGAATAATAAGCCATTGTATGCTTGAGAAACTTAGTATCATCACGCTGGGGATAATCTTCCCGAAAATGTGCGCCGCGACTTTCTTGACGATTGATAGCTGAGGTTAAAATAGTCTGTCCGACTACCATTAAACTCCGCAATTCTAAAGCTTCTACAAGTTCTGTATTCCAACAACTGCCTTGATCATCTAAATAGATTTGATTGTATTGTTGTTGTAGGGCGGTGATTTTTTCCCAGCCTGTACGCATTAATTCCTCAGTGCGAAAAACACCACAAAATTCAGTCATCGCATCTTGAAAGTCTTGGCGAATTTGGTTAATACGGTATTTTCCTGGCTGTTCTATTAAAGATTGAATTTCTTGTTGGGCTGCTTTGATGTAATGTTGTTCATCTATATGAGGTAATTTACGTTGCTGTACGTATTGAGCGATCGCCGCCCCAGTGCGTTTACCATAAACTACACATTCTAATAGGGAATTACTCCCCAAGCGGTTGGCACCGTGAACGGACACACAAGCCGTTTCCCCAGCTGCAAAGAAACCCTCAACTAAACTATCGCCACTGCTGCGGACTCTCCCATCAGTATTGACGGGAATTCCCCCCATACAATAATGAATCGTCGGGCGTACCGGCATGGGTTGAGTAACTGCATCTATCCCTACTAGGCGGTGTGCTTCTTCCCAACAAAAAGGAACACGACTCATAATTTTTTCTTTCCCCATGTGTCGCAAATCCAGATAGACAAAGGGGCCGCCAGCACTCCCATCAGGATTAATTCCTCGTCCTGCACGAATTTCATAGGCGATCGCCCGTGAAGTGATATCGCGGGGGGCTAATTCCATGCGACTGGGTGCATAATTGGCCATGAAGCGATCGCCTTCAGAGTTAATCAAATACGCCCCTTCTCCCCGTACCGCTTCCGAAATCAATACCCCCACCGGATACAACCCAGTCGGATGGAACTGCACAAACTCCATATCTTCCAAGGGTAAACCCGCCAAGGCTGTCATCGCCAAACCATCACCCGTGGAAGCATAATCATTAGAGGTGGTGTTATAAACGCGACCATAGCCACCTGTCGCGAACATCACAGCCTTTGCCCTTACTACCTCAATATGACCATCTAACAGGCGGTACATCACCAAACCTTTAGCTTCATTGTCTACCAAAATCAGACGCATCACATACCATTCTTGGTATATATGCACACCATACCGCCGTAAATTATTCACTAATTCATGTAAAATCGCGTGACCCGTTTTATCAGCCGCGTAGCAAGTCCGATTGTGAGAATGTCCCCCAAAAGCCCGTTGTGCAATGCGACCATCATTTAAGCGGGAGAACAAAACCCCCATATGTTCCAAGTCAATCACGACATCGGGTGCTTCTTGTGTCAAAATTGCTACTGCATCTTGGTCAGCCAAATAATCAGAACCCTTGACCGTATCAAAGGCGTGTGCTTCCCATGTATCCGTAGCATCCACATTTTTTAATGTAGCGGCGATACCACCTTGAGCCGCCACAGAATGGGAGCGAATGGGATGAGTTTTCGCCACCACCGCCACCTTTAAACGAGGATCAGTCCGCGCAATTTCCACCGCCGCCCGACATCCCGCCAATCCGCCCCCGACAATAATCACATCATGTTCCAACATAACTAGCCCCTGGCTAAATACTGTTGTTCTATTTTGACCTGCTTCTTGGGCGTAGTACCAATTCAAAATTCAAAATTCAAAATGACATTTGCAGACTCGCTAACACTGCGCTAACAAAATTAAGAAAGTGAGACTCATCACTCATCACTCATCACTCAGCACTCATTACTCATTACTCATTACTCACCACTCATCACTATAGACTTGGTCATGATCAGCGAATATACTCTTAAAGCAATATGTGTTTAGCTGATTCCACTCCAGCAATGTTGCTCGCTCAATTCTAATCCTATGAAAAAAGCCTGGCATTGGCTGATTACTAAGCAGTCGGTACGGAGTAGTAAGATTTTAATTTCCGGTGCGATCGCCCTACTACTGACCGTTAGTTGTACTGGCAACGCTTCGGAGTACAATAGCTCCAATATCGAGTCTACTTCCCCACCATCTCCCTTGAGGATCTACCGACGTACACAGGAACGACAGGGTACAGTATACGAAGGCTCTCTTCCTGATAGTAGCAAGGACGACTTGCCAAAACTCCGTATCGGAGTCGTGTCCACCCAGAATCAAACAGATCAAGAAAAAGTTCTTCAGGCTTTAGATAAATATTTAGAAGATTATCTCAAGCGACCAGTAGAATTTCAAATTGCTCAGGATAATAAAGAAGTCGTTCAGTTACTAGTTGAAAATCAAATACAAATTGCCTATTTAGGCTCTGTTACTTATTTAGAAGCGGTAGAGAAAGGCGCAAAAATTCAACCTTTAGTAGCTCCCATAGATATCAACTCAGGTCAACCTTGGTATCGAATGTGTATTGTAGTTAATGCCAATAGCAACATTCAAAAATTATCAGACCTGAAAGGCAAAAGTATCGCTTTTGTTGATCAAACCTCTACCTTCGGGTATCTGACAGCCTTAGCAGAGTGGAAGCAAGAAAGACAAGCAAACCCCTATCAAGATTTTACTCAAGTCATCTATGTAGGCAATCATGAGCAAAGTATGGCAGCCTTAGAAAGTAATCTCGTAGATGCTGTAGCTACTAATCTTACGGCTTGTACTAATCAACAAAAAGATGGTAAGATGCCTACAAAAAATATCAGAATCATCACAGAATCTATTCTCACACCTAATTTTCCCATAGTAGTATCGGCAGAATTACCAGACCAGATCATTCATCAGCTTCAGCAAGCTTTTCTCAGCCTTCCTAAAGGGCTTGATTTGATTGGAGGTAGTCAATCTGACGGATACACTCTTGTCATCGCTGCTGAATATGATCAAATACAACAAATCCGCCAAGACTTGAACTTAACTTCTCTCCCGTCAAAATGAAAATCTCTACAAAGCTACTGACTAGTTCTGCTGTATCTGTTGGACTCGTAGTGGCTATCCTCATCGGGAATACAGTGGTGGTGCAGCAGATTAAGGAAACTGTGCGCGAAAAAAGTAATGGAACTGCGGAAACCATCAAAGCAGCACTAGCAGCAGATAATGCCTTAAAGTCGGAAATTATCACACTCAAAGATTTTGTGCTTTTCCAAAAGCAAAATGCAGAAATTGAAAAGTCCCATGCGGAGTTTATTCAAGCATTGGATGAGTTAGAACGCCTCATGCCAAATACTCCAGAAATCTCCGTTATTCGTACTCGTCATCAGTTTTTGCGCCGTATCGCCACTCAATTAATTGAACAGAGTTCTAGTCAAAATAATGTAGAAAATTCCCAGTTGTATTTTCGCTCAATCAATTCTTTTAACAGGGATATTAAATTATTTCTTGACCAACTAATTAAACGTGCTGATGACCAAAGATTAGCCGTAGCACAAGATTTAGAAAATTTACACCAAGTCCAAAGAATTATTTCTTTCGTTGTTGTCGCAGTGATTTTAATGCTGATGGTTGGTGAATTCATGCTCATTTGGCAACCAACCATCAAATCTTTGCAGAACTTACAAACAGGAACATCAGAAATTGCCACAGGTAATTTTGAATATCGTTTAAATATTCTTACAGGTGATGAAATTGAAGATTTAGCGAAAGCATTTAATCACATGGCGGTGAAGTTGGCTAAATCCCACGAAACGCTAATTAAAAATACAGAACTTACCCACATGAATCAGCGTTTAGAGTTGGAAATAGCTGAACGCAAACAAGCAGAGTTAGAACTACAAATAGCCTTACAAGAACTACAAAGCACCCAAGCACAGCTAATTCAAACCGAAAAAATGTCTAGCTTGGGTCAATTAGTAGCTGGAGTGGCACATGAGATTAATAATCCCGTTAATTTTATCTATGGCAATGTCACCCACGCCAATGAATACACTAAAGAATTGTTACAGTTAATCCGTTTATATCAAGAAGAATTTCCTAACGCCAGTCCCACAATTCAAGCAAAAATTGATGACATGGACTTAGAGTTTATTCAGGAAGACTTACCGAAAATTCTCGGTTCGATGACGATGGGTTCTCAACGGATTCAGCAAATAGTGTTATCCCTGCGTAATTTCTCTCGTTTAGATGAAGCAGAAATGAAAGCCGTTGATATTCACGAAGGGATTGAAAGTACACTATTGATTTTACAAAATCGATTTAAGGCGAAACCAGAGAATGCAAAAATCGACATTCTCAAAGAGTATGGAGAGCTACCTTTAGTAGAATGTCATGCCGGACAGTTAAATCAAGTATTTTTAAACATTATTAATAATGCCATTGACGCTCTCAATAGTTACAATGCCGAGCGATCGCCCCAAGAAATTGCCAATGATCCCAGTTACATTAAAATCACCACCCAATTGCTGAAAAATGAGCGTGTGGTGGTCAGAATCGCCGACAATGGCCCAGGAATGACAGAAAAAGTCAAACAAAAGTTATTCGATCCTTTTTTCACCACTAAACCAGTAGGACAAGGTACGGGATTGGGTTTATCTATTAGTTACCAAATTATTGTAGAAAAACATTCTGGAGTCTTGCGGTGTGAGTCGGAGTTAGGCAAAGGGTGCGAATTCTGGATTGAAATTCCCCTACATCAGCAAGCAACCCCAGCCTCAACCGTCCCCATACAAGCGATCGCTTAATACCAAATTAGTCTTATTTCGAGATGCTGGCATCACTATACAATCGACCTCTGGGTGAGAAAAATCCTAGCCATTTCCTACACTACCGTTATATTTTTTACCATTTCTTCACATTTCTCAGTATTTATCATAGTAAGAAAATGTGATATTTTGTCTCTAAATATATCTTTTTAACTATTACACTCTAAATGGCTGGAATACTTCATTTGACTAAGTTTGTGTTCTCCTTTGCTGTATGGTCAGCATGAGAAATTAACGATGGATTTGAATTGTAGTCAAGCGATTGTATAAAATCAGCTAATGTTCCCTGGATGGCGATTAGAATTAATACCTGTATACTTACGTACGTCCCCAAAGTCAGTTTATGCAATTGCCATCATGTATACCTTGTCAGTGTTCAGCAAGTTTTCAAGATGGTTAAACGAGGGACTAGAGTATTTTTTGAGATGCGTGTAGAAAAGCTGCTAGATAAACTTATTGAATCAAATCAGACTTTTTAGCTATGACCTATATAAAAAATGCCTTTCAAGAATTTTTACTAACTCTCCAGGGTTTTGACCACTTACCAGATACAGAGATTACCCTGTTACTAGACCGACTGCAAGCATTCCGTTATCGTATCGGTCAACGTATTATCAGCAAAGAAATAGTCCCCGATCGCATCACCATCATCTATGAGGGACAAGCGCGGTTATTGGGATTTGACCCCCAAACACAAATGCCCAAAACCCTGAAATTATTACAACGGGGAGAGATAATTGGCGAAATTGGATTATTGCGTCAATTGGGTTGTGAAACGGCGATCGCCTCTACTGACGAAATGATCGGTTTAACCATCGAAGCCAGCGACTATCTGCGGTTATTGTCTACCTATCCCGCCTTTGCACAGGCGCGCCAAAACCCCTGTCATATCGTGGAAATCTTTGATATTTTAGGTTTACAAGTAGCAAAGCAAGCCAACGTCATCGATAACCTAGATGAACTAGCAGAACAAGCTGGGCAAACCGCTAAAATACAATATCTCTCACCTGGAAGAAACTACTTTCATCAACTAGACAAGAATACAGTTTGGTTTTTGAGTAGCGGTGTCATTAATGAATTTCCCGTTGGTTCGCGTCTCGAACCCCAAGATGGTCAAGAAACCATTATCGTCAGAAGTGATATCCCCGCGCGGTTGTTGGGTTTAGCACCATCGGCTTTATCATTCCTCAATCCTAGTAATCATCATCAATCACAACTAGCTCTTAGCAGCAGTCAAACCCACATCACTGAGACGATGGAAATTCCCTACGCCTCAGATGAAGACTATTCCCAAGCTCGCAGTACAGCTCCAAATAGTAAAAATCCCCGGACAAAATACCCCTTCTTTGGCGGTAAGGGAGAATTAAACAGCACTTTTGCCTGTTTTCAGATGCTCACCAAACATTTACAAATCCCTTTTCGTCGGGAAGTGGTGCGTCGTCTGTTATCTGAGCAAATCAAACGCCAAGGGACGATTTCCTTCCCTGTTTGTGCCTATCTGGGAGAATTAATCGGCTTGAAAGCCAATTTAATCGATGTCCCCACTGCTGCTATTACCCGCATCCCCACACCAGCATTAGTGCGTTATGGCGAAAATTTTGCCGTTTTATACGCCGCCGATGCTCATCAAGTCGTTTTAGGTGTCCCATCCCAAGGGATAGTTCGCTGCAAACCAGCACAAATAGTTGAACATTTAGAGACGATAGAAAATAGTTTTCCACCACAAGTCAGGGTACTACTGCTCACCACCACCAAGGAAACGCCACAAGAACGCTTTGGTTTACGGTGGTTTCTTCCCTACTTGTCACGCTACAAAAGAGTCCTCACAGAAGTCTTTATCGCTTCCTTTTTTGTGCAGTTAGCACAACTAGCCAATCCCCTAGTTATCCAGCTCATTATTGATCAAGTCATAGTCAAAAATAGTACCAGCACACTCAATGTTCTGGGAGGCTTGCTATTAGTAGTGGGGATATTTGAAGCTATACTCACCACCTTAAGAACTTATTTATTTGTGGATACAACCAATCGCATTGATATGGGTTTGGGGTCACAAATTATTGACCACTTATTGCGGCTACCACTCCGCTACTTTGAAAAGCGGCCAGTCGGGGAGTTATCTACACGCATCAACGAATTAGAAAATATCCGTCAGTTTCTCACGGGTACAGCTTTAACCGTGGGATTAGATGCTGTATTTTCAGTGGTTTATATCATTGTCATGCTGTTTTACAGTTGGAAATTGACCATAGTGGGTTTAGCCACAATTCCTATCTTTATCGTTATTACCTTAATTGCATCTCCCACTGTTAGTAGACAGCTACGCGCCAAAGCTGAACGCAACGCCAACACCCAATCCTATTTAGTCGAGGTAATGTCAGGGATTCAAACAGTCAAAGCGCAAAATATTGAATTGCGATCGCGCTTTTCTTGGCAAGAGCGATACGCTCGATATGTAGCAGCTGGCTTTAAAACTGTCGTCACCTCTACCCTCGCTAACTCCACCAGTCAATTTCTCAATAAACTCAGTAGTTTACTCGTGCTGTGGGTGGGTGCTTATTTGGTATTGCAGCAGGAGTTAACTTTAGGGGAATTAATCGCCTTTAGAATTATCTCTGGTTATGTTACTAGCCCCATCTTACGGTTAGCACAACTGTGGCAAAGCTTCCAAGAAACAGCCCTATCCCTAGAAAGATTAAGTGATATTGTAGACACACCCCAAGAAGCGGAAATTGACCGCTACAATATCCCGCTTCCCGAAATTCAAGGTGCGATCAAATACGAAAACGTCTCCTTTAGATTTGTCAATGGCGGGCCTTTGCAACTATGCAATGTCAATCTAGAAATTCCCCAAGGAAAATTCGTTGGGATTGTTGGGCAGAGTGGCTCTGGTAAAAGTACGATGATGAAACTGCTACTGCGACTTTATGACATAGAAGCAGGCAGAATTTTGATTGATGGCTACGATATCGCCAAAGTAGAACTTTATTCTTTGCGTCGCCAAGTCGGTGTAGTTCCCCAAGAAACCCTGTTATTTGATGGTACAGTCCAAGAAAATATTGCTTTGACTAATCCCGATGCTTCCACAGAAGAGATTATCGCAGCTGCAAGAATCGCCGCCGCCCATGAATTTATTATGGGTTTACCCAACGGCTACAATACCAGAGTTGGCGAACGTGGTGCGGGACTATCCGGCGGACAAAGACAAAGAATCGCGATCGCCCGTTCTATTCTGCAAAAACCCAAACTATTAGTCCTAGATGAAGCTACCAGTGCTTTAGATTATCCCACCGAACGTCAAGTTTGTCTGAACCTCGCCAACGCCTTTCAAGGTAGTACAGTCTTTTTTATTACCCACCGTCTCAACACCGTCAGCCACGCAGATACAATCATCGTCATGGATGGCGGTAAAATCATCGAACAAGGTAGCCATCAAGAATTAATGGCTGCTAAAGGTCATTATTTCTATTTATATCAACAACAAGAAGTGAGTTTGTAGTTAGTCAATAGTCAATAGTCAACAGTCAAAAATTACTAATATGACGCAACTTAACAATAACAATGGTAACGGCAAGCATGACCAGGCGATCGCGGTTGATGCTGAAGTTTTAACACCTCAGACCCCACCCCCTCCTCAATCTTCCATTAACACTAATTACGAAGAGTTTGAACAGTCGGTTGTATTGCGTCAATCTCCTATTTGGTCACGCACCATCATGCTGACTCTCATGGCTTTGGCTTGTTTTGGTGTTGCTTGGGCATATTTCGCTAAAATCGAACAGGTAATTCCTGCTACTGGTCAATTAAAACCAGAAGGCACAGTTAAAGAAGTCCAAGCTCCTGTAAATGGAGTTGTCAAAGAAGTACATATCAAAGATGGACAAAAAGTCCTTCAAGGCGACTTACTAATTACTTTTGAAACTGTTGCAACTGTTGCCAAATTGAATTCTTTAAATAATATTCGCAACAGTCTAATACAGGAAAATCAGATTTATCGTCAATTAATGAGTTCATCTTCTGGCATTAATTCCGAATTACAATTTTCGCGAGTTAGATTGCCCAGAAATGCCGAATTTTTACTCAAAAGTCGCATAGCATTAGTTACAGAAAATGATTTATTACGCACTCAATTAAGAAACTCTACTACTGGTATCGGTTTAGATAGTGACGAAAGACAACAGTTAGAAGTTGCGAAAACAGAATTAGACACTCGTGCATCTGCCGCTAGGCTAGAAGTATCTAAAATCGAAAAACAACTAGCCCAAACTGTAGTCAAACTCCAAGATACACAAGCCAGTTTAGATATCCAACAAAAGATTTTAGATAAACTAAAAATCCTGGCAGAACAAGGTGGTGTCTCTCAGTTACAATACCTGAATCAGCAACAACAAGTCCAAAATTATGCCGCCGAAGTGGCACAATTAAACGAAGAGAAGAAACGTCTGCAATTTGATATTGAAAAATCTAGACAACAAGTCTACAATACTGTGGCAGCTTCCGATAAAACCATTTTAGAAAAAATAGCAGATAACAAAAAACGCATTGCTGATATTGATAGCCAATTCATGAAAATTGTGCTAAGTAATGAGCAGAATTTAGCCGATGTCAACAGTAAAATTTCTCAAGCTCAATTAGAATTTAAATATCAACAATTACGCGCTCCTGTTTCCGGCACCATTTTCAATTTACAAGCAAAAACCCCTGGTTTTGTAGCTAATCCCACCCAAAAAATCTTAGAGATTGTACCCAACGATAAATTCGTTGCTGAGATTTTCATCACCAATAAAGATATTGGTTTCGTCCGCGAAGGAATGAAAGCTGATGTCAGAATCGATTCATTTCCCTTTAGCGAATTCGGTGACATCAAAGGTGAGTTAGTTGAAGTAGCTTCAGACGCACTTCCACCAGATGAAACCCATAAGTTCTATCGCTTTCCTGCCAAAATTAGGTTAAATAAACAATACTTAGACATTAAAGACAAAAAAATTTCCCTGCAATCTGGTATGTCTTTAAGTGCTAACATCAAAGTCCAAGAAGAACGCACAGTTTTGAGTCTGTTTACAGAGATGTTTACCAACCAAGTTGAAAGCTTGAAAGAAGTAAGATAATCCTTTAGGGATTTCTCATTAGAAAAATATACTATCACGTTGATAGCAACGGAGCAGGGGGCAGGGGGAAATATCAGATAAAGAGTCTCCCCTGTTCCCTGTTACTCGCTCCCTGTTCCCCATTAAAACTTTTGACTTTTGACTTTGAATATATATGTATCCTCAACGCATTGAACCCCAACCTGGACAAGAATCTGTGTGGGATTACCCCCGTCCTCCCCGCTTGGAGGACACAAACAAACATATTCAGGTAATTTTTAATGGTGAAGAAATCGTCAATACCCGCCACGCCAAGCGTGTGTTAGAAACCAGCCATCCACCCACGTACTATATCCCGCCTACAGACATCAAAATGGAATACTTGGTGTTAACACCACAGTCTAGTTTTTGTGAATGGAAAGGACGCTCTGGATACTATACAATCCGCGTGGATGAGCGAGAAGTCGAAAATGCAGCTTGGTTTTATGCCAGTCCGACGCGCGCTTTTGCAGATATTAAAGATCATGTGGCTTTCTACGCCCATTTCATGGATGCTTGCTACGTAGATGGTGAACGAGTAGAACCACAACCAGGAAACTTTTACGGTGGTTGGATAACTAGCGATGTTGTTGGGCCTTTTAAGGGTATTCCTGGTAGTTGGGGATGGTGATTTAAGCCAGAGTTCTGGAAGTAATCTTGTTGGGAAATCTCAGATTGGCAAAATGCGATCGCCAACGGGATACTTCCAAACACAAAAATAGGCGATCGCCTTTGGAATTCTATGCAATGCTTTGATAGTATTCAAAAAGTGACCATAGATTCACTAAGCAGTCACTCAAGGATACCAATCTTGCTTTAATCTTTTAAACTCCCCAGGCTGGATTCGAACCAGCGACCAATCGATTAACAGTCGATCGCTCTACCACTGAGCTACTGAGGAATGATTGCGCTCACAATTTATAATAGTATCTTAGTCTTCTGGATTTGGCAAGCCTTTTTAGAAATTTTTTTTGCTTACCCTAAAGGCTTTGATTTTGCAGTCCAAACAGCCGCCAGAAACCCCAGTGACGGTGATACAGTTAATTATTTTTGTCCGTACTTAACCCTTGTCAAGAAAGACTATGGAAATATTCAGCCTACTACTTCAATCCCATACGAAGCTCTGCAAGCTTTTGTTTGGCTTTGGGATCAATAGAGCTAGCCAATCTCCGTGGAGAGTGTTGGCGTGGTTTAGCCCTTTGCTTAACTAGACAAATCGTGGTTTTAACTTCGCCACACAATTGTTCTGCTGATAACCATTCAGCCCCGTATCCCTGTACTGTCAATTGTTGTGCTCGGTCAGATGTGGCAACGATGAGCCGAGCCATCCTAGACTGTAGAAACTCATAGCGCAAAGATGCACAGGTTTTTTCTATGTATGAGTCTGCCGTTTGCCCAAAATCAGTGTAATGAATTGATAAAAGTTCGGTGATTACTTCCTGATTACTGGCGGTATTTTGATAGTGAGCATCAAACACTATTTTGGTCTCATACCCTTGAAAAGAACTGTAGCTTGTCATGGTTTCTACAAGTTCACGCCTGGCTGCTTCTAGTCCAGCAGTGTCGCGGGTTTTTTTCAGGCAACGCCAAGCACCTATAATGTTATAACCGTCTACTAACAAAACGGCTGGGACTGGGGGACAGGACATGGTTTTTAATCACAATTTTCTAGAGTTAACAAGATCCATTCATAACTTTTATAGTAAATGAAGCATTGCTTGTAACACTATGTTACAAAGACGAAAATAATGTGATTTAATTGCAAAGTTGAATTAAAAGTGATGATGATTGGGGAATGGGGCATGGGGCATTGTGTTTTTCTTCCCCTGCTTCCTCTGTGTGTTCCAATTACAGGTATTTATACCAATTCCCCAAAATTAAGCAACAGGTGCAACCCTTAAAACCCAAATAGTATCTGACTTTCTTAATTGCGTTAGCGTCTCGGAGAGAAGTCCATTGCGTTAGCGGAGCGGGGCAAGAGCATCGTTGCGTTAGCGTAGCGGGGCGTTTAGCCCATTGCGAATTGCGTTAGCGTAGCGGGACGAAGTCCATTGCATTAGCGTAGCGGGACATTAGTCCATTGCGAATTGATATTACTCCATTCCAGTTAAATCGCTGCAAGTGGGAAATGCGGCAGATTGAGCATAGAGATGATTTTGCAGAACTCTAGCTAAGGCGTGATTATTCTCTCGTAAACCTTCATAAAAAAAGCAGACTTCGCCTTTAATCCCTATTTGACGGTTATACTCAATCGTCTGCACCAAATCTTGGGGACTGATGCCATAAGTTCCTAACTTTAGCAGGATTCCTGGAGCTAATTTTGGTAGGGTGGCAGCAGTAAATTGTTCTTTGACTAGTTTATCGGCGATCGCTCGATAACTAGGAAAATCCCGTCGATAAATTTGCGGGTGACTCATATCCACTATTCCCTGGTTTAACCATGTGGGTGTATCTTGCAAATATTCCCGAAATGCCCAGTCATGGATATTAGGCGCGATAGATACCAATAAGTTTGGGTTAACGGCTTTTACTTGCTGATATAGCCTTGCCCAAAATTTTGTCAAAATATCAGCGCGCCACTGTAACCAGTGTCTATCTTTTGGATTTAGCGGTGGTTGGCGGTGAAATTCTTGACGATAGCGGGCGATAGTATCCGCATCATACCCACCTTCACAGGGTAAAGCCGGAAAGCGATCGTCACCTTGAATGCCATCCACATCATAATTATTCACCACTTCCAAGACTAAATTCATCAAAAATCCTTGGACATCAGGGTTCAGGGCATTCAACCACTCAAAACCATTTTTCTTGAGCAGATTACCTTGGGAATCACGCGCCGCCCATTCTGGTTTCTGCTGTAAAAGTAAGCCCCCGTTTAAATTGTAGGAACTGGCAAAGCCATATTCAAACCAAGGGATAATTTTTAATCCCACTCGCCGCGCCTCTGTCACTACCTCCAATAAAGGATCACGCCCGACTGATAGGGGATCAATTTCCACTCCAAAGGTTTGCCGCATCGTCTGACTAGGATACAAAGTCACAGCTTTATTCCACACCACAGGAAACACCACATTAAACCCAGTGGTAGCCAGAAAATCCATAGCTTCAGCAATATTTTGCCGTGAACGCAAAACTTGACTATCGGTAGTAGTTAACCAGACACCGCGTATTTCCATAGTTTTGTTCTGGGGCAGAGAGGCAGGGGATGCAGGGGATGCAGGGGGAGCAGGGGGAGCAGGGGATGCAGGGGAAGAAAAATACAATGCCCTATTCCCAATGCCCAATGCCCTATTCCCTATTCCCTATTCCCAATGCCCAATCCCTAAAGTAGATGTTTGAATAAGTACATCATTAAATAATTAATTAGCATTCTTGTGAAAATAACACCTATGTCTGTAGTTCAGGATTCTTGGCAGCACGCATATATCAATACCAATGGGATAAAACTGCACTATGTCACCCAAGGAACAGGACGCTTGATGCTGATGTTACATGGGTTTCCTGAGTTTTGGTATTCTTGGCGGCATCAAATCCCTAAATTCGCGGAAAAGTTTCAAGTCGTGGCTTTAGATTTACGTGGTTATAACGATAGTGATAAACCTGTCAATAAATCCGCCTATGTCATGGATGAATTTATTAAAGACATTGCGGAAGTAATTCAAGGATTAGGACACGATAGTTGTATTTTAGTTGGACATGATTGGGGTGGAGCGATCGCCTGGAATTTTGCCTATGCTCATCCTGAAATGGTAGAACGTTTAATTATTCTCAATTTGCCTCATCCTGCTAAATTTACTCAAGGTTTATTGACTCTCTCACAGTTACGCCGCAGTTGGTATATCTTCTTATTTCAACTACCTTGGCTACCAGAATTGATGCTCAAAGCTGATAGTTATCTGGCGATCGCTAATATGATTCCTAAGACGGCAGTTAATCAAACAGCATTTACTCCAGATGATATTGCCGCTTATCAACAAGCTGCTGCTAAAACTGGGGCAATCACAGCTATGTTGAACTATTACCGCAATCTTTTTTCCAGTCTCCTATTCCAGAAAAATTGGGCAATTTTAGAGACTCCTACGCTGTTAATTTGGGGTGAAAATGATACCGCTTTAGGCAAAGAGCTTACTTACAACACTCAAGACTATGTAAAACATCTCCAAGTTAAGTATATTCCCCATTGTGGACATTGGGTTCAACAAGAAAAACCAGAATTAGTTAACCAGTATATGCAAGAATACTTAGTAATTTAAATTATAATTTACATCAAAAGTATGAGTAATATTTTTACATAGGTGAATACTGACTATATTTTTACGAAAATATATCGAATGATACATTCACTTAAAAAGATTTAATATTAAATTAAATCCAGTATTTATCCTGAAATTGAAAGACACAAAATAGCCAAAAACTATAGCCAATCATCTTTTGAGACTCACTACACTAGCCATAATCTAGACAAGTAAATTGTGATTTAAATCAACATTGTTTAGAAAGTTAGTGAGATAATAGAAATGTGAGGAAAAGAACGGATGTTAATCAAGGAGAAAGGGGGAAATTATGAAACTCAAGCTATTAGCAGCTGTAGCCTTAGCCACTCCCCTATTTTTTGTGAATTCAGTCAAAGCTGGGAATCCACAAGACTTACAAAAACTGTTATCAACTGGGGAATGCGTAGGGTGTAATCTATCAGGCATGAACCTCAGTGGCGAGCATTTAATTGGTGTTGACTTACGAGGGGCAAATCTATCTGGTGCAAATCTATCTGGTGCTAACCTCGAAGGTGCTGATTTGACTAACGCCAATTTGAAAGGAGCGAATCTTACCGCAGCCTTTCTTACCAACGTCAACTTCAAAAAAGCCAACTTAAATAACGCCAACATGACCCGCGCTCATGTTTTCGATTCCAACGTGTATCAAGCATCAATGGAAAATCTCACCATCACAGATGCAGAAATTTATAATACTGCGATCGGTGTTGGTGGCGAAGCAGGTCAAGAAATTCCCGACTGGGATTAGTATCAACCGATTTAGGTGAATTTTAAGAAATAAAAGATGGAGTGAGAGAGTTGGGTGTTAGCCAATCACATCTCTCACATACCTCTTATAGCAATTCGCAATGGACTAACGTCCCGCTTCGCTAACGCAGTTCGCAGTTCGTAGTTGAAGACAGTCAGGTATTATCTGAGTTTTAAGGGTTGTATCTGTCGCTGGATTTTGGAGAATTGGTATTAGAACATTCAAAAGCGGATGGCGCGTGTTAGCTGTTGGATGTTTCAGGAATTTTCAAAGAACATATCTAGTCAAGCAAGGATGAAAGAGGAACTCTTGGCTGGGGATAAGGTGGGCAAGGTAGACAAGGTAGACTTTATTTCTCAACTCACTACTCACTACTCAGCACCGGCTAAACGCCGCGCTACCGCTAACAGCACTCATCACTTTCACCTCCAAAGTTCTAATTTTTATGAAGTATTGCTATCTAAGATCAATACTGTGATTGACGAACGCGGCTTAAGATAGCTTTAATATTCAGATAAAATCAGCGTTTGTGCTTATATAAATGAGAGGTGGAGTGATTTTTGCATGATCTGTACTTTATTCCAAGTACGATGACGAGCAATTGACACAGCCTGGGATAATGACAACCGGAGGATTCCAGTTGATTCATGACAACAGAACTCAGAAAGCCGCTGATTTTATGACATCCTGTAGCCTTCTGACTTCTATCCACCTACTGACTGTCTACCTTGTAGTTGATGCAGTAGATGTTATGGGACGACTATGGTGATAGGACGCTAAACCCTATTTCCCAACTCAGTGGGATGCAAGAGTGCATTGCCTAATCAACAGCCTTTTGGTTGTAATTGTCAGGATTAGAGAACCTCAACTGTCAAATTTATGGAAGTGAAAATGCAAGAACCAGAATTCGCCCAAACCCAACCTAAAGAGGCAACAATGCCAGATATCAACAACCAAACAGGAACTATTACCAAACTCCAGCCCCCTGCACAGTCTCAAGAGGAATGGGGAAAATATGTAGAACAAGTTTCTCAATTTTTAGCAACTCTGCCTGATTATGTGGGCAATTTCTTCAATCAATATAAACAGCCTTTAGTCATTGTAGGCTTAATTGTAGGTTCACTAGTGACCGTCAGGGTACTTTTGGCAGTATTAGACGCATTGAATGATATTCCTTTAGTAGCACCAACTTTTGAATTGATTGGCATTGGTTATTCTGCTTGGTTTGTTTACCGCTACTTACTCAAAGCTTCAACCAGACAAGAGTTAAACAATGAAATCACAACTCTGAAGTCCCAAGTAGTAGGTCAAGACGGTTCAGAAAACTAATATCTGACTCGATGACATATCACCTACTGACAGCTACTACAGGGTATAGACAATAATTATTTGTATGGTCAAGCTTTGCGGCTTGACCATTTTATTTTAAGGTTGAAGGTTTTTCTGATTTGGGACAGCAGAATTAGGGATTTTCTCTAGTCTTCCTGTTAATACCAGGGCTTGATGAATCATTGCTGCGACTTCGGCACGGGTAGCAGCTTGATTAGGAGCTAAAACTTTGGCATTGGGATAATTAACCACTAAGCCGTTAACAGTTGCAGATGCTACCTTATCGACAGCATATTTTGGGATATTCTGAACGTCTTGATAAATGCTTAAAACTTGAGTGGGATTAGCTGGTGGTTGGAGATTTAAGCCACTGGCTAAGGCGACTAAAACTTGCGATCGCGAAATATTTTGTTGTGGTTGAAAAGTCTGATTAGGATAACCCTTTAAAAATTTGGTGCTAATCGCGTGATTAATTGCTGTTTTAGCCCAAAATTCTGTCGATACATCCCGAAAAGGAATGGTAGCTGCTGTAGTGTCTTGGTTAAAAGCTTTTTGTAATATAGCCGCAAATTCTGCACGACTTACCGGTAAATTTGGTCTAAAAGTATAGTCTGGAAAACCTTGGATAATTTTACGCGCAGACAGAGCATCAATAAAATCCCCTGCCCAAAAGTTAGCAGGTACATCATTAAAAGCTATTGGTGGCGGAATGGTGGATTTCTGTGCAGATGGCGTGACTAAGGGTAAAGATGGGGATTTTTCAGCAGAATTCAACTCTGCCGACAAAGATAAAGTTGCTGGCGGTAACTTTGCTGGCGGTTGGGGAGTTGGTATTTCCTGAAAATTCGGTGAAGGGATCACTGGAGGTTCAACTACATCCGTCTCTGGAGGTGCAGACACATTAGGCAAGCGCGCCTTGGTATCTGCTGGTAACTGTGGAGTTAGGGACGGTGTAGGGGGATTAGTTGTAGCACTAGGCGCAGTGGTGTTTAAGGATAATAGGCCACTTAAATTCCAACCAGATTCCTGACGAGAAAACGACCAAAGCAAAATTCCTCCTATAGTGAGGAAAGCTACGAAAATCCCGATAAATTCATCGAAGCCCAAAGCCGTCGATGGAGATGAGTCTTGATCAGTGGGAGGTTTTGTCATACTCAATTAGGGATTGGGGACGAATGAATTCAAAATTCAAAATTCAAAAATTGATTACTCAGCACAGGCTAAAGGCCGCACTACTGCTAACAGCAACTTTTAATTTAGGGTAGGGGGCTGGGAGAATGAAAAAATGGGGAAACTCTTCTCCCCTTTCCCCCCTGCACCCTGCACCAATTCCTCTTCCATTCACAATTCCCAATTACAATACCCGCAAAATGCTGGGAACGCTATCAATTGCTGCTAAACTCTGGATTTCGGCGACGGCTTGGCGAAAATCGCCTTCTTTTACGTCATGGGTGACAACTACAATCTCTGCTAAGTCTCCTTGAAAACCAGTCTGCACAATTGACTCTATACTTACGCCATGATTACCAAAGCAAGTCCCCAATTTACCGATGACTCCCGATTGGTCTTGGGTGAGGAATCGGGCATAAAATCGAGTTACGAGGTCTGATATGGGGGCAATTTGGCAATAATCCTCATGTCTACAAGTTAATAGAGGATTGGGTGCGGCGGTATTACTTTTCACGGCTGCGACTAGACTTAAAATGTCGGAGGTTACAGCACTAGCAGTAGCACCTTCACCCGCGCCGGGGCCAAAGAACATCACCTGACCGATGGGTTCTCCTTCTACCAAAATGGCGTTATAAACACCGTTAATGCTGGCTAAGGGATGCGCCTTGGGTACAAGGGTGGGATGAACTCTGATAGATAATTGGGCAGCATCGCTGACTTTATTAGTAGCGATCGCTAGTAATTTAATCACAAATCCCAATTTTTCGGCATAGGCTATATCAGTTTTACTAACTTGGCGAATTCCTTCACAATGGACATCTTGTAAATGAATTCGACCATCAAAAGCTAAAGATGCCAAGATGGCGATTTTATCTCCAGCATCCAAACCATCAACATCTGCCGTAGGGTCAGCTTCCGCGTAACCTAAGCGTTGAGCATCCGCTAACACATCAGCAAATTCGCTACCTTCTGTTTGCATCCGCGTCAGGATGTAGTTGGTAGTACCGTTGACTATACCAGTGACAGTATGAATGCGGTTCACACTTAAAGCTTGTTTTAAGGGTTGAATGACTGGAATTCCACCCCCTACCGCCGCCTCTAACATGACGTATAAGCCTGCTTGATTGGCAGTGGTGAAAATTTCTGCCCCAAAGCGAGAAATGGCGGCTTTATTGGCGGTAACAACGTGTTTACCATTTTTCAACGCTTGGAGAATGAGCGATCGCGCTGGCTCTAATCCTCCCATCACCTCGACTACAATATCTACTTCGGGGTCATTGACAATTGCTTCTAAATCTGTAGTGATGACCTGTGTAGGTAATTGTACATTACGGGGTTTAGCGAGCGATCGTACGCCCACACGATAAATTTCAATTTCTTGCAATAACGGATGACGACCAGCTGCATCTTGCAGCAACTTTACCGTTCCTGTTCCGACTGTACCTAATCCTAAAATTCCCAGCTTTACACCCACAAGCTTGCACCCAATTTTACCAATAACAATTGTAGGGTGAGTTATTCACCCACCCTACAGATTATCGTTTGTTAGTTGTTTTTGTCAGTCGTCTCAGTCTCATACTGTGGACTATTGACTCATGACTATTGACTAATTACTAACTTAGTATGTTTCAACGTGCCAACGGCCTGCTTTTTTGAGTTCTTTTTGATAGTCACTCCAGGTTACACCTTCTTTAGCAGCAGCAGCAGTTAACGCAGCATCAATCCCGTCTTCCATACCGCGCAAACCGCAGATGTAAGTGTGGGTTTTTTCATTTTTGATCAATTGCCACAGTTCATCAGCGTATTCTGCTACGCGGTCTTGAATGTACATTCTACCGCCTTGGGGATTTTGTTGTTCCCGGCTGATGGCGTAGGTCAAGCGGAAGTTATCGGGATACTTCTGCTGTATTTCTTCCAATTCTTCTTTATATAGAATGTTAGGAGTTGTAGGAACGCCAAAAATCAACCAAGAAAATCCTTTAAATTGGTAATCTGGGTTAGCAGCTTTTTCTGCATCCTTAAACTGCCGCCACAGGTAAGTACGCATGGGGGCGATACCTGTACCAGTCGCCATCATAATGACGTTAGCTTCTGGGTCATCGGGTAACAGCATTTCTTTACCCACAGGGCCGGTGATTTTCACATCATCCCCAGGTTTTAACTGAGTGAGGTATGTAGAGCAAACACCGTAGACTGTTTCGCCGGTTTCTGGATGCTTGTATTCTAATTGACGCACGCACAGTGAAATTGTCTTATCATCAACATCATCACCGTGACGAGTAGAGGCAATAGAGTACAGTCTCAGCTTTTCTGGCTTACCATTTTTGTCTAGACCAGGGGGAATAATCCCAATACTTTGACCTTCGAGGTACTTTAAATTACCTTCAGAAAGGTCAAATTTTAGGTGTTGAACAATACCAATCCCGCCTTCCTTCACTAACGTTTCGTTAGAAATACACTTACCAATAAATGGTGCATTGGGGCGGTAGGTGTTTACGGGAACGTCAGCGTGGGCTTTTTTGGCTTTCGCTTGAGTCATGGTGTTGCCTTTGTTATCCTTATTCTTCTGCTGTTCTTCAGCTGGTTCACTTTTTGCTGTTACAGGTGTGGCTTTACCATTGAGTTGCTGTAGCCCGCTCACGGATTGAATGCTCACAATCTTACCGCCTAAGCGAGTGATACGCTGCATTTCTTGATTCATGCGGTTGTAAGGCACTCTAATGAACACACTGCCACTTTTACGAATAGGATAGTTCGTTTGATCAGTTTCTTCACTCTGACGCAGACCCACCACTTCGTAAACGAAGATGCGGCTACCTGATTCTCCATTGGCAGCACCTTCAAAAGCACCTTGATTGAACATTCTTTCTACCACTCCGATACTTACTTAACCGTTTATCAAAAAAACTTTTCCCATCACAAGCTAGCTTTAGTTTATCGGATCTGGTGTTCCTAAAACTAGCGTTTTGAGAAAGTGGCACTAAGTAAATAATGCCCAGCATTGATACACTCACCAAGGATATGGGGGCTTCAGTAGTGGAAGTAATATACACACCCGCTTAACTTCTAAGGTTAGAGGATAAGTCTTGGGCATAATGTTAATAATGAGTCAATTTAATCTTTTCTTCTATGCTGCTTTGTAATTGGGCATCAAAAATGGGGCGTGGGATGTTTCTTCCCTTGCTCCCTGCTGCCAATCACTATTGTTGAGAGTAAATCTTGTATGGGTTACACCATTCTGTTAAAATCACCTGTAACACTAGGATTAAATACTTACCCTTCGTCAACATTCAGATACTCAGATTACCGACAGCCTCACATATAGTAGCTGTCACAATATCTGCTCAGTAGTTCTAAAATGAGACGAAAAAGTAAATAAACTTCAGCACCTTCTGCTGTTTGACAGCCAGTGGAAGTAAAACTAAAACGCTTGTGGATTCGGTCTGATGAGGACTAAATTCTACTTTGGTTTAGTCTAGTTAAGAGGATGAGAAGCAAGAATCTCTAGAATTTGTTTCAGGAGAGTGTCACAGGTGGCTTAAGTAGCAAGAACGCAGGATAAACCAAACGGGTAGACTCCTGGCTTCACATTCTGCTGTGAAAAAAATATTGATTGACACATTTAGTTTTTAGAGGAGATTTATGACAAGTAAGCCGGAACGCGTGGTACTGATTGGAGTAGCCGGAGACTCTGGGTGCGGTAAATCTACGTTTTTGCGTCGGTTGATCGATTTGTTTGGGGAAGAGTTTATGACAGTCATCTGTTTAGATGACTATCACTGCTTAGATCGCAAACAACGTAAAGAAACCGGGATCACTGCACTTGACCCTAGAGCCAATAACTTTGACCTAATGTATGAGCAAATTAAGGCTCTTAAAGAAGGTCAATCGATTAATAAGCCGATTTATAACCACGAAACCGGCATGATCGATCCCCCAGAGATCGTAGAACCAAACCATATTGTTGTGGTTGAGGGTCTACACCCCCTGTATGATGAACGGGTGCGATCGCTGCTCGATTTTAGCGTTTACTTCGACATCAGCGATGAAGTAAAAATTGCCTGGAAAATCCAACGCGATATGGCAGAAAGAGGCCATCGCTATGAAGATGTCTTAGCCGCTATCAACTCTCGTAAACCCGATTTCCAAAAATACATCGAACCCCAAAGAGAATTCGCCGATGTAGTCCTGCAAGTATTACCTACCAACTTAATTAAAAACGATACAGAACGTAAAGTTTTACGGGTACGGATGCTACAACGGGAAGGCAAAGAAGGATTTGAACCAGTTTATCTCTTTGATGAAGGTTCCAGCATTCAGTGGACTCCCTGCGGACGCAAATTGACCTGTTCTTACCCAGGTATGCAACTATACTATGGTTCTGATGTTTACTATGGTCGTTACGTCTCCGTATTAGAAGTAGATGGACAATTTGATAACTTAGAAGAAGTCATCTACATCGAAAATCACCTCAGCAAAACATCCACCAAGTACGAAGGTGAGATGACCCATCTGTTGTTACAACACCGTGAGTATCCTGGTTCTAACAATGGTACTGGTTTATTCCAAGTGTTAACAGGTCTGAAAATGCGTGCTACTTACGAACGTTTAACATCAAAAGAAGCCCAGATAGCAGTTCAAGTTTAAAACAGCAGTGTTTGTGTCAAGAATTTAGGGGTTACTCGCGAGTAACCCCTTTTTTTGTAGATATACGGGCAATTTTACATAGTAAGTACAAATTACAGTAACTCGCTCCACAAAAATGTAGCTTTACTAACAAATTGAGCAATTATCATCATTTGGGCATGGGAAATTGGGTATTTAATTTTGAACTTTGGATTTGGGATTGATTTAACCTCTTTAAGACTAGTTCACGGAAAGTAACTAATGGATGTGTCAATATTGTTATGATTTCAGTAATTAGTAGCTGCACTAAGTATTGAGACTTTAGTCAGCGAAAATACTATTACAGGGGGAATACTCTATTGTCTCGACGTTATTTATTTACTTCCGAGTCAGTTACCGAAGGTCATCCCGATAAAATCTGTGATCAGATTTCTGACACGATTTTAGACACCTTACTCGCACAAGACCCCTCTAGCCGTGTTGCCGCAGAGGTAGTGGTCAATACTGGCTTGGTGTTAATCACTGGTGAAATCACCACCAAAGCTAATGTCAATTATGTCAATATTGCCCGCAAAAAAATTGCGGAAATTGGCTACATTAATGCTGACAATGGCTTTTCTGCCAACAGCACTAGTGTAATTGTGGCTTTGGATGAACAATCACCAGATATTGCCCAAGGCGTAAACACAGCCCATGAAACCCGCCAGCAAGATAGTGATGAACTATTTGATTCTATTGGTGCTGGTGATCAAGGGATTATGTTTGGTTTTGCTTGTAACGAAACCCCAGAACTCATGCCCTTGCCTGTGAGTTTAGCGCACCGCATTGCGCGCCGACTCGCCGCAGTACGTAAAACAGGAGATTTGTCCTACTTACGTCCTGACGGTAAAACTCAGGTGACTGTTGTTTACGAAGATGGTCGTCCTGTCGGGATTGATACCATTCTGATTTCTACCCAACACACAGCTACCATCGGCGATATTACCGATGAGGCCGCAGTGCAAGCCAAAATTAAGCAAGACCTGTGGACTGCTGTAGTCGAACCTGTGTTTGGCGATTTGGAAGTTAAACCAGACCAAGACACACGCTTTTTAGTTAACCCCACTGGTAAATTCGTGATTGGTGGGCCTCAAGGTGATTCCGGTTTGACGGGACGCAAAATTATTGTAGATACCTACGGTGGTTATTCCCGACATGGTGGTGGTGCTTTCTCTGGTAAAGACCCCACAAAAGTAGACCGTTCTGCCGCTTATGCAGCTCGTTATGTAGCTAAGAATATTGTGGCGGCTGGGTTGGCAGAAAAATGTGAAGTACAGTTGAGTTATGCCATTGGTGTAGCGCGACCTGTCAGCATTTTCTTAGATACCTTCGGTACTGGTACAGTCGATGATGAAACCTTACTGGAACTAGTCAAACAAAACTTTGAACTACGCCCGGCGGGAATTATTCATGCTTTCAACTTACGTAACCTCCCAAGTGAAAGAGGCGGACGTTTTTATCAGGACGTTGCAGCTTACGGTCACTTTGGACGCAATGATTTAGATTTGCCTTGGGAACGTACCGATAAAGCTGAATTTTTGAAGCAAGCAGCTAGTCAGGCTATGTCAGCTGCGATCGCTCAGGCTTTAAAGTAGAGAAGCATCCTACTCCACAAAAGATTTAAACCATCATTAATCTACCCTTTGCTGAGTTTCATGCTCAGTAGAGGGTTTTCTGTTACTCATACGTGTTACAAAATCACTGAATTAAAAGCCGAAATGACGCTAATTGATAGAAAAATTGCCGATATTGATGATAATATTTGCTGTATCCCAAAAAAAGTTTTGTTCTTGTTCCTATTGTCTTGCTAATATTGCACTCTAGAACCAAAACAGTTTCGTAAAAAGTTCCCTACTTGCGTTTGATATTAAGTTTTCCTGTGCTGAATGTGTTCAAAGTCCCCGTAAAGTAAAATAGCCCATTGGATGGCGGTGCATTTTGAAGAATCAGTCTTTAGAATGCTAGTTGGGTGAAACCAAGTTACTTGGGAAGACTACCAAGACATTAGCTCGGAGATAGAAAAAATGGGTTAGAGTAAGGTATCATCATACCGCCATTAAAATCTGGCTGAAAACCATAGAGGAGAATAACCTGCTCCTAGAAGCAATTGTATTAGTCCACTGTCAACCAATTAAGCACGATATTATACACAAGTTAATATTCGTGTAAAAATTCGTATCAAAACTAATTGAATGTCAGAAAGTCATGCAAATTATCTAGGAGCCATTTGTTGCACTTGTAATCAAAAAAAATTATGTAAAGTGTTGATCAACATGGCAGTAATTTTACAAGCAAAACTTATTTAATAATTGTTGGGGGAGGAAGGAGATTTGAGGGATGCAAACTCAACAGCCAATCCCTGTGGAAAGCAGTTTAGAAAGCGAACAAGTGTCAATAGAAGAGACATCCAACAACGATGAACTTCCAACAATAGAATTTCCCTCACGGGGGAAACTCAAAGCTAGTTCTTGGCGCATACACCAAAAAATCGGCTACGGTTATTTTGTGGCCATTGGTATTGGCTTTTTCGGTTCACTCACAGGATTAGTCATTGCTAATTACTATCGCGGGAAAGAAATTCGGCAATTCACCCAAGCACAAGAACAACGGCAATTATTGAGTGATTATAAAGAAGCAGTGGTCAATGCACAACTGCACAGCTCTCATATTGTGGCCTTTCTCGAAGATGGACAACGACTCCCAGCAAAAAAAGCAGAATTCCTGCAAAATGTAGAGAGAGCTAGGAAATTAGAGCGCAGAATTGACAAATTTATTAATAGCAAGCCGACTAAAAAGTTAGCTGCAACTAGTGCTAACTTACAGGCTTTATTGCAAGATTATGCCTATTACTTAAAATCTTATGTTGATCAAATAGAGGCTGTATTAAAAGACAGTAATCAACAGCAAGTATCTGTAACAAGAGATAGGCTGTTACAAATTATGCGCGGTCAAACAGCAGTACAGTTAGACCAACTAGCAGAAAAATTAAGTAACATTTTACGCACAGCCGAAGAGCAAGAACAGGGAAGACAAAATGATGTAGAACAAGCTAAAGGCGTAGAGAGAATAATTGTGATGGTGAGTATGCTGGTGTCAGTGGCGATCGCCGCCATTATCGCATGGCGCACCAGTCGCGCGATCGCAGAACCAGTGATTATTGTCACCCAAGTCGCCGAACAAGTTGCACGCAAACATAATTTTGACTTACGCGCACCAGTTACCACGGAAGACGAAATCGGCTTATTGGCAAAATCTTTAAATCGGTTGATTGAGAGAGTATCAGAACGCACCAAGGAATTAGAACTAGCAAAGGAACAAGCAGAAGCCGCTAGCAAAGCCAAAAGTCGATTTTTAGCCAATGTCAGTCACGAATTACGTACACCCTTAAACGCAGTCATTGGCTTAAGTCAACTCCTCCAAGATGATGCGACTGACATTAACTTATCACCAGAATTTATCACCGACTTAGAAACCATCAACTCAGCAGGAAGACACTTACTAGAACTAATTAACGACATCCTCGACTTATCGAAAATTGAAGCCGAGAAAATGACTCTCTACCCAGAGACATTTGAGATTATGACGTTAATTAATAACATGGTTCTCACCGTCAAACCCGCTATCGAAAAAAATGGCAATGTGTTGGAAGTATATTGTGATCCACACTTAGGTACAATGTACGCAGATCAAACTAGGATGCGACAAGTTTTGTTAAATCTCTTAAGTAACGCTGCGAAATTTACCACCAACGGCAAAATTAAGCTGACAGTGAAAAATGATTTGCAAAATGCTTCCCTAGAAGCACCCCTGGGAATGATTACTTTCACAGTCAGTGATACAGGAATTGGGATGTCTCCCACACAACAACAACAGCTATTCCAGCCTTTTATCCAAGGTGATACCTCAACCACGAAAAAGTACGGTGGGACAGGACTAGGGTTAGCTATCAGCCGCCACTTTTGTCAGATGATGGGAGGGGAAATTTTGGTACAAAGTCAAATAGGAGTAGGTTCTACTTTTACCGTGCATCTACCATTGACAGTACAGGAGTAAACTGGGGAATAGGGAATCGGGAATAGGGAATGGGGAATCGGGATACAAGGTAGACAAGGTAGACAAGATAGATTATATTTCCTATGCCCAATGCCCAATGCCCCATACCCAATGCCCAAACTCACACCATGACTACTAGCATCGATTTTCTTAGCCACTTAAACCCCAGTCAACGTCAAGCCGTGGAACATTATTGCGGCCCTTTGTTGGTTGTGGCTGGTGCGGGTTCTGGTAAAACACGCGCCTTGACTTACCGCATTGCTAACTTAATTCTGAAACATCGGGTTGCACCGGAAAATATTCTGGCGGTGACTTTTACAAATAAAGCCGCTAGGGAAATGAAAGACCGTATTCAACGGCTATTTGCTGAACAGTTGGCGATGACAGAACATGGTCAACGGTTGGATTTATTGCCAGAATACGAACAAACGAAACTGCGATCGCGTGTTTATAAAAGTATAATTAAAGACTTGTGGTGTGGTACTTTCCACAGTTTATTCTCGCGAATTCTCCGTTTTGATGTTGATAAATATCAAGATGAAAAGGGGAGAAAGTGGGATAGAAATTTTTCTATCTTTGATGAGTCTGATGTCCAGAGTTTGATTAAAGAAATTGTTACTAAACAATTAAATTTAGACGACAAGAAATTTGAACCCCGTTCTGTTCGGTATGCTATTAGTAACGCCAAAAACCAAGGATTATCACCAGAAGAATTTGAAAAGGAACAGCCTAATTATCGGGGACGGGTGATTGCTGATGTTTACAACCGTTACCAAGATAAACTAGCAGAAAATAACGCCCTCGATTTTGACGATTTAATTCTTGTTCCCACCAGATTATTTCAACAAAACGAGCAAATATTGGGTTATTGGCATCGGAAATTTTGCCATATTTTAGTTGATGAATATCAAGATACTAACCGTACTCAATATGAATTGATTCGTCTATTGGTAACTAACGGGGAAAACAACAAGAATGATTGGGATTGGCGAAATCGTTCAGTTTTTGTTGTGGGTGATGCCGACCAATCTATTTATAGTTTTAGAATGGCAGACTTTACAATCTTGCTAGAATTTCAGGAAGATTTTGGTGATGGTTTACCAGATGAAGATACACGCACAATGGTGAAGTTAGAAGAAAACTATCGCTCTTGTGAAAATATTTTACAGGCTGCTAATGAATTAATTGAAAATAACACCCAACGGATTGATAAAGTCCTGAAGCCGACACGCGGCGCAGGAGAACAAATTTATTGCTACAAAGCCGATGATGAACTAGTAGAAGCCGACTTTGTCATTAAACAAATTCGCTACCTAGAAAATCAACACCCTGAATTGAACTGGGGAAGTTTTGCTATTTTATATCGTACTAACGCTCAATCTCGCCCCTTTGAGGAATTATTAGTCAGGAATCAAATTCCCTATACAGTAGTGGGTGGGATGAAATTTTATGACCGCAAAGAAATTAAAGATGTCTTAGCTTATTTAAGAGCGATCGCCAACCCATCTGATACAGTCAGTTTATTAAGAGTTATTAATACACCCCGCCGGGGAATTGGCAAAGCGACCATTGATAATTTAATGAATGCGTCTCAACAATTGGGTACAACTCTTTGGGAAATTTTAAGTGATGAAACCTCAGTTAATACTTTAGCTGGACGTTCTGCTAAATCTGTGAATAACTTTGCCCAAATGATTAACAAATGGCAAAATGAAATCGCTACTGTTCCCGTTTCTGAGTTGGTGATGGGGGTATTAGACGATTCTGGTTACGTGCAGGATTTGCAAAGTCAAGGGACAGATGAATCCGAAGACAGAATCCAAAACGTCCAGGAACTTTATAACGCCGTGCTGCAATTTCAAGAAGAAAATGAAGACGTTTCTTTAACAGCATTTTTACAAAGTACCGCCCTCAGTTCCGATTTAGATAACTTAAAAGAGGGACAAACCGCAGTTTCTTTGATGACATTGCACGCCTCTAAAGGGTTGGAATTTCCTGTAGTCTTTTTAGTGGGATTAGAACAGGGATTATTTCCCAATTATCGCTCCATGAACGACCCAGCCGCCTTAGAAGAAGAACGGCGTTTGTGTTACGTAGGAATTACCCGCGCGCAAGAAAGGTTACATTTATCCTTTGCGCGAGAACGCCGCTTATATGGTTCACGCGAACCCGCAATGAGATCGCAATTTCTCGATGAGTTACCCACAGAACTATTAGCACACCCCCATCAAAGCCGACAAACTTACACAAAAACTTCTCAAAATAACGGTAAGCAAGCAACGACAACAAATTGGCAAGTAGGGGACAGAGTATTACATAAAACCTTCGGCATAGGTGAAATAACTCATATCTTCGGTGAAGGGAATAAAGTTTCTGTCGCCGTTAAATTTGACAGTTTAGGAAAGAAGATTATTGATCCCAGGGTAGCGCAGTTGCAAAAGCTAGACTAATATTTCCCACACCCCACACCCTGGGGATTCCTTTTTTAATTCTGATGAAAAATTAGGAATAATTGAGTACAAATATTAGATATTCCTTACGCAGAACGCCAATTTTCAATTTGTAAACTGGCTATTCGTTGAAACTCTCGAATGTTTGATGTGACAAGAATGTGGTTGTGAGTTATTGCGGTTGCAGCAATCAATACATCATAAGCACCGATAGGAGTACCTAATTTTTTGAGGTTGCTTCTAATTTGGGCGGCTTGTTCAGCTTCAGTTAAACCAAAAGGAATAATTGTCACTGTAGTTAATAATGTTTCAATTAATGATTGAATTTTGATGGCGCGTTGGGGATTGATTGCTAGTCCATACTTTACTTCCATCACCGTTAAAGACGAAATAAAAATATCTTTGGGATTGCTAGACTTGAGTTTTTTGAGAGTCATTTCCTCTCCCTTGACAAAATCACTAATTACGCAAGTATCAAGTAAATAACCCATAGTTAAAACTCTATTTCATCAGTTGGAAGCAGTTCATCTCGGTAGGACTCAAAAACGATACTTTCTGCTATGCCTTGATGTTGTATGATATTTTCCGGCCAAATATTCGGTTTTGTTTCTAAAAAAGTCACGAAGACTTTACTTTCAGTAATACCTTGTGGTATTTCAGTCAGTTCAATTTGTCCGTTTTTATAAATTCCTTCAATAGTTTTAAGCATTCTTGTCTAGTTTCTGTGTCAGTTTCCCTATTAGCTAATTCCATTGTAGTTTCTACACGCACTGAATATTAGTTTTTACTTTCATCTATAAATATTCGTAAAATACAATATCGAGCATTTACCTTCAATCATGGGAGCATTAAGTTAATTGGTTAAGCAGCGACTAGATACATTACTAGTAGAGTTAAATTTATGTAATTCCCGTGCTTTAGCACAGAGATTAATTCAGGCGGGGGAAGTGATGGTGAATGACCAGGTAATTGATAAGCCTGGATGTGAAGTTGATGCTGCTGCTCAAATTAGAATTAAGGAGCAATCGCAAATTTTAACTAAGTTTTGGCAATTTGATAATTACTGATTTCTTCTCTAGTAATTTCAGCATAAAGTACATCAGGGTCAAAATCTGCGCCGTTTTCCCAGTAAATAGTTCCCCATTCCGGGTTGATTTTTACTTGTTTGAAATAGTCAATATTTTGTAGCGGTGCAAAAACCCCTGTAAAGGAAATTAACTTACTAATATCAATAATGCCTTGTTGGTTGTCTTCAAATTTGATGTATAGTTGATAACCTTCTCTCGCTTCAACTGCAATGATATCTTTGAGCATGACTTACTCCAGTGGTTCGATTTTCTCTACAGGATCATTGACTCTAGCTTTTTCCCAATTATTCATCAATTCTGTTTTATGTAAATTTGCCCATTCAATTACCAGTGCTAATACTCTGGAAGAGAGTTTACCTTCTAGTATCGATAAAGTTTCGATATCAATAATTGCTTTTTGTTGATTATAGCGGACGTGAAAATGTGGCGGTGGATGATCGTTATAATACATGGTGATAATAATTCCAAGAAAACGGCTAATTTCTGGCATTAGTTCACCTCTATGACTAGCTGATCACGACTATTAACATACCAAAGAAGTGATCGCTATACAAAAATTTCAAAAAATTTATTTTTCAACAACAGGAGAATCAAGTTAATTGGTTAAGCAGCGACTAGATACATTATTAGTAGAGTTAAATTTATGCAATTCCCGCGCTTTAGCACAAAGGCTAATTCAAGCGGGGGAAGTGATGGTGAATGAACAGGTAATTGATAAACCTGGGACAGAGGTTGATGTTGCTGCTCAAATTAGAATTAAGGAGCGATCGCGTTTTGTCTCTCGTGGTGGTGATAAACTCGCTAAAGCTTTAGAATTATTCGCCATTCCTGTATCGGGTAGGGTGTGCTTGGATGGGGGGATTTCTACAGGCGGTTTTACTGACTGTTTACTCCAAGCTGGGGCGAAATTAGTTTACGGTATTGATGTTGGTTACGGACAAACTGATTGGGGTTTACGCAATAATCCCCAGGTGGTGTTGCGGGAACGTACCAATTTACGACAACTACAACCTGGGGATTTATATGGTGAAGATGACCCGATTCCTGATTTAGCGGTGGTGGATGTTTCGTTTATTTCCTTAACTAAGATTTTACCTGCTGTTTGGCGACTCACTCAACCCCCGCGTGAAGCCGTCTTGTTGGTCAAGCCTCAGTTTGAGGTGGGAAAATCTCGTGTGGGTAAAAAAGGCGTGGTACGCGACCCCCAAGACCAAGCTGATGCGATTTTTCAGGTGTTGCGAGTCGCGAGTGAAATGGGTTGGCGATACAAAGGTTTAACTTGGTCGCCAATTACAGGCCCGGCGGGAAATATTGAATATCTCTTGTGGTTGGGAACAGAAGGAGAGGAAACACCACCGCCGGATTTCAGTGCAATTCAACAAGTGACGCTATTGGCTGCTGTTGATTTGCAGTGAGGGGATTGGGGATTGGGGACTGGGGACTGGGGACAAGGTAGACAAGGTAGAATTTATTTCTCAACTCGACACCTACCACTCAGCACTCAGCACTCAGCACTCCTCACTCAGCACTCTACACATCGTAAATCAAACACTCTAAAGCATCTGGGTGCATTTCACAGTAGTCATCTAGGGAGGTTCTGTATTTTTGGGCTTGTTCTTGGTGGGATTTTTCGGCTTGTAATTCTTCGACGATATCCCAGGCTACAGCGCAATTAGGGGAGTTTTCGCCGTTCTGCTCACAGGTGAGGCGGGCTTCGGCGATCGCTGTTAAAATAGCTTTCTCTAAGGTGGTGTTGGAGTTAACGGAATTTGACCCTACGTTAAAAGTTGCTGTCATGGTCTTTATCGCCTCTTTCTACTGAGATCAATATGTGATGAGGAACTTGTACTCTTAGTCTAGATAAACTTCCCAAAGGTTGTAGTAGTGAACACCGTCATAAAGAAATTCAAAATTCAAAATTCAAAATACCCTACGGGAAGGCTTGCGCCTACAAAATTAAGAAAGCCTTATTACATAAGAGTTTCCGAATTTTTCTTGATTTTTGAATTTGGGGGACTTGGTGTTTTTGGGAATTCCTGTAGAGTACATCAGTTAATAATTGCTATTTCTTTTATGTTGCACTCAAAATCGGATTTGTGTACAATTCTCAGAGAAATTTGATGTAAGTTGACAAACTATCAATAACTGCAACAATTTAGTCGAGATTTTTCATTTATTCTCAAGATTTCATGTTTAATTCTTGTTGCAGACGATACAGAATTGTATTTTTATCGACTTGAGAAAGAATTTCTTGAATTACGGTGTCAGCACCCAATTGTCCCCAGGTGCAGCCTTTTTCGAGATAAACTTGGGCGGCTTTCCCTACAGAATATGCACCATAACCGGCGATTCCGGCTTGAGCGATCGCACTGCCAGCAAAGGCGGTAATATTAATGGGGTTATCGCCACTAGCTAAGGCGGCGGTACTTTTGCCTAATCCTAAGAGAAAACCGCTTCCTAGTTCTCCTAGTAATAAACCGCCAGAACTTAATAAAATTGTTTTGAAAATTTTCCCCGCTTCATAGCTAGTCATGGGTAAGCCGTACAATCTCGCTAAGGCGCGAATTAAGGCTAAATCAGCCACCGTTCCGCCGAGAATATCTAATACAGCGACAGGATTTAACCCGACGGCTAAGGCTTTATATTTAGTAAATTGCCAGATGATATCTTCCGCCTCTTGTTCGCGGATGTCAAGAGTTTTTTCGGCGATCGCCGCTTCTGCATCCCGTGCTTGAATGAGGGCGTTTAAAGCTAACAGCGATCGGCCTTCACGGTTGAGAATATTTAAAATAGTCTGTTTAAGTTCGTCTACCTGTGGCGGTGGTGTTTCCCATTCATAACTCTCCGTACCATCAGGCCATTCTACTCGGACTTCCATTGGCGCAGGTTCAGCCGCCACCATGACAATTTCGTCAGGTAATAAAGGCTGAGTGTGGGGACTGGCTGCACCTAGTTGTTGTAAATTTTGATATATTGCGGCTCGGTCTGTGTCTGGGTATAAATCGATTTTATTAAACACTAAAATCAGGGGTTTTTGTGCTTGGCGTAATTCTAAAAGTGCTTGATATTCAGTACGGGTAATATCCCCTGATACCACAAACAAAGTTAAATCAGCCTGACGCACCACATCTTTAGCCATTTGGGCGCGTGACTCTCCCTGAATTTCATCTAGTCCTGGTGTATCAATTAATTCTACTATAACTTTGTCCCCTGGTTGCCAACGTACTGAACGCGGCCATTGTGTCACACCATTAAGGGGGCCAGTTTGTAAAATTTTGCTGCCCAACAAAGCATTTAATACCGCCGATTTTCCACGACTCACTAAACCAAAAACGGCTATTCTAATGACATGAGAGTCTAGTTTGTTGAGTGTAGAGGTTAAAGTTTCTAATTCTGGTTTAACTAAAGCTGCTAATTCTGGGTGAAATGAGGAATTTCCTGGTTTCCGAAGATATCCATACCAAGACAGTGCTTGTCTGAGACTAGCACGAGCGCGATTAAGGTGAGTTTCTTGCAAGTTACGCACAGACGTTAAGTTGATTTAAGTTGGCGAAATCACAGGCTGTATTTCTATTTTGCTTCAAAAATTAGCACTCACCCGACTGAAGAAATTTCACTGCATTAAAAAACTCCACCCAGGGGAGGATGGAGTTTTTCGGGTATGGGGAATGGGGCATGGGGAATGGGGAAGAAGTTACCATTACGCCCCTCAAATATAATAGCGTATGAACAGGATTTTTTGACAACAATGATAAATTTAATTTTACTGATGTAGCGATCGCCTAATTTGATGCCAAACTAACCCTGCTAAAATCAAGCCTAGACCGACTTGCCAGATTTTAGACTCTACCCAAAAAGCCAGGAATAAACAAGATAATAAGCCTACCCAACCTATCCACATTGGATACAAACGTTCGGCAGTGGGGAGTCGTAAAGCTGCAAAGTTGGTGATGGCGTAGTAAATCAAAACACTAAAGGCACTAAACGACCATGTGGTTTTGACATTGCCTAATAATACTAAAAGTGCGATCGCTATACCTACAACTATCACCGCTACATAGGGTGCTGTTTGTTGTTGGTTGAGACGCGCTAGAAATCTGGGTGCATCTCCACGCCTACCCATTGCCAAGAGTACGCGAGATAAGCCCAAAATCAAGTTTAACAATACACCCAACATAGCAGCGATCGCACCAACGGCTAACACTATCGCCGCACTTGTACCGCCGACACTCCTAGCTACCACTTCCAACGGAGCAGCTTTGCTTTGTCCCACTGCATTAGCTAAAGTTTCTACACCTACAGCCCCAATTCCCACCGTCGCCACTGATATATATAACAACATCGTCAGCAGCAAACAAACAATCATTGCCTTGGGAATGGTTTCCCTGGGAGAACGCGCTTCTTCCCCCATAGTTGCGATGCGTCCATAACCTGTATACGCTACAAACATCAAAGCACTAGCGTGCAGGATATCTCCCCAAGAACTACTGAAAAATGGTGTTAAGTTATTAACTCCTTGAGTTGCAGCACGAGGTAAGCAAATCACAATAAAGACAAACAAAGATAGCAGAGTTGCCGAGACTATCAGGATATTGACAAGATTAGAGCGTTTAATCCCACTCAAAACCACCACAGTCATAATTAACACAGCTAAGACAGCTATAGGAATAGCCCAACTAGAACTCACTCCCAAAAGATTGAGTAAGTAACCAGCAAACCCCAAAGCCGCAGTCGCCGCCGAAGCTGTTTTAGCGACTAGAAACATCCAGCCAGCAGTGAAACCAAAAGCCGGAGTGAGATACTTATAACCATATTCATAACTACCGCCACTAACGGGATGATTAGCTGCTAATTGCGCGCTATTAAGTCCATTACAAGTAGCGACGATAGCCCCAATAGCCACGGCTAAAATCACAGCAGGCCCTGCAATACCCGCCGCAATACCAATACTGACAAATACACCCGTACCAACAATCGAACCCAGTCCCATGAGTGTCGCACCGAAAACCCCTAACTCTCGCTGAAGTTGGGGTGGTGAATTGGTGACAGACATTTTGCATCTCTCCCTATTTATCTGAAGATATGATTGCAGATTCTATAGGGAATGGGGAACGGGGAATAGGGCATGGGGCATGGGGAATTGCGAGACAAGGTAGACAAGGTAGATTTTTCCCGATGCCCAATGCCCTCATAGATCCTGACTTTGTGGATAGGTTAATGATTGGCTCACGCAAAGGCGCATTCGGCGAAGCCGTTCCCGAAGGGTAGGCGCGAAGGAAGATTAAGAAGCTGTAGTTGTGTCGTAAAGCTTTCTGTAATTGCAGATATCCTGGTCTTGGATGACTATAGTTTCGGAGTTTGAGTTTGTGTTGTGGCGCAGTCTCCGCAATAGTCCCTCATTAAGTGAAGTGCTGGGAAGTTTACTACTATTTTTCGCCTGTGGACAACCTGTGCATTTATCGACAAATGTGGGGAATTTAATTTCTCTCACATCTTGCACCTGGAAATATGAATGTCAAAACCACAACTACGTGCAAGAGGAGTGAGGCGTTCAATGTTAAGTAAAAGAAGATACACTACTAATTGAGGGAAAATAGATTCAAGAGCTAGTTGTGCAGCTTGACCCCAATCAGGTGGTGATGCTGACTGAGTATGCAGATAACTCCAATGGGCTATGAGATAAGCAGTGAGAGAAAGGATAAGCCAACGATACATACCCAGCAGAGTTCCTTGCCCAAAGCGATGTAAACCAAAACGGTGCTTGGCGGTTTTGAACCATCCCTCAATCTGCCATCGACGCTTACCCCACCATTTAAGAGTAGAAGCTTTAATCGGGCGAGTAGATAAAATAAAACGTTTTTCTAGTTTGCCATTATCGCGTTTTAAGTAATACCAAGAAACAGTAACAGGAAAGCTTAACCCAAACAGATAAACCTGTTGCCCTTGCTGATGTAAGCGTCTTAAAAGTCTACCATCTGCTAATTTACGGCTAATAGATACACCAGTAATAGCATGATATTTCAGACGACGTACACCCTCAAGAAATTCTATACTGCCAAAGGCCGTATCAGCTAAAATAATTGTCTGGAAATGTTGAGTTAAAGATTGCGGTAAACGTTTCACGAGTTTCAGTCCTAGCTTTGCAGGGGAAGGCGTTCCCTTACCTCTCCAAACCCTAAAATTCCAAGGGATACGGCATCTTCCAATTACCAAATAAACCACGACCAGATGCAAACCGCGTTTACCATTGTAGACTCTGATTAAATCACTAAACTCTTGAAATTTACCTCGTTTCTCTAAAGTCGTTAGGTCAATTATTACTTGTAAAAAGGGTTTTCTTCCTTTAGCAGATGATGCTAAAACCTTGAGTACTGTTTGTAATGCGGTGGAACGAACAACACGAATCATCTCCCTAGTTGACCAAGGATTGATATTGAGAAATCGGCTGATTGCACTTGGAGATTTTGTTTGACTGTGTTCGGGTAATGGGTGTCCTTGTGCCTCTAAAAATAATGCCAGCATAGCTTCTAAATTATCTTTCTGGTACTGCGTTGGCATCAGTTCTTTCAGGCTATAAACTAGTTTTTGGGCGTGGGCAAGCATTAATCAGTGCTTTGTTTAATTCAAGTATTTCACGCCTTTTCTCTCATGTTTTAAGTATCAAAGGCAAACATATCCATGTCTTCGGCGAAAAAGTAACCGCCGACGCGGAAATCTTACTTTCTACGCAATATTACGGCATTTACGTTCTATTTATAACTAAATTTACTTATCTATCCTTATTTGAATCTTGTTATAGTTTTGTGCTGTCTATTGGCTTTCTACGGGTATCTACGTTAGGTGCAAGAAGTGAGTTTCTCAGTCTATGGGACATTTGCGATCGCACCGTTGTTTAATCATCCTCGATAATGTGGAATCTATCTTAGCTAGTGGCGACCATTCTGGGCGTTATCAAACAGGTTACGCAGATTATGGTGATTTATTCAAGCAAATCGGTGCCACAGGGAAACTGCTAACCACTTTCCCAGTTCATTTAGGAATGTCAGTAGCATTTAGTCCCGACAGCACCAAATTGGCTTTTGGTAACTTTGATAACAGCGTCAATATTTGGGACATCACCACTAAACAGTGTTACCGCACAATTACCGGACACAATAACTGGGTGTGGTGGGTAGCCTTTAGTCCTGATGGTCAGACTTTTGCCACTGGTAGTGCTGTGGAAAAAACCATTAAACTCTGGGATATCCAAATAGGGGAATGTCTCCACACACTACAAGAACATCAAGATATGCTCTGGGCGATCGCCTTTAGCCCTGATGGTAAGATATTGGCTAGTACCAGCAGTGACAACACCATCAAACTCTGGGACATAGCTAGTGGTAAGTGACTTACCACCCTCAAAGGACATCAAACTTGGGTAATGTGCGCCACCTTCAACTCAGAAGGTAATATGCTGGCGGTTGGCGACGGCTATGCGGCGATCGCAATTTGGGATATAAACACAGAACAGCTTATCAATACATTTAAAGCCGAGCAGACTTACAAACAGATAACTATCTATGCAGTCACAGGTTTAACCGCACCGCAAAAATCAGCCTTACTCACTTTAGGTGCTAGTAGTTACTGAACTACTATGTCTTCCAACCTTAGCGACACTCGCGATATTTAACGTGATAAACCAAACCACGGTGTGCCAGGTCAAAAGAGTCAACAGTCGCTATTCCTGAACCACTAGCAGTCATCGCCGCATTCACCCGCATATTTACACTATCGCCACAACGTGACCAGACATCAGCTACAGTTGCTAATTTATGTCGGATATCATAGTTGTTTTCGCCTCTCAATGTTTTAGAAAACACAGGCCCACGTTGACCAGCAAAAAAGTATTCTGCTCTCAAATTTGCAGTTGTGCTGGGAGCAACATAACCCCGAAAGTCCGCATCATAAAAAGAAACCTGGAAGCCTTGGGGAACTTTAATGGGAATGCTCAGATTACAGCTTTTGCGTCTTTGTGAACGCTGACTTGCATCAGCGATAAATTCATCAAATAGAATAGTTAGCTCTTGTCCATCAGGACTCACACTCACACTAGCAGTTCCCCCAGGACAACCATTACCACCGTAATTTGCACCTAGAATCTGCACACTAGGATCATTTGCCAAAGCAGGGCCAACGGAAGCAGCCATCAACGTAGCCGCAGCCATGAAAGATTGAGCAAACTTAACAGAAGTTTGCTTGAAGTTTTGACTCTTCATAACTCACCTTATATGGGTATATTTAACAATGTTGTTGGAAAATTTTGAACTCAGCCGAGTACGTTCATTTTCGTAGTTCCCATGACAGCCAGGAGTGTAAATTTGTTTCCCAATTCAACAAACTTCGTTTTTTTAGAAGAAACTTTACTAAATCCAGGTAGTTTCACACAGTCAGTCTCAGGTATTGCAACCAGTGAAAAATTACTCACAATCCTTACCCCACCTAGATTGTCAGCAAAACCTCCAATATAAATCCATCTTTACCAAAACTTCAGTAAGAATACTCCATAACCCATGCCCCATGCGCCATACCCCATGCCCCATGCCCACCGTAAAAACAACCATTAAACTTCATTGCAAATTAAGAAGCTCAGTAAAACAACATGATAAGTTTCTTATGATGTGAAAGAACAGCACGCTAAGATAAGGAGAACACAGTGGCAATGGAGTCAAATTTATCCCAAGGCGCGTCTTTAACAAAAGAAGATATCAGTGAATACGTTGCCCATCTACAGTTGCACATGACTCTGCAAGCTCGCAATCTACTTCCAACCCTCAAACCAACACAAGAAGACAGTCGAGAACAACTGCTACATCAAACCCAAGCCACCTTTGAAAAGCTGGTTTCTCGTCAGGGTTTGTAGTTTAGAAAAAATATAATTAACAAAAAAAGCAAATAAAATGAAAGCAGATTACGTTGAGTGCAACTCAAAAGTTAACTCAACCGGTCTGCTTGTTTATTTTTTGATTATTTAGTGACCGAAATCACTCCTTGGGAGCAACAGCAAAGCACGGAAAGCCGTTAAGATAATTGCAGCAGTTCCCCTCTTCCCAGTTAGTTAAGGCTACATGGCAGCCCACATTAAAATGAACTCCTTACTTCCCCAAAACCTCAGCGTTGTCATCCGGCCAGTCCAATACCGGGATCTGGACGGAATTGAGCGTTTATCTCAAGAATCTTTCGCCGCCTTGTCTCCCGAAGGAGCTAACCTTGTTAACCAGCAAATGCAATCGCTGCATCGCTGGTATGGCTTACTTAGGTTTTTAAGTTGGTTCCCCAACCCCCTACAACATCGTTTCTGTGCCTATGTAGCCGAACAAGGGCGAATACTGTTAGGGATGGTTCAAGTATCGCCTTTCAATCGCACACGCACCACTTGGCGCGTTGATCGGGTGATGTTAGATAGGAGTGCAGATAAACAAGTAATTGGTTCCCAACTCCTGCGCCATTGTTTTGAGTCGATTTTAGAAGCGCGGACTTGGTTATTAGAAGTGAATGTCAATGATTTAGACGCATTGGCACTTTATCGTCAAAATGGCTTTCAGCGTCTTGCTGAAATGACTTACTGGGAAATCGAGCCGGAACTGCTGACTGAATTAGCGCAAGCTGAACCAGATTTGCCTAATCTTTTACCTGTGAGTAATGCTGATGCTCAGTTACTCTATCAACTAGATACAGCCTCAATGCCCCCTTTAGTGCGCCAAGTATTCGATCGCAACAACCGCGACTTTAAAACCAGTTTATTCGGCGCGTTAGCTGATGCTGTCAAACAATGGGTAACAAAAACCGAAGTCGTCAGTGGCTACGTCTTTGAACCCCAACGCAAAGCCGCCATCGGTTATTTTCAGGTACAACTTGAGCGCAAAGGCGACACACCCCACGTTGCCACCCTGACCGTCCACCCTGCCTATACTTGGCTATATCCAGAGTTATTAGCCCAGCTAGCTCGTATTGCCCAAGATTTTCCCCAGCAAGGATTAAAACTTGCTTCCTCTGACTACCAGCCAGAAAGGGAAGAATACTTAGAACGGATTGGCGCAAAACGCATAGAACACACCCTCATCATGTCCCGTTCCGTATGGCACAAACTACGGGAGTCCAAATTTGTCTCCTTAGAAGGGATTCAATGGACTGACGTACTACAAGGCTTACAACCTGCCCGTAAACCCATACCCGGCGGAATGTCCTGGGCAGAAGTCAGACAAAAACAAACCCCAGAAATCCCCGTCAAACACCAGTCCGAATCAGTCACATTTAACAGTAAAAATTGTCACATCGACTCAGTTTGTCATCAAGAGTTGACAGAAGAGCAGCAGGAGAATTAAGGATTGCTGACTTTTGAGTAGAGGCAGGGGGGCAGGGAGCAGAGGCTGACAGGTGTAGGTTTTTGATGTGGGTATGAGTGGACACTCTCAGACAGAGTTCTAAACGTGGTTCAAATAACGAAATTTCGTTCTTAGGTAAAAAATCAAAGACTAAAATTTGAGTTTTCAACTAACGGAAAAACCCCATTTCAGCCACGTTTGTAAAATACCTACACCTGTCAGGGGAGCAGAGGCAGGGGGCAGGGGGCAGGGAGCAGGGGGAGAAAGATACAATGCCCAATGCCCAACGCCCCATTCCCAATGACTAATGACTATTGACTATTGACTGTTGACCATTGACTATTGACTAATGACCACAAAACATATATCAGCACTAGGATTAGATGTAGGGCGTAAACGCATTGGGATTGCAGGGTGCGATCGCACAGGGTTAATCGCTACAGGACTTACTACTCTGGAGAGGACATCTTTTGAACAAGATGTGTCACAAATCCGTAATTTAGTCGATGAGCGTCAAGTGCAGATACTAGTTGTGGGTTTACCCTATTCAATGGATGGTTCTTTGGGCTTTCAGGCGCGTCAGGTACAAAAATTTGCCAATAGGCTCTCTAAAGCTCTACAACTGCCTTTAGAGTACGTTGATGAGCGATTAACTTCCTTTCAAGCTGAACAACTCATGATTGCTGAAAATCGCTCGCCCTCGCGCCACAAAAGTTTAATTGATCGCAAAGCCGCAGCAATTATTTTACAACAGTGGCTAGATAGTAAACGAGCTATAATTAACAGTTCCGAGATAGCCGTAGAGTATTGATACCTTTGAACATGATATTCTGAAATCTGTTACGCAGCAGTGGTATTCAAGTCTAAAGCTATTTGCTTGACATTACCCGTCACAAAACAGCAAAGCGATTTTTCCAACTGTTGGTACTTATAAAGTTTTATTTCTTAGCTATGTTTTCTTCTCCATTTCCTGAAAATAACGATCAAGCTCCCACAAGTTCCATCACTTTGACTGATGATAAGGGGCGAACCCTTGAGTGTTACGTAGAACGTTCGCTTTCAGCAGATGGACAAGAATATGTTTTGTTGCTTCCTATCGATTCATCCATCGAAATTTTTGCCTGGGAAGGTGAAGGTGACAACGAGGAAGCAGTTTTAGTAGAAGATGATGACATCATTGACGAAATCTTCAGCACTGCTCAAGCTGTCTTAGCGGAACAGAACCTAGTATTGAAAAATACTGCTTATGCCTTAACTGTTGCTGGTGATTTACCTCCTGTAGAAGAATCAGACCTGTTTACTTTAGAAATTGAAGATGAAGAAGCAGATTTAGAACCTGAGCAGTTGCAGTTAATCACCACTTTCTATCATCATGAGCAGGAGTATGCCATCTATACACCGCTTGATCCACTGTTGTTTTTCGCTAGACTATCCAAAACAGGCGAACCCATACTGCTTTCCCCAGAGGAGTTTCGGGAAGTACAACCACTTTTAGAAGACCAACTGTTTAATGAAGTGGAATGACAGGCAGAATTTTTAATTAAAAATCAAAATCTGGCATTTTTTATCTAAAATTCTGGAATTTTTAATTAATCATCAAAATTTTAGTCCCAGAGTCAAGCACCTATCATGGCTCAGGGCTATTTGTTATGTAAAGAAGTTTAAGTTAGGCTGAGAATCGTATTATACCAATTTTGAATTTTGAATTTTGAATTCGGAGCGAAGCGACGTGACCTGGAACAAGTTCTTACAGCCTGATTTAGCTTTGGGTGATTCGATATTGAGTCTTACCCCTGAGATTATTCAACATTATGAGCTAAAAGGGCTAGTGTTGGATGTGGATGAAACTTTAGTCCCGATTACAGTGGGAGCAGCTTCCCCAGAATTGAAAGCCTGGGTAGAGCAAGTCCGCACCCATACAGCATTGTGGCTAGTCAGCAATAATTTAAGCGAAGCCCGAATTGGTAGCATTGCTCGTTCTTTGAATTTGCCATACTACTTGGGAGCAGCCAAACCTTCCCGCAAAAAAATTCGTGCTGCACTCCAGGCGATGGATTTACCGGTACATCAGGTAGGAATGGTAGGCGATCGCTTGTTCACTGATGTGCTAGCCGGAAATCGTCTAGGTATGTTTACAATTTTAGTAGAACCCATCCTTCACCCTGATGCTGTCTTGCGTTCCCATCCCATTCGCAACTTTGAAGTTTGGCTTTCGGAAATCTTGGGAGCATCAATCATTACTCATGATACAAAAATTCATAAAGATTGATAAATGGTTAAAAGACTAAATCTAAAAAAATAATTAAAAAAATTGAGGAATGAACAAAAATCGCAGATTATAAGTATTAATAACATCGGAGTCAGCAAAAAAAGAGACTCCAGCCCATAACAAACCTATATAAACTCATAAAGCGTCAGCCTCAACATATAGAGGGACTGACGCTTTGTAGTTTAATAAAATAATTCACTTACACTCCCAAACTTGATCCCCGTTGACTGTTAACTAATAACTGTTGACTAATGACTAATGACTAATGACCAAAACAATCGTCGTCAAAATCGGTACATCTAGCCTCACTCAACCCCAGACTGGACAACTAGCACTTTCTACGATCGCCACATTAGCAGAAACCTTGACGCATTTGCGACAGCAGGGTCATCGAGTCATTTTAGTATCTTCTGGCGCGGTGGGAGTGGGTTGTGCGCGTTTGGGTTTAACCGAAAGACCCAAAGCGATCGCCCTCAAGCAGGCTGTAGCGGCTGTTGGTCAAGGGCGATTAATGCGTGTATATGACGATTTATTTACTACTTTGCAACAGCCAATTGCTCAAGTATTGCTCACACGCAGCGATTTAGTCCAGCGTAGCCGTTACCTAAATGTCTCCAATACTTTTGCTGAACTGCTGGAATTGGGTGTGATTCCAGTCGTGAATGAGAATGATACAGTCGCCGTTGATGAATTGAAATTCGGTGACAATGACACCCTATCAGCCTTGGTTGCCAGTCTGGTAGAAGCCGATTGGCTATTTTTACTCACCGATGTTGATAAGTTATATTCTGCTGATCCCCGTTCTGTACCTGATGCTCAACCAATTTCTTTGGTAACTAGCATGAAAGAATTGACAGAATTACAAGTGCAAACAGGCTCTCAAGGGTCACAATGGGGTACTGGTGGAATGGTGACGAAAATCTCAGCCGCGAGAATTGCGATCGCCGCAGGTGTGCGTACTGTGATTACCCAGGGAAGATTTCCCCGCAATATCGCCAAAATTTTACAAGGGGAAGCCATCGGTACACACTTTCTCCCCCAACCAGAACCCACCTCAGCCCGGAAGCGTTGGATCGCCTATGGTCTAGTGCCGACAGGGAAATTATATTTAGATACTGGTGCGATCGCTGCTATTGTAGAAGCTGGAAAATCCTTATTACCCGCCGGTATTAAAGCCGTTGAAGGGGAATTTGACAGCCAAGACGCTGTACAATTATGTGACGGCAACGGTCAAGAGATTGCTAGGGGATTAGTAAATTACAACAGCGCCGACCTAGAAAAGATTCGTGGTTGTCACTCAAGGGATATTCCCAGGATTTTGGGTCACGTCGGCGCAGAAACTGTAATTCATCGAGATAACTTAGTTCTCACCTAAAAAGAAAAACCCCGAAAATTTCGGGGTCAAGGATAGTTGAACCGCATGATTTTCCACTGATGAGGCTTTACAACTTTATTAAGCCATATAAATATTCGCTTTGAAAAAAGGTAGGAAGCCCTACCCTTGTAAAAAGCTTATCTTTTAGCCTGCATTAAATATCACACAGGGATTTGACAGAGATATTACAATCCAGTGAAATTTATATGTAAATATTCCTGTGAGCGTTGACTGAGTTAGTGTGATCAACTGGGACAGGCGATCGCTACAAGTTGATAGATGCTATCATGGCGTAAGGAAACTTATTCTCAGTAATTTCCTAAATTCGCCTAGTTTGAGTTACTTCAATACTCAAAAAAACTCAAACTCGTGAGTTTATATCTGGAGAGGTGTCCGAGTGGTTGATGGTGACGCACTCGAAATGCGTTTTGGGGAAACTCAACGGGGGTTCGAATCCCCCCCTCTCCGTTTAGTACAATCAACTCGATGAAAAAGTAAGGGGACAAAGGATAAAAGCTACCCACAAGGAGTGTTAGCGGCGTAACTTCACTCACAGAAGAAGCAAGCTACACGTCAGCGTCTCTACGAGAAGTTTGGTTTGTACCCCCTAGTCCCCTCTTCTCCCTATCCCCTCTAATCAAATGATGGGAAATTTAAACACATCCCTCAGAGAGATGACTGAAAACAAGAGTAGCTCTAAATTGATTCTGGTGTGTCGAATAACTGCTTTCTATGGAGGTTTAGCACTGGCTAAACCTTTTTTATTGATAGTTGATTTTTGCTTGAGGATGATTGATTTATAGCGATAATTTGCTCATTTTTATGTCTTTTACACGTCTGTATTTTTGATACATCTGAAGTTATATTTCCACATCCATAGATAGATGAACTAAAGAAAGACTACCAATATATTAAACAGTATATGGTAAACTCTTGGTATTAATGGGCTTGGCTACTCTCCGAGCCTATTTTGTTAAAAACTAGAATTAATAAATTTATTTTTAATCAACAAATAAATAGGAATCCGGTTTGAATTTTGTTAAATGGAGGGTGTTATCTCCATGACTGTTTGCTGAATAGAGAACAGAAAATTAGGACATAAAAAATTTTGCCTAAACGGTCTTAAATTTTAAATACGCGAATCTCTGAAGATATTAAATATTTCTGGGGATGGGGGAAATAAAATTGTGCGATCGCTATAATCTAATCTGTTAATGCCTGAAAAACGTGTGTGTACCCTGGAAAGCCATCCAGGGTATTATTTTGCGTTTTTTAGCTGCTAAAAATATCTCCAAAACGGTATTTAGCAAAATTCATTGAATACTTGTATTGGATTGCATTTGAAGATGGCATACCAAATTTTTTAAATTTTGTACACATCTTAATGAGAGATGAATTATTATCCAAACAGGCATAAATTAAGGATATATGGTAAACACCTGGTATACCTAGAGGCTGAGAAAATCCTCAAGCCTCTTTTTACTTTTTTGTATTATTTATCATATCTCTTTACTCGATAATTATGTCTGATAAATTAATACTCAATTTCACAAGAAGAGTAGAACAATAAAACGAAATTCATAGATATACACATACTCCAGGAAGATGATATTTAAAAAGTTTTAGATTAAATTGTGTTATTACGTTGTTAAGCACAGCAATTATCAAGGTTTGGTTATAAACCAAACCTTTTCTATTATTAAATAAGTTATTACATATCAGATGTTAGATAATTTGTATACAATCTAGAGGCAGATGACCTAGAGAATGAGTGAGTTTACATTAGTTTTGGTGTAGTAAATGCTTGGTATATAATTAGGCTTGGAATCACCAAGCCTTTTTTATATGTAATTAAAATAATTTGATAGAGTAATTCAATTTTTTTTATTTTGTCTAGCAGCAGAAATTTGCCAAGAAGCTTTTTAAATATTGATATCTTTTTAAAAAGAAAATATGGAACATATGGGATCATACCCATAATGACAGGAAACTGCACAGAGTTTAGTGCAGAAATCAAGTGTTAGTGCGTCAACTTACAACTGAAAACACGCGGTCAAAGCCACAGCCAAACCATCCGCAGCATCATCTGGCTGGGGTATATCTTCTAAATCTAACTCCCGTGCAACCGCTTCTTGCACCTCTAATTTATCAGCATTGCCATAGCCAGTTAAAGCCTGTTTGATTTGAGCAGGGGTATATTCTACATAAGGTAGATGATGTTGTGCCAAGGTGAGCATGACTACGCCTCTAGCTTGTGCTACTAGAATGGTGCTTGACATACGATAAAAGAACAGTTTTTCAATCGCCACCAAATCAGGCTGTACATGATCAATGAGAGTATGTAAGTCATCGTACAAGGTACACAGACGTTGTCCCATATCTGTGTCTTTTGAAGTTCTGATGACTCCGAAATCCATGACATTGACTGTTGTATCTTGTATGAGGTTTGGGTTTTTTGTACAGCTAATAGCCCCAAATCCCAGAATAGCCAGTCCTGGATCTAACCCTAAAATTCGTTTTTCCATGTAAGTTTTTGTAACCAAGTCTATTTATTTGGCAATATTCACTATCTGCCCTTAGTTTAAATACAGCAGAAAAATTTTCTAATTTCACACTTGGTGTTAAAACCAGTTAGTGTACATTTTCTGTTAATTATTGTTTGTACCACTGTTCCGAATTAGGTATGTCAATCGGTTTTTTCAGACAAGCCCTCCACTCGCTGCAACAAAAATCACGCAGCCGAACTTCTCATCGGGTGAACCAGTGGTTCAAATGGTTATCCCCTGGACTTTCGGTTAAACGTTGGTTGCTGATTAGTGTTGGAGGTGTACTGCTGGCGATTTTGGGGTTAGCAATTTGGATTAAGCTGACCCCTATTTTTTTGATGTTGGAATTACTTAAGGTGTTTTTAAGTGCGATCGCCAATATCTTACCCAACTATATCAGCGGCCCGTTAGTTATACTTTGTGGTTTATTGTTGGTGTTGTGGGGACAAACTCGCACCGTGGGTTCAATTACTCAGGTACTCAGACCAGATGCAGAAGAGGAATTAATTGACGTTCTATTAGCTCATCGTCGCCTGTATCGTGGCCCCAAAATCGTAGTCATTGGTGGGGGAACAGGACTATCAACCTTACTCAGAGGATTAAAAACCTATAGTGCTAATATTACCGCTATTGTCACAGTGGCTGATGATGGTGGTTCTTCTGGCAGGCTACGTCAAGAATTTGGGGTGCTACCACCAGGAGATATTCGCAACTGTCTAGCCGCTTTAGCAGACGAAGAAAAATTATTGACAGAATTATTTCAATATCGTTTTCGGGCTGGCGATGGATTGACCGGTCATAGCTTTGGTAACTTGTTTCTCACGGCTATGAGTGATATCACAGGAGACTTAGAAAGGGCTGTTGCGGCCAGTTCCAAAGTCTTGGCGGTGCGGGGACAAGTTTTACCAGCGACTTTAAGCGATGTCCGTCTATGGGCTGAATTAGCTGATGGTCGTCGTATTGAGGGCGAATCGAATATTCCCAAAGCTGGGGGTAAAATTGTCAAAATTGGTTGTATTCCTGAGAGTCCTCCGGCTTTACCAGCTGCAATTAAAGCTATCAAGGAAGCTGATTACATTATTATCGGCCCAGGCAGCCTTTACACTAGCATTATTCCTAACTTATTAGTCACAGAAATTGCTGAGGCGATCGCTGAGTCCGAAGCCCCGCGTATATATGTCTGCAACATCATGACCCAACCAGGGGAAACTCAAGGATATAGTGTTGCAGATCACATCAGGGCGATTGATGCAATTTCCGGTGACAGACAACTATTTGACGCTGTATTAGTACATAAAAAATCACCCTCAGCCCAATCACTCATCCGTTATGCTCAACAAAATTCCCATCCGGTATTTTTAGACAGAGAAGCTGTATCCCAATTAGGTAGAAGAATTGTCTTAGCCAACGTGATGTATGAAGATGAAATTGGCTTTGTGCGTCACAATCCTCAAAAACTAGCAAAAGTTTTATTAAAGTGGTACAGTGGCGCGCATCATGGAAAATAAGGTGATAGTCAACAGTCAATAGTCCATAGTCCATAGTCATCACTATCGGAATATCTGTTGACTGTTGACTAATGACTAATGACTAATGACTAATGACTAATGACTAATGACTAATGACTAATGACTAATGACTAATGACCAACTTATGAAACTTCTTCTTCCTGACACGGCAGCAACATTAAATATAGGTATAATCTTGGGGGAAAAATTAGCTGCTGGTAGTGTCATTTTACTAGAAGGTGATTTAGGTGCAGGTAAAACTACGTTAGTTCAAGGTCTTGGCCGGGGTTTAGGTATTACTGAGTCGATTGTCAGCCCCACTTTTACCTTGATCAATGAATATACGCAAGGACGTTTACCGCTTTACCATCTTGATTTGTATCGTCTAGAACCACAAGAGGTTTCAGCATTAAACCTGGAAATTTACTGGGAAGGTGATGAAGTGACTCCCGGTATTGTAGCGATTGAGTGGTCAGAACGAATGCCTTACAAACCAATGAGTTACTTGCAAATACATTTAACCTATGGAGAACAAGGCGATCGCCAGGCTGAAATTACACCCTTTAACTGCACTATCGACGATATAATTACTACTTTATGAAAAGCTTTTGTGAAATCTTGGTAAAAAAGCTGTCAATACTTCAGTAATATCAAAATGATTCATCAAATACCGTGCATGATGGTAAATAATTCACCCGTCAATACATGGATATGTTTCTTGATTTACCAGCACTAACAGCATAATTACCAATTAACCTTCATTCCATAAAATACAAGCATTGAGCGATATTCGAGGTTTAATTCCCCACTCGTGCTATCTACCGCTACCACGTTCATCGAAAAAATTCACTAACATACATTGTCTTCTTTATTCAAAATTGGTGAAATATTGTGCAATTGCGGATTTGCTGTGTTTACCATCTAATAGATTGCGTGCCGTGTCTAGATAAATTGAGTATATTCACGGTTACTTGATCACCAGATGGACAAAAATTTAACTCATTTCTTGCATAAATGCTTTTTTTGGCTTTACATAGCAAGCAATGAGATGTTTTTAATACCTGCTTTATTAAAGGAATTAAATTATAGTGAAACCTGACATAAACCTGTCCTTGAGTGAAGAATCTTGCTGATTAGGTTTTGAGAAGACTGCTGTTAGCCAGTAATACTGGTAAATTTTTTGCGCCTTCAACACTGCGGTTTTTGCTGTTGAACTATTTCTTAAAATTCTCTGTCAACTGATTGTTGAGCGCAATTCGACTAACATTATTAATTGTTGATTGTCGGCTTCTGCTCAGTCCTGCTAGGCTTTTCAGCCACAGCCTTGTTTGAACAATTAGTGATCACAGAGAGTAGAAATAGGTTTTAAGCAGGTACAAAATAAGTGCATATAAAATTTGTATATGTATAAAACATATTATTCACCGAAATTTGCCCGTTTACTTAACCCTACTTTCCTCTACAGTTCTTTGCTAAAACATCCGGATAGTTAAGCACAAAAAAGCTAATGCAGAGAAATTAAGTAATTATTAATTTCTGAATTAGCTGTGTTAGCTGTCTTCGTACTTAAGTATTCCCAAACTCAATTCAGGATCTATACAAGTAAAGTTACTAATTGTTAATTTATTTATGAGATAAACTGATTTAGCTATTTCAGTATAAAAAGTTATGCTTATATTGAAATATGACTATAGATAGATGAAAATAAAAGTAATTTCACAGAAGTAAAGCTAGTACATATACGAAAAATTTCAGTATATATACTCCGCAATTAGCTTAAAATATTTTTCCTAAAGTTCTTTACGTAAAAATACTAATTAGACTTAATAAAAGCAGCGATCGCATCTTTAACTCTAGGGCCGCAATCATTTCTAGTGTAATAGGTACACCCCTCATCAATAAATTGGGATGCAGCATCAATAAATCTTTTTACAGTTTCAGGTCTAGCATCATCCATTTCTTCACTTAATGGATTTTGGGTAAATCTATTGACTCTTTGTTCACGTTCTAAAAGAATGCGAGTGTCTCTATGGCTTTCCTCATCTTTAGGTTGAAACCTTTCATTTAAATCAAACTGAAGCCGCAAATATCGTTGAGAATTGTATCCACCCATAATTTGACGGCAAATTGTGCTACTGATTTCTGATGTCGGTTCCATAAAGATATCAATTAAATGCTGCGCCCAGTTGATACCCCGCCAACTTTGGACTTGTTCAAACAAGAAAGGTTCACCACTTTGACCCGTACCAATAGACAAAATGGCGATATCCTCTAAACTGACACCCTCTAGTTTATATTCTCGTTTAATTTCCGGTGCGATCGCTGATTGACTCAGCCGCAATACTAAACTTAATGCAGCCAAAGCCGGGTTATTTGCTCCCACTCCCCCATCAATATGCGGAAATACCCAATCACCAAAGATTTTTTTATTAACTGGTTCTAATTTATATGGCGGAAAAAAGGTCGGCGCAGATGCTGATGCTGTACACAACTGCCAAAGATGACATTCGTCGTACCATCTTAATCCCACATCGGGATGACAATTAGTAAAAAATGTTGTGTTCCGGTAAAGGGTATCGTAAGCCAAAATTAAAATTATCTTGTTTTTAATTTCCTGAATACGTTTGTCACCTAACGCGTCTTTTAAGACATCAATTAGTCCTTGATGAGAATATTTAGGTGGTGCAAACGCGTCTAGTAACGGTTGGATCAAGTCAGGAAATTGCTGGAAGCGTTCTTTGCGGTGGCGAGGAAATATTGTCTGACCCCTATCCACATACATTTGTACTAAATAATCACTACTTTTCCCGACAGCAATCCCAGCAGTTAAAATCGATCCCGTGGACGTACCAGCAATCAGGTCAAAATATTCCCATAAAGACTGACCCTTGTGTGCTTGAATTTGTCTCTCGACTTCTTGAAGAATGCGTGCTGTAATTACTCCACGTATACCACCACCATCCAAACTCAAGATTTTGAAGGACATTGTACTTCTCCCCTCTGACTAGTCAACAAGAAATCACCCGGCTTGAGTAAGTCTCAGCAATCAGCACTTACTTGGTTAAACTATTATCTATGGTGGCAGTATACGTAAAGTCTAGATGATATTTGCTACACGAAACTTAAAGCTTGACCCCGCACTTGTGTATTGAGTTGACCTTGGTCATAAACAATTTGACCCCCCACAATGGTAGTCACAGCCCATCCCGTCAAATTCCAGCCTTCAAAGGGACTCCAGCGACATTTAGTTAATAATTCTTCACGGCGCAAAGGGCGATATGTGTTCAAGTCTACGAGGACTAAATCGGCATCATAACCAGGTGCGATCGCTCCCTTATTCGGAATCCCATAAGCTTCAGCCACAGCCTTAGACATCCAATTAACTACCTGGGGAACCGTACATTTACCTGCCATCGCCGCAGTTAACATCACAGCTAAAGAAGTTTCTACCCCCGGCATTCCAGAGGGTGTATTGGGATATTCTTGAGCTTTTTCCTCTAAAGTATGGGGAGCATGGTCGGTAGCAATAAAATCAATCACACCATCTCGCAAAGCTTGCCAGAGAACTTCATTATCGTGGGGCGACCGCAATGGGGGATTCATCTGTGCTAAAGTACCAATCGTTTCATAAGCACTGGTATTGAGCATTAAATGTTGTGGTGTTACCTCCGCCGTCACCCAACTGGGTTTATCTTGACGTAATAACTCTGCTTCCTCCGCCGTAGACATATGCAGAATATGTAAACGACGTTGATATTTTTTAGAAAGTTTTAATGCCAACTGAGTTGCTAAAAGTGCCGCTTGATTGTCTTGGATTTGAGAATGAATGGCGGGGTCATGAATACCTGCAAATTCTTGGCGGCGTTGGAGAATTCTGGCTTGGTCTTCCGCATGAACCGCAATCAATCGCCGACCTTGAGCAAATATCGACTCCAGTAAAGCCTCTTGATCAATCAATAATTGACCGTGCATCGACCCCATAAAAATTTTAATGCCTGGGGTTGGTGATACTGTTAGTAAATCTGGGAGATTTTCTGCCGTAGCCCCAATAAAAAAGCCATAATTAACTAAGCACTTGTTCGAGGCACGTTGTAATTTGTCGTCTAATGTTTCCTGGTTAGTGGTGAGAGGACGAGTATTGGGCATTTCCAAAAAGGATGTGACCCCACCTTTGGCACAGGCGCAACTCGCTGTGAATAAATCTTCCTTATGCTCTAATCCAGGTTCGCGGAAATGCACCTGCGGATCAATAACTCCCGGCAACAAAGTTAAACCTTGTGCGTCTATCTCTATTGCTGGTGTTCTTGTGGCAATTTCTGGTGCAACTTCTACGATGTGGCGATCGCTAGTTAACACGTCTCCCACCATCGCTTCCCCACTGGGTAAGATGATGCGAGCTTGCCGAATTAATATACTTTGGAGTGATGACATCAAACTAACTACGTTCCCATAAACAGCTAAATTTAAGCAGTAACTTGGCTACAATTAGTCCTGATTTTTGAGATTTTTGTTGACATCAAGGGAAATAACTACCAAAAAAACCTCAGAATCATGACTACGAAATCAAGTTTCTCCCATTAAAATTAACAAGTATAGTATCCCTCAAGAGTTAATTACCGACAATTTTATTTACTTCAATAATTTCATGCAAAATCAAGTGTCTGACAACAACTCTAGTCAACAACCCGATAATTCCTGGATCGCAGAACTAGGCAGAACGGTTATCTTAAGTATTGTTCTCGCCTTGGGTATTCGCACCTTCGTCGCCGAAGCACGCTGGATTCCCTCTGGTTCTATGGAAACAACTCTGCACGGTACTCCAAACCAATGGGAAGCAGACAAGATTATTGTTGATAAATTGAAGTATAAATTTTCCGATCCCCAAAGGGGAGATATTGTAGTATTCTCACCAACAGAAGAGTTACAAAAAGAACAATATCAGGATGCGTTTATTAAGCGGATTATTGCTTTGCCAGGGGAAACCGTCGCCGTTAAAAATGGCAGAGTGTATATCAACAATCAACCCCTGAAAGAAGATAAATATATTACTACTAGTCAAAATACTTCTGTTGATGTTTGTCAATCAGGGCCACAACCACCTTTTTTAGCTAAATCTCAAACAATACCTCCTAACTCTTATCTAGTTCTAGGTGATAATCGTAACAGTAGCTACGACAGTCGTTGTTGGGGTGTTGTACCACGTAACAACATTATTGGGCGCGCTGTACTGCGTTTCTGGCCAATCAACAAAATTGGAGAAATTGATAAATCACCTTTATATCCCCAATAAGTGATCATTTGAGAAAGTCAATTGGCGATCGCCATTAAGAATAACAACATCACCCTAAACTGCTCCTTGAACTCAGTATGAGGGACTTCCCAAGCAACAATATTCCCTTTTCTAGATTATTGACAATTTTTGCTGTTATTCCTGAAAGCCTTTATTTTTTGGAAGTCCCTAACTATTTATAGTTATATAAAATAGCAGTTATATTAAAAAATCTAATTTTTGTCTTCAAGATAAAATTACAGTAGTTCTCAATTTCATAGCAAATAAATGCCCCTCACCATATCAAGATTTTTGATGGATCAGGTTGTAAAACAAGATTGATAATTTTACTTATTTGCCGTTTTAGTGAATTGTATATAATTTAACTAGTAAATGCTGCCTTACTGAGTAAGGTTGAGTATGTGCTATCTTCTCTCTCTATCAAACATGATAATTTTGACACATTAGTAGCTGCTTAAAAGATGCGTTTCATATTGCAGTTGCTCACAATTCGTTAAATACTTAGACAAAACAAGATTAGTTAGATACAGTTAATTCGTTGTAATCCCTGATATAGTCATGGCAACGCATTGTATTACTTGTATAAGATATGTATTGTGTATTTTCAGGTGATATCGAATTAATTATAGTGTTATAACAAAGTTTGATGTTTATAAGCCAGAAGATATGTGCTAAAAATTTAAGCAAATGTAAATAAATTAAGTATGGCTATATACTAATAACAGTTAACTGCTTGATATCTTACGTCATATGTAGTGTTAGTATTGACCCTACCTACTTATGTCACCTATTGGGCTATGATTTCACCAAAAAGTATACTTGGATACAAATAACAGTCTTAAGGTCTTAATAATTTAGCGAATAAGTATTTATAAAGTGTCAGCAAAGTATGGAACTAACTGGAACAGATGCAGAATGAATTACCTGTGCTGAAAACCAATAAAAAAGACATTTTGATCATTGACGATATGGTTGACAACCTGCGAGTTTTGTCATCAATTCTCACCAGAGCAGGATATAACGTTCGCAAAGCTTTAAACTGGCAAATGGCTTTAACTGCTTGTAAAACAGTATTGCCAGATTTAATTTTGTTGGACATTATGATGCCAGAAATGGATGGTTATGAAGTCTGTCAACGTTTTAAAGCGTGGGAACTCACTGCGGACATTCCTGTAATTTTCATCAGTGCTTTAGATGATGTGTTTGATAAAGTTAAGGGTTTTAAAACAGGAGGAGTAGATTACATCACTAAACCCTTTGAACTCGAAGAAGTTCTGGTAAGAGTGCAGAATCAAATCAAATTAAGAACAACGCAACTAGAACTCATGGCACTTAACTCTGAACTAGATCAAAGAGTAAAACAAAGAACTTGGGAGTTAGAAAAAGCCTTACTCAAATTGCAGCAGGAAATTACGATCAGCCAATCTCTTCAAAGTAAATTACTAGATATCGCTCTCCATGACGCACTCACTGGTTTGCCGAATCGAGTCTTATTTATGAAGAACTTAGAGAAAGCTTTAAATCGTGCCAAACAGGAATATGATTATCATTTTGCTGTGATGTTTTTAGACTGCGATCGCTTTAAAATCATCAATGACTCCCTGGGGCATTTAGTAGGAGATGAATTGCTGATTGCTCTTGCTAATCGTATTCAGTTATGTCTAACACCATCAGATACCCTTGCTAGATTAGGTGGCGATGAATTTGGAATTATTTTAGATAATCTTACAGATATTAATATAGCTTTAGAAATTGCCGAAAATATATTACAACAATTATCTACTAACTTTAAATTATCTATATATGAAGTCTTTATGAATGTCAGTATTGGTATTAGTTGGGGTACTAAAGATTATGAAAAACCAGAGCATTTATTAAGAGATACTGATACAGCCATGTATCACGCTAAAGCTATGGGCAGAGCTAGATATCATGTGTTCACGCCAGCCATGTACCAGAATGCTATCCATGCTTTAGAAATGGAAAATGACCTCAGAAGAGCCATCGAAAGACAGGAATTCATAGTCTATTATCAGCCAATTGTTGCCTTATCCACAGGCAGAATTTCTGGGTTTGAAGCACTTATACGCTGGAAACACCCACATCGTGGCATCATCTATCCTACAGAATTTATTCCTATTGCTGAAGAAACAGGTTTAATTAAACCGATTAATACATGGGTGTTACAGTCAGCCTGTGAACAATTATGTAGCTGGCAAAATTATTCAGAACTAGCTAAAAATTTAACAATTAGTGTTAACTTAAGCGCACGCTTATTCTATCAATCAAATTTTATTGAACAATTTGATGAAATTATTCAAGCCACCCAAGTTAATCCTAAACTCTTAGAAATAGAAATTACAGAGAGCGTAATTATGGATAATACGGAAGAAATTAAAGCTACTCTGCAAAAATTAAAACAACGCCAAATTAAACTTATTATGGATGATTTTGGCACAGGTTATTCATCCCTCAGTTATCTACATATATTTCCTTTTGATGCTCTGAAAATCGATAAATCTTTTGTTAAACTCATGCAGTTAGATAAAGCAAATATGGGTTTAGTACCAGCAATGATTAGTATTGCTGAATCTATGGGCATAACTGCCATTGCAGAGGGTGTTGAAACTCCAGAACAGCTAGCACATCTTAAAGATTTGAATTGTGACTTTGCTCAAGGTTATTTATTTTCTGAACCTATAGAGCAAAAATTTATAATTGACTTTATTAATTCAGTACCTCAGTGGTAAGTTATAGCAATCTCAACAAGTAAGAAACAACAAAACTGATTGAATTTCTGGATTTCATTACTGTTAAATTAAACCCAAGCATACATTAACCTGGGATTTTGGTATATTCAGGCTTTTATTTTTCATCAAATAAAAGCATAATAGAAATGTGAATAATTTGTTAGCACCTTTACAATCATTAACCAAAGGTAACTGGTTCAAACTTATTTGCGGAGCTAGTTTCCAACATCTCCCCACAGTCAGAAGTTTAACAATAGCCTATACTTTGGCTGGTGCTGACTGTATAGATGTTTCTGCTGATCCAGCAGTTATTGCGTCCGTACAAGCAGCTTTACAAGTAGCAAAAAGCTTGACAGGTGATGCCCAAGAGCGCGGTTTTAATTACAAAGGTAATTTACCATTCTTAATGGTCAGCTTGAATGATGGAGAAGATCCTCATTTTCGCAAAGCCGAATTTGATCAAACTCAATGTCCCCAAACTTGTCCTAGACCCTGTGAAAAAATCTGTCCTGCTCAGGCAATCATATTTAACCGTACAAAAGACAATTTTTCAGGAGTTGAATCCCAAAAGTGTTACG